>CANQVK010000049.1 GCA_947627275.1 uncultured Ruminococcus sp. | reverse complement strand
TATAGCTTAAGTAACAAGTGCGTGTAAACCCTCGCTGGCTGTGAGGGATTTACCCGACTAATATTATTGTAACAGGATGTGATACTGTGAGGATACTAATAGTTGAAGATGAGCATGACCTTTCGATGATATTGTCGGAAACGCTCGAGTTGGAGGGTTACTATGCAGATGCCGCATATGACGGTGTAAGCGGTTTAGACAACGCGTTATCTGGGATTTATGACGTTATAATTCTTGACATTATGTTGCCCGGTATGGACGGAATACAGGTGCTTTCAGAGATCCGCAGGAATAAAATGACAACTCCGGTACTGATGCTGACAGCAAAGTCCGAAATAGATGATAAAATCAACGGTCTTGATAAAGGTGCGGACGACTATCTGACAAAGCCTTTCAATACAAAGGAACTGCTCGCAAGGATAAGAGCTTTGTCCAGACGGCGCGATAAAATTATGATAGATGACTGTCTGAGGTTCTCAGACGTTGTTCTTTACAAGGAAACTTGTGAAATGTGCAGAAATGAACAGAAAATCAAACTGACAAAAAAGGAATTCGATATTCTTGAAATCCTGATTCTGAATCAGGGAAAAACAGTTTCCAAGGAATCGCTTACAGTAAAGATATGGGGATATGAAACCGATGTAGAGTATAATTCTATTGAAGTGTACATTTCATTTCTGCGAAAAAAACTAAGCGCTATCGAATCTAAGATTCAGATAAAAACCGTATGGGGAAAAGGCTATACCATAAAGGAGCAAAAAAATGGAGATTGAGATCAGACATCTTCGGAAAAAATTCTGTATTCTTTCCTCTTTAATTTCTTTTTTTGTCATAGCCGCTATGCTGCTTATCCTTAATCTTCTGATGATGCTCCTTGGACAAAAAGAACTTAAAACGGCATCGGATATGGTAGTACAGACAGCAAATGCCGGTTTATCAGATATAGATACTGAAAATATCGCTTTACAGGATACTGAAATAACCGATTCAGGCGACCATATTATTTTACGCGATCCTCAACTTATTGAAAGCATCACGCTTCACGGAAACATTTCATGTACCGACACTTCTGCCGAATGGTACTGTGCAGGCGGCGGTATTTATTTTGATATGATAGATGAACAAGGAAACTCACTGTATGTACACAAGGAGTATAAATTCAATCAGGGCAATACGGATATAAGCATTAATTTTACAGATAACTCTGATTTCAAATGCAATGGTCAGCCGATAAAAGCAGATGTGTCAAATGCGTCAAGGGATAGATTCCTTGTTTCAGCGGTATGGTGGGCGCATTCAAGTACGTCAAACAAGCAGGAAAGCGAAAATGTTACGTTGAATATCGACAGCTTAGATATTCATTATAAGGAAAATGTTTCTCCTTTAGCTTCACGAAATTTTAAGACTTTAAATCGTAACTTCAATGACATTTACCCTTCAGGCGCACCACAGATACTGAACAATTTCAGCTGTTTTTACTGCATAGAAGATCAAGAGGGAAATGTTATTGAAATAAACAGCGGTAATCTGACCGAAAAATTACCTTTCAACAAGACGGACGCACTGGTCGGCGCTGGAAATAATTTTAAACTGAACGGCTTTTCCTACAGCCATATTACTGCGGAGTCGGGAGCATACATAATACATACTTTTATATACAACTTACATTCAAGAAAGAACAGCCGCCAGCTTCTGGTGATCTCTATTATGTCGGGAGGCATCATCTTTATTTTTCTGTTGATATTGATATATTTAATATCAGGAAAAGCAATAAAACCGATTCGTGAGGGCTATGAAAAGCAAAAACAGTTCATCTCAAATGCCGGTCACGAATTGAAAACTCCCATTACCGTCATTATGGCTACTACTGAACTCATGGAGAAGAAAAACGGCTCTGACAGGCATATCGGCTGCATTCAGGCACAGTCAAAAAAGATGAGCTTACTTGTAAATGAAATGCTGAGTCTTTCAAAACTTTCGGACTATGAAAAAACTACAAAGGAATCTAAACTTTTCAATATAAGCAATATTGTACGAAATGCAGCCCTTTATTTTGAGACCCTTGCTTTTGAAGAACATAAAAGCATTGTATCTGATATACAGGAAAATATTGATTATTTCGGAAATGCAGAAAAAATCGACGAGCTTACAGGTATACTTCTGGAAAATGCTCTTAAATATTCAGATGATAATTCACAGATACAGTTAAGTCTGCATTCTGAAAAAGGTATTATTACGCTTTGCTGTCAGAATCCGTGTTCCGAATTTTCACAGGAAAGTCTGCCATATCTGTTCGATCGCTTTTATCGCTGCGATAAATCTCATTCGGGAAAAAAAGAAGGATATGGACTCGGACTCTCCATTGCAAAGGAAATTACTGCTGTTCACAATGGAAATATCCGTGCCGACTACAAGAATAAACATTTTATAATTACAATAGAGCTTGATATTCATTTCAGAAATAATCAATCTTAACATTGCACTCCAACAGACATCAAAGATTAGAAATAACAAAATGTATAAAAAGTCCATTAAAAAAATTTTTGTAAAATTCCGACAGGTCTATTAAGGATTTTTCAAGCTTTTTATGATATACTGATAACATAATGAGATTGCAGAATATGGACGGGACAAACAATTCTCTGCATCTCAGCAAATCGAAGGGAGTATGTTAATTATGAAAACAAGAAGGTTTCTCACCGCCGCTATCGCTGCAATGATAGCTGCTGCAAGTGTCCCTTTCACAGGCACAAGCGCAGAAGGAAATTCATATGATATGAATGTTTCGGTGGATCTCAGCGGTGAGACAAAGGAAATCAGTCCGTATATTTACGGCGTCAACCAGTACGGCAACGAAAAATATCTGAAAGATCTCAATGTGAACTCCATTCGTCAGGGCGGAAACAGAATGACCGCTTATAACTGGGAGAATAACGCTTCCAATGCAGGCTCAGACTGGAAACACAGCTCAGATAACAACCTTTCCTCATCAGACAGACCGGCAGACTGCGTTCAGGTGCTTTCGGATATGAGCCAAAAGAACGATATTGACTATAAGCTGACAACGCTCCAGCTTGCAGGATATGTCGCCGCCGATAAAGACGGTCCTGTGTCAGAGGAAGAAAAAGCTCCTTCCGACCGCTGGAATCAAGTCGTGTATACAAAAAATGCACCCTTTGACGAAGAACCCGATCTGACCGACGGCAAGGTATATATGGACGAATATGTAAACTACATCATCGGAAAGCTCGGCGACTCAAAATCGGCAACAGGTATACAGGGATACAGCCTTGATAACGAACCCGCTTTATGGGCGTCCACCCATAGCCGCATGCGCCTTAATCGTGTCGGAGTACAGGAATTAAGCGACATTTCAATTGAAACAGCTGCTGCTGTCAAAAAGCTTGACCCTAACGCCGAGGTTTTCGGACCTTCACTTTACGGCTACACCGCTTATGACCACCTTGCTGACGATGACAACAGCGACGAATGGGAAACTATCAAATCACAGGGCGGTTATCACTGGTATATCGACTATTACCTCGACAGAATGAAGCAGGCTGAGGAAACCACCGGCACTCGTCTGCTTGATGTGCTTGATATACACTATTATTCCGAATCCGCAAGAGTAGGCGCTGAGGACAGAGTTCAATCAGTCCGAACACTGTATGAAAAGGGAATAACAGTTAATTATGGACTTGATTTACTTCAAATTAAACGCCAATATGAAAATTGGCTGTTTTTCGGCTTGTTTTTGGTGTCTGCCCTTACTTATGCAAGGGCATTGATTTTGTTTTTCAGCGGTTTGTCGATCAGCTTGTAATAGATGTGGATCTCACGAGGAGAGTGCCTGTCAACATATCTGTCCACCGTAGCGTATTCAATCAGGTCTAAACACATCTGCCTTGTGAGTTTCTCAGCACCTGCATAAGACTTCAGACGGCGGATATATTCATCAACATCTGCCTCGTCCTGTTTTATCGTTTCAGAGCGTTTCAGAATTTCCTCAAGTTCTGCCTGCAAAGTATCCTTTTCCTGCTGATAATTCGTCATCAT
>CANQVK010000048.1 GCA_947627275.1 uncultured Ruminococcus sp. | reverse complement strand
CAGGCGAGACTCGAAGCCCTGCATAGCGTTTAAGCGCTCCGCAAAGGGTGAATTTTCAAACAGTCCGCAGGACTGTTTGAAAAGAGGGAACGCCCTGCAAGAGAGGGCGTTCCCTAAGAAAGAAAAAATTACTTAAATTAATGGGATAATACAATAAGCCAACGTCAGACTATATTTTCCCATAATTTTCTTTTGAAATTTAAGTGAAATCTGTAATTTAGCTCTTGTATTTTTCTGGTGGAAATGGTATAATTAATACATATATGTGTAAACCTCAAAAGGAGAACAAAATGGATAAAAACATAAAAGACAAAACGAACGATGCCGTCTCCGATGTGATATGCGGACGCAATCCCGTCATAGAGGCGCTTAAATCGGGGGCAAATCTCGATACGATATACATAGACGGAAACGGCGGAAGTCTCAGCGTTATCCGCAGACTTGCCAAGGAAAAGGGGATTCCGGTAAAGGATGTCAGGGACGAAAAGCTCAGCAAGCTTTCAGGCGGAGCTTCTCATCAGGGAGTTGCCGCCGTGGGAGCGTGCGGAGAATATGTTTCGGTTGAGGACATTCTTGCAGTTTCCGAAAAAAAAGGCACAAAGCCGTTCATTATAATATGCGATGAAATCGAAGATCCGCACAATCTCGGTGCAGTGATCCGTACCGCCGAAACCTCGGGCGCAGACGGCGTTATCATTCCAAAACGAAGAAGCGCAGGACTTAACGCAACGGTTTTTAAAACCTCCGCAGGCGCAGCAAGCTATGTTCCCGTAGCAAGAGTTTCTAACCTTGCAGCCGCCATAGACAGGCTTAAAGAAAACGGCGTCTGGATATACGGTACAGACGCGTCAGGCAGCGATTACAGCGAGACCGATCTCACGGGCAGCTGCGGTCTTGTGATAGGCTCGGAGGGCTTCGGGATAAGCCGTCTCATCAGAGAAAAATGCGATTTTATGATACGGCTTCCCATGATGGGCAAAATAAATTCCCTTAACGCTTCCGTGGCTGCGGGAATATTTATGTACGAAATTCTACGGCAGCGGAGAAAGGTAAACTAAGGTGAAGTAAAGTGGCAGATACAAAGCTGTCCTTAGAGGACATTTTAGACGAATACAAAACAGACCCCAACGACAGTTCCACCGCTCATGTAGGCAGGGTGGACGCACAGAAGATAATAAATTCCACCCTTCCCGACCCTGTGAAAATTGCCGCTGAGATACCTAAAGCCGTTTCTCACGAGAAAAACGAGCTTTTTGACAGCGATGAAATAAAAGGCATACCGGCTAACGAAATACGTCCCGCCGAGCTTTCAAGAAAAACGGCAGCCGTTGCAGGCGAGGACGGCATAAAAGAGGTACGCTCCGCTCATCCGGCGGATATGTGTCCCGAGGCAAAAATAACGGACGGTTCGCCGAAGATACGTCCTATGTCGGAATCGACAAGGGCAAGAGAAGCGGAGAAAAAAAAGCGGAAGAAAAAATGGTTCGCCAAGGAAAAAACAAAAAAGACTTACTCAAAGGAAACGCCGTCGGGTGAGTACATGTATATCCCTCCCGAGGTAAAAAAGAAAAAACGCAGCAGAGACGAAATAATCATCGAGGCCGAAGCGCCGGAAAACCGAAAATATATAACCGATATTGTACCGTCCCCCGAGGCGCTGGAGGCTACACGCAAAATCGAAACTGCTCCTAAGGGCAGAAACGACGACGGCGTGAGGGGAAGTTCTGCGGAAACCATAAAGGTACAAATTCCCGAAAATGCAGATGAATACGCACGCCGAAAAATGAAGGACAAGCGTACAAAGCGTATCGTGGACTTCAACTACTACGGCGACGTTCAGGACGTGGGACGCGACATCTACGAGCTTACAGGCATACTCAAAACAAGGGTGGCAGTCCTTGCAATGGCTGCATTTTTAAGTCTGTATATCACCATATGCAGCCGTTTTGATTTCCCTATCGCAAGCTTTCTGAGCATAACGCATATTCACACCTATCTTATAGCGCATGTCCTGCTGGGGCTTCTTTCTCTTTTTTATTCAGCTCCCGTTATTGCAAAGGGCTTTAAGAATCTTGCGAAGCTAAAGGCGGACAGCGATTCAATGACGGCTATAACGGCAGCCGCCTGCTTTATATCGCTTCTTACGGCGTTTCTGCGGACTGATATGGCAAGGCAAGAACTGATACATATTTATATGCCTGTGGGAATTTTAGCCCTGCTCACCAATGCGATAGGCAAGCTGCTGATACTCAAAAGAGCAAGGCGCAACTTCAGATTCGCATCGCAAAGCTTTGGCCGCCACGCTGTCGTCTATGTAAAGGACGAGGAACGTGCGGAGCGTCTTACTCACGGCACATTGGGGGATTTCCCGATACTTGCCGCTATGAGACCGACCGATTTTCTCACGGATTTCCTGCGATATACGTACTCTGCGGACATTACGGACAGCTTTTGCCGAAAAGCTGCCCCCTTGTGCTTGGGCGTGTCGCTTGTGACCTCGGTCTGCCTGACGTTTATCCGCATGGGAACGCTGCTTTCCATGGAGGCTTTTATTTTCGGAATGTCTGTTTTTTCAATGCTTATATGCGCATGTTCGTGCATTGCGCTGCCGTTTGCGGCGAATATCCCGCTTGAAAAAATATCAAAGGAGACTTTGAAAAACAACGGCATTCTGCTCGGCTATCAGAGCGTTGACGACCTTTACGACGCAAACTCCGTTCTCGCTTCGGCAGACGACCTTTTCCCCGAAGGAACGGTACGTCTCGGCGGAATAAAGGTTTTCTCCAACACCAAGCTTGACGAAGCGTTTCTTGACGCCGCAAGTCTGACGTACCGCGGCGGCAGCCTTATGCAGCAGCTTTTCACAGACGTTATCGACGGCAAGGAGGCTCTCCTTTATCCTATAGAGAATTTCTCCTACGAGGACGGAATGGGTCTGTGCGGCTGGATAAGCAACAGACGTGTGCTTCTCGGCAGCCGTGAGCTTATGGAATCCCACAATATCGAGGGTCTGCCCACGAAATCCCGTGAAGCGGAATATTCAAAGGGTCATGAGCCGATATATCTTTCTATATCGGGAAATTTAGCGGCTATGTTCGTAGTGGATATTATATCGGACAGAAATGTGAAAAAGTGGATCGAACGGCTTATCAGAAAAAAGGTATGTATTATCGTTAAATCCACCGACTGCTTTGTTACAGCCGATAAGGTAGCCGCAGTATATAAAATTCCAAAGAATATGGTAAAGGTACTGCCGAAAAAGCTGCACGAGGACTTCGATGCCGAAACGAGAAAAACGGTTCGTATAAGCGCTTCTATGGCATGTACGGGCAAATTCAGTTCAATGGCACAGCTTATACTTGGCATAAAAAGCGTTCATACTTCTGCGATAATAGCCTTGATCTTCCAGACGGCTTCCATTCTGCTGGGATTCGGACTTGCAATGCTGCTAATACTTTCAAAGGCGTTTGAATCGAATTATATCTACATGTCGGCTACCGCTATGGCGCTTTATAACCTTATATGCACACTGATAACCTGCTTTGCGGCAGGCAGTAAAACTCGAAAATAAACCGCTATTGTAAATAATCCTGAAAATAAGGTTTGCAATAACGGCGAGCATATATCCAAAGTAAGGAGATCTAACAATTATGTCGGACAGAAATAATTCAGACAATCAAAATACAAATACCATATATATTCCGCCGAGTTCGGGAAGTCCTTACGGACACTATCATGCTGAGCAGAGGGAGAATATCAGATCGGCTTCTTCACCGCAGCATAACTCTCAGCCTGTAAGACCGCTTCAAAGACAAGCTCCGCAGCAGTCTCAAAGACCTCAGCAAGGTACTCAGTCAAGACCTCAGTCTCAAAGACCTCAGCAAGGTACTCAGTCAAGACCTCAACCGCAAAGACCTAATCAGCAATATCAGGATAATCAGTATTATAACGGCGGATACGGCGGTGAACGGTATTACGGCGATCCGTATTACCGTGAGCCTTATCAGGGGCAGCCTTACCCGAATCAGCCGCCTCCGCCGTATCCATATCCCAATGAACCGCAAAGACGTCCGTCAGGCGGCGGCAGGAAAAAAGCTCAGCCGAAAAAAAGCCGCAGAAAACCGAGAAGAAAGTCTCTGATAGGCAGGCTTTTAACGACTTTGCTCATAATTTTTCTGCTGCTTTTCGGCGTTTACTCCTGCACCGCCATGAGCCTTATCAAAAAAATTGAACATGTCGATACGGCAGGACGCAGCCGCCGGAGCGATGCGCTTTCACGCAGCTATGTAACAAATATACTCCTTATAGGTACGGACGGACGCACCTCCGACGAACGAGGAAGGTCGGACACCATGATGCTCGCCTCGCTGAACAGCAAGACCGATAAGGTCAGCCTTATCTCGTTCATGCGTGACTGCTATGTGGAGATACCCGATTATGGCTGGGACAAGCTGAACGCCTCGTATTCATACGGCGGTCCCGAACTGCTGATGGACACTATCGAGCATAATTTCGGTATTGCCATTGACGACTACGTTTCTGTCAATTTCGTTTCCTTTGCAAATATTGTAGATGCTGTCGGCGGCATTGATGTTGACATTTCAGACGCAGAAGCACAGGAGATCAATACGATCCTTCAGGCGGAGGTCAACGAAATTATGGGTGACGGCGTTTTGGACGATATGCTTAAAAGCGGCGGCGATCTTCATCTCAACGGCAAGCAGGCGCTTTCCTACGCCCGTATCAGATACATAGGAAATGCCGATTTTGAGCGTACCGAACGGCAAAGGCGGGTCATGGAACTTGTAATGAACAAGCTGAAATCCGTTAATCCAACGCTGCTGCCGAAGCTTTCCGCAAGCGTACTTCCCGGAGTTTCAACAAATATGTCAACAGGTGAACTGTATGCCTTGTCGCTGAGAGCGCCCTTCCTGCTCGGTTATGACAGACAGCAGCTTCAAATTCCTGCCGAGGGTACTTACTACGGCGAATATACAGCCAGCGGCGACGCGCTTATAGTCGATTTCAATTCAAATTATGACGTAATATATGAAACTGCGTTTACAGAATGACGGATAGCCAATCACTATCCACAACTTAGAGGGATATTGTTTTCTTCATTTCTTGTCAGAGAGGTAACTTTTTTGAGCCTATATCATAAATTATCCTGCATAAAGCAATGAACATATGGATTCGGATTTATATGGCAGACTTTATGCAGGATAATTTACGACGACAGAGATTCCAAAGGGGTCACCCCTTTGGCAGGGGGTGTGGGGGACAGAGTTCCCCACTGAGGTTGTGAATAGTGGAAAAAATCACATAATCAGAAATTTAAGCATATACTATAAATGTAAATGATGTGCAAAGCTAAAATTGCTTTTTAAGGAAGGTAAAAATGAGTACAGAAAAGAATGAATTGTCCGTTACCGAGCTTGGGAATCCTGCAAAACCGCATGGAAAAGCAGGAGAAGAGATGCTCAGACGAATGGGTGAATCCCACAGCGGCGTTACCGATTGGGCTTTGAATACGCTTGAACTGAGCGGTTCGGAACGTGTTCTCGACATCGGCTGCGGCGGCGGTGACGCTCTTAAAAAAATGTCTGCGCGTATTTCGTCAGGCAAATTGACGGGCGTTGACTATTCCGAGGTTTCCGTAGAATTAAGCCGTCAAAGGAATATACGGGACATAAACATGGGAAAAATGAACGTTGTAAAGGCGTCCGCAGAAGCGCTCCCTTTTCCGGACAATAGCTTTGACGTTATTTATACGATCGAGAGCTTTTATTTCTGGGGCAGAAATACTGAGACGCTCCGAGAGATTCGGCGTGTGCTTGCGGAAAACGGCGTTTTTATGATAGTGGCGGACATTCACGGCGCTGCCGAACTGTCCGACGATGCTATAAATAATATAAGGAAATACGATCTGTTTAACCCTACTCCGGCTGAACTTCGCACTCTTTTAACGGAATCAGGTTTCGCCGATACCGAGACCCTACTTAAGAGCGAGACTTCTTGGATATGCGCAAAAGGCTACAAACGCATCAAATAAATTTTTTTGAAAAAATTTTCAAAAAGGGGTTGACAAATTAAAAGGATTGTGATATAATAATTAAGTCGTCAGCGGTAAGAATGACGATAACGGCACAGTGGGGGTTTAGCTCAGCTGGGAGAGCATCTGCCTTACAAGCAGAGGGTCACAGGTTCGAGCCCTGTAGTCCCCACCA
>CANQVK010000047.1 GCA_947627275.1 uncultured Ruminococcus sp. | reverse complement strand
AGCAAACTCTACACCTACGATAAGCTCTCACAGCTTTACGGCGGTGCTGAGGGGCAGGCACTTCTCGATGCTGTGACCGCTGAACACGGTCTGTTTGAAAAGCTGACCGCAAGCGGAATGACCTATGAGCAGATCGGAGAGCTGGCTGACGATAGTTCTGCTGATGCCGACAACAAGTCGTGCGATAACTCAGACGATGATGTTGCCGACGGACAGACTTCGTTCTTTGATGAGAAGTCTAACCCCTATGAGGTTTAAGATATAAACCGACAACAAAACGATAGCTGTAAACGGGACGGCTCCTGCTGTTCCGCACAGCTATAAAAACACACAATACAAAGAGGGGCAGATAGAGAAAGCAATCCCCTCGCTCTAAAAGCATGGTGTTAGTCGCAAAGCGGATATTTTTCGAGAATTAGAGATATAAATTCTTGCGATATGGCGTGATTTTTGAGTTTGAAAAATCGCTCAGGTATCCACTTCGCGACTAACACCAAAAGCATAGACAAAGAGAAGCTAAGGAGATACAGCTATGAATAACAATAATACTGCCGTAGAGAAAGATAAGGCAGCATTGGCTTTTGAACTTAACGAGAAGTTCAAGGATTGCAAGACCGAAACGCATGAGTACCTGATCGGTAAACAGAGGTGTGTCGTTGTGCGTCACTACTGCGGAGATAAAGACCTCAATGAAGTGCTTTACCGCAACGCTTTTGAAAGAGCGTTTTCCGAAATAATGGCTTTGCACCGCAGACCTCAGACGACCTGAAAATATTTCCGAAAGGTACTTGCTTTTTTCGGCATTGCGCGCTATACTTATAGCAATGTTGAATTAGGCTGCTTTGGAGGAAAGGAGTAGTAATGTTAGCAAAGCAGACTGATTATATCGTGGGGATATACCTGAGACTTTCAAAAGATGATGAGCGTGCAGGTGAATCCCTTTCCATAGAAAACCAGAGAAGAATTCTCACAAACTATGTCCGTGAACAGGGCTGGACGATCTATGATGAGTACGTCGATGACGGCATCAGCGGAACGTCCTTCGACAGACCGGGTGTGCAGAGAATGCTTGACGATGCCAAGAACGGCAGGATCAATCTTATCATCTGCAAAGACCTGTCTCGATTCGGACGCAATTACATCCAGGTAGGTCAGTATACGGACTACATTTTTCCGATGTACAATATCCGTTTCATCGCACTGAACGACGGCATTGATACGCTCAACTCTGACAGTGCCGATATGGATATGATGCCTATCCGAAATGTATTCAACGAATGGCACGCAGCCAACACTTCCAAGAAGGTCAGGGCTGTTATCGCCGCCAATGCAAAGGCAGGCAAGATGATGACTCCCTATTGCCCATACGGTTATGTTAAGAGCGATGATGAAATGCGTACTCCAATTATTGATCCGTATGCCGCAGGTATCGTCCGCCGAATCTTTGAAATGAGAGCATCGGGAGTCAAGCCTTTACAGATCGCAACGATGCTGAATGAAGAAGGTGTGCTGACACCGTTCGACTACTATTACAAGCGTATCGGCAAGCCGAATCCCTACAACCACTCACATCTGTGGAGCAGCAGAAATCTCGAAAATATCCTGAAAAATCCGATATATATTGGGACGCTCGCTCAGCTCCGAACAACGACTGTGAGTTACAAAAATCATCAGCGCATCGACCGTGATGAATCGGAATGGGCTGTCATTGAAAACAACCATGAAGCGATAATTTCAAAGGAACTTTGGGATAAGGTCAGGGAGATCGAAAAGTCTGTCAGCAGAGGAAAGCGTGACAAAAAGGGAGAACTTAGTCCTTTGTCGGGATTGCTTTTCTGTGACGGCTGCGGCTGGAAAATGCGGAAAGCAAGCACAGGGGGCGGCGGATATATCTGCGGATACCACAACCGCTTTGGCAAGAACTATTGCTCAACGCATTACATCAATCGTGAGCTTATTGAGGGAATCATTCTGGCGGATATACAGGAGATGTGTGAACTTGCCAAAGACGAAAAGACTGCAACAGCAGAGTTTCTCAGACGAAAAAGAGCGTTTATTGACGTTCAGAACATTTCCGATACCAAGCGTATGAAAACCGTCAGCAGCCGCCTTGCAGAGCTTGACAAGCTCATTCAGAGCGTGTATGAAGATAAGGTCGCAGGCAGAATCGAGCCTGATATGGCATTTGATATGCTTGACAAGTATCAGGCTGAAAAGAAAGCTCTGAAAGCTGAGTACGATGAAATGACAGCCCGTTCCGAAGCAGAAATGCAGGACGAGGAAGATGTTGCGGAGTTCATCAGCCGCCTGAAACGCTATGCAGGAGCGACAGAGCTTACCCGTGAGATGTGCCTTGACCTGATCGAATATGCAACAGTCGATGAGAACAACAAAGGTCACAAAGACCGACCTCGTGTGATACACGTCTATTATAAGCTGATAGACAAACCGCTTACCAACAAAAACAGACTTGCCCTGACATAATGTCAGGGCATATATCAAAAATCATTTTTATCCATTTGGGATAGTTACCGTCATAGCCGGTGTTGATGTCGTTACCGCTTATTTTTTCAAGAGCCTTACCGCCGCCTACATTTTCAAGCATTTCGCTGTATGAATGGAAAGTGTTTGTGAAATCAAGGTCTTTGCTTCCCTTATAGATTCCGGCAATAGAATCGTCGCGCACCCATTCATCTTCACTGCCGCTATTATGAACAACGTCTTTGATTCTGAATCCCTGATTTATATCGCCGTCAGCGCGGATAACCCAGTAAATAGCTCCATTTGAATAATCGTTTGGATTATGAATCGATACGCCGTCTTCCTCGTTGGGGTACTGTGAATAATACCAAGAATCCTTATGAACGTTGTAGTGAATGTTTCCCTGAACAACACTTGAAACGCTTACCTTGATTCCATTGATACTATAATTTCCTGTACCCACGCCGATAGTGCCGTAAATTTCAAAGTTGTTAGTGATTGATACAGTGCCTGCGTCTGCGGCGTTCTGAATGCCGGCATAATATGTCAGCAGATATGTAGAGCCATGATTCAATCCAAGCTGAGAGGGAATGAATGAAAATTCTTCTCTCTCGTTGATATTCAGCCATACGGTTTTGCCTGAAGTCAGTTTATCTATTTCGCTGAGTACTTCTGAATCACCAGGCCGACCTGTAATGCCGGTGTTGTTATATTCCTGAATACAGAGCCAACCTTTATATATAATGCCCGAACCTGTATTGAAGCTGTCTTTCATAGTTGAGGAGGAGAGATCCCACCTTCCCTCTTCATTCAGAACGACCTGATATTTTTTGTCGCCTTTTGGAACTGTGAAATTTTCAGGTGGAGTTGCTCGAACTATATCAGAATTGTTAAATTCATAAGCATTATTGGGATCAATTTGAACTGTGACATTTGTTTCAAGATTGCCGCCGTCAAGCTTTCTCATCCACTGACTTTGATTAAAAGTATGAGTGTTCTGTGAACTGCTGAAAAGGTAGCCCGGCACAACTCCGCCTGAACTATTACCGGGAAGTAATTCCGCTGTATTGAGAAAATCAATAGTTCCCGCACCGGAAAGAAGAATATTATTGACATTCACCTCATAGGTGACGGTTATTGTTTCGCCGGGTTTTAAGGTAGATATAACTGCATTGAAAGAAGTATCATCGGGCTTAGTAACAGAATAATTCTGCGTTCCCGAAGTCATATTGCTTACAGCCGTAACACTATCGGGATATGTTACAAATCCGCTGAATTTTCGATCAACATAGTCATGGAGTATTAAATTTTTCAGGTCATAGCTGTTGTCAGCCGGCGCGCTTATTTCAATATTATAAGTAAGAGTACCCGTGCCGTATTTATCAACTTGTGTTTTGCTTTCGTCAAGAGTTTTATTTATTGAAGCGTTGGCTTTCGGAATAAATCCGCTGGAGGTGCTGCCTTTTGAAGTATCCGAGGAAAAAGCCTCTGCGGAATTGACTATGCTTCCCTTGTTGAAAGAGCCGATATAAGAGGGGTCAAGCTTTGCATAATATGTAAGCTTGCGTTCTTCCTGCGGACGAAGATCGCCTATATTCCAATACATGGAATCCGCATTTTTAACAACAGTTCCGGCAGAACCTGTCCTTGTTTCAAAAGGATTAAAACCGTTTTGATATTTGCTGAGAGTTTGTTCCGAGCCAGTTATTCCGCAATATTCAGCGATATATCCGCCGTTTCTTGTGAAAGAATCCTTGACCGTAACATCTGGAATTGTAACATTAGATTCAAGTGACTTGACGGTCAATACATATTTCAGATAATGCGTCCCGTTATCGCCGGATACGAGTTCCGGCTCTGATTTATTGATGCTGAGCTGTCCATATTTCTGCGGAAGATCATTTTCAAAGTTGATCGTCATATTTATGGTAGGCAGACTAATTGTGCCTGCATTATTGCTGTCCAGCTCATGCCAGTCAACGCTTCCTCTTACAAAGAAAGATCCGCTGAGGGTATCGTTGCTGTGGTCAGTCATAAAATTTTCTTTAAAGTTTATAAGAACCGTGCCGTTCTGCACCTGCATTGATGCAACGGGCACTGAGTCAAGCAGAATTTCGCCGTTTTCGTCGGGTTTAAGCCAGTCGGGAATACCACTGAGCATGAGTTTGCCGCCATGATTTTTCAATTCATTTATTGATATATCCTTGTAGGAAACCTCAAGTCTATAGTCGGCATCAGCAGGCAGACTCTGATTATTGCTGCCGTTTTTATCAATTTGGACCCATTTATCGGATTTCTGATAGCTTACCGTAATATTTTCAATATATTTATAAGAGCCGTTCTCCATTTCGCTCAGATCAATAGCATTGGAGGTATCAAGGGAGTACGTTTCCACGGTATTTTCCGCGCGGTAAACCTCCTCTTGACTTTCAAATTCGGCATTCAGCGGCTGAATATCGTAATTTTCGATCTGTATATCCTCTGACGGGACAATTTCTTCCTGCGTATGCAGTTCATAGCAGCTTTCCCTGTGGGTATGTGCTTCCTGCGAACATACAAGCATTTGATAATCTTCCCTGTTTACCGTATCGCTGAAGCACTGTTCGCTATGCTGATGCACGGTAATTCCGCAGATCTGTTCGTTATTTTCATTATAGCATGACTCGTCATGATTATGCACATATTCCTCGAAAGGACATATGAGATCATTCATGCCGTCATAGCAAAAGGAATCATGTATATGTGAAATATTGCCGTTTTCAGCTGCGATTCCACATATAAGAATACTGTCGCTGTAATTGTCGGTATAGGGAGCGAAGCAATCATCGGTGTGGATATGTTCCTCAAGATTACAGATCAAAGCATCCTGAGTTGTCCGTGATTGCGCCGGAACTATAAAACTATAGGTTGTTGCCAAAAATACCAGTATACTAAAGATAATTGTTATAACAAGAACGGACTTGTTTTTATGGGAAATCATACTTCTGCCTTCTTTCCTAAAGCACATTCAGCATCCTTTTTATGTGCAGATCGGCAAGCATAATTTTGTCGTTGATAAGGGAAAATCTGTGGGAATACTGCGATCCGGCAAGAATTTTTGACAAAATCAATGAACGTGTCTGCCGTAAAATACGTATGAAAAAGGGATGCTGAATTTGATAAAACTATTGAATCCTAATTTAATAAATCTCATTATAATTATACCATTTATGATAGATTCTGTCAACTCATGTGCAATGTTTTTGTTTTCAATAACAAAAAATCCCAGTATTTTTGGTCAGGATAAACAAACATATATCAAAAAATATAACATATTAAAATAAGCGCAATTCATTATTCGGAGACAGAATAATGTTTGCGTCTATTCCATGACTGATACTAAAAGCCATTTAAACTATTGACAATAAATAATAAGAATATATTATGGCAGGCGGTATGCGGTAGTTTTCGAGGAGGTCTAATGAATAGTTACGAATTTTTTTGCAAATTGTAACCTTTTAATTGCTTTTCTCGATTATCATAGTGAACGGTGCGTTGTTCAATATGGAAGGAGGTAAAAAATGGTCTGGCGCATTAGAATACTTTACAAATAGAGATGATCCTGATCACACGCGATATGAAGGATCACTATTTGTTTGCATATTAAATTGCCGAGTCCGATGCCATTTGTACAAAGGCGGCACATTTGGGAAAATCGCTGCGCTTGGAGCAAATATTACAATTGAGGGAATAGCTGACAGTTTGTTTCCGATATAGTTATAGAGTTTTTCCGTGAATGCTATGGAAAATATCGTTATATAAATTGAAAAAAGAATATATACAAAAAATCAGTGCATCATAGAAATTGCGCTGATTTTTTAATGTCACTGCAAATTGCACAAAAATCATATAAAAATAATCAAAATCTTTTAGTTGACAAAAAGAGAAAATCATGATATAATGATAAAGCTGTCGGACGGGGCGAGCGGAGAGCTTCTGAAAAAAAGTTTTGAAAAAAGCGAA
>CANQVK010000046.1 GCA_947627275.1 uncultured Ruminococcus sp. | reverse complement strand
CATTATAGCACGTTTCTTCCGCTTTGTCAAGTAGAATAGTTTCCAAAATTCACCTCCGCCTTTTGTCTATTTCGACAACTAATCAAAACGCACAGCTTTTCAACTGTGCGTTTACTTCATTATGTTGCATTTACAGCGCTTGGAACGCTTCCCAACGTTTTAGTTCCGCTCACATCTTTAACACTGTCGAGGTCAAACCACTTTAAATCAACAGCCCTCGCCGTAGTGTGTTCAAGATCGGTACTTCCGCTGTCACTATCGACACCGACACCTCTGAGATTGAATATAGTCACGGGATGTGAGCCGATATATCTGTCATGATTATTATTCGCCGAAACAACAGCCTCAACTTTATAATCTTTTACATAGATCTTATACACCATATCGTCAGTAACGATACGTCTTATCTGCGCTCCGAGCTTTTCGTTCCACTCGTTTAAAGTATTTGTACGTTCAGTCGAATAGCTCATATCACCGGCTTTCAGTTCTTCTCCTTTAGCGTTGCACAAATATCCTCTGTTGCCTTCCCAGTAATAATACCATTCGCCCGAATCCGGAGTGTAAATATGATTATATAAAATTATTTTATAATCATCGCTTGCCCCGTTCAAAGCCGCCTTGTATTTTCTCTCAGAAAAATCCAGATCAATAATAGCAGTCTGCGCCGCGTTAAAAATAGCCTTTGCTTTCTGATTTTGCGATTTCATTTTTGAACGCTGAAGATACCTCGTCCAAACAGGTGTAATTACACCGACCAAAACGCCGAATATTGCGATAACTATTACAAGCTCCATAAATGTGAAGCCTTTTTTTCTACGCATAATAAGCCCTCCTAATATAAGCTTATTATTATTATACCAAAAAATTCACAATTTGTCAATAAAGCCGTGTAAGAAAATATGCACAAGTTTTCACCGCTTTATTTGTGCAATTAGACTTAACCCCCTGCATTATCGTTGCTGCCGGTAACGTTAGCCTCCGATTTCGCTAGATCAAGAGCGTCTGTCATAGTATACCCTGTCATTTTCTGATCGTAATTTTTGTTGGTCAAGACAGCAGGATACGTACCGTAGTATTTGCCGTTTTTGGCAGCAGCCGCTACCGCTTCGCCGTCTTTGATATATACTGCTATATTCAAGGTGCCGACCTGTTCCAGATATTCGCCGAGATAGTTCGTCATAGGAACATTTTCAGCGTCCTTTACCGTTGAAAGGTCGGTTCCTATGTTCGTATTAAGACAATAATCGCCCGTGGCAAACGAAAAAGAATTGTCATCCGACAAAATTGAATTTATAGCCTTCACAGCGTCGCCTGCCATTGTGTTTGCGGCTGTTATCTTTGCTTTTTTTACAAATCCAAGCATCGCAGGCACAAGAATTGCCGCAAGTACGCCTATTATCGCAATAACTACGATAAGCTCGATAAGTGTGAATCCCCTTTTTTTCATATAAAATTCTCCTCTCAGTATATCTTTGTTATGCTTATTTTAACAGATTATTCATAATTTGTCAATCGTCACGAGAGAAAAAATCCATATAAATTTACAGTATTTTCTGTTAATTTTCGCCAAAAAGCCTTAAAGCCTCCTGAAGCTGTATATCGTTATCCGTTCCGATATAGTCGGGATCCATGTCTATTTCTATATCAGGCTCAATGCCGATACCATGATAACATTCCCAGTCGCCGACTGTCACATAACCGTCAGTGTACGTGAGAGTTCCCCCCTTGAAAAAGCCGGTTTGCTGATATATAGCCTTTCCAAAGGTTTTTGTGCCGACAACCGTAGTATCGGCATACTGCTTAAGAAACGCAGTTATCATTTCCGCCGCGCTCATTGTTTCGCCGTTCACCATAACTACTATCGGGACGTCATATTCTACGCCGTCGGCAGTGGACATTACCGTTACTTCGCCGTTTTTGGCATACTGCGTCAAGTCCGCCTTATCTATGAACAAATCGGTAAAATTCATTCCGACACTGATAGAGCCGCCCGGATTATCACGCAGATCGAGAATCAAAGAATCAAATTTATTTTCAGACAACACCTTTTTTGCAGGTTCGAGCATGAAGTTCCCTATTTCATCAAGACGCAGATACAGCGTATCGCCGTACTTTTTTGCTGTCACTCCCTCAGAGGTAATAGTATCGCAGACACGTTTGAAGGTCAGTTGAACCTCTTCCCCGTCACGCTCTATAAGCAGTTCAACAGTCGTACCGTCCTCTCCTCTGAGCTTTTTCGCTTTTTTAAACTCCGTTACAGGCTCGCCGTCAATTGATTTAATAATGTCCCCACGCATAAGCCCCTGTTTTTCGGCAGGCATATCGGGAGCAACAAAAGAAATATACAAATTGTTATTTTTATCAAAATTTATCCTGAGTCCGCTGCCGAGGGCGAGCGGAGAGGAGTTCGTCTCCTCAACGATAAATTCCTTTGAAAAAATATCGGTCTTGCCTTCAAAATGAGTGTATTTATCGTCGTAAAGGGACAAATAAGCGTTTATCTGCGCCTCCTCCGCGGAATTTTCGGGTTTGCCTATCTCAAGCTTTTTTTCAGCGAAATCCTGCGTTTCGAGAATAAGAGGATACTTGTTCATAAAGCTTATTTTTTTATAGTTTGCAAGGTAAGTTCCGCCTGCTCCCAGACCTGCCGAACACGCAAAACCGAGTATCAGTAAAAATATTTTTTTGTTTTTCATATTTTGTTTTTTCTCTTTCTTCATAATTTTATGGATTAGCTCAAATACATTGTACTATAAAAATAATTATTTGTCAATAAAAACCCTTTGAATCTGAGGAAAATTTCATTGACAAATTAGCTAAAAAATGATATACTAATATTAGTGAAAGCGAGGTGTCTTTTATGATTACTGCAACAGCAACTGAAATTCAAAATAATTTCGGTCATTATCTTAAAGCTGTACAATCTGGGGACGAGATAATCATTCTCAAAAACGGAAAAGAAGTCGCAAGACTTATTTCACATGAATCAAGCGTTACATTCCTTACCGACTCCCTTACAGGCATTTTAAAAAACGACTATGATGATAAGGCTATCCGCGCGGAAAGGATTGAAAACCATGAAAATATTGGTTGATACCAACGTAATCCTTGACGTACTCTGCAAACGTACCAATTTTGTAGAAACATCGTCAAGAATTTGGAAATTATGTGAAACCGAGCAGATTGACGGCTGTATTTCGGCTGTTTCTATACCAAACATTGTATATATTCTCCGAAAAGAACTTACACCTGAGAAAACCTGTCAAATGATACATCAAATTATGATGATATTCGATGTTATCGAGCTGAAAGCATCCGATTTAAAAAAAGCAGCAGAAATGCTTGCATCAGATTTTGAAGATGCACTTCAAATGTGCTGTGCAAGCCGTGTAAAAGCTGATTATATTGTAACAAGAAATATACGTGATTTCAAAGGAAGCCCAATCCCCGCATTAAAGCCTTCCGAACTTCTTGAAAGAATATAATTAAAAGGGATACCGTAACATACGGTATCCCTTTGTTTTTAAAAAAATCCCCCTCGCATTGAGGGGGATTTAAACTTAGTTACTTGGTGTAGAAGTTGAAAGTGCCGTAGGAGGAAGTGCAGGAAGAGAAATGGTAGCCTCCGAATGCTGCTCATTGTAATAAGCTTCGAGAGCACCTACAATAGAAGATTTGGTAATAGCCGCTTTAGTATCATTTGCATTACCATCACCATACTTGTTACTGTCATAATTCTTATTAGTGATAAAAGCAGGATATGTACCGTAGTACTTACCATTCTTAGCTATAGCACATACTGCTGTACCGCCTGTACCTACATATACAGCATAGTTACCGCTGAGAGCTGCATCCGAATAGTAGCCAAGATAATCTTCAAGACCGCCACCAGAGCCACCGAGTATACCATGACCGTACCAACCTGCAGCACATGATACGCCTTCTTCGTCCATCTCTTCGATAGCCGCATTGTATGTTGTGATGAGAGTCTTGCAGTCAGAGTTAGCAGAGTTGATCTTAGACTTCTTAACATAACCAAGCATTGCAGGAACGAGGATTGCTGCGAGTACGCCGATGATTGCGATAACAACGATCAGCTCAATAAGGGTAAAACCTTTTTTTGTTGTTTTCATAGTAGAAAACCTCCTTGTATTAATTTGTGCATCTGCACTATATTTCGGGTTTAGGTAAATTTCTGTCCCTTTCCCCTTTCGGTAATTATAGTATATCACTTCATTCACAATTTGTCAATAGAATCTCGAAAATTTTTTCAAAATAACTGTAAATTTTACATCGCAACGGTAAATAGGCATTTATTTTTTGCCGTTTTCGTCATATTGCACAAGAATCTGTGAATATTTAATTTGATTTAACTTTATGTATATAAAATTTTAATATCTCGGAGAATCGGTTTCAACAGTTTCGGTCAGTTAATTTTTTATTAACATTTACGCAAAGTTTATTTCCATGATAATTTTACAGGGACACGGCATGCCGTATCCCTGTAAAAATTCATATATTTAATATGAATCAGCCTTTCAGCTCGACGCGTCTTATCTTTCCGCTGATAGTCTTAGGCAGCTCGTCGCGGAATTCAACGATTCTCGGGTACTTGTAAGGCGCAGTATGCTCCTTGACGTACTGCTGTATCTCCTTTTTAAGCTCGTCTGTACCCTCCGTTCCCTTTACAAGAACGATAGACGCCTTAACGACCTGACCTCTGATAGGGTCGGGAGCGGCAGATACTCCGCACTCCAAAACGTATGGCAGCTCCATGATAACGCTCTCTATCTCGAAAGGTCCGATACGGTAGCCCGACGACTTGATAACGTCGTCAACACGTCCGACGTACCAATAATAGCCGTCCTCGTCCTTCCACGCCGTGTCGCCCGTGTGGTAAATGCCGTTATGCCACGCTTCCTTGGTCTTTTCCTCGTCCTTGTAGTAGCCGAGGAACAGTCCGGGAGGGGTATTTTTGTCTGTGCGGACAACGATCTCGCCCGTTTCGCCCGGTTTAACGGGGTTGCCGTCAGGATCGACAATATCAACGTCATACTGAACGTTCGGCTTGCCCATAGAGCCGGGACGCGCTGTCATTCCTACGAAATTTCCTATAACAAGTGTGGTTTCCGTCTGTCCGAAGCCCTCCATAAGCTTAACGCCCGTAGCCTTGAGGAACTGATTGTAGACCTCGGGATTAAGAGCCTCGCCCGCAACGGTAGCGTACTTTATGCTGCTGAGGTCGTACTTCGACAGATCCTCTTTAATAAAGAACCGGAACATTGTCGGCGGAGCGCAGAATGTTGTAATGCCGTACTTTTTGAACATCGGCAGTATCTTATCCGCATGGAATCTCTCGAAATCGTAGACGAAAATACATGTCTCGCTGAGCCATTGACCGTACAGCTTGCCCCAGAGAGCCTTGCCCCAGCCCGTGTCCGAGATCGTGAAATGAATGCCGTTGGGGTCAACGTTATGCCAATAGCGCGCGGTAACGAAGTGTCCCAGAGCGTACAAATGGCTGTGCGCCGCAATTTTCGGATAGCCGGTAGTTCCCGATGTGAAGTACATAAGGTTCGTATCGTGGCCGCACGAAAGCTCGTTGGGGTCTGTGGGACGGTTGAAAACATCGCTGCATCCCTTGATGCCCTCATCGAAATTGAACCAGCCCTCACGCTCGCCATGTACGAGCATCTTAGTGATCTTCATGCCGCATTCGTCAACGGCAAGATCGACCTGATGCGCAACGTCGCCGTCGCCTGTGCAGACGATAGCCTTAACGTCCGCCGCCTTGAAGCGGTATGTGAAATCATGCTGTACAAGCTGATTTGTAGCCGGTATAACAATTGCGCCGAGCTTGTGGAGCGCAAGGATAGAAAACCAGAACTGATAATGTCTTTTCAGCACCAGCATGACCTTATCGCCCTTTTTGATGCCCATAGAACGGAAATAATTTGCGGTCATGTTGGAATATTTCTTCATGTCGGCAAACGTGAAACGCTTCTCGCTGAGATCGTCCGCAACATATATAAGAGCGGTCTTGTCGGGATTTTTTGCGGCGAGGAAATCGACCACGTCAAAGCCGAAGTTGAACGTTTCAACGTTCTTGAAGCGGATAGCCTTCATTGCGCCGTTTTCGTCCGTATCGACCTCGATAAACCTGTCCGCCACGGGGTCTTCCACCTTGGCAAGGTCGAAATTCGTAACGCCGGGCAGTATAACGGGTTCGATATGCTGGATAGCCCTCTGAGCGGAATTATTGCCGAACACAATGGCGTAGAACTTGCATTCCGTTCCGCCTGCCGCCCACTCGTCATGGGGTTCTGAGCTGTCATAGTAAATGGAATCGCCCTCGTTGAGAACCTCCACGTTGTCGCCGACTCTGACTTTGAGCTGACCGCTGACAACTATGTCCATTTCCTGACCCTCGTGGGTATGCGGATGAGAAACTCTGAATTTTTCGTCAACATAAGGAATGGTAACAAGGAAAGGCTCGCCGATCTTGTTCTTGAAATTCGGCGCAAGACGCTGATAGGTAAGACCCTTTCTTCTTGCGATAGGCAGACCTTTTCCCGCCCTTGTGATGTCAAAGCTGTTGATATGCGGCGATTCGCCCTCCATAAGGTCGGTGATGTCAACGCCGCACTCGTTCGCGAATTTATAGATAAAGGTGAAGCTGAAATCCTTTGCTCCGCCCTCGTATGCCATGTACTCGTAAGCGGAAACGCCGCATTTTTCAGCCATTTCCTCGGGAGTAAAGCCTACGCTTTCACGAGTCAGTCTAATTCGCTCGGCTACCTCTCTTATCTTAAATTCGGGATTAATGTTATTCATAGCAAGCCTACTCCTTTCTCCTTTCAGATGAAAATTTTTTAGCTTCGGAACATTTTCCTCTGTGCTTCCGTATAATTTCACAGGGAAGTGATTTTTTCTCAATACTTTATAAATAAAAGCACATAAAAAATATTCGCTGATTATCTGAAAGGTCATTGAATCGGGCGTTTTGTACTTTAAATCAGCAAAGCCCCCGATCCGCGCTTACATAAAGATAATTATAACATATTTCCCTCGATTTGTCAAGAGCCGTTTGACTAAAACGTCCCCGATCGCCCATATAAAAAATCAATACACATTTGTAAAAAAACAACACAATTACACTGTCGCTATTCGTATTTTTATAATACATTTTGTATATTTTTTCGTTGTGCAAAACGTAGAAAAGCTTTGTGCAAAGTGACGAAATGGGCTAAAAACCCTTTATTTTTCCGCTAAAATATGGTAAAATTAAGACAGATTAAAAAACTTGTAAAAAAACAAGTTCAACGTTGCGTATATTATTTAATTCATCGGAGGTGTTAGTTATGATGAATGCTGTCAAAAAAATTTTCTCAAAAGCAATCGGATTTTTAACTGCGGTCACAATGATTTTTGCTGTTGCCGCATTTCCTTCAAAAACTTCCCATGCGGAAGAAGTAACGGACGCTCAGCTCAGCGACATGGCTACAGAGATAGCGTTCCTCGTAAACGAACTGAGAGCTGAAAACGGTCTTAATCCCGTGTACGTAGTCCCCTATCTCTGCGATACGGCAAGAGTACGCGCAAGAGAATGTATCGGAACGTTCAGCCACCTCAGACCGGACGGCTCAAAGTTCTCCACTATCATCGACTACAATCTCGTTCCCTACAGCGTTCTGTTCGAGAACATTGCGGCAGGCTTCGGCACTCCTGAAGAAACGATGAATCAATGGATCCATTCCGAAAAGCATTTCGAGACCATGCTCAATCCAGACATCACCCATATGGGCGTAGGCGTGGCTTACGAGCCGAACAGTCAGTATCAATGGTACTGGGAGCAGACTTTCGCAATTATGGACGGTTATCACTTTGACAACGAATATATCCCACAACGTCACGAAATTATTCCTCAGGCTGAGGGCGATCTCTCAGGCGATGCTATCGTAGATACTTTCGATTACCTCATACTTGCCGATTACCTTTATAAAACAGCCAACGACATTCCCGTTTACCTCAACGACGCTCAGCTCGAAACAGCCGACTGTTTCCGTGACGGTCTTATCACAGAATCGGACGCAAAAGTTCTTGTCCGTTATATTCTCGGAGAATACAGCAAGCTGCCGTATATCTTCTGACAACAGCCGCATTTCATTTTTCCTTCTTTATATGTATTCAGCGGACGTTAAATTTTACAGTCCGCTGAATAACCTCTAACCACAACATTTACCTCTTTTTCATAATTTACCTCTTTTCATAAGGCAGACGTCCGGGCTTTCCCGGGCGTCTGCTTTTTTCTGTTCATCTCATATACACATCGTATTTTTATGGTAAAAAACCGGAATATTCGGGTATTAAAAGCCGGAATTCCATGGTATAATCTAATCATAGAAAGAGAACAGAAAGCACGGCAGACAGAGGAAAACAAGAATCTCAAAAGCCGGTAGTAATAAAGAAGTTTCTCTATACAAAGCGTATTAACCGTAAGGTTTCAAATTTCTCGGAGGTGTACATTATGATGACAACTACAGTTAAAATGATGAAGAAAACAATGAGCGTTCTCGCAGCTCTCGCGTCTATCGCAACTCTTGCATTCTCGGCAATGGCAAACACGTTCGCAGCGGAAGAATACTGCGACGACGAACTCAGATCCATGGCTAACGAGGTAGCGATCCTCGTGAACGAAGTCAGAGAAGAAAACGGTCTCGAACCCCTCTACGTTGTTCCTTATCTCAACGAGATCGCCGACATCAGAGCAGTTGAGACTATCGAGGATTTCAGCCACTCCAGAGGCGGTCAGAGATTCACTTCCATTATCGACACCGAAGTCGTTGATTATCTCGCAGCAGCCGAGAACATCGCATGCGGTTACGGTACGGCAGCCGAAACGTTCCAGCAGTGGATGGATTCGGACGGTCACAGAAAAAACATCCTTAACCCCAACATGACTCACATCGGCATCGGCGTTGTTTACGACAGCGAAAGCGATTACGGCTGGTACTGGCAGCAGATGTTCGTTGAGACCGATCAGGTTCTCGAAAACCAGTATCTCCCCAACAGCTACGAAGTTGTTCCTCAGGCTGAGGGCGACGTAAACGGCGACGGCGTGGTTGACAGCTTCGATTACCTCGGTCTCTGCGAATACATCTACAAGACTAAAAACAACATCCCCGTTTACATGAACGACGCTCAGATCGCAACAGCCGACTGCTTCCGCGACGGTATCATCACCGAAGCTGACGCAAAGGTCATGGTTCGCTACCTCCTCGGCGAATACAAGAAGCTCCCGTTCGAGTTCTGATCAAATCTTATTAAACGATAAATCCTTCAAAATATTCATAATGTACGCACAGCAAAGATCCGCCCGTAAATTCGGACGGGTCTTTTGCTTTGCAATAATACATACAACAACTTAAGGTAACCTCTAAAACCGTTTGTTTAATAAAAAATCAGATAGGTGCGTCAATTGCAAGGAAATCCATCGAAGTCGTGCTGTCGCACTCCGAGAGGGAATGACATAGCAAATGTCGTGCATAGCTGATTTTTTTACAAGAGGTTTTTAGAGGTTGCCTTAAGGGAATAGACCTCCTCGGAAACTAAAAACGCTGAATAACGTAGGATTTTTGGAAAAAGGGAACGCCGTGCATTAGTTATGTACAGTGATTCTGAAACCGCTATTCACAACTTAGGAGGTTTAGTAGGGACACGGCGTGCCGTGTCCACACTAATGGAACACCCTCTCTTGCAGGGAACTGCCCAACCCTCACAGAGGCAGCCGACTTTCGTTGTTTTCTACTCACCCTATTGCAAAATGTCCAAAGAATGCTGAACAGAAAATTCGTATGTCAAGGAAGACGATGAAAGCATGCTGACGTATGGCGAGGATAATGACGCTGACAGACGGATTTTATGTCTGTATTACCGGATATTTTGTAATAGCGGCAAGTATATTTGGGCAAGGTTTAGTTGGTGGAGCAATAAGAGGTTTAGTAGGGACACGGCGTGCCGTGTCCACACTAATGAACGCCCTCTCTTGCAGGGAACTGCCCAACCCTCACAGAGGCAGCAGACTTTCGTTGTTTTCTACTCGCCTCTATTACAAAATATCCAGTAATGCAGATATATAGTAATCCTACTTGAAATCAAAACAAGTACGCTTTCGTCATCTTCCTTGACATACGAATTTTCCGTTCAGCATTTCTTGGACATTTTGTAATAGCGGCGAGTATAATAGACCAATCCTATATCAAACTATAAGAACCGCCGCCCCGATCAGGGCGGCGGTCTATTAAAGGAAGTATATTATGAAAGGTCTTACCTGAATATTTCTTAGAATACGAAGGGGAGGCTTGTGTATTCGCAGAGGATGTATCTTGCCATTACCTTAGCGTCTGCTTCTGATACGATGCCGTCGCTGAAGCAATCTGCTGCGTTTATCT
>CANQVK010000045.1 GCA_947627275.1 uncultured Ruminococcus sp. | reverse complement strand
ATTATTGACACTCTCCTTTTTCTTCTATTATATTTTGGTGGCGGGATTGTGTCAAGTTTTATTATACTACATCAAAAGAAGAAACTATTACAATTGCGGGAGCGTCCGAAAAGCCCGAATTTACATTCAAAGACAGAGGCATGGCGCAGACTCCCAGTATTGTAACTGAAAGCTGGAATAACGGCGATTATGTCCTCACAGTTAAACACAACGGCCCTCTTGACGTTTCAATTAAATGTTCTGGAAACGAAACGGGACGTTCCGCAACATATAAGAGATCTTCTCCAAAAGTGCCGTCTTTCCCCGATTTTTATAAAGGCGAACGTCAGTATGAGGGCGAAAACTTTGATATGAAGAATATCGAAGAAAACGTTACAAATGGCTGTCGTACAGATGTTACTAAATTTCAGGGAATGGGATTCTTGAAATTAGGCATTAAGGATTCCGCCGCAATTAAGGATACGGTTAAAACCAATAAAGCAGGCACATTTAAATGGACCCTCAGATATTCCTCCACATCGGACGTGAACAGCATTGACCTTTATGTAAACGGTTCTAAAATCAAAACTTTGTCTTTGCCAAAGGGTGCGAATTATAGCGACTGGAAAACAATTTCTGAAAATATCGAGCTTAAATCAGGCGAAAACAAAATCGAACTGAAAGCAAATTCAGCAGCTCCATGCTCGGTATATCTTGATAATTTCAAGGTTGCGGGAGATTTCGGAGGCAGTACTGTAACTCCGATAGAACCGATAAACGGCACGCTTATTAAGGAGCTTATCGTAAATGACAGGGACAATGCAGCGAACTGGTCGATTTATAATAATACCGGCGTCGGTTCATTGATATACGGCGATCGTGATATTACTTTTGCAAGTTTTCCTGAAAATCTCGTCGGCGCGGAAACTATAAAAACAGCTTGCGATTCAAAGATGTATACTTCCGATCTGGGAGAATTTACGGCTGGCGCAGATATTACTGTTTATGTAGCTGTTGACGAAAGAGTTGCTGAAAATATCCAGTCATGGCTTGGAAACTGGAAAAATGCAGGAGTTTCAGTTTCATCATCAAATGACGTTACGTTTATTCTCTACAAAAAGAATGTAAAGTCAGGCGAAAAAGTTACTCTCGGAACAAATGGAGGTTTCGGGTTATCCGCCAATTACAGCGTATTTGCTGTTCCGCAGGAGAAAATTATCAAGGGCGACCTTAACAGCGATGGGTGCGTCGATGTCTTTGATATGTGTCTGGCAAGAATGGGAGTTACTGACGGATTTAATAATACTCTCGCTTTTGATGCAGCCGACATTGATAGTAACGGAAAAGTTGAAGCTTCTGATCTTGTTAAACTTCAGAAATTCCTCCTTGGTATGATTAAACAATTCTGAGGTTGTATATGAATAAATTCATCATGCCGAAGACTGCACTCGGAAAATTTTCCGCTTCGGGGAATGATAGTTTATTAATAAATTTATTGTAAAGGGACAAATCAGCTAAAACGGCATTGCGAGTAATTGCAGTGCCGTTTATACTCGCCGCTATAGCGTTTAGTATAGTAATCCTACTTGAAAATTGAACAAAAGGAACTGAATAAAAATTTATCATAGCAAGGCGGAGGAGGAAAGCGTGCTGTCGCACGGTGACGACGACAACGCAGCTATGGGAAATTTTTATCAGTGAACTTGTTTCATTTTCAGGTAGGATTACTATATATATGTCAGCGTTACTGGATATTTTGCTATAGCGGCGAGTATATGTTGTATTGAGACAATAAATCTCCTCGGAAACTAAAGAACGCTGTCTGACATGTCTTTTTGGTGTTTTGCTTTGTCAGCTTTCCTTGCATCAGCGGTGAACGGAATAAAACTGTAACAGTTTTTCATTTTGGACGGTCGTATAGAATAATTAAATATTTATTTTAATATTTTCACTTGACAAGAAAGTTAAAAAGTGGTATAGTTATTATACAGCGTACAATTGTACGTCTGTCACGTACGATTTTTAAGCAGGTGAACGTCATGGAACAGAAAACACAGCTTATAGTAGTGGATGCACAAATACTTCCCGATGTATTTACAAAGGTGCTTGAAGTAAAAAAACTCATGGCTACAAAGGACGAAAAGAGCTTCGCTTCGGCATGTAAGCGTATAGGAATATCGAGAAGCGCTTATTATAAGTATAAGGACAGAGTTTTTTCATATGATGAGCTGTTCAGCAGAAAAATAGTCAATCTTTATCTTCTTCTGAGCGACAGTCCGGGAGTCCTTTCAAGTGTGCTTGTTTTTCTGCACGGTCTTCATGCGAATATTATGACGGTGAATCAGAGTATTCCCGTAGACGGAGCGGCAGCGGTGAATATTTCCCTGCGCTTGACATCGCCCGAAGAGCTGAGATCGCTTAATTCGATTTCAGATCTTGAAGGAGTGTTGGAGGTCAAGATACTTTCAGCCGAATGAGGATAAATTATATTTAAGGAGTTCAATATTTATGTCAGTTAAAGTTGCGGTATTAGGTTACGGAGTTGTCGGCTCGGGAGTCGTGGAGCTTTTTTATAAAAATAAAAAAAGTATCGAGCATCATGCAGGCTGTGAAATGGATATAAAATATATTGTGGACATTCGCGATTTCCCCGATTCGCCGTATAAAGACAAGTTTACAAAGAATTTTGACGATGTTCTCAATGATCCCGAGGTCACGGTAGTGGCTGAGTGCATGGGCGGAACTGAGCCTGCGTTTACATTTTTAAAGGCTGCTCTTGAAAAAGGCAAAAGCGCGGCAACGTCAAATAAGGAGCTTGTAGCGGCAAAGGGCGATATTCTTCTTGCGGCTGCAAAGGCGAATAACTGCAATTTCTTCTTTGAGGCAAGCGTTGGCGGAGCTATTCCGATAATCAGACCCCTCCACCGCTGTCTTGCAGCCAACGACATAACGGCTGCCGCAGGAATACTCAACGGTACTACAAACTTTATATTGACGAAAATGTATGCTGACGGTATGTCCTTTGAAGCGGCTTTGAAGCTTGCTCAGGAGTTGGGTTATGCCGAAAAAGACCCAACGGCAGATGTTGAGGGTCATGACGCATGCCGCAAAATATGTATCATATCTTCTCTTGTTTTCGGAAAGCACGTATATCCCGAAAGCGTGTATACAAAGGGAATTTCTGAAATACAGCTCTGTGATGTTGCGGCGGCTGATATTCTCGGTCATTCGGTAAAGCTTATAGCGTCTGTCAAAAAGCTTGATGACGGCAGGATACTTCCGGCGGTAATGCCAATGCTTGTTTCTCATGAGGATATTATGTCCGGGGTAAGCGATGTGTTCAACGCTGTAACGGTTTATGCGGACGGTATCGACAAGGCAATGTTCTACGGCAGGGGAGCAGGCAAGCTCCCGACGGCAAGCGCAGTTCTGGGCGATGTTATTGAAGCTGCAAAGCACAATGTAACGATATTCTCACAGACATGGGAAAGCAGTTCGGACAATAGTTTTATTGCGCCTGTAAGCGAACTCAAGGCTAAATGGTATTTCAGAGTTCCGGAGAACTGTGAGGAGCTTCCGGAGGGAACATATACCGATGAAAACGGCTCGTCCTTTATCACAGAGGAGACCCTTTCATTTGCAGAGGCGGAAGAAAAGGCAGAATTGCTTAACGCTATGGCATGGCTGCCGGTTCTTTCAGCGTAGATCACGTTACAACAGCGGCGAGCATAAAAAGGAGCGACCAATAATCGCTCCTTTTTCATTTTGTCAACAACTTCTCCAACGGTTCTCTTGTAGCTTTTGTAAAAAATTTCACTATGATCCCCGTAAGCAGCGCTGATATTACCGTACCTTCTCGAGTTCCGAGAATCTTCATATCAAAAAATATCATCGACAATATTATTGATAAAACAACGCAGAATATGTCAAAAACTATTTTCATATTGCCGAACTGCTTTTGCGTTACATCGGAAACAGCCTTAACGAACGCCTCGCCTGAATTCATTATTACGTTAGCCGTCACAGCAAGAGATATGCCGAGACCAAGCACGGCTATACCCGATATTACCATTAACATTTTAGCTATGTATACGTCCGCAGGAATGCGCTCAACTAACATCATGCAAATATCCGTAAACCAACCGAACAAAAAGGAAAGCGGTATCTGGAGCAGTTGGATCGGCTGAAATTTTTTTCGCAGGACGATCAACTGACCTGCTATAAGCACGCAATTCCAGATGATAAGCCAACTGCCGAGCGAAAGCTGCGTGAATTTCAGACTCAGAATATTTGAAACCGAAGAAATTGGCGACATTCCCAATTCTCCGTGCTTTGTAAGAGCAACTCCGAGCGCTGAAACAAATAAGCTCACAGCGCATAAAACATATCTTTTTACCAATTCTTTTTTAGACATCTGTATAATCCTCTTTAATTAAATTAATTTCATATATATCCTTTATCGGTATTTTTCTGCCGTCCTTAAAAATAATAGCCGATTCATATTCTTCAAGCAGACGCACCTCTCCGATGACCTTGACATATTTCCCTCCTGATTTTCTTTCATCAGGGACAAAATATATTATTTTAGCTTTGGGGAGATCGTATATATTTTCGGCTATATACCTGAGACTGTCATTGAGCCTCGCAGCTCTGTCCTCGTCCGCTTCAATGCGGCTGTCCGTAATGCGTGCAGTCTCCTCAACTTCGTCCTCATATCCCGTAAGGGCGGCAAACGAAGAAAACTGAGCCGCCCTGTCATGCCGCGACATTCTCGGATATTCCGATCTCGGGCGAGGAAGTTCTATAATATCATCATAATTTTTCATGCCTTATGACCGCCTATCTGATCGTTTCTGCTTCTTGCCGTAGCGCCCTCCTGCAAACTCATGCCCCTTATAATTGCGTTTTTGCCGAACTTCCGCTTAATATCCAGAATCGCCCTCTGCCGCTTTTTTTCACGTTCAAGGCATTGCTCCTCCTGTCGGCGCATTCGTTCTTTTTCTTCATAATCGGTGAAAAAGTCAAGCTGTTCAAAACTGTTTTCACCGTCAACAGAGCTTTCGGCGACTATATTATTTGCCGTCAACGTTATCCGCCTTATCAAAAGACTGCCGTTCGTTATTTTCTCGTAAAGCTTGGTAACTGCGTCCGTTATAAGCCGTGACGACGCCGTTTTTCTGCTTAAATTAGCAGTCCCGTGGGAATGCTTCGGAACTTTTCTGCCGTAGCGGTCGATTTTCACTTCGCCAGAATAGATACTTTTTATTTTATCGTCTGTCAGGTTCTTGATGTCATATCCTACGGTAAGCGTTATCTGACTTGTCACAAGTCCTTTTTCCGCCAAATCGAGAGACAGCATATCAGCCATTTCACGGACTATAAGTTTTGTCTGCTCAAATCCGCAAGGCTCCTGAAGCACCTGTCCTGAGCATATGCTGTTATTTTCTGGACGGTACCCCTTGATATCCGCAATAGTACACGGCTCGTATCCCCACGCATGGTCTATGAGCAGCTCGGCGTTGACTCCGAACATTTTAAAGAGACAGTCCTCGTAATCAATGGAAAAACGCGCAATATCGCCCATGGTGTAAAGTCCGGCAGCTTCAAGCTTATCGGAATATCCCCGTCCTATACGCCAGAAATCCGTAAGCGGACGGTGTTCCCATAAAAGCCGCCGATAGCTCGCCTCATCAAGCTCGGCAATACGCACTCCGTCCTTGTCCGCAGGCATTTTTTTTGCAACAATATCCATAGCGACCTTGCACAGATACAAGTTAGTACCGATACCGGCTGTTGCCGTGATACCCGTAGAATTGAGTACATCGCGTATAATAGTCATAGTAAGCTCATGGGCGGTCATGCGATAGGTTTTCAGATATGAGGTCAGATCAATAAAAACCTCGTCTATTGAGTAAACATGTATATCCTCATGCGATACATATTTCAGATAAATTTCATAAATCTTAGTACTGAACTTCATATAATGAGCCATTTGCGGAGGTGCGGCAACAAATCCTATCGCAAGCTCAGGATGTATTTTAAGTTCCTCGGAATCTGTGGATTCGCCTTTGAATCCGGCTCTGAAATCGTGTATTTTTCTGCGGTAGTCATTCAATCTTTCGGAATTAACTTTTTTCAAGGTTTGAATGACCTCGAAAAGCCTTGCCCGTCCGGGTATCCCATATGACTTCAAGGCTGGCGAGACCGCAAGACATATCGTTTTTTCGGTTCTTGTCGTATCTGCAACAACAAGATGCGCAGTCATGGGATCTATTCCTCTTTCCACGCATTCGACCGAAGCATAAAAAGATTTCAGGTCAATAGCCGCATATACTCTGTCCTGCATTTTCAAGCCTCCTTTGCGGACAACCAATATAGTAATCCTACTTGAAAATTGAACAAAAGGAACTGAATAAAAATTTATCATAGCAAGGCGGAGGAGGAAAGCGTGCTGTCGCACGGTGACGACGACAACGCAGCTATGGGAAATTTTTATCAGTGAACTTGTTTCATTTTCAGGTAGGATTACTATATATACTCGGGAACTAAAGAACACTGTCTGACTTGTCTTTTTGGTGTTTTGCTTTATCAGCTTTCTTTGCAATACATACAGTATTCCAGCGGAAATCTAACTTTGCAAAACGCAAAAAGCTTACTTTGTATAATAGACCTCCTCGGAAACTACCGCATACCGCCTGCCATGATCTTTTAGCGATATGCGTCGTCTTCCTCCTAGGAGGGCGTCAGCCCGCCGTTGTCGTCATCCTAGCCTATCGCTAAAATCTTTTGGCAAACGGCACACGTTAGTTTCCGATGAGGTCTAATATTTTTTAGTTTCCGAGAAGTTATATTTTAATTATACATCTTTTATTTTTTGCTGTCAACTATCTGTTGTTTATGCTCACAATATACCAAATCCTCTGCAAAAGGTTAATATCTTTCAATAAATGCTATTATTGACATTTTTTTCGCAAAGATGTATAATATATAGGCGTTACAGAAAGAAAATTATTCAGGAGGTCGCTATGGACTCATCAGAATCCGCATCAGTCAAAAAAACAGAGGAAAAGCTTAAGCCGAAACTTTTTTCGGTAATGAAAGGCTACAGCAAAGCACAGTTTATCAAGGACGTAATTTCGGGAATCATTGTAGCTATAATCGCTCTGCCTCTTTCGATCGCCCTTGCTCTTGCATCGGGAGTAAATCCCGAACAAGGTCTATATACCGCAATAACCGCAGGATTTGTGGTGTCGCTTCTTGGGGGAAGTAGAGTTCAGATAGCAGGTCCGACCGCCGCATTCGCTACGATAGTAGCCGGAATAGTCGCCTCAGAGGGAATGGACGGTCTTGTCATATCGACCATAATGGCAGGAATATTCCTTATTGTCATGGGATTCTGCCGCTTTGGAAGCTTGATCAAATACATACCCGGAACTATCACCACGGGATTTACATTCGGAATAGCAGTGACGATCGTTGTGGGGCAGATAAAGGACTTCTGCGGAATGTCGTTTTCGGGTTCTCCTATTGAAACGACAGAAAAAATAGCAGAAATATTCAAGTCGCTAAATACATTCAATCCTATGGCGTTTCTTATCGGCATTATTTCCCTTGCTATCCTCATTTTCTGGCCGAAGAAGCTCGGCAAGATACCGCCGTCGCTTATCGCCGTTATTGTCGGGGCGGCTATCGTAAAACTCAGCGGAATGGAGGTCAACACTATAGGCGATCTTTACACTATCTCGTCTGCTCCTCCGTCTTTTTCGCTCCCGGAGGTCACATTTGAAAGAGTAAGATCGCTTATTCCGAATGCGTTTACAATTGCTATACTTGCCGCTGTTGAATCGCTTCTTTCATGCGTTGTGGCGGACGGTATGATAGGCTCGAAGCACCGCTCAAACATGGAGCTTGCCGCTCAGGGCGCAGGCAATGTTGTCTCCGCGCTCTTTGGCGGCATACCTGCTACGGGAGCTATCGCACGCACGGCGGCAAACATCAAAAACGGCGGCAGAACGCCTATAGCAGGCATGGTTCACGCAGTCGTGCTGCTCGTTATCCTCGTTCTGCTCATGCCATATGCCGCTATGATACCTATGCCTACCATTGCGGCGATACTATTTGTTGTGGCGTATAACATGTGCGGTTGGAGAGAGATCGTGAACTGCGTAAAGATCTCGCCCAAAAGCGATATTGCCGTGCTTTTTATCACGCTCATTCTTACCGTTGTATTCGACCTTGTTATCGCTATCGGAGTGGGAATAGTCCTTGCTGCACTGCTCTTTATGAAGCGTATGGCTGACGTAACGGAGGGACACGACTGGGTATACGTTGATGACGAAGATACCGACCCTGATCATATTTCACTGAAAAAAGTTCCCGACAATACAAGGGTATACGAAATAAACGGTCCGATGTTCTTTGCCGCTTCGGACAAGTTCAGCTATATTCTCGATGACGCTGGCAAAATAGACGTTCTTATTATAAGAATGCGAAACGTCCCTGCCATAGACGCTTCGGGCGTGGCAATGCTTGACAAGATAACCAGACGATGCAAAAAGCATAATATCGAAGTCGTATTCTCACATGTAAACGAACAGCCTATGCACGCTATGGAAAAGGCAGGCTTCACCGAAAGAGTCGGACATGAAAATTTCTGCGACCACATTGATTCTGCGCTCCTCAGGGCGGAAAAGCTTGAAAAAATCGCTGCAAATAACGGAGCGTCACGGCATAAGTAAAGCTGAATGCCGCAACATAACACAAAAACCGAAGGTCTGTGAAAAGCAGACCTTCGGTTTTTTCTTGCTGTGAGAAACTTTTTACAGTCCCGATTTATCATTGCAGATAATTTTCATCACTTGATCTCAAGCCTCTTTGATACAGCCTCCTGTGCCTTTTTCTTGGGCAGCTCTATTGTGAGGATACCGTTTTTGTATTCGGCGGAAATCTCCTCGGCATTTACATCGGAAATTCCGAAGCTCCTTTTATACGAGCCTATTGTGCGTTCACGGCGGATATATCTTCCGTCTTCCGCCTTATCCTCCTGCTCGTTCTTTTTCTCTGCGGAGATCACGAGATAATCTCCGTTTATATCAAGCTTGATGTCCTCTTTCTCGAAGCCGGGAAGCTCGGATTCCATAACATACTTGTCGCCTGCGTCACGAATGTCTGTGCGGCAACTGTTCACAGTCATGCTTCCGTTGAAAAAGTCCTTGTCAAAGTCGTCCAAAGCGTTAAAAAGGCTGAATGCGTTTCTTGCAAAGGGTGTCATTCCGTACATCATAATTAATTACCTCCAAAAGTTTTATGGTTTTAGTTTATGCGTTTTGTAAAGTAATATTCATGCTCCATTGGAATCATCTCTTTTCTTTTGATGATTATATAATACCGCCGCTTTATGTCAGGAATTTTACGATTCTGTGAAAATAAGGTGAAATTTAGCACTCTCGTTCTCCGAGTGCCAGCATACGATGTGTCAGAGTGATAAGCCGCTTTTTTAATACTCGCCGCCGTTGCAAAATATCCAATAACGCCGAGTATACAGTCAAATCTTTAAAAACCCTAATCAGGTATGTTAAATTGATTCAAATAAATCAATCTCTCATACCTCGCTGTCATTATAAAATCGACAAATTGTTAAAACAAAAAAATATATATTTTTGCTTAAAAAATGCTTGACTTTTTATTTCCAAAGTGATATAATTAATATCGTTGAATGGAGAGAACATTAAGTCCTTTCAAATTTCAGCTTACCCCTTACGTCTGGGTGTGGCGCAGTTGGTAGCGCGCTACCTTGGGGTGGTAGAGGCCGTGGGTTCAAGTCCCGTCACTCAGACCATAATCGTATCTTCAATGATACAATGTAGAAAATGCACTCACTTGGTGGGTGCATTTTTTCGTGCTTGGGTGCAAAATCAAACGATTACAGTATTCAATGCACCCACTAAACGGTTGACAGCAAAAAGTCCCTGAACAGCGGTATTTTTCGCCGTTCAGGGATTATGTTTTTTATTCATATTTTAACTTCCGTCCCGTCCTTGAACAGAAACACCATACTGCCGTCATGGAAAACTGTCAGCGTTTCAATAAGAACTGTCCAGATATTCTCATCGAATGCTTCAAGAATGGAATCGAATTTTTTCAGTACACGCAGAATATCCTGCATTTTTGCAATTCTGCCCTTTCGTTCGACCGCAAGCTATTCTTCAGCATCAATTTGGGCAGCAACTTCCTCATATCTTGCATTCAATTCGCTGTAATCGGAATCAGTTCCGCCACTGCTGATATACTGCTTTAATTTTTCATTGATTCTCTCAAACTCTGCCTGCAAGTCGGCATTATGTTCATCTTGTATTTTTAACTGATTTAACACAAACTGGCAATTTCTGATAACCACATCTTTCTGCCCGAAATATCGGGAAAAAGCGTTCAAAAACTTCTGTTGAATTTCGGGTTCATACAGATGAGGTGTAGTGCAGAAATGTTCGCCTTTGAATTTGCTGTTGCACTGGTAAATCACACGGCGGTATTTTGAAGTAGAATGCCAGACCTTTGAACCGAAGAAACATCCACAGTCTGCACAGACAAGTTTTGCTGCAAGGAGTGAATTTCCGCTGTATTGCTTTCCAAGCTTTTTACGCCTTGCCATTTCAAGCTGGACTTGTTCGAAATCTTGCGGATCTATAATTGCCTCATGACTCTCATCAATGTAATATTGTGGAACTTCACCCTCGTTGACCTTTTTCTTTTTCGTAAGGAAATCGGTGGTAAAGCTCTTTTGGAGCAGTGCAGACCCCTTGTATTTTTCATCAGTTAGAATACTCTCAACTGTTGATGCGTACCACTTTTCCTTACCGCTTGGCGATGGAATACCACGCTTCATAAGCTCCCTGCATATGCTGTAAGATGTCATTCCTTCAAGATAAGAGCGATAAATGAAACGGACAATTTCCGCTTCTTCTGGTACAATCTCCGGCAGACCGTCAGTGCCTTTTTTGTAGCCGAGAAAACTGGAGTAAGGAAGAGAAACCTTTCCGTCAGCCATACGCTTGCGGTGTCCCCATGTGACATTTTCGGAAATAGAACGTGACTCCTCTTGTGCAAGAGAACTCATAATCGTTATGAGCAATTCGCCCTTTCCGTCAAATGTCCATATCTGCTCTTTTTCAAAATAACACTCAACGTTATGTTCTTTCAGTTTTCGTATCGTAGAAAGAGAATCAACGGTATTTCGGGCAAAACGGCTCACACTTTTTGTGATGATGAGGTCGATTTTTCCGTTCAGAGCATCTGTGATCATTTGATTGAACCCGTCTCTGTGTTT
>CANQVK010000044.1 GCA_947627275.1 uncultured Ruminococcus sp. | reverse complement strand
CTGCAGGATATCAGCTTTCAGCGTTCGATGGCTCTTATTCTCCAAACTGTTATTGAAGTAACTGTTGAAAAGTATTGCCTGACTGAAGAAAAGGCTGAAGAGTTGATGGCTGAAATTATCTCTCGTCTCCCTTCCTGCTTGCGTGATATGATTAAGGTTTCTTGACACTTTTTCTGCCATCTTTTCCCGTTTTTATGCGCCTTCTACTTGAATTGTTTGTGGGAAGTTTAAGTAATAAAGAAAAAAGATAGGCTTGGGGTGCTGCCAATGATAAACAGAGAATACTATCTTGAAAAAATCAAGCGGTTCTGTCTTATGGACGATACATTTATGTCAAAAGTTTTCGAGGATAAAACTTGTGCCGAACTTCTTCTGAAGATTATTCTTCAAAAAGAACTGTCTGTCAAGGAAGTCACTTCACAGTACAGCGTAAAGAATCTTCAGGGACGTTCAATAAGACTTGATATTTTCGCTGTTGATAAGGATAACAAATATTATAACATTGAAGTGCAGAATGAAAGTAATGAAGCTGTTCCCAAAAGAGCGAGGTATAACAGCAGTCTAATTGATGCAAACATTACAGACATTGGCGGAAAATATGATGAACTTCCTGAGAGTTATATTATCTTTATTACAAGACATGATGTTATGAAATGCGGAAAGCCGATTTACACAATTGAAAGAACAATAAAAGAACTTGGAAATGTGAATTTTGGTGATGAATCGCATATCATATATGTGAATGGCGAATGTAAAGACCAGACAGAAATAGGTAAGCTGATGCAGGATTTTTTCTGTAAAAATGCAGAAGATATGAATTATGAGGTGTTGGCTGAAAGGGTAAAATACTTCAAGAACGAAATCGGAGGTGTAGATATCATGTGTGAGATTTTAGAAGAGGTAAAACGTGAGTCTGCTGAGGAAGCTAAACGTGAGTCAGCTAAAGAAATCGCACTTAAAATGATAATGGAAAGTGATTTGCCAATCGAGAAAATTGCAGAGATTACTTCACTGACAGTTGATGAGGTAAAAGCACTTGTTGATAAAAAAGCGGTTTGAGAAGACATTAATTTACATCTATGAAAAATTGAATACCTTAGTGACGTGAATGGTGATTATGATCTATTTGAACTGATTAGATATGAGATGCAAAAAACGACGTAAAATCGGTACTTCCGAATTTTGAAAACTTGCAAAAACGCATTTTTCATGGATTACGCATCGCCTCCACCAAAACAAACATTATATGCAAACGGCTATATTGTAATCGTCATGCCATTAAAGAAAAAATGAGGACTGTAAAAAGTCCCTAAAAAAAGAAAATCCCGTCAGAGCGGTGGTAAATTGCGGCTTTGACGGGATTTATTTTATAAAGACAATATTTTTATGCAGGGGAGTGGGTCTGCAACGGACTTGCTATCTTGAAGTCACTATAGTTACAGTAATATTATACCACGTGCATTACTCCTTGTATGATGTTACATCAAATTTTCGCAGACTGCTTATACATTCCCATTATTGTACAGATAGAGAGTTATTTATTTTCAATAAGAATTTTTCTAAGCATAACCATATCAAACACATTGATGCTGTTGTCATCACATATATCTGCGAGCTGCCAGCAGTCAAGACTATCGCCATTTCCGACGAGCCATTTTTGAAGTACAACAAGGTCGGATATGTTGATACTGCCGTCTTTATTTACATCGCCCTTGAATACTTCATTTACATCACCGTTTTCATCAGAGATATATGAGTAATGCGGTGAATCTTTATAACCGGCATCGTATATTTCAAGATAAGAATCAGGCTGCATTTCAAAGCAGGAAACTATATAATCGCCATAATATTGGTCTCCGTATTTTTTATAAGAAACGGGAGCCTTGACATCGGATTTTTCCGAGAGACATATCATATTACCTCTATATGAGTCAGCGCCAGAGATGTATGTCAGATAACATATAAATCCGTCTTTTATGAATATTTCGCCGTTTTCATTTATGAATGTTTTCGTTTCTGTAGCGCTTTTCGGAAGCCAGTCCGGCATCGGCTTTTTAGTCGGTTCAAGTTTGGATTCAAGCTCAACAAAGTCATCGGAAAGAGGTTCGATCTCTATTTCATCGTCGTTGCAGACAATTTTCGCTATACTTTTGTCAGCTTCAAGCTCGAAATGCACCTTATCTTCATAATGTGTCAATTCAGCTTTGCAAATAGTGAGCGCATCGTTTTCTGACGTAAAAATCAGTTCGCTGTCAGGACACATATAATCGCCGAAATAATAAACCTCTGATGTTTTGGTGTCGAAATATCCTGCCTGTGAGCAATACGTACCGGGATCCCATGAATAAGTAAAATAAATTTCATTCCAGCCGTCATTATTAAGATCTCCGAGAGCTAATGACGTAACTCCCAGACCGTCGTCATTTCCGATAAACTGTACTACCTTATCTTCAACCGCCAGATGTGCTGCGCCTGTATTTGAATCCTTATACAAATACATCCAAAGGTCTTTGATACTTGTATCATCGGGATTTTCGGGAATAGTCTGAATCCAGTAGCAGTTTTTCCGGTCGTTTAAAAGAGCCAGGTCTTCTACATACACACCATTTATATCCGCATTGTCCAACATAGCATAGAAGTCGTCCACTGAATCCTTGGTGGGACACAGCGAATAAACGGTAACGCCATTTGTTCCTTCTGCAATTGCAAAGTGATTTTCTGCCGCAAAATATGGGAAACATAAATTCGCCATAAGCAATGCTACCGTTATTTTAGCAATTTTTTTCATATTTAACAACTCCCTTACTATGATGCTCAAAATTCACTTTGTATTAAGTGCATCTCTAAAAATTTCTTCTGAGAAAAACAGCTATGTGCGTTAGTTTCCGAGGACGTCTAATTTTTTTGTTATATTATAGCACGATTTCAACAAAATGTCAATATTATTTGTGAAATTTGATTATTTCATAAAAGCTAAATTTGCTTCCAAACTCTTATCTGATTTTTGTGCATTTTCACTATTTTGTGATTTTCTGCCTACTTTTACTTGACGCATACATATTTTTTACAAGTACTTGCATTTTAAAAAAACGTGTGTTATAATAATAAATGGGGAGCTTGTATTACAGGCTGAGAGGAAGGTGCGACCTTCGACCCGTGGGCGGCATAGCCCAAACCTGATTTGGATAATGCCAACGTAGGGAACATAAAGTTTTTATGGGAGTCTGCGTTTGCAGGCTCTTTTTGTTTGATAAGGAGTGATATTATGGTAAGGATCAACGGTGAAATGATAGACGCTTCGGGAAAAAGCATTGCGCAGCTGCTTGAAGCTTTGGGGTATTCTCCGCAGAGGGTGGCTGTCGAGCTTAACGTGGAAATAGTGCCTAAAGCGAGCTATTCCGAAACGTTCGTAAAGGACGGCGATTCCGTTGAGATAGTCCGTTTTGTCGGCGGAGGCTGATGCAATGATCCCAACATATGAGGAGATATACAGCGCTTTGGCGGAACGTCACGGAGCCGAGCTGCAAAAGAAGCTTTCCTTGGCAAGAACGGCGGTCTGCGGACTTGGCGGACTTGGGTCTAATATAGCTGTGTGCCTTGTCCGTGCAGGCGTGGGGCATGTCAGAATAATTGATTTTGACCGTGTGGACATTTCAAATATTAATCGTCAGCAGTATTTTCTGGAACAGATCGGACAGTACAAAACGGACGCTCTGTATGAAATTCTGAAAAGGATCAACCCATACTGCGAAGTAGTCAGAACCAACGTTAGACTTAACGAGAAAAATATTCCCGAAATACTCGCTTCTGAGGACGTAATATGCGAAGCGTTCGACGACCCTGAGTCAAAGGCGGAGCTTGTGAACTGCGTACTTGAACGGCTGCCCGAAAAATATCTTATAGCCGCTTCGGGAATGGCAGGTCTGTTTTCCGCAAACGCAATAAAAACGCGGAAAATAGCAAAAAGATTCTACTTATCCGGTGACGGCGAAAGCGATGTTTCCGAGGGAACAGGACTTGTTTCCTCCCGTGTGATGGTATGCGCAGCTCATCAGGCTCATAAGGCTATACAATTGATTAATGAAGAATTTCAGGAGGAACAAAAATGATCGAAAATGATAAGCTCATAATAGGCGGACATGAATTCAGTTCCCGATTTATTTTGGGTTCGGGAAAATATTCCCTTAAGCTTATAGAGGCGGCGGTGAAGTATGCGGGGGCTGAGTTGATCACTCTTGCGGTGCGTAGGGCAAATACTGCGGAAAGCGAGAATATTCTCGACTATATTCCCAAGGGGGTAACGCTTCTTCCCAATACCTCCGGCGCAAGAACAGCCGACGAAGCTGTGCGCATCGCCCGTCTTGCAAGGGAACTCGGCTGCGGCGATTTCGTTAAGATCGAGATAATGCGCGACACAAAATATCTTCTTCCCGACAACGCAGAAACGGTGCGCGCAACGGAGATACTCGCTAAGGAGGGCTTTGTGGTCATGCCGTATATGTACCCCGATCTTAATACCGCCCGTGATCTTGCGAATGCCGGAGCGGCTTCCGTAATGCCCCTTGCGTCGCCTATAGGTTCGAATAAGGGACTTGCTACAAAGGATTTCATACAGATACTTATAGACGAGATAGACCTGCCTGTCATCGTTGACGCAGGCATCGGACGTCCTTCGCAGGCATGTGAGGCTATGGAAATGGGCGCGGCGGCAGTCATGTCCAATACCGCATTGGCAACGGCAGGAGATCTTCCCGTTATGGCCGAGGCTTTCCGTCAAGCTGTTGAAGCGGGCAGAAAGGCGTATTTATCAGGATTGGGACGAGTTCTCACAAGAGGAGCTTCACCCTCCGATACCCTGACGGGATTCCTGCGTGACTGAGGTGTGAATATGGAAAATAATTATTTTGTGGACTCCGAAAAGCTTTCGGAGGCGGCTCTCAAGCGCAAGCACGAGCTTGAGGCAGACCCCTCCTGCCGCACAGATCACATGAAGTATATGGAAGGCATGGAGCGGATAAGCTCCGACATTTACGATAAGGTCATTTCGGAGATGAAAAGCTACGATTACAGCCGTTATACCGCCGCAGACGTCCGCCGTGCGCTGGTTCACGAAAGCTGTACAGCGGAGGACTTCAAGGCGCTCCTGTCGCCGGCAGCAGAGCCGTTTCTGGAGAAAATGGCAGAACGGGCAAGGCTTGAAACGCAGAAGCACTTCGGAAACACCGTTTATCTGTTTACACCGCTGTATATCGCCAATTACTGCGAAAACTACTGCGTTTACTGCGGCTTTAACTGCTACAACGACATACGCCGCATGAAGCTCTCTATGGAGCAGATAGACCATGAAATGAAAGTAATAGCGGAAAGCGGCATGGAGGAAATACTGATCCTTACAGGCGAGAGCCGTGCAAAGTCAAGCATTGAGTACATCGGCGAAGCGTGTAAGCTTGCAAGAAAGTATTTCCGTATGGTGGGCATTGAAATATATCCCGTAAATACCGAAGAATACCGTTATCTCCACGAATGCGGAGTTGACTATGTGACTGTGTTTCAGGAGACATACGATAGCGACCGTTACGAACAGCTTCATCTGCTGGGGCATAAACGGGTTTTCCCATATCGTTTTGAATCTCAGGAGCGTGCGTTAATGGCAGGCATGAGGGGCATAGCGTGTTCGGCTCTGTTGGGACTTTCCGATTTCCGTAAGGACGCTCTTGCAAGCGCTCTGCATGTATACTATTTGCAGAGAAAGTACCCTCATGCGGAAATTTCCCTATCCTGCCCGAGACTTCGTCCCATTATAAATAACGATGAGATAAATCCTTTGGACGTTCACGAAAAGCAGCTTTGTCAGATACTCTGCGCATATCGTATTTTCCTGCCGTTCTGCGGAATTACGGTATCGTCGAGGGAGAGCGAAAGCTTCCGCAACGGCATCGTGAAAATAGCGGCTACAAAGGTGTCTGCCGGAGTTTCAACGGGTATAGGCGACCACGAGAGCAAGTATACGGGAAAGGAGGCGGATTCGGCAGAGGGCGACGAGCAGTTTGAAATAAGCGACGGCAGAAGTCTCGGAAAAATGTACTCCGATATGACCAACGAGGGAATGCAGCCTGTGCTGAACGATTATCTCTATGTTTAAGATTATCTGCGTTACCGACCGCAAGCTTTGCAGAGAGGACTTTCTGACAAGAATAGAAAAAATTGCCGCTGCAAAGCCCGACAGAATAATATTCCGTGACAAAAACTGCGGCGACGGGGAATATGTTAAGTTTGCGTTCAAAGTCCTTGAAATAAGCGATAAATACGGCGTACCGTGCAGTAAGTATTTTCACCCTGATTTATTAGGTGATACTCATCTTACAATGCCGATGTTACAGCATATTCCGCTCAGCGAAATGAATTATCTACGTGTTGTTGGTGTTTCGGTGCATTCAGTTGACGAGGCAAAGGAAGCCGAAAGCAAGGGTGCTGATTATGTAACGACAGGGCATATCTTTGAAACTTCCTGCAAACCTGATTTAGCTCCTCGTGGACTTGAATTTCTGAAGCAGGTCTGTGAAAGTGTGAAAATACCTGTATACGCTATCGGCGGAATAGATCCGCAGAACATAGCACAGATTGTACAGGCAGGTGCGGACGGCGCTTGCATAATGAGCGGTTTTATGACTTGTGAAAATCCTGCTGAATTTATAGAAGATTTAAGGAAAGGAGCTGAAATAAATGAACTTTGATCCCGATATGCTCAAAGTCTACGCAATAACGGACAGGGAATGTTTAAAAGGCAAGGACATGAAACTGCACGTTGAACTTGCGATACAGGGCGGAGCAACTATGATACAGCTTCGGGAAAAGAATACCGGTACAGAAGAACTTGCAAAAATTGCCGCTGAGCTTGTCCCGATATGTCATAAGCACGGTGTGAAACTTATAGTAAACGACGACTGGAAAGCGGCAAGATTAAGCGGTGCGGACGGCGTACATGTCGGGCTGGAAGATGAGTCTGTAGCAAAAATACGTGCAAATACTGATACAGCTTTTATTATAGGTGCAACTGCAAAAACAGTGGAGCAGGCAAGGAAAGCCGAGAAACAGGGAGCAAGCTATATCGGCGTGGGAGCGGTTTTTCCGTCGCCAACAAAGAAGAATGCCATACGAATTACTCCCGACGATTTGCGTGAAATATGCGGAAGCGTGAATATTCCTGCTGTTGCCATAGGCGGTATTACAAAAGACAATATGTGGGAACTGCGTGGCTGCGGAAACAGAGGCATTGCGGTAGTATCAGCAGTTTTCGGTGCGGATAATCCGTATACAGCCGCAAAGGAGCTTGCTGAAACGTGGAAAAAAGTCTATAATACAAGAACTGCACTTACTATTGCGGGCAGCGACTGTTCAGGCGGAGCAGGCATTCAGGCGGATATAAAGACAATGCAGGCGCACGGAGTATACGCAATGAGCGCGATAACCGCTTTGACGGCTCAGAATACTACGGGCGTAACGGGAATACATGATGTACCGCCTGAATTTGTCGCACAGCAGATAGATATGGTTTTCAGCGATATACGTCCCGACGCTGTAAAAATCGGCATGATTTCAAGTGCTGAAACGGCGGAAGTAATTGCTGACAGACTGAAATACTGGAAAGCTGAAAATATAGTTGTTGACCCTGTTGCAGTTGCGACAAGCGGCTCGGATTTGAGCAGTAAATCGGCTTATGAGGCGGTAAAGAATCTGCTTTTTCCGATTGCGGCAATCGTTACTCCCAATATTCCCGAAGCCGAACTTATAACAGGCATAAAAATCAACGGATTGGCAGATATGCAGGAATCGGCGAAAATCATTGCTGAAAAGTACGGCTGTAATGTACTTTGCAAAGGCGGTCATCTTAAAGACAGCGCAGATGATTTACTTTATAAAAAAGACGGAAAGTATTTATGGTTAGAGAGCATAAGAATTAATAACCCGAATACGCACGGCACAGGGTGTACGCTGTCGAGTGCGATAGCCTCGAATCTTGCAAAGGGCTGCGCTCTTGAAAAGGCGGTCGAGCTTGCTAAAGGCTATATTTCTGAGGCTTTGAGCGTTTCGCTTGACTTGGGCAGGGGCAGCGGACCTCTTGCGCATAATTTTATTGAAAGGAATTTATAAAATGAGAGAATACGCAACACAGATGGAGGCGGCTAAAAAGGGGATAATTACCCCCGAAATGAAGATAGTCGCACAGAAAGAGTATATCAGCGAACAGGAACTCTGCGGACTTGTTGCTAAGGGAGAAGTCTGTATACCATGCAACATCAACCATAAGTCGATCTCGCCCGAGGGTATCGGCACGAGAATGCGTACAAAGATAAACGTAAATCTCGGAATCTCAGGCGACTGCAACAACTACGAAAACGAAATGAAAAAGGTGGACATGTCCATAAAATACGGTGCGGAAGCTATTATGGATCTCAGCAACTACGGAAAGACCAACACCTTCCGCAGACAGCTTGTTGAAAAGTCGCCTGCAATGATAGGAACTGTTCCCATGTACGACGCTATCGGCTATCTTGAAAAGGATCTTCTTGAAATTACCGCTGAGGACTTTTTGAAGGTAGTCCGCGCTCATGCAGAGGAGGGCGTGGACTTCATGACTATCCATGCAGGCATAAACCGCCGTGCCGTTGAAGCGTTTATGCGTGACAAACGCAAAATGAATATTGTTTCACGAGGAGGTTCGCTGCTTTTTGCGTGGATGATGATGACAGGCAATGAGAATCCTTTCTACGAGCATTATGACGAGGTTCTGGAAATTCTCCGTGAATACGATGTTACTATAAGCCTTGGAGACGCTCTCAGACCCGGATGTATCGACGATTCCACAGATGCAGGACAGGTTTCGGAGCTTATCGAGCTTGGCGCACTGACGGAACGTGCATGGGCAAAGGACGTTCAGGTCATGGTGGAGGGTCCGGGACATATGGCAATGAACGAGATCGCTGCCAATATGAAGCTGCAAAAAAGAATATGTCACAATGCGCCTTTCTACGTTTTAGGCCCTCTGGTAACCGATATTGCTCCCGGCTACGACCATATTACATCGGCTATAGGAGGCGCTATTGCGGCGGCAAGCGGAGCAGACTTCCTCTGCTATGTTACGCCTGCCGAGCATCTCAGACTGCCTGATGTGGACGACGTTAAGGAGGGGATAATGGCAAGCAAAATAGCGGCTCATGCGGCGGATATTGCCAAGGGCATCCCACATGCCACAGATGCCGACAACGCTATGGCTGAGGCAAGACATGCTGTTGACTGGGAGAAGATGTTCTCCATAGCCATTGACCCCGATAAGGCGAGGGCATACTTTGAAAGCACTCCGCCGGCAGACAGGCACACATGCTCAATGTGCGGCAAGATGTGCGCAGTCAGAACTACTAATATGATCTTAAACGGCGAAAAGGTCGAGTTCTGTACAGAAAAATAAAAAAATCCCGTCCGAATCATGTAATTTCATGAATCGGACGGGGTTTTATTGACCTGTTCAATAGTTTTCAAAACGCATTAAGCTAACTAATATCGGGATTCCAAAGGGACTATGTTCCACATAGCGTTTAAGCGCTCCGCAAAAAAGGAACGCCCTGCAAGAGAGGGCGTTCCCTTTTTATACTCACCGCTGGTACGCCTGACCGGAATCGAACCGGTGCACACGGCGTCGGAGGCCGCTGCTCTATCCGCTGAGCTACAGGCGCATATATCAAGGTTTATGACGGCGCACAAGAAAATCAATAATAATCCTGACAACATTACCATATATTATTATACCAAAAGCTATTGAAATTTTCAAGTGTTTATGGTATAATTATTGAGGAAATAAATTGTTTTTTACATTTTGACGTATGGAGGTGAACGTTTGAATTACATTTATATAATAGTTGCACAAACAGGCACGAGACCTGCTCGCTTTTTCAGATTTCTGACAAAAAAGCCATATAATCATGTTTCACTTTCAAGCAGCGCCGATCTGTCGGAGATGTACAGCTTTTGCAGGACATATCGTCCCTTTATTCTGCCTGCAACCTTTAACAGAGAAATAGTCGGTAAGGGTACTCTCGGGAAATTCAGTTTTATCCCGTGCGAGATATACCGCATAAGAGTTACCCCTGAACAGAAAGCGGAGTATAATCGGATAATCCGTCATTTTGTCAATAATCGCAAAGATTACGCATATAATTTACTTGGACTTATTTCGCTTTATCTGAATATCAGTTGGACGAGGGACAAGAAATTCGTCTGTTCGCAGTTTGCAGCATATACTCTGGAAAAGATAGGGATAACGCTTCAAAAACCGTTTTCACTCTATACTCCCGATGATTTCAGGAATTTTCCCGGAGCGGATCTATACTATGCAGGGGAACTGAACTGCTTTTACGATGAAATAACCTCCCGCCCCGAGTACCTTTTTCCACGCACTTTCAGTACATAAAATACGCATTTCTTCGGGCATAAAAAGATACGTCCCGAAATACAGCTTGCTTTCGGGTTCAAAAGCTTCAAGTGAGGGCTTGAAGCTTTTCCCGATTATTTCAAGTTCTATGCCGTTTTCGTCCATATGGAGAGCGGCAGGAACTATCCTATCGTCTGTCAGCTTGTTGTATGAGTTGGCGTATGAATATAAAAACATCCATATACCGACGGTTGAAATGAGGTAGAGTATCACCCATCTGACCGCCGTTTTTTTATTTTTTCTCATTTTGTCACCATTCTTTCAGTCAACCTTTAAAAACCTGTTTGATTTTTGTTAGGAGAGGTTTTTAGAGGCTGACTTTAGTTCTTCGAGAAGTCTGCAAAGCGAACGTCCGATAAGCTGTCCCGAATACTGGACCTGTTCCAGAGTATTTCCGTGAGAACCTACCTCGATAAGCAGGCTTCCCGTAGTAAGATCCTGATTATAGTGGCGGTAATCGAAAAGTATCGGGCGTGTAAGTCCGGGATAGTCTCCCTCAAGCTGCTGCTGGAGACTGCTTGCAAAGTGAAAATTTTTCAGATAATCCGGCATATTGAGCGTACCGTCGTCACAGCCTGAAATTATCATTATTTGCGCCGCTTCTCTGCCGTCTATTTCCGTATACGGCTGAGCTGCAAAATCAGCGCCTGCTATAGCGTCACGGTGAATGTCCAGAGCAACTTTTATTTCGGGGTACTGCTCCAGAATCGGTACTATACTTTCCCTGCTGCGTCCGTATGAACCGTTATATGAGGGATAATCGTGGATCTCCGTTACATGTATCACGCCTATTCCTTTGGCTTCGAGTTCCGCTTGGATAGCGTTTCCGACCATTATCATATTTTTGGTTTCGTCCGTTGTGCGGTAGTTGAATTCGGCGTCCATATTATCACGGACAAAGGGTTCAAAGCTTTCAGTGGTGTGGGTATGATAAATAAGCACCTGAGGCTCGTCTGTTTCCGAAACAGTAAAATCGGGGGGGAGTCTGCTTTCTTTAAGGAGCGTATCGTTTGGAATGTCGCTTTTGTTGTTTACCTGACCGCAGCTGTCAAGATCGAAATATGACGTTCCGCTGTATTCGCCATAAGTTGTCCGCATTACCTTGATACCCTTGGACCAGTTTTCGGGATACGGCTTTTCTCCCGGGTTATCCGACTTCATATCAAGCGGACTTTGCAGCCGCACTTCCGTACTGTTTATTTCGGCGTATACGCCGTATCCGTGGGAGATTACGTCTTCACCCGACAGAATATCCGATTTCAGCGCGTTGTCCGTTTTGCTCTGCTTTGGAGCGTCTGCCGAAGTCTCTTTTACCGTGTCTGACATGCACATTTTTTCCGCAGCCGATCGCATCATTGGGATAAACTTGGCTGTTCCTGCCGCCGCTATCGGGAGCGTCAGAAGTACAGTCCACCTTATAATTCTCCAAGGCTTTTTTCGTTTAAACCGTATCATTTTTTCACCTGACCTTCACTTATTATACTTGCCCTTCAATAAAATTATATTCGGCGCTGTATAAAATATTCTTTCGGCAGACAGGCATTTTCCCGAAAAATAAAGAATATGCTTTGAAAGAGGTGAGGAAAATGTACCGATGCTGTAATTTGAGGAATTTTCTGCGTCTGCTTGTATTAGACGCTGTAGCGTTCGCTGTTGGAGGGCTTCTTATAGTCTGCGGAAAGGCTTTGCTGACCAAGGCGGAAGAGCCTGTACGCCTGCCTGTGATAATGTATCACAGCATTTACACCGATACGCCGTCGGAGTATGCCGTATCTGCCGAACAGATCGAATCAGACCTGCGTTGGCTTTCGGAAAACGGATATACCACTGTAACGGCGGAACAGGTCATAGACTACACAAGAAACGCCGGAAGTCTCCCCGAAAAGTCGGTGATGATAACACTCGACGACGGCTTTTACAACAATATGTCGGTTCTTCTGCCGCTTCTGGAAAAATACGATATGACTGCTCTTGTGTCGATAGTCGGCAGCTATACCGACAATAACGCCGTGAAAGACCCTCATGAACCCCGATATTCCTATCTTACGTGGGATGATATTTGTATTCTTTCGGATTCAGGACGAATGGAATTTGGAAATCATACCTACAACATGCACTCCCTGCACAGCGAAAGGGTCGGATGTTCCCGAAATGAGGGAGAATCAGAGGAGGCGTATCACGATACGCTTTCAGACGACATTCAGCGTCTTCAAAGCGAATTTCTGGAAAATATCGGCTATGTTCCTGTAGTATTTGCATATCCGTTCGGCAAGGTCAGCCGTGAAAGTCTGCCTGTTATAAGGGACAGCGGCTTTCTTATGACGCTTACCTGCTGTGAACAGCCCAATTATATTACCCGCGATCCCGAATGCCTTTACGGTATAGGACGCTATAACCGAAGCGGACTTTATTCTACTGAGGAATTTATGAGAATGCTTTTTGATATGGGAAATTGATATATACTCGCCCTGTGCCTGAGATGTTTCGGCACAGGGCTTTTTATATATAATAATGTATATTGCTGTAATAATACCGACTGTAGAAAAAACGGTTTAATTAACAGGAATGATTCGGGTATGATTGTAGGAAGTTACAATAATTAAGGCTTTGTTTATGCAAATTGAATAAAATTTACTAAAACGTATTGATTTTTTAGTCAGATAATGATATAATAGGAACATGGAATATTATAAATTAATCTTTACATATGTTATTTATATAGATCGGCGCATACGGAGGAGAGAGTTATGAAAGATTTTCGTTGTGTAGTTGAAGATTATATTAAGAAGCATAAAAGCGGCAAAAGGGCATTTGCGGCTCTTGTTTCTCTGTCTATGCTCGTGTCCTTTGCTGTGCCTATGATACTTACTGAACCTGCTGTAAGCCAGACAAGGGATTCTTTCGCTCCCGTTGGGGATGTGTTGGCTACTCAGATGTTCAATGCGGCTGACGATCATATGATTGAAAATATGAAAAAAGCTGACGGCTACGGTGGCGACAGTCCTCAATTTCGTTCAGAGGTTGACCTTCTTATCGGTTTCGGTCACGACTGGACTGATGGAATGACAACTGCCTCGGAAGTTATCGAAGCTGCAAGAGAAAAATTTCTCCTTGGCATAGCAAGCGATTTCTGCGTATTTTTGGAAAACAATTTTGTTGTTTCTGATTCCGATGCAGAGGGAAGAGTCGCTATAGGAGGAGATTTTGAAGCAAATTCAAAATGAGGTGGTTATCAAATCGGTGCAGGCGATTATGGCAATAATAAATCGTTGATGGAAACTACGAACTATTATCATATTGAGAATTTTGCTCATGCTTATTATAAATGGCGCAGTTTGTAAGGATGCATTTCCATTAAATACATATAATGAAGGCAAGGTGTTGCTTATAAACAAAGAAGGATTAACCGATGACCTAAGAGCTCGCGAAGCATATAAGCGTTTTGTAGTTGGTAGTGGTTTTACGTTTGATCAAAGCAAGCATCAAAATGATTCTCATTCACTTATTATAGTAAACGACAAAAACATTTAGATTTTGACTATTGAAGCAAAACGATGTAATGACAAGTGTTTCTGCATAAAGTCTGAAAATTAATGTCGTTTACTATAATTATAGCAATAATTGTTCGCATTGGGGCAATAGGGGGCATAAATGAACATTCTCAATTTTAACAGAGTGACAATCTTTTAGATGTTAAAGAGCAAATGAACTATATAAGGCAACCTCTAAAAACCGATAAAAAAAGGAATTGACAGACAGAGTAATAAAAAAACACCGCTGATTCAGTTGA
>CANQVK010000043.1 GCA_947627275.1 uncultured Ruminococcus sp. | reverse complement strand
GGCAACATGCGGTTCAACATCCGGCAGCGTGCGGTTTTAAGTCCGTGCAGTTGCGGTTATGCGGTCGGCATATACACACAGTATAGCAACTAAACTTAACAGCATGGGGATAGTGTCGCTAACAGAAAAGGAGTGTTGGTTTGGTTCATCAGTGAAAAAGGTTTTGAGCAATCCGGTTTATGTCGGAAAAATCAGGTATAAATATCTTAAATCTAACAAAAACGTTGTTGACGGCTGTTGCTTGCCACGCAAAATACAAAAAATCGACACGCAAAATACAAAAAAATTTACTTTGGGTAAAAAAAACAGCCTCTTGACGATCGATCAAGAGGCTTTAGTTATATATTAGTTATATAATAGTAAGAATATCAGAGATCTCGCAGCCGAGAGCTTTGCAAATGTCATCAAGCAGCTTAAGTTTTACGCTCTCGATGTTGTTATTACACCAGTCACAAACGGTCGAAGGACGCGCATTTTTGACGAAATCTTCTTGCCCGACTTGTCATAGCATACGATATCTGCAGCAGTTCCTTTTGTATGCTGACCGCTGCCGTTTCCGCCGACATTTTTATCGTGATTAGAACAGCGATATCCTGAGTTGACAATGATTTTTGAGCATTTCAGCGCGGCAAATAGTTTTTCAAGCTTCTTCACAAGGTCCGGATCAAGCTTTGTATCGTGACTTCCTCCGCATTTGCATCTGAACTCACTGACGTTGAAATGTGCTGTAAGCTGTGTTTTGTCGGTTGATTTGTATGTACTCATAAATTAATCCTCCTCATAATATCTTGTAAAAACTCGCAAATACTCACGAAATCACAGTTTTTCAAATTCACAAATATAAGACAAGAGCTAAATTATGGATAATTCAATGCATAAGATGCAGAAAAAAGCGGATTTTGGGTATAAGGAACAAGGCGTCGTATGAAATTATTTTTCAAAGGCCTTGATGCAAACCCATTCCGTTACGGCAGCTAACCTCCTATGTCCAACGGGATCATCCGTCCTACGGAGTCCCAACTTCCTTCGTACTGCCTATCCATAACCGGGCGTCAGCGCAGCTCCTAAACGAGGTCATGACAACCTGACAGGACTTTGTGAAGCTATAACTTCTATTTTTCCTAAGACGAAAAATCAACTTTGTATTGTTCATCAGATCCGCAACAGCTGCAAATTTGTGCCATACAAGGATCGTAAGACAGTCTGTGCAGATTTGAAGAAAATCTATGGTGCAGTGAATCTGGAAGATGCAGAATATGCTTTGGAAGAATTCCGTGAAAAGTGGAATGGGAAATATCCAAACATCCTGAAATCCTGGGACAAAAACTGGGCTGAACTGACAACTTTCTTTGAATATCCGCAGGAGATCCGACGGATAATATATACGACTAATGCCGTGGAAGGTTATCACAGAATGGTGCGGAAATTTACCAAATCCAAGTCTATTTTCTCCACAGATGATTCGATCCGAAAGGTCATTTATCTGAGCGTTTCTGAGATCTCAAAGAAGTGGAATATGCCTGTCCGGGATTGTGGAATGGCTTATCCGCAATTTATGATTTACTTCGAGGATCGCTTTGCAGCCTGACGGCTGTTGGGGACTCTGTCCCCAAACCCCTGAGGTTTATCCGCTCGGAGATATCCGATGGAAGATATGAAAAACAGCAGCTCGTTTGCTGCTGTCTTCCATCGTTTTATCTCACAGCCTGCGGCGAGTCGCTCCTCAGCGTTGCTCTCTTTGGCTGCATTTTTAGTTTTGTCATTTTTTGGTGGTTTATGCGGTTACACAGTTTATTTTTCAGAACCTGGGGCTGTGAACATAACAACTACTCTTGCAAATATCTCATCTGTCATTTCACCTGATAATGTAATTTATTCTGCTATAACAGGGCTAATTAAATGGAATACCAATGACACGGAATTGAACCATCTTATACGCAAAACAGGCAGATACCTCATTTGAAAGTATCTGCCTGTTCTGTTTCATAGTCCGCTGTATAGGTCTTTACATAATAGTTGTTGAAAAACTTCTATATTAGTACCGACCTAAAAACTGAGGGTGCTGTTTTTTTGCTATGATTTCAGAAAAGTGTGTTTATAGTGGTAATGGAATTCATAATAGCTGTTTCTTCCATTTTCCTGATTTCCTCAGGAGAATATTCTTTTTTGAGTTTCTTTCCGCACTCAAGGCACTTCTTTATAGATGAATCATAGACTTTTTTGCATTTTTCACAATACTTCTGCATAATCTCACCTCATAATAAAAATGATGTTTTGTAGGACTTGTGATGTGGATAACCGACAATGCATATGTCAGTATCCGGTTATTGATCCGACAATCAATATATTTATTATACCATATCTTTTATAAAATGTCAAGAGGTAAGCATTACCAATCACGCAAATCAATTTTGCCCAATCACACTTAAAATTGACGAGGAATCAATTAAACAATCTAACATAATTTTAGAGATAGCCTTGTTAGATTTGGTTTTTGACTTAAAAAGTCTGATGAGATTAATAGCAGCTTTACGAAACATATTGAGATGCTGTTGAAGAGCTTTATCTTCTATCAAGCACCAATCTTCTTCAAAATGCACGTCAAGAAGCCAGTGCATCGATTCTACAGCCCATTCCATACGAGCGTGATGAAGCAGCTGTTCCGGTGACATTGGACGACTTGAAATATAATAATGCCACTCATTGGACTTTTCTTTTTTTGTTTCAAATTCAGTATGAACAGCTCCGATACAGAAAAGATTTTTCCATTCTTGCTTTTGCTCAAGCCATTCGATTTCAGAACTAACATAGGCTGTTCTTGTTTCAATTCTTCCGTAATTCTTTTCAGTTTTTGATATACATTCCATTGTATTCTTAATCATTTCATCCTTTATAAAATCTTCTATATCTTTCTTCAGATTAGGATGATTATCTTTCACGCACAGCAGATAGTCAGCCTCTTTTTTGATTATTATTTCTGCTGTTTCTTTCTGACAATTCAAAGCATCTGCAACTACAATATGACCTATGATATTCAGTAGACTTCCTCGGAAACTAAAGTACAGCCGTATGACTAAAGATTTTGTCATATGGCAAGGCAGACGACGAAAGCATACTGTCGTATGGTGAGGAGGATAACGCCGCCATATGGCAAAAGATTTGACAGACGGTGTGCGTTAGTTTCCGAGGAGGTCTAGTGTTTTCAGTAATTCCTGCACTGCCGGAATTTCATTACTTTTATCATCTGTACTCCTCTGTGCCAGCGTCAGTCCAAGTTCAGAAATCTGAGCGCTTATGATATGAAGAGGGCTTTCAATTTTTTCTATTCTGTTTGTAGAGCATATTGTTTTTCCATCAAGAGAAATTGTCAGATCCTTAGCATTTTCGGGCATAAACGAATACACCCAATTTGCAAAGCATTGATTGAGCGTTTCTGTTTTTATCATTTTCAATATACACAAAATCCAATAATAGCATGGCACATGATTGATTCCGAATTTCTCCTTTAAAAATTCGCTTACTTTATCATTTGATGCCCATTGGTGTATTTGACTAACATTTTTTAGTCCGCACATACTTCCAAGTATCGCTATTGTGATCACTTCTGGTATCCTGCAAAAATATCTGTTGTATTCTTCCGCTGTTTCTACTTCTTCAAAGTATTCAGTTATTCCGTTTTTTTTCATAATTTTATTATATAATATCCTGTCAAGTTTTGAAAATTGATTTGCGTGATTACCAATGTCAGATGCATATTGAAAGCAGGTAATTAACCGTTCACGCTCAAAAAAATGCCTTTCAACTGAAAAGTATTGAAATTATTCAATGACTGTGATATGATAGACAACGTTGAAGGAGACGAGTGAAAAGGTTATTGATCCGACAATACTGATTCCCCGATGCTTCAATATTTATCGGCACAGGCTGCCCGGGAAAATATACTATCTGATGCTGATGTCAAAGATCATATGGAGGTAAAAAGAAATGAAAGAAATGAAGAAATCTATCATTAATGAAACTGTTGGTACTCTTGCTGCTGAGCTTGAGGCACAGGAACTTGGTGAGGTAAACGGCGGTGCAACACCTGTTTCAGCTGCTGTCGTATCAGCTGCAACTGCTGTATCTGCACTCAGTGCTAACGTAACAGGAAGACTGTCTGATAAGAGAAACTGCGGTGCATACTGGACAGTTTCTTATGAGTGCTGGTTCTGGGCTTGCTAATAGTCCTGAAACATAGTTTTCAGTAGTAATAATGGGGTAAGCTTTTTAATTTAGCTTACTCCTTTATGCTATTATTCTGCCTGAACAATGCTGAATCTTCTGATCGGGATTTACTGGCACAAACTGATATAACTGATAACGGAGGTCATTTAAAGTGACAAGTAATATTGATAGAAAGAAACAGGTCGATTTCTGGGTATCGCTTTTCAATGTAGGCGACGGTAACTGTACAGTTGAAGAAACAGAAAGGGTGCTCAAGGAAGTCTCAGGAATAAGTTTCGATGATTGTATCGAGGAATACTGCAGCGAACAGGAAGTTATGTATAACCCTGATTATGAGGAATATGATGAACTCACAGCCTGTTTTCAGCGAATCAGAAACAGCAAACAGTACAGGTGGATATACTTCTACTATGGCATAATCTCTGAGTATTACAGCAAGATGACTGAGATTCTCGACTGCGGCAGAGATCTGATTGCCAACAGGGAAGCTTTCATGACCATTATGACAGGTCATATAGCCGATATGCTTAATGAAGTGGCTTATCGTTCACTGATTGTTGAGGTGAATTACGTTAAGTCATCCGGAAAACTGGTTGGTGATACTCCCGAAGAGAGAGCAGAGTATTTTTCAGATACCATGCTCAGAGACAGGGAATATGTCGCTTCCGTTATGGCAGATTATCCCGAAATGGTTCGTCTTTTCCATATCAGGATAAAAAGTGCCCTCAGTTTCTTCCGCAAGATTATTAACGATACCTCTGCGAATCTCAGAAGTATCGAAACTGAGATAAACGGCGGCGAAAAGCTTGGCAGACTGCTGGGAGTTATGACGGGTTCAGGCGATACACATAACGGCGGTCAGAGCGTTGCAAGGCTGATTTTTGAAAACGAGAAAATCATTATCTACAAGCCACATTCACTTGCTATTGATCTCGCATACAACAGTGTAATGGAAAAAGTCAGCGATTTTTCTGAAAGTCTAGGATACGGAAGATTTTACCTGACCAAGTGCTTTACCGCAGGAGACAGCGGCTGGACGGAATTTATCCGCAGCAGCTCTGAACCTGAGTCAGTTGAGGAGATACAGAATTACCACAAAAAGCTGGGTATCCTGAGCTGTGTACTGTATATCCTTTCAGCCGGAGATATGCACAGTGAAAACATAATCGCCCTGAAAGAAAGCCCTGTAATAATTGACCTTGAAACTGTCATTCAGCCTAGAACCGTTATTGGCGGAAACGATGTGGAGCAGAATGTCAGGGATAAGATAATCAATTCTGTAAAGGGAACACTGGTTTTTCCTACTCACATAATCAATAACCGCAATGGAAAGTCCGTTGATCTGGGCGGGATAGGCAATGTGGAGGAGCAGGATTCGGCTTTTGACAGCAATTTCATCGCCTCAATCGAGACAGACGACGTAAAGCTTGAAAAACGTCCAGGCAAGGTTGCACTGAACTCCAACGTTCTTACAAAGGACAACAAGAGGATTAATGCTGCCGATTATTATTCCGAGCTGTGTACAGGTTTCAGCCAGATGTACCGCTATATACTGGAAAACCGCAGCAGTTTCTGTAAACTGCTCTGTGACAGTTTTCGTGATTGTCCTGTCAGAGTGCTTTACAGATCGACATGGATATATGGTCAGCTCCTTGATATAAGTTATCACCCTGATCTGCTTGGAAATCCTGTTGACAGACTGATATGCCTGCATCGTATGGGTCTGGGCGAAAGTGACAGAACAATGGCTGCAAAAGAAATTGAGTCAATGAGAAACGGTGATATCCCGCTTTTCCAGATAAGTTCCGAAAATAATGGAACTGAGCTTACAGAGAATGAGCTGTATTCACTCTCTCCGCTGGATAACATTTGCGAGAAACTGCGTTCAATGGATGAGACAGACCTCAGACGTCAGCTTATGGTGATAAAGAGCTGTTTCGCTATTATTTCTGACAATCATACGGATTTCCGCTATGTTCCCGAAGCGTCAGTGAAATTCGGTGAGGATAATGACAGAGAGATTATTTCAATGCTCTGCCAAAAGCTGTTCGCTAATGCGATAGGCGGTAAAAGAGACGGCAAGGATTGCTTTACATGGCTTGGCTGTATGGAAAACGACTTTGGCATCATCGAGTGTCAGGACATTGGCGACAGCCTTTACTACGGCAGAAGCGGTATCGCCTTTGCTCTTTATTGTGCTTACATCTATACAGGCGATGAGGAGTATCTCAGAAAAGCTGACACCGTAATGGAGCTTGTGTATGCAGGACTGGAAACGGAAAATCTCAGCTACACATCATTGGGCGCTTATGATGGTATCGCAGGAATACTGTTCCTGATGGTCTTCTGCCGTGAAAAATTCAGCAGGACGGAAAGAGACGAATATATAAAGAGGCTCCTTAACCACATCTCAGAAAACTGTGAGAATATGGAGAAAAAGGATATTCTCGGCGGCGCTGCAGGCATCCTGAAGGTTCTTACATATATCTGTGGTACTGTGTCAGACGAGGAGATAAGGAACAAGGCAATTGATATTCTCAGGAAAGCAGCTCCCTGTTTATCCGAAAGGATAAGCTCTGCCGAAAGTGAGCAGAAACATTTCGTTGGTTATGCACATGGTGATGCAGGTATTATTTCCGCACTTGTCGGCAGCAGAGAATATGCAGTTTTACCTGAGATAGAAAGTCTGGCGGAAACTTCTCTGGAGTTTCAGAACAGAGCATATTCAGAAAAGGCAAACAACTGGAGCAGGCTTGCTGAGGAGCCTGAACATTTCAATTACGGCTGGTGTCACGGTGCTCCCGGAGTGCTGCTTTCAAGAGTGGGGCTGTTCCGCAGCGATATCAGAAGTGCCGCTGTTATGAATGATCTGGAAAACTCACTCAAAGCTGTAAAGGAGCAGTGCTTTGGCAAAAACTATTGTCTTTGCCATGGCGATGTCGGAAATCTGCTGATTCTCAGAGCCGCAGCACAGGCGACAGCTGATACTGAGCTTGCTGCTGAGACAGAGGCTAATCTGAACATTGCTCTGAAAGAAAAAATCATTCCTGCCTGCACTGAAGGAAGACTCCTTGGCGGCTATGATGACAACGGACTTTTCTGTGGCATCGCAGGTCTGATTTATGCGATATGCAAATTCAGGTGCTATGATCAGATACCTGATATACTGGAACTGAGAGGGGAATAATATGAAAGTGCTTGTTTTTGCAGGCAGTCCACGTCCTGAAAAGTCGGTTTCGCTGGAGGCTGCAAGGCGTTTGCTCGGAAGATTTGCCGAGATTACGGGAGAAGAGCCGGAGACAGAGATAATAACAGAGAAAAATGCAGGTATAGATAGCTGCCGTGGCTGTATGAGCTGTTTTCGCAGCGGTATCTGTCCTTTGGAAACCCGTGACAGTATGGCTGAGCTTAAAAAGAAAATGCTGAATGCAGATATGATAGTTTTCGCAACACCGATTTATGCAGCAAATGTGTCGGTTTTCATGAATGTGCTGTTCCAGCGATTTTCAGGCTGGCTGCATCTGATGCCGCTTATAAGCAGAAAGGCTGTGCTTGTGACTTCGTCTTGCGGAAACGGCATAGGAATGGTAAACAGCTATATGAGAAACATCGTCTGGGGAATGGGTATGAGGATAGCATCCGTACTCAATGTCATTGCAAGGGAGAAAAACGAGCTTGACAGCGAATACAACGCTGACATAACAGAGAAAAGTGCAAAGCTGCTGAGTATTTGTTTCAGTGAAAATACTGCACCCGAACTGTTCAACAACGGTCTGGAGAAGTATTTCAGTTCACTGAAAGAGCAGATGTTACAGTCCGAAACTGAGAACCGCTATGAATATGAGTATTGGGAAAAATCGGGACTGTTCGGCTGCGACAGCTTTGCAGAGGCGGAAGAACTGGTCAGCAAAAGTCAAATGGCAAGGATTCTGGAGGTCTGAATTTGAAAAAAATAAGGTTGGCAGCTCAGTCACAGCAGACTGAATGTGGATTATGCTGTGCAAAAATGATACTTGCTCACTTCGGACGGCGGATTTCCATGACTGATTTCAGGGAAAAATACCCTGTGGGCAGAAACGGGCTTTCTCTGCTTGAGCTGAGCGATGTGCTGCAGGACAACGGCATGAAGACAAAGGGCGTAAGGATATCTGCTGAGAAAGTACTGAAACAGAACGAACCATGCATACTTTTCTGGGAAAATCGACACTACGTCGTGTTTGAGCGAATCAGCAGCGGAAAAACCATGATAATCGACCCTGCTGTCGGAAGGCAGAAAATCACTGCTGCGGAATTTATGGAAAAGTATTCCGGCTGTGCTTTGTACTCCATTCCGGGAGAGGATTTTCAGAAAGTAAACAGTGAGCGGAAGTATATCAAGATGTTCCTTCCGATTATTTTCGAGAACAAGCTGCGTTATCTGATAATGGCAATATGCTCGCTGATGGTGTATCTGCTTTCACTGCTGTCGCCTGAGATAATGCGGAGGCTGGTGGATTCAGTAGTAGTAGGGGATGACAAGTTAAGGTTTTTCATAAAGGTGTTCATTGGTTTCACAGCGATGACCATTGTCATAACCTATCTGCAGAATATCCTGCTCATAAAGCTGAGGCTGTACATTGAGAAAATGATTCTGCGTAATGCTTTTGGAGACCTTCTGGATGTCACCTACAATTATTTTGAATCCCGAAACAATATGGACATTATCTACACGCTAAGAAGTGCGGCGACTCTGAAAGAAATGTTTGCAAATCAGGTAGTCAACGGCGTTATTCAGATAGGTGCGGTAATCTTCTACACCTTTTACTTTATGCATTATAATATTATAATAGGCACGGTAACATTTCTGATATTTTTGGCGAACTTGGTGTTCGTAGCTGCAACGAATCCGGCTGTTATCGACAGCAGCAAGAACTTCATAAGCGAGGAGAGCAATGTTCAGGGTATCTATATGGAGACGGTGCAGTCTATGCTGAATGTCAAGATGACATCATCTGAGAGTGAGATTTTTTCCAACTGGGAAAATAAATTCGCCCTCTATCAGAAAAAGCTGTACAATTCCGAAAAGATAGGCAATTATGTGAATATTGTTTCAGATATATTCAAGCTCGTTTCGCCTCTGATAATACTGCTGTTTTCCGTTCATCTGGTAATAAAGGGAGATATGACACTGGGTACTGCACTTTCACTGTATACGGTGAGCGGTATATATTTTGGTCTGGTGGACTCTGTGTTTAACACCTACTGGAGTTATGCTAAATGCACAGTGTATATGGAAAGGCTTGCGGATATTTCAGCCAGCGAAAAGGAAAAATGTACACAGGTGGAGCTTGATAAGCATAATGCTGAAGGAAATATCGAGCTGAGAAACGTCTCGTTCAGATACGGAAGCTCAGGTGAAAATGCCCTTACGGATATAAGTCTTTCCATAAAAAAGGGCGAAAAGGTGGCATTTGTCGGACGCTCGGGCAGCGGCAAAAGTACACTTGCCAAAATAATTATCGGGCTGTATTCATTCAGCGGAAACGTCCTTTACGACGGCGTGGATACCTCTGAGATAGATATGAGGGATCTGCGAAAGCAGTTTGGTATAGTTCCGCAGAACGTAAGACTTTTCAACAAGAGTATCTATGACAATATCGTACTGAACCGCAGCAATATCAGTATGGAAAAGGTGAAGGAATGTGCTGAGGTAGTCAATATCCACAGTGAGATTGAAAAGATGCCGATGAAGTACGAAACTATAGTCTCTGACGCAGGAGACAATCTCTCAGGCGGACAGTGTCAGAGGATAATTCTGGCAAGGGCTCTTATTAACGATCCGAAGATTATTGTTTTTGACGAGGCAACAAGTTCGCTTGATAATCTCAATGAGATGCGGCTGACCAAATACCTGAAAAGTCAGGGCTGCACATCAATAGTTGTCGCACACAGACTGTCGACTATAGTAAACTGCGACAGGATATATGTCCTTGACAAAGGACACATAGTTGAATCAGGGACACATGATGAGCTTCTTGCCAGAAACGGCGAGTACGCAAGGCTCTACGGGTGCATGGTCTCATAGTGAATACCGGAGGTTAATTTATGGAAACACTGCTGAAACTTGAAAATGTATCAAAAAAATATGGCAGAGAAACTGTTCTGAAAGATGTGAACCTTGAGCTGAAAAGCGGTGAGATAGTTGGACTTGTAGGTCCTAACGGAGCAGGAAAAAGTACGATAATGAAGATTATCAGCGGACTTATTTCTAATTTTGACGGCACAGCTCAGATAAACGGAGAGAATATCCGTGATATGAAATGCAGCTCGAAAAAAGTCGGCTGTCTTATTGAGAATCCGGGATATTACGGCAGCGATACAGGATTTGATAATCTTAAGTTCTGTGCCAAGCTTTCAGGAGCATATTCAAAAATACAGATAATGGATCTTGCAAAGCGAATCGGCATAGACAATGCCCTGAAAAAGCGTGTGAGCAAGTATTCACTGGGAATGAAACAGAAACTGGGTATATGTATGGCAATGGTGGGACATCCTGAGATACTTGTCCTTGATGAACCGACTAACGGTCTTGACCCTAATACCATACCGGTGGTTCGCAATATGATAAAGTATTCTGCGGAAAAAATGAACTGTGCGGTGCTTGTTTCCAGCCATATTCTCTCAGAGATAGAGGCTGTTTGCGACAGTGTATATTTCATCAGGGACGGTAAGATAATCAGCGAGAAGGATATCGGCTCAGAAGAGAGGACAGTTTATTCATTCTCCTCAGATTCTCCGCTGCAGCTGATTGAATGTCTGAAAAAAATGGGTTTTTATGCAACTGTTTGCGGTGATAAGGTGGAGGCTGAAATGGACGAAACTCAGGCAGCAGAATTCCTCACCTGTGCAGTTAAGGAGAATATCCGCATCTTCGGTATGGATAAGAAGAACGCTGACCTTGAACAGACATATCACAGGATAATGGAGGGCAAAGATGAATAACTGCATAGCTATTGGTTTTACGAGTTTCAAGCTTAATCTGAAAAGAGGCAGCTTTCTGGTATTTGCACTACTGATTTCTATGATATTCGGGCTGTTTCTGTACCGCAGAGGAACAGCTCCTGAGTTTACTGAGACTTCGGTGAAGATGCTTTCAAAATTTATGGGATACTATCTGATATTCCTGTCCGCAAGAATGTTTTCAATGGAATTCCAGAACGGTTTCTATAAATGCGTACACACATCAGGAATGTCTGAGAGCAGGATAATACTTTACAAGACCATCTCAGTATTGTTTACCGCACTTTTATTCTTTGCAGCGGTGTCAGGAGTACATCTTGCTGTTACAGCAACGGGTTCGGCTGATGCCAATATAAAGCTGCTGGGCAAAGGTGCAGTAATATTCCTCATTGCAGGTCTTCATTATTCTTCCGCAGCAGCATTGCTGACCGCTCTGCTGAACAGCTACAAGACAACGCTTTTTTCTATGCTTATCTGTTATATCGCACTGCCGTATGTTTATATAATGTTCCGCAGTCTTACCGGCAAAGAATCTGAGCTTGTCCGTGCTGTTCCATGCGTCTCACTGGATAACGTTTTGATGACCTACGAGATACGGATTTCTGAGCTGGCAATTACTGCTGTTCTGACAGCGGTATTCTTTGCTGCAGCATTGCTTGTTGCAAAGAACAAGGATATAAAGACAGAGTAGTCAGGCGAGTAAGAAAGGAAAGAGCATTGAAGAGAGGATTTCAGATATATATTAAGGATGTCCGCAGAGCTATTTTCAACAAAGCCGCTGTGGTAATCATACTAAGCTCAATTGCAGGAACACTGGCGGTAAGACTGATGTTTCCGTTTATTCTAGAAGAGGGAGCAGGTACCGAAATTATCATTTCAAGCGTTTTCAAGCTGCTGATGATATATTATGCGGTAAACCACTTTGGCAGTGATTATTTCACAAAAACTGCACGTCTTATATATTCAGTGCAGGAGGAGAGACTGGTAATCTATGCCTTCAAATTGCTTGCGAATATGACTACAGCTCTATATTTTGCTGTGATTCATATTATGCTGAAGTTCATTATTCCCGATATGGCTGGTGAGATTACCTCGCTCGGAGAGCTTTTGACTATCCCGTCAGTTTACCTGTTTTTTTCTACCGCAGTGACAGCTTTTTCCATAGCTTTGTCGATGATAGTGAAAAGCAGTGCTGCTATTCTGATTGCAGACTATTTTCTGTTTTTCTGGACAATAGGGGATAATCTTGCGGTTCTCGGACAAAAATTCAGTGATGGTTTTTTACGCTCGGTTTTCATCCATAACACATTTTACGAGCTGGGTCATTCATTTTCAGTAATGCAAATCGACCTTATCACTCTAAAAAGTTCCATACCTTTTATACTTTTCTTTGGAATTGTCGGAACAATAATGCTCAGGAATAAGGATATTTCATAACAATATTTCACAGCAGCACCACAGCATTTAATTGGTGGAGCAATAGTAATACAATACCGCACAAAGACACCTATCGGCTTTGTGCGGTATTGTATTAAGTCTGTATAGAATGAGCTGCACAGATTTTCTCTTTTTTATTTGATTTTGCCTGATAAAATTTTTTTGAAAAATTTTCAAAAAACACTTGAAAAACGCAAAATCGTATGCCATAATATATAATCAATTTGATGAGATGCACCATTAGCTCAGTCGGTAGAGCACTCGGCTGTTAACCGAGTTGTCGCCCGTTCGAGCCGGGCAGGGGGAGCCAGAAAGTTCACACTTTTATTGTGTGGACTTTTCTTATGGTTTGTTTTTGTCGCTTTTATGAAATGGACAAAATATCTCTTAGATTTTTTCTCGTGAATCGTAGTTGTTTAGTAAGCGTCAAATAATCCCCCGTCCCAATGAAAAATAAAAAACCTCGCTGGACTACTCGGCGAGGTGATGGGAACACTAGTCCTTCCACGGCAGCAATATTGTGCCGGGTGGTTGTGAGAACAGCTCAGTCAGGTACTTCTCGGCATCCAATCCGTTAGCCTGAGCTGTGGAAATGACCGAATACAGAATCGCGCTGCATTTTCGCCGCGCTCAGTATTGTTGAACAGCCAGTTCTTGCGACCGACTGCGAATGGCCTGATCGCATTCTCGGCACGATTGTTGTCGATCGGGACGTTGCCGTCCTCTAAAAAGGTGTAGAGATATTTCTTTTCATTCAGCGCATATCTCACAGCATTAGCTAGCTTGCCTTTCCCGCTGACGTTTTGTTCTTCAAGCCATGAGAAGAATGGATTGCCCTTCAAATCTGAACTATTTATACAAGATTTGAAGGGCGATTTTGTATATATAATGCTATATTACGAGGATATATTACATTAGTCAAACGTAATCGTCAAATAAATCACCGTCTTCCAAAGCGGCGGTATTTTGTGTATAATAGAGTCCAAGCAGATCCATAGACTAAATTAGAGTGACTAAGTACAATCTAAGAACCTGTCTTCACAAGATATCGCGCACGTCTTTTCGGCAAATTTTGCCGCTTGTTGCGTTGGAAAAGCTCACCATACGACAGTATGCTTTCACTTTTTCGCCTTGCAATCGACAAAATTATGCTCGAAAACTCGCACACGAATCTTGTGAAGGCAGGTTCTAAAATGGTCTATAGAGCGAGCTGGATAAAATTAGGCACAAGAGGAAAAGTCTATGGAAGAAACAACCACAGCTATCACAGCGGTCAAGCAAGAGGTGCAGCTTCGTGACTGGGCGGCTCGGATTGCACCGCAGCAGGCAAGCGGAATGACAGTGCAGAGGTGGTGTGCAGAAAATGGGATCAATCCCAAGACCTATTATTATCACCTGCGGAATATCCGTGAGAAATGCGTAGCATCAGCACCGGTAATTGTGCCCTGAAACTGCCAAAGCAGGCTGTGGATATGTCAGTGGAAACGCTGATTGCACTGCTGCATGAGTTATGCTGAATGATTTGACGTGTAACTTCCATCCCATTACACTGCCTTAAAAGTACTATTTCTCTTATGATTATCAACAAGAAAACGATAGCTTTCCCAAAACAAAAATGCACCCTTTTCAAGCATAAAGGGTGCATTGTATCAAAATTGCAGTCTTTAGCCATACCTGCACCCTTATTTTGATACAAAATAGGGGTGCATTTTTACGTTCTGAAAACAACGCAGTATCGGCACTTTCTTAAAAGTGCCGTTTTCTGTTGCTTGAATAGGGGAGTGATATTCGCCTTGAAAATGAGGTAAAATACCGAAATTCAGTGGTTAGCGTTTTCTTTTGCACCCATTTTGACACATTTGCACCCCATTGTTTTATGTTCATAAGAGTCAAAAATAGGTAGTTTCCAAAGTGACCTTATACCGATATTATGAAAATGGGCATAAAACAAGGCGATACCTTATATTTGTATGTAAGGTATCGCCTTGTATTATTATTTTCTCGATGGTTCTGATGTTAGCTATTTGGGGAGGTGCATGAATTGGCTGATAGTGTGATCATAAAATCTATAAAAATCGTTTTTGAGGCGGTTTTCGGTTGTATGTACTATGAAAAATTATACTCGAAAATCCACAGTTCTTATGTAGCTCTAATGGCATAACAACGCAATAGAAAATGCGTTGCCTTTATCAGAAGTTTTGAGATTCATATAACCGCCTTGCTTGACTGTGATTTCTCTCACAAGATATAATCCTACACCTATTCCCTCGGTATTGTGACTATTTGATCCACGATAAAACCTTGAAAATATTTTACTGCGTTCTTCTTTTGGAATAGGAGCATTTTCGTCTGCAACTTCCACTGATGCAAACATACCGAATTGCTTTATTGAAATTGAAATCTCAGTACCCTCACAGGAATATTTTACAGCATTGTCCAGAAGATTGAAAACAGCCTCAGAAGTCCATCGTCTGTCGTGGAAAACATCAACATTTTCACCCATATAAGTGATCTGGATCCCTTTGGCTTTCGCCTTAGTGAAAATGTCTTTTATGGCAATCAAAACTGTTTCATTTAGATTCTGAATTTCAGGCTGTAATTGTATAACTCCGCTTTCTAATCGGGAAATTTTTATCATACTTTCGGAAAGAAAATTCAGACGATTGACCGATAGACTTATAACAGAAATATATTCTTTCCGCTGAATTTCGGTAATTTCGTCATCATTTAGAAATTCAGAATACATTTTCAGATTTGCAATAGGTGTTTTAAGCTGATGTGAAATATCTGACACAAGGGATTTTATGTTTTCATGCTCTTTCTCTGAATCCTCATTTTTCTTTTTGAGTATTCTGACCAGTTTGAGAATTTTGTTTTGGAGCTTTGAAAGTAAGATATCCTCATTTTCAGGGAAAATTGTTTTATCTTCAAGAGTTATCAGATTATCGCACAGTTTTGACAAATCGTCTGTAACACCGCTGATATACCTATCTTCAAGTCTATAATTAACAAAGGAAAGAATACACAAGCCAAGCATAAAAGCTGCTGAAATCACCGCTGCTGCAAGGCTTGAAGTAACGATACCCACTGCCATAGAACCTGCTGCGGACAGAATGATTTCTGTCGTAAAAATTAAAATTTGTTTTTTCAAATAATCTTTTAGTTTCATATCATTCACCGAATGTATAGCCGATACCAAACACAGTTACGATATATTGCGGGTTTTTTGTATCAGGCTCTAATTTCTGCCGAAGTCGTCTTATGTGGACATTCAGAGTATTTTCGTCAATATAGTTCTCATCGCAGTCCCATATCCTGTCGATCAGAATGCTGCGGGTAAGCACCTGCCCTTTGTTTTTAATAAGTAGTCTCAAAATCTTAAATTCCGTTGCGGACAGCTTTACGAGGTTTCCCTCATTGGTTACGGACATTCGCTTGAGATCCACAGTAAGACCCTTATAAGAAAATATATCGGAATTACCGCTTTGTACTGTACTGCGGCGCAGAACGGCTTTTATGCGCTGCTCCAGAACGCCTACCGAAAACGGCTTGGAAATATAATCGTCACAGCCGTATTCAAAGCCTTCTATCATATTTTCCTCCGTATCGTTTGCGGTGAGAAAAATAATCGGAATTTCACTGCTCTGTCGAATTTCTTTGCATAGTTCAAGTCCGCTGCCGTCAGGAAGATTTATGTCAAGCAGAACAAGACTGAATGATTTTTTTAGTTCTTCTCTCGCCTCGTTCAGTGAATAGACCGAAACTGTTTCATATCCCTGCTTTTCAAGACAGACCTTTATTCCACCATTGATAATAACATCGTCCTCAACAATTAAAATTGAATACATAACATCACCTATTTAATTATCACTATCCACAACTTAAGCACTTAAAAATACTGCACAAAAAAATGATAAATCTTTATGCATAATACCACTTGACA
>CANQVK010000042.1 GCA_947627275.1 uncultured Ruminococcus sp. | reverse complement strand
CAGAGATTCCAAAGGGGTCACCCCTTTGGCAGGGGGTGCAGGGGGACAGAGTCCCCCTGCTTAAGTTGTAGACAGTGGTTATAAAATTAAACTGTTGTCTTTGTTTCGCTGATTTGAATAAGTTCGCTTCTCATTTGACAAAGGTCGTACACGTCCAACTGACCGTCCTCCAACAAGTCAGCCGCTTTCCAGTCGGCTAACTTTACATCAGGTACATTGAGAAGCCATTTTTGCAGCAGTACCATGTCGGCAGCGCTGAACAAGCCGTCGCCGTTTACGTCGCCTCGCACAAAGCTCTCCTCCATAGGCTCGAATTGTCTGTTATACTTTTCAGCGTATGCCTGTGCGGTTGAATTTCTGAAACCATGTATCACAATGTTCCCCGTAAGCGTCTCGTTCTCGCTTTCAAAAATATTTTCCGTCTCTTTAACGATCTTGTATTTTTCGGGAATCGTCTTTTCGCTGTCAAATATCTCGCATTCGGGGTCATAGATATACACATCGGTAGACGTTTTTGACGCTGAGTACGTTTTTTCGCCTATATATGAGCTTCTGTGATGTATTTCCGACGCGCTTCCGCCGCTTAATCCCGTATAAAGCAGATCGCCCATGTACTTTACAGAAGCAGAAACGTCAAGAAGCTCAAGCTGGACTCTGCTGAAAAATGACATTTCGGCAATTCCGATAACTCCGTCCCTGATAACTGCGTCTGCAATATCTTCATCGCTTCCTACTACCCAGCCGCCGACATAATGTATACCGTTTTCATTCTCGATACATCCTGCATTTTCAAAAGCCTTCGAGCCGACAAAGGTCACCGTTTCGGGTATTGCGAAGTTCTTTAAAGAGGTGCATCCGGCAAAAGCGCCGTATCCTATTTTCTCGGCTGCTCCCATGAATGTCACTTCGGAAAGCGAACTGCAATAGTAAAACATATCGCCCGAGATAGAAGTAACGCTTTCGGGAATAACTGCGCTTTTCAGATTTATACAGGCTGTAAAAGCATTATTATTGATATGCTTGATATGCGACGGGATCGCCGCTTTTTCAAGACCTATACACTCTACAAAGGCATAATCGCCTATCGTTTCTGTTTCTTCGGATATTTTAAGTTCTTTCATATCCATAGCTGGAGGGCAGCCTATAAGAGTTTTCATATCCTTGCTGTATAAAATCCCGTCCGATACGGTATAATACGGGTTGTTTTCCGAAACGATGAGCTTTGAAACAGACGGCTCAACGACTTCGTCGCTGCCCACTCTTACAAGCGTTGTACAGCACAGGTCGCTCCACCTGAAATACTGTAAAGTGTCAGGCATAGTTATAGTCGTCAACTCTCTGCAATATCCGAACGGCTGCTGATCTATACCGACAACGGGAACTCCGTTAATATTATCTGGAATTACCGCCTCTGTCGCTTTTGTATCCTTAAAATCTGTCACAAACGCAAATTCATCATATACGGAAAAAACAAAATTACCCTCGGTCGCTTCTGTATGAGGAGCGTCAAGGTCGGGAAAACCTGTTTCTTCATTCCGCCCCATGTATTCCGTTGCCGAAACCTCCTCAACGGCGTTTGCCCGTAATTCCAAAGAGCCGCTGAAACTGCACAATACGGCTGTAACAGCTGCTATTAATATTAATTTTTTCATATTTGCGACCATTCCTTTCTGTTTCATTTCATTTAATAATCACTGTCTACAACTTTAGCGGGGGACTCTGTCCCTTAAAAAACATTAAGCTATAAATAATTATAACACATATTTTTTAAAATTTCCACTATTTTTACAAATCGTATAAAAAATACCGCTGTACGTGACAGCGGCAAATTATTAATTTATTTTTTCGGACGGTTTTCTTGACAGCACAAGTCCTGCGCAAACTCCCGTAAACGCTCCAGCAATACAGCCCGAACATATCAGGATAGGCAGGTACGATATTACAGCCGTGGTTTTCATAACTATCACAGCCGCAGTTATCTGCCCTATATTATGTAGAATACCCCCTATGATACTGCACAGCCATATATATTTTACGGGAATTATCTTTCTTATGAAGATCATACCGATAAGACACACGACCGCCCCCGAAAAACTGTATATCACTGCCGAAAAATTTCCGCTGAACATCGAACCGATAAGAACCCTCGCCGCAACTATCAAAGCCGTTTCATAAGCCTTGAACCGATATACGGCATAGACTGTTATAATATTGGCAAGCCCCAGCTTCACTCCGGGAACAGGGCTTAAATTTGGCAGGTGAAGCTCCACTATAAATATGATCGAAGCCAACGCCGTCAACAGAGCAAGCTCCGTCAGACGATTAGCTTTCATGAGCGATCACCTCCATATCAAGTCCGCTTAAATTTTCAAACGAACCTTGTATACCGTCGGTAATAACAATATTCCCATCGCTTTCCACAAGTATCATTTCAAAGTCCTCATCGGAACGCCAGAACTCCTCCGCCCTGTCCCGTCCCATAACAAAAAAAGCTGTAGAAAGAGCGTCGCACTTAAGACCGCTCTCTCCTATTATCGTTACCGAAACAAGTCCGTTTTCAGCAGGTCTGCCCGTGCTCGGGTCGATGATATGGCAGTAATTTCTGCCGTCATCTCCAGTGAAATACCGCTCATAATTCCCCGAGGTTATTACGGCTTTATCCGCAGTTTCAAGAATACCGAGAGTTTTATCCGTATCAAAGGGATCGACGACCGCCACCCTCCACAAAGAACCGTCTGCTTTTCTGCCCATAGTCTGCACATTTCCGCCGAGACTTATAATTGCGGAGCTAACGCCGTTTTCCTTGAATATCTCCATGATCCTGTCAGATGTGAAGCCCTTTGCAACAGCTCCGAAGTCCACCTCAGCGCCTACGGGCAGGGTCACGGCGTTTTCATCAAGAATAATTTTGCTGTAGTCCACATCTTTAAGAAGCTCGTTTATCCGACTGTCCGCTGGGATATTATACTCTCCCGTTGTAAATCCCCATTCGCGCAGAACAGGGTAAACTGTAATATCAAGGCTTCCCTCTGTTTTACTTCCCATATCAATTCCGTAACGTATCAATGCGCTCACATCGTCGTCTACCTCTGTCGGAGAACCGTCAGAAGCGTTCAGCTTATAGGTCTCGCTTTCCTTATCGGTCACGGAAAGAAGCTTTTCCAGACGGAGTATTTCAGTCTCCGCCTTTTCAAGAGCTTCATCGTGAGCTTCGCCGTATATCTGCAAATTCATATAAGTATCCATTGCAAAAATATCGCGGCTGCCCTTGACATTCTCTTTTTTTCCGCACCCAGTAACAAGGAACGCTGTTAAACAGAAAACAACGGAAATTCTTTTCATTTTATCACTTTACTTTCCACTGTCAACAACTTAAGTTTTGGATAGTGATATATACTCGCCGCTATTGCAAAATCTGCTTGTCATTTATTGCGCGTTTTGCAATAGCGTTTAGTATAACAAAAAGACCTCCGAAAACAGAAGTCTTTAAAGTAGACCTGTTCAGTAATCCGAGAGGATTCTGTTTCTCAGATCAATGAACAGGTCTATTATAAAATATCCGCCTTGCCGTTCATATAGCGAATAAAACCCGCACGAAGCAGGTGGGTAAACGCCCGAGTGCTTCTCGCTCCCTTCTTCCGCATGGCGGGAGGTCTGCAGTCCACAAACGGAGCTGAATTCCCTTATAAGATGTGTTGGATTATAAAAAACTATATTGTATCGAACAAGGCAGATGTTTTATCTTTACTATGTAAGTATTATACCACACTTTTTCAAAAAAATCAAGTACTTTTACAAAAAAATTGTGAATTTTTTACGAACAACGAATATTACTCATCCTCGTCGTCATACATATCCATAATTTCTTCCATACGGCGGAGAAAAAATTCGGACACTTCCATAAATTCTTCATCATCGTCTATTGACGCAAGTATTTCTTCATCATCCTCGTAAACCGATTTAAGAATAACGATGTCGCAGTCGGCATTCAAAAAATCCTCGTCCTCAATAGCGGGTATCATCGCATAATACTGCTCTCCGTTAAGCTCGGCAGCGTCCACAAGCTCGAAATTTTTCTTATTTCCGTCGCTGTCTATAAGCTCAAAAAGCTCGGGGGTGTATTCGTTCATTTCTGACATAATTTTCTCCATTCCGGCATTTCAGCCATTTGATATATCAATTATACACTAAATCGACTGAAAAATCAAGTGGAAAATAAATAAAGTCCACGGAAATCAATTTTAAAAGGCAATGTGAAATATATGAATTTGTAGGGACACGGCGTGCCGTGTCCCTACATTTAAAAAATTTTACTAAATATATTTTGAAAATTGATTTCCGTGAAATAAAGTCACTTTGTAAACTTAACTTAGAGCCTGTTTAAAATCTCTGTACGTGCGAATTATAAACAAGTTTTTATGGTTCAGTCTCAACCGCATGACCTGCCGCAAGACTTGCAGGACAGTCGATGTAACGCTGATTGCTGCTGCCTCTGAATTTAATTTCCCAATCCTTTTTTTCAATAATAAACGGCCCGTCCACAAGGCGATCCGTAACGTCAAGAAGTTCTCCCCATGAGTTCTTTTCACGATCGCTGTAAAGTTCTTCAAAGGTAAATCCCGTATAGGTCACGATATTAAGTCCAAGAGCCTTGATCTCGCGTCCCAGTGCGGCAAGAGCCTTCGCCTGCATAAACGGTTCGCCGCCGCTGAATGTAACGCCGTCCAACAGCGGATTGGCTCTGATTTTTTCAAGAAGCTCCTCGGAGTCCACATCCTCGCCGCCGGCGGGATCGTGGGTCTGAGGATTATGGCAGCCCTCGCAGTGATGAGGGCAGCCCTGAGTAAAAATAGTAAATCTGATCCCCGGCCCGTCAACGATAGAATCATTGGCGATGCCTGATATTCTTAAAACCATGATCTTCCCTTATTATACGCTATGCTTAACTCTGTCATGCTCCTCGGCGCGCTTTCCGTCATTGAAGCGATCAAGAGTTCCTACAAGGTAGCCTGTAATTCGTCTGATACGGTCGAACGCCACATTGTCCTTATGCTCTCTGCGTCCGCAGCAGGGACATACGTCACCGATAATGCCGGTATACCCGCAGCAAGGATCGCGGTCAACGGGGTGATTGATAGCTCCGTAGCCGATGCCCGACTCTTTCATGCAGCGCACTACCTTCTCGAATGCCGGAAGGTTCTCAAGAGGGTCGCCGTCAAGCTCGATATAGCTGATGTGACCTGCGTTTGTAAGCTCGTGATACGGCGCTTCTATCTTTATTTTTTCAAAAGCGCTTATGGGGTAGTACACGGGAACATGGAAGGAATTGGTGTAGTAATCCCTGTCAGTAACTCCCTCGATAATGCCGTATTTTTTTGCGTCCATGCGGACAAAGCGTCCCGAAAGTCCCTCTGCCGGAGTTGCAAGCAGAGAGAAGTTAAGACCTGTCCTCTTTGACTCCTCGTCAAGGCGATTTCTCATAGCCGTAATAATCTCTATGCCCAGTTCACGCGCTTCCTCGCTCTCGCCGTGATGTGCGCCGATAAGCGCTTTAAGGCACTCTGCAAGACCGATAAATCCGACGGAAAGAGTACCGTGCTTAAGTATCTCGCCAACCGTATCATCGGCAGAGAGCTTGTCGGAATCTATCCATATGCCCTGCCCCATAAGGAACGGGAAGTTTCTTACACGCTTTTGTGACTGAATACGGAAACGGTGCATAAGCTGATCTATGGCAAGATCCATCATCTCATCGAGCTTATCGAAGAAAAGTCCGACGTTGTGATCTGCCTTTATAGCAAGACGGGGAAGATTTATAGATGTAAAGCTGAGGTTTCCTCTGCCCGTGACGATCTCTCTTGAAGGGTCATATGTATTGCCGATAACTCGTGTACGACAGCCCATATAGGCTATCTCCGTATCGGGATTTCCCTCCTTGTAATACTGCAAGTTAAAGGGAGCGTCAATGAAAGAGAAGTTAGGGAAAAGTCTCTTTGCGGAAACTCTGCATGCAAGCTTGAAAAGGTCGTAGTTCGGGTCGGTGGGATTATAGTTCACGCCGTCCTTGATCTTGAAAATATGTATGGGGAATATCGGCGTTTCGCCGTTTCCGAGACCTGCTTCCTGAGCGAGAAGAACGTTTTTTATAACCATTCTTCCCTCGGGAGTTGTGTCCGTACCGTAGTTTATTGAACTGAACGGCGTCTGCGCGCCGGCACGGCTGTTCATTGTATTGAGGTTGTGAATAAGGGCTTCCATAGCCTGATAAGTAGCGCGGTCAGTCTCTTTTTCAGCATTTCTGCGTGAAAAATCCTGTATTTTCAGGGCAGTATCGTTATCTACATACGAAGCGAGCAGTTCAAGCTCCTTTTCACGGTAGCCGTTATCATCAGCTAAGTTCGGTCTGAGATCATACTTTTCAAGCATTTCCTTTTTTATGAGCTTTGAAGCTTCGATTCCGTTTTCAATGCCGCCGATAAGCTCAAGGGCTCTTCCGACGTTCTGAATGTATTTTGCGGCGTATGTTTTCTTTACGCCGTCTGCCATTGCATAATCAAAGGTCGGAATGCTTTGTCCGCCGTGCTGATCGTTCTGATTGGACTGAATAGCGATACATGCGAGTGCGGAATAGCTGGAAATATCGTTAGGCTCTCTCAAAAAGCCGTGTCCCGTGGAGAATCCGTTGGTAAAGAGCTTCTTAAGATCTATCTGAGTGCAGGTAGTGGTCAGAGTATAGAAATCGAGGTCGTGGATGTGAATATCGCCGTTTCTGTGAGCCTTTGAATGCTTTGGATCAAGAACGTACATTCCGTAGTATTCTTTCGCCGAAACGGAGCCGTATTTAAGCATCGTACCCATTGCGGTATCTCCGTCGATATTGGCGTTTTCACGTTTTATATCGCTGTCCTTTGCGTCGCTGAAGGTCAGCTCGTTAAGAACGCACATGAGATTCGTTTTCATTTCTCTCGAACGCGTTCTCTCATAGCGATAAAGTATGTAAGCCTTTGCCGTTTTCGCATGACCGTTTTCGATAAGGACTTTTTCGACCAGATCCTGTATTTCTTCAACGGTAGGGATCTTGCCGGGATTCTCCTTTTCATAAAGACTGCACACCTCTGCGGCGATCTCCATAGCGGTCGTCATATCCGTGCCGCCGCAGGATTGAGCCGCCTTAAAAATAGCGTTTGCTATTTTTTCGACATTAAAGGGAACTTTTCTTCTGTCTCTCTTAATAATATGAATTATCATCTTATCCAACCTCCAACACAATATATTGTATCTCCGTTTCTCTATCTTATAATAGTATAATCTAAAATCCGTCATTTGTCAATTGTATACTTTAACAGCAGATTGTCCGTATTTTACGCATTTTTTGTACAGTAAGTACAATAAAATCATTTAAAAATAAAGAATTGGCTATATACCGTTATTTACAAAAAGCTGTAAAAATAAAAAAGCCGCCACAATATATTGTGTGGCAGCTAATATAGTGATCCTACTTGAAATCAGAAAAGTTCACTGATAAAAATTATGTCGTATGAGTTAAAATATATTCAATTATCTTATCATATCCCTGCTCTGACAAAGCAAGCAGCTCGTACGACCAGTATTCTTCTTTCAGCTTTCCGTCCTCTGATTTGAGGGCGGTATTGGTGTCGATACAATAAATTCCCAGATTATCGCACATCATAAGAAGCTTGTTATTATAATCATTGACGATCTCATTTGTAATAGTATCGGAGTCGTATAAAACAGGCGGATACTGCATTACATATATTTTCATATCGGGAAGAGCCGACCTGAAGCTGCTTACAAGATTTGTGTAAGACGCGATCATATCGTCTGCCGAAGCTGTGCCGAGTTCGCTTCCCAGCATTATATAAAGTATCTGAGGCTTCTTCTGCTTCACTATATCGTATGCCGAAAGCGAACCGAAACTGCTTTCAAGCTTTGCCGACATTATATTGGAAATATTTATATCATTTCCGCCGAATACGCAGCCCTCTCCGAAGCCTTTATTCATGCCTGCAAGAGTAGAATCCGTTATAAGACAGCAGTTGTCGAAATAGGAGTTTTCAGCCTTTGCGGACTGCGGAACAGGGTTCGCCGCTCCTTCGGCGTCGCTCGTAAGTTCAGCCTCATCGGACGTTTCATCCGAAGTCTCATCAGAGCCTTCAGAAACAGGTTCGGAGGCAGAGAGCCCGAACTCGTCGTTTAAAAAATTATCGTTAAGATTAGCTCCTAACATATATAACACAAAGCAGGAGGCGAAGGACAAAATAAATATCATCATCAGCGTTCCCAAGCGGAATCGCACTTTCGGATGCCCTTTTTTCTTGCCCCGTCTGCGTTGAACCGTTCTGTTTTTTTCCATACACACTCTCCGAAGTATTTTCTTCTCTACTCTATTATACCCTCTTTTCGCAAAATTTGCAAGTGTTTTTTGCCAATTTATGAATTTTTATATTTTTAACTTGATTTTCGGGGAGGTCTACCGTATTCATAAAAAATGTCGTGATCCTGAGGTAAAATATCGGAAAATTACGGTATTATTCATTTGCTTTCAGTGATAAAATAAAAGAGTAATATAATACATGACAACTTCTTCAAAACATTCCATAATACCGAAACGCCGTATCAAGTAGAAATCCCTTGATACGGCGTTTCAGTGTTTTTATGCTGGTAAATCATTTCTTATTTTCTTCTGACAGGTACCCATATGCTGCACTTGTAATCGTCGGACGAAACATCGCCGTCGGGATAATCCTCTATATCCATTTCACAGGTAGGCACGTAGTCGGACGACGGGAAAAATTCCGTAATTATCCTATGCCACATGTCCTGAATAGCATGAGGCATCGCTCCCTTGCACTCAAAAACGACCCACGTTCTTGCGGGGATTTCCTGTATGCGATACCCCTCCGGAGCGATACAGCTTTCACTGCACTCAGCCGCTATGGAATACTCAAAATGATCCTTTTTCAATGAATCGCCATAGCAAATGCCCATAAGATTACTCTTACCCTCTGCAAGAGAATCCATAAGTCTGAGAATAGTTCCGTCCGCTCTGGCTCTGTCCCAAAAATCCGAGATCTCATACTTGTTCTCGTCTGTGACAACAGGGTGGACTTCCGCCTTTTCAAGGACTTTGAACGCTTCTTTTTCCACAATTCTGTAATTCATACTGTTTCCGCCTTTCAACGATATAGATATTTGCAGTCGGGCAAAGGATCTTACCAAAGCTCCGCCTTTTCTGACAGCTGCCGGAGTTGCGCCGTGAAAACGTGTAAAGGCTCTTGTAAAGCCCTCGGGAGTATCATAACCATACTTTAAAGCAATGTCGATGATCTTATTATCCGTTAAGAGCAGTTCGCTGCCGGCAAGCGCAAGCCTTCTGTTACGGATATACTCGCTCGGTGTGAATCCGCACAGCATAGTAAATATCCGCTGAAAATAAAACACCGAAATATTCATCTGAGCGGCTGTCATGTCCCAGCTTATCGGTTCGGTCATATGCTCCTCCATGTAGTCTATGGCACGCTGCAATCCCTTTATCCAATCCATTATCATCCCTCCTGCTCTTATATCATATCACTTTTCGGAAGCGTTTTCCTGACATTTTATGCTGAGTTTTGTTCGTAAGGAATATTATTATTAAGGACACGGCGCGCCGTGTCCCTACAAATAAACAAAAACATTAGGTTGCGAATAATTATTCTGAAACCACTGTCTACAACTTAAGAGTATTTTGTTACCCTTCACTCTTGTCAGAGAGGTAACCCTTAAAACCCAATATCGTAAATTTACCTGTATAAAGCCATATAAACTTAAATTTACGAATAAATAAGACGGCTTTATACAGGTAAATTTACGACAACTGAGATTCCAAAGGGGTCACCCCTTTGGCAGGGGGTGTGGGGGACAGCGTCCACCACTTAAGTTGTAGATAGTGATTCTGAAACCCTTAACGCCGTATAGCCGCCAAGCCGATATAATTCAAAGTAACCGTTATCTGTCGGAATATCGCTTTCATCAAAGAAAACATACAAAGCGTTCACATCGCCCTCGCCATTTATCAGATTATCGTATTCTTCTTCGGAATCGCTTTTAAGCGTCTTATAATCCTGCCGTGCCGTATAGAATACGTTCATTTCCAGACCGAAAGCGCAGGCATATTCACCGAAGCTGTAGTACATTTTCTTGTAATTAAGAAAGTTTTTGGGTACGGGCAGGAAAACTATCCTGTCCGCTCCCTCGGAAGCTCTCTCAAAATCATCGTATGCTATCTCGTTCTCATATACAATGTCCGCCGCAAATTTCTTGTGCTTTTCCGTAAAAAATCCTCTGAGGTCAAGCATCTGTACGCAAACGCACAAAGCTGCCGCCGCAATCGCGGTTTTCTTTCCTTTAAGCCTTGATAAAGCCGCAAATATAAGCGTATAAAGCAGATATACGTCTACCCATATAAATCTTCCCGACGCTCTGAAAATTTTCAGAACATGCTCGACCGCTTCGGGATAATCTATTTCATAAATAACATTTTTGTTCAGCGTACCCTTAGGACTTGCCGCCGCAAACATCGCAAGCGCAAGAACGATAATAACAGGCAGGGCGGTTTTGGAGATCTCAATAAAACAGCTTTTGAACCTACGGGCTGAACTGATTTTTTTTACCGACAGCCATACCGCAATTATTAACGCCGCCGCTCCGGCAGCTATCATGCCAAGACCCATGTATCCAAAGCCGCCGCGCTGTCCCTCGAAGTGATCCAAAGGCTTCAGAAAATCGGAATTTCCCATTGAATTGAACAGCGAATTATAGTTTGAACTATACTTGCCCAGCCCTCTTGCCTCCATATCGCCGCTGCCGTGAAATACGCCGAAAACAAACATTGTAATAACGGTGCAGACAGTGGTCGAAGCAAAGCACAAAAGCGAACGCCCGATCTTCTTTGTCTTTAAAATATCCGTCATAATATAACCGAGCATAACGGCGTATATCATGGGTATGAAATAAAAGTGTATCGTAACAGCCGCCGCGCTCAGGGCAGACCACAAAATTACGGGAGTATGCCGATATTTCCATTGATGATCCCGATATGCCCAGAAGGCTATCGCAAGCACGACTATCCATTGCGCCGCCAGAGCTTCATGGTGAAACAATCGCTGAACAACCGTAGGAGAAGCCGTAAAAACAATACTTCCCAAAAGGCAGAAAATATTGCTTTTGCTGAACCTGTGCAGAAGGACCGCCGAAGTTCCGCCCATCATCGCAAAGCAGAATAACGCCCACATCCCGATATACTGAAACGTTTCGGGAAGTATCGGAGACAGTATCTTGAAGAAAAGTCCGACTATCGGTATACAATCCAAAAACACGGACGAAACGTCCCCCGATGCGCTTATACCGTCTATCAGACCGAAAGGGAAATGCCATGAAGATCTTCTCAGGAACTTCCAGCCGAAATAATGCTGCGTAAGATCGTCGCCCTCTGCAAGCAGCCAGTCGTCATAGGTCGGGTCGAGAACACGGAAACCGTATATCATCGGAAACAGCAGCATTCCCAGTATCGCTCCGGCAGCGAAAAGTTTGTATATATGTCCGTACTTAAAACGTCCCTTTTTCATTTTATGCCTCCGCCATAGCCTTGAACTCCTCCTCGGTGATTATCGGCACGCCGAGAGACTTTGCATTTTTGTTCTTTGTTGAATTTGAAGCCGAGTCATTATTTATAAGGTAATCAGTCTTTGACGATACAGCCGACGACACCTTTCCTCCCTTTGTTTCAATAAAAGCTTTAAGCTCGTTGCGGTTTTTCCATAGCTTTACCGAACCTGTGATAACGAACGTCTTTCCCGATACGGGCGAATCGTTGTCCGCCGCTTCGGGCGGAATTATTTCAAGCTCATTCAAAAGCTCGTGAAACTCCCTTACATTATCGGGATCGTTAAAGAAGTCGACAAAATCCCTTGCCAAAACCTCGCCTATCGTATCTATAGAAGTCAGCTCCTCCTCGGTAAGCCTTTCGAGCTTTTCAGCTTCGGGATAGACCGAGCATATAAGCCTTGATGACGCTCTGCCGATATTCGGTATTCCCATAGCATACAGCGCTCTGCTAAGCTCCGTACGACGTGAAGCCTCCACCGCCTCGTGCAGCTTTTGGTACGACCTTTCTCCGAAGCCTTCAAGGGCTGTTATCTTCTCCATATGATCGTCAAGGTGATAGAAATCCCTGAAGCTGTGGATAAATCCCTCCCTGACAAGCGTTTCTATAGTTGCGGTGGAAAGTCCGACGATATTCATAGCGTCACGCTGAACGAAATGCTCGAATTTTCCGATATGCTTTGCGGCGCATTCGGGGTTGGCGCATATGAGCGTTTCCACTTCTTCATCGGACGTCTTTATCTCCGTCCTGCCGCCGCAGACAGGACAGCTTTCGGGGATCTCCAGACTGTCCGAACCCGTTTTGTTTTCAAGTATCTGCGGAATTATCATATTTGCCTTGTATACCGAGATCGTATCGCCAATACCGAGCTTTAGCTGTTTTACAATGCTAAGATTATGAACGGACGCACGTGAAACCGTAGTTCCCTCCAGCTCCACAGGCTCAAAAACAGCTACGGGATTCAGCAGACCCGTGCGGCTCGCCGACCACTCGACCTCCAACAGCTTCGTATCTGCCGTTTCGTCGCGCCATTTGAACGCCATTCCGTTTCTCGGGGCATGGGAGGTCACTCCGAGACTCAGACCGTATGCAACGTCGTCAAGCATAAGCACAAGACCGTCCGAGGGGAACTCGTTTTCCGCTATGTTCGATTCAAATTCTTTTACCGAAGCTTCAAGAGTTTCTTTTGTGACCGTTATGCCGTGAACTGTCTGAAAACCATGTCCTTCAAGCCATTTTATGCGTTCGGAAAAAGAATTTTCGTCATAACCGTCGGCTGAAACAAGATTAAAAGCAAAAAAATTTATATTTCTCTCCGCAGTTATCCTTGAATCAAGATTCCGTACAGTACCCACGCAAAGATTTCTGGGATTCTTGTACCTTGCCCCCTCCTCTATCTCGGCGTTGACCTTTTCAAAATCGGAATACTTCATAAGAGCTTCTCCCCGTATAACAAGCTTTCCCTTAAACGGTACAGCCGCAGGGACACCTATGATATGGCGCGCGTTAGCGGTTATATCCTCCCCTACTTCGCCGTTTCCCCGTGTTACCGCCTGTACGAGCCTGCCGTTTTCATAGGTGAGAACTATTGTAAGACCGTCAAGCTTCCAACTGAGAAATCCCTTATTTTCACCCAGCCATTCCGTAAGCTCCGATATGCTTTTGGTCTTGTCGAGCGAAAGCATTTTTGAAGTATGCCTTACCTTTTTAAGAGCCGACGACACTTCGTAGCCGACCTTCTGAGTACGGCTTCCGCTCAGTATTACGCCGGTTTCCCTTTCAAGCTCCGAAAGCTCGTCGTAAAGCGTATCGTATTCATGGTCGGACATTATCTCAACGCCTGTATTATAATAGGCGTCCGATGCTTTTTCAAGAAGTCTGTTAAGTTCCTTCATTCTTTCTATTTTCGTTCTGCTCATATACCTGCTCCTTTCCAATATTACTATTTTACCATTTTTTTCTCGGAAATGCAATATCAGGGAAATAACCTCTAAAATTTATGGTATAATCACCAAAAATTAATGTATAAGAACATGGAAAATCATGCTATAATATCTTCATGGAATGATAATAATTCTCGGAAAGAAGTGATTTTTTATGAACAAAAAATTAAGATTTATACTTTCGATTATTACAGCCGCTTCGCTTACGGCAGGTCTTGTGCCGTCCGCCGTACCAGTTCCACAGATGGACGCCCCCTCGTTAACAGCGAACGCTGTCGAAGCCGAAAACGGCTACAGCTTTAAATCCCAGCTCAAAACTCCGCTGGAAGTAAATATATACAACGTTCTCAGCGAAATGAAGAACAACGGCGATTTTATCCGAGGTACCGCACGGATAGAACTCGATGTGGAGCAGGAAGTAATAAAGGATTACATGAACGGAAACGCCACGCTTATACAGGCATTCCAGAATGCCCGCGACGCTTTTATGTTTGACAGCAGCGATATTTTCTACGTTGACTGGACTAAGCTCTCGCTGCGTGCAGGTTTTGATGAAAGCGGCACGTATCACGCATATATCGGCAACGGCGCATACAAGAATTTCTACTGCGACAACGGATATACCAACGAAGGCTCGATTCTCGAAGCCATTGCTCTTATTGAAGAAGCGGCGGACGATATAATCAGCGGCGCGGCACAGTATACTGCCGATACGGAAAAGATACGGTACGTCCATGACGCGCTTATAAATAAAGCGGATTATCTGAATCCCGGCGATTTCAGTACATACCACGGTCCGAATATATGCGGTATACTGCTTTACAACGAAGCGTGGTGCGAGGGTTATTCACGTACTTTTCAGTATATTTTGCAGCGTATGGGCTTTGACTGCGTACTTGTTTCCGGAAGCGGCATTCCGAACGCAGGAAGAAATGCGGAAAGCGGTCAGCTCTACGTTCCTGCTGTAGAAGAACACATGTGGAACTATGTCCGCCTTTCAAATAACAAATGGTACGCTGTTGACGTGACCTATGACGACCCTACAGTCATCACGGTAAACGGAAAGTTATCTACGCTGAGCGATAAATTTTTCCTTAAAGGCTCGGAAAGCTTTTTGACCAATCATATCGAATCGGGACAGTTTTCACAGGGCGGCCGAGAATTTTTCTATCCGACGCTGAGCGAGTGCGATTACGGAAAGGAAAGCGGAGCTGAACTGACCTTTAACGTTTCATATCAGGATTGGGGCGAGAACGCTTCCTATACTTTTATGTACCCGACTTTCATAACAGAGGACGGAAATATCTTAAACGGAAAGCAGATAGTCAATGAAGGCTACTACCTTGCATGGAGACCTGTATTCAGCGACGACGACGGAAATATCACCATGCAGAACTGGACCGACGCTTCAAAGGCAGGGTTCACATTCAGCGACGACTATTTAGTCGGAATGGCGGTAAGAGACAGCGACACGGGAAAAGTTCAGATAGCCTATGATTTCGCGATCGCAAAAAATCCACCCGACGGAGAAGGAAGCAGCACAGCAACATGGAGCAACGATCCCGAACTGATAGCTACGTCAGACAGAGTTTACCTCAGAGATATGTATATCGACGAAAGAACGTTTACACCGAGAATTGTTTCGAGAGAGCCTTCTACAGCGCCTATACAGGACGAATTCAGACATGTAACAATACAATACGATACGGCTCTTGAACTTTCCGATCTGTCACAGGCGGCAAAGCTTCTGGTTGAAACTGATATTGCCGGCGCAAGATTCAAGATTGAAAACTTCAAATGGGAAAACATAACCTTTACAGACCCTGTTGGTACGGAAGTTACGGGCTGCAAGGTAACGTTTGATTTTACTCCCGATTCATCATATAACTATTCCGGAACAAACTACTATTTCACCCTTAAGGGACTGCAAAGTGCCATTAACGGTTCGGCTCCCGATCCGTTCCATATACAGTGGGCAATTCCTCTCAAATCGCTTATAACATGCCCCAAAATGGGCCCTCCGAGCGAGCTTACCATATTTGCACAGCCACAGCTTCTTAAAACCAATTTCAGCGCCGATATGTTCACAGCTCCCGACGGAAACCTTATAGCCAATCAGTGCAATACAATGGGAATTTCCCTTATAGCTTCAAAACCATCCGCTTCGGAGCAGACTAAAATAGACGACGCTCTCGATATTGAGGAAAAGCTCGATTATGCGACCTACGATCTCCAGCTCGGATGCAGCGCAATTAAAACCTTCCTCGACCTAAATCAGGATAAAGGTATGAAGCTTACTATCGCTCTTCCCTACCCCAGAGGATATGATTCGAGAGAACTCGAGGGAGTCGCTTTTGAAGCGTATCACTTCAAAAAGAACGCAGACGGCACATATACTAAGGAAAAGCTCATATGCAATGCGACAGAATCAGGCATATTCGTAATTGCAGAGGATTTCAGTCCTTTCGCAGTTGTTGCCGTACCTGCTGAAAACCACGTTTCAGACGGCGGCCGCAGCCTTTCGATAATGGCAGATTCCAAAGTCTCCGAGGTCACGGCAGTTGACGGAAACGGCGTTGAATTGAATACAGACCTTATTCACCTTATGGAAGGTGAGGAGTGTACCGTAACAATAACTCCGGCTGAGGGTTACTCGCCCGAACAGTTTATCATGAACGGTACGGAAACCGAAATTCCGCCAATGATCGACGGAAGCTATACAGTAACATACGCATATGACGATCTGCTCGAAAACAACTCCGTCATTGTACGGTTCTGCGCAGACTCAGTCGCTGAAGAAGAAGCGGCGGAAGGCATAACCGCAGCTGAACCTGCCGCTTTTGACCCGACAGTATGCGAAAACAACGATCAGCCTGTAATGGAAGTCCCCGATACCGACCCTGTTCCCAGCACGAATACAAGCGTTTCGGCAGAACCTACGGTAATGGAGATACCTTCCGAGGGCAAGTCTGACAATCCCGTAACTACTACAACAACTACTACTCCGCCTGCAACGACAACTACTACCACCACAGCGACTACTACTGAGAAGCCCACTACGACTTCTACTTCCACTACAACAGCTACTACTGAGAAGCCCACCACGACTTCTACTTCCACTACAACGACTGCTACAAAACAGTCCACCACGACTTCCACTTCCACTACAACGACTGC
>CANQVK010000041.1 GCA_947627275.1 uncultured Ruminococcus sp. | reverse complement strand
TGTCATGTCCAGTTGTCTTTTGTGAAAATTATGTGAAACTTTCTCTTTTTCTATTGACTTTTATTTGCAGGTCTATCATTATCATTTCATTTTTCCAACGTATATTATAACATGTTTACATATGAATTGCAAGCTCTTTTGATGTCCTTTTGGAATCACGATGAAAGCAATGATCGAAACGTATCACACCTGAGCGTTAAACAAATTTTTCAGGGCGTAAACAACGTCGTCGGAATCTGCATTTACGCTTGCGGCTTCGTTTATAGCCGAAAGCTTGCCCAACTCGTCAAGATCGGCATTGTAGCCGATAGTATATATCGGTATTTCAAGAGCCTGAATAATTCCCGAAATATCTTTAAGCGAACAGCCGACGTTTGTTACGCCGTCGCTAAGCACGAACATCATTATTTTTGCGTCGGGATGCTGTTCTTTTGCGTCAAGAAGCATATCCGCAGCTACGGCGACTCCATCGAAGGTAGCCGTACTTCCAAATGGCGATATATCTTCTACCGCTCCTGTAAAATATGCTCGATGATTCAGGCTGAATTTATCTATCGGCAGATTGATCTGCACATCGCTGTTGTAAGTAACAAGACCTATGTAATTATCCTCTCCGATATACTGCGAGGCGTTTATCAAAGACTTTTTCAGTTGAGCGATAGGCTCGCCGTCCATACTGCCCGACGTATCAGCCACGAATACAGCTATAACAGGTTTTCCTGCGTCCTTTTCCTCTTTCCACAGTTTCTGCGCTGAGATAAGAGATGAGCCGTTTATCTCGGGAATATCGGAAGAATAGCCAAAATCCTGATTAAATCCGTATTTGTCCGCAAGCTTTTGCGAGCTATCGTTCTTGCAGTAGTCAACAAACTGCGAAAGGACTTCCTGTTCGATGTCGGAAAGACTTCCCAAAGAATACATAGGATTGTTATGTTCCACGCCGAAAGGGATAAACTTGTAATTTTTCAAGGACGGATCGTTGTAAACTGTTTGGGATTCAAGAATAAACGCATCAAGCGAACCTGATTCCGCCGCCTCCCGCATTTGCAGAGTTGTATATGCAACAAACGGCACGTTCGCCTGAAATTCAACGAAAGACTCGACCGCCGATGCGCTGAGCATATCAGCACTGTCGAAGCAGTTCAGAGCCGATACGAGGAAATTCAGTCCCGTTGAAGATGCGTAGGGATTGGTGTAACCCATAGCTATAGTTCCGTCAACAGTTGCCTGTATAATGGTATCAATGGACACAGTACCGTACTTTTTTTCAATTTCGGAATAAGTATCCTTATCGACAAGTATTCCTGCCGTGTTGTTTACAAGGCTGTCGTCTACAAGCTGTATATCAACGCCCTCAGCCTCAACCATTTCACCCCAAAGCTCATTTGAGGGAGTATACGCCTGTGGAACGTATTTCCCCGATGAAATATAGTCTACGGAAAGTCCCGAAGCCACAGGACGTACAGACACGGATATGCCGCGTCCGTCTATTTCAAAATTCTCATTGTTGAAATTCTCGGCGACCTCGTTGAGCCAGCCGTCCGTACCCTTGCTCGATTTTTCCGTAGAGGAAAAGATCTCAACATCAATATCTCCGTTTCCCGAAACGCTCAGCGGATATTTGCTTATATTCGGAAGTTCATCGGCAAGAGAGGAACTTCCGATCTCGACCTGAGCTTTTCTCGGCTCAACTGATGTGACGCTGATCTTTTTCAGAAGCTTCGGCAGATCCTCCATAGCCTCCTCTTTTGAGATCTCCCTTGCGCTTTTGCCGATATTTTTGGTGAGAAAAATACCTCCTCCCACAACGCCGGCAACAAGAGCTCCTATAACCGTCATTGTTCCGATGATTTTTCCGTTGTTGTTCATTTTAATAATCCCCTTTCAAAATTTTGAATTACCGCATATCGTCAAACGGATCGTTGCCGTTTACACGAATATCCCTCAGAGAGTCGGTTATGGTCTGTAGGCTGAGCGTTGCGGCATCGCTGCTGCCGTTGTCGCCAAGCATAGCTATCTCGTCTATAAATCTGCGGAAAACCTCAAGATACTGTGCATTTGTATTAAGCATATTATTTATGTAGTTCCCGTTTCGGTTTACATCGTTGTTGTCGTTCTTGTCATAAATAAGCAGACGGTTGATGATACGGCTGAAATTCTGAAACATGTTTGTCTGTACCTCGTCGATTGCGGAATCGAAGGTACTGTCCTCGGAAAGAGCATTAAGCTTTTCTTTTCTGCTCTGGAACTGTTCAAGCTGATCCAAAGCAATATCTATCTGTCTGCCATAGGGGGTATTCATACCTTTCCAGCCTTTGAACGCCGACTCGAAATCATCTGCATCAGCATTGGCTTTGTCTTTTATGACAGGCTTTCTGAAAGCCAATGACAGCAGCAGATAATTGCCTGCAATAAAAAGAACGATACTGACAATGATCACTGCAATTCTGATTTTTCCGTTTAATGATGTGATTCCGCGAGAAAGCAATATCACATCGGTCAGAGCGAGTACAGCGTTGAATACTATAATAAACGGAAGCTTCTGTTTATTCAAATTTAATTCCTCCCCTTGATCTATGCAAATTAAAAAATGTGCAGATCTATTTAATGTTATTTTATCATATTCGCACAAAAAAGTCAATATATTTTAAAAAGACTTCACAAAAATCGTTTTTGATGTATACTCGCCTCGGACGCAGAAACGTGGAACCTATTTCTTTATAATTCCTTAGTGCAACAACGGAGAAGCTCACTTTTTTGCTGATCTTATTAGATTATCATAACATATTTTTTTCTGCAAATCTTGACAAAATTTTAAAAATACTGTATAATATATTCAGCGTTATTGTTTAAAGATTTCTTGTAACAATGGCGCAGCCGGCTTCCGCAAACCGGTGAAATCAATGATATGGAGGATTTTTTTATGGACAACATTCCCGTAGTGCCGATAGTTATCGGCGTAGTTATCGCTGTGGCGCTTATCATCATTCTTTCGATGGGCTACATCAAAGCCCCCCCTGATACAGCGTTCATTATCTCGGGTCTGAGAAGAAAGATCATCATCGGAAAGGCAAGCATCCGCATACCGTTCTTTGAGCGTGTGGATAAGCTGAAACTCCAGTTGATCGCTGTTGATGTTAAAACATCAAGCGCCGTTCCGACTGCCGACTACATCAACATCAACGTTGACGCAAACGTTAACGTCAAAGTCAGCAGCGACCCTATACTTATCAAACTGGGTGCAGAAAACTTCCTTAATAAAGAGCCTATCTACATCGCTAAGGTCGCGCGAGAGGTGCTTGAAGGAAACATGCGTGAGATCGTAGGCCAGATGACTTTGGAGGCTATGGTAAACGACCGTAAGGCTTTCGCTGAAAAGGTTCAGGAGAATGCGGCTCCCGACCTTAACAGAATGGGTCTTGAGATCGTTTCGTTCAATGTTCAGAACTTTACCGACGATCAGAACCTTATTGAAAATCTCGGTATTGACAACACCACAAAAATTCAGAAGAAAGCCGCTATCGCACGAGCCGAATCAGAAAAGGAAATCGAGATCGCCAAGGCTCAGGCTAAAAAAGAGGCTAACGACGCAAGAGTTCTTGCCGATACGGAAATTGCACAGAAGAACAACGAGCTTGCTATCCGTCAGGCTGAACTGAAAAAAGAAGCGGATACCCAAATGGCTATCGCCGATGCAGCTTACGAGATACAAAAAGAAGAACAGCGTAAAACTATCGAAGTTTCAAAAGCTAATGCAAATATTGCCGCTTCTGAAAAGGACGTTGAACTCAAGTCAAAGCAGGCGGAGGTCATGGAAAAATACCTCGATGCCGATATTAAGAAAAAAGCCGAAGCTGAACGCTACAAAGCTCAGCAGGAGGCTGACGCAAAGCTTTATCAGCTGAAAAAAGAAGCCGAAGCCGACCGTTTCCAGCGTGAGCAGGAAGCGGAAGCGCAGAAAGCCGAAGCGGAAGCGCAGAAGTTTGCAAAAATGCAGGAGGCTGAAGGTATCGCCGCTGTAGGTCAGGCTGAAGCGGACGCTATCCGAGCAAAAGGTCTTGCAGAAGCAGAGGGAATCAACGCCAAGGCAGAAGCTATGAAGAAATACGGAGAAGCTGCGGTGCTGGAAATGTACTTCCAGGCGCTTCCCGAGGTCGTAAAAAATGCCGCTATGCCGCTTGAAAAGGTCGATAAGATCACAATGTACGGAGACGGAAATTCAAGCAAAATGGTTGGCGATATCATCAATTCCACAGTTAAGATCACTGACGGTCTTACCGAAGCTACAGGCGTTGACATAAGAGCTATCCTGTCGGGATTCTTAGGAGGCAAGATCGCTTCAAACGGAAGCTTAAACACGCCTCCGCCTGCGATCCACACAGACGCTGATATTGAATGATCAGAATGCGGACAGTTTTAAAGCTGTCCGCATTTTTCTGTAACAGCCCTCATCGGAAACTACCGATGAAGTCTGATAGAGCCGTTGTGCAGTTGGAGTTTCTTTTAATCAAATTAAAGGGAAAATATTTTCTCTAAAAAAGTGAAAAAACTATTGACAAAGTGTAATCAGTGTGATATAATGTACTTGTACAATAAGTACACTACAGCACACCGATCCATGGAAAGGCAGATCATAGTGGAAATAATAATCAGTACAAATACAGGAAAACCCATTTACGAGCAGATAACCTCTCAGATCAAGGCCAAGATAATGAGCGGGGAGCTTCGGACAGGGGATTCGATACCGTCTATGCGTGCGCTGGCAAAATCAATACATGTCAGCGTAATAACTGTACAGAAGGCGTATGAGGATCTTCAGCGTGACGGGTTCATTGAAACAACAGTGGGAAGGGGCAGCTATGTCGCTGCACAGAACAAGGATTTCTTTCAGGAAGAACAGCAGCGCTGTGCGGAAGAACATCTGGAGGCTGCGGCAGAGATCGGACGTACAGGGGGAATACCTCTTAGTAAGCTGATAGAACTTCTTACCATGTTCTATGAGGAGGAGTAATTATGGAAACGCTTCTTAAAGTTGAGAATATATGCAAGGAATACAGCGGTTTCAAGCTGGACAATGTTTCGTTCACTATTCCAAAGGGAACTATCATGGGACTTGTCGGCGAGAATGGAGCAGGCAAAAGCACAACTATCAATATTATCCTTGATATTATCAAAAAGGACAGCGGAACTGTAACCTTCTGGGGAAAAGAACTTTCCTCAGATAAAAGCATAAAAGAGGATATTGGAGTAGTGTTCGATGAAATAAACTTTCATGAAACACTTACTCCCGAAAAAGTCGGCAAGATATGCGCCGGAGCATACAAACAGTGGAATGACAGTACCTATAAGGATTATCTTAAAAGGTTCGGTCTGTCTGCTGACATGGAGATAAAGACGCTTTCAAAAGGCATGAAAATGAAACTCAGCATTGCCGTTGCTCTTTCGCATGATCCTAAGTTGCTAATTCTTGATGAAGCAACAAGCGGTCTTGATCCTGTTATGCGTGACGACATACTTGATGTTTTTCTGGAATTTGTTCAGGATGAGGAGCATTCCATAATAATGTCCTCACATATAACGACTGATCTTGAAAAAATAGCCGATAATATCACATTCATACACAAGGGAAATGTATTTTTTTCAAAGCCGAAAGACGAACTCAGATACAACTACGGAATAATCCGCTGCGGCGAATCTGACTTTAAAAAAATTTCAAAGGAGGACATTCTCGCATATCGCAGAGAGGAATACCAGTTGAGCGTCCTGACTTCCGACAAGAAAGCCGCAAAGAGAAAATACAGAAATATGGTTGTGGATGATGCTACGATCGACGATATACTTTTGATATATGTGAAAGGAGAACAGATAAAATGAAAAGTCTGATACTCAAGGATCTCTATAATATCGGGCATAATGTAAAATCGCTTGCGTTCTCTGTTCTGATACTTGCGTGTGGTTTTATTCCGACAGGAAACGGACAGGAATGTGTATATATATCAACAACAATTTTCACAATGATGATAATCACAACGTTCAATTTTGATGAAAACTGCAAATGGAATCATTATGCAATGGTGATGCCTGTTTCAAAAAAGGATATAGTAGCATCAAAATATGTGGTAATGCTGATATTTGCTGCCGCAGGAGCTGCTGCCGGAATTTTGGTTGATATAGTGGGGGCGCTTCTCACAAAATCCGCAGATATAAATAAAGAAACTATGCTTGCAAACGCTGCCGCTGCATTTTTTGTAGGAATAGTATTCGGCAGCATGGCAATTCCTCTTGTTTTGCGGTTCGGAACAGAAAAAAGCAGACTTCTCATGTTCGTATCGTTCCTTGTACCTTCTGCGCTGATATTTGGAATATGTAAGCTGCTGAGCATAGCGGGAGTGGAGTTCACCGATGCTTTGATCATCAGACTTCTTTGTTTTTCGCCATTACTTGCAGCGGTATGGTTATATGCAATGTTCAGAATAAGCTGTGCTGTTTTTGAACGTCGGGAAATATAATAGACCTCCTCGGAAACTACCGCATACCGCGCCTATCGCTAAAAGCTTTCGGCAAACGGCACACGTTAGTTTCCGAGGAAGTCTAATGATAAACTCATACTGATTCTAAAAAACTCGGAGATCAGCTATTCGCCGACCTCCGAGTTTTTCTTTATGAAGAAATTTTTTGAATAAAATTGACCATATGCGTTTTTGCGACGTATACTAAGTATAAATATGTTCTTTGGCGTCCGTTAAAGAAAAAGTGGGTGAGATCGTTGTCCGATGATGAAAGACTTTGTGAAGCTATGAATAAATATGGTGATATGCTGTTCCGATACTGTTTAATTTCTCTGCGCAGTCATGCAGATGCCGAAGATATAGTACAGGAAACTTTTCTGACTTATTATAAAAAATCCCCGAATTTTTCAGACAGCGGTCATGAAAAGGCATGGCTTTTGACGGTTGCTGCCAACAAGTGCCGTGATGTTCACCGATTCCGCAAAAGGCACATGACAGAATCAGAGGAGCTTCTGAACGGCTATGTTGCCAAAGAAGATGATAAGAGAATCCTTGAAGCCCTTTTGGAAGTACCGGAAAAATTCCGCCAGCCTTTGAGTCTCCACTATATATAGGGATTCAAGATCTCAGAGATCTCCGATATTATGAATATTTCACAATCTGCTGTAAAAATGCGTCTTTCAAAAGGAAGAAAGCTTTTAGAGGAAATTTATCGAAAGGAGTTCATTTAGTTATGCTGAATAAAAAACTGAAAAATGCGGCGGAAAAAATAACAATGCCTGAGTCGCTTAAGATACGCATACTCCACGAATGTGAAAATATTTCAGCGACAGAAAACAATGAATACGAAGATAATCAGGTTTTTGTAGTGGAAAAAGCAAAGTCAAGGCATATTTGTCGTATTGTTTCGGGAATTGCCGCTTGTGCCGTGCTTGTGGGAGGACTTGGAGCTGTCGGAATTTCACTGCGGAATAACACTGATCAGTTCAGCGGAATTTCCGATGAAGAAGCTTCAACAGATAAAACTGCCGATATAAAGCCGATGTCTGATGCTGCAGGGATTCTGAGCTTTAGCGGATTCAGAACCTGCCCTCCGTATAATGGGAGCGATAATCTGCTTGATGAAACTAAGTCTGAAAACTTGAAAAAATTTTTCGGAAGTCTCCAGTGGGAGGAGATCAATGAAGCTGAATGTAATGTATTCCAATTACCAAAAAATGGATTCCAATTACCAAAAGTTGACTGTATAAGCATTTCCGCTCCCGATGACGAAAGAGAATGCTCTGTTACTATAAGTATGGACGGCAGTAATATTGCTCAATATACCGAAGCTTCTGATGAACTTGAAAACGGAACTTCCAGCATAGTTTCGTCAAAATATTACAGAATAGACGAGAAAGAAGTACTCAGCGGAATAACTACGTATATTTTTGATCATTACAATATGTATCCACCATTCGACTCAATTTTCAGGAAAACAAACGTTCTGTACTGCGAAAGCGTGAAGTACAGCGGATGGCTTGACTTTGAGGATATAACAACGTTAAGCAATTTATTTATCGGTTGGGATTGGACGAAGGAAGAAATAGTTGAAGATTTTTTGTATGCGGAAACCGATCAGGAGCCGTTTGCCGAATTTCGTTCGAGCAATGATTCTCAGGCAGAAGTTTATATTGTATATCCCGATGGCGCTGTTGAATGGCGGGAAAAAATCCTCAGTGATACCGGCGTTTGTGAATGCACAGTGATTCATCGTTATCACAATGTTTGCAAAGAGGATGAGCCTTTGAGCAGCCTGTGCATACTGATAGATAAAATAATGTCAGAAAATATTATTGACAAAAATATGAACTCTTGATTTTATTTCACCCTTATGGGAGTTGTTGCTTTAGACCATGTTATTTGGATTACTTTAAAAATTAAATGAGCCGTTTTCAATCAAAGCTTTTTTCATCAAGCACAGATCAAAAACATTCAGCACACCGTCGCTGCATAAATCAGCTGCTCTCCAATTCATTAACACTGTATCAGGCTTACCCAACAGCCATTTTTGAAGTGTGACTACATCTGCGACATTAAACCTATTGTCGCTGTTTACATCGCCTAAAAAATAGGGATCGCCACGATGACGCTTTTTCAGATATACGTTACAGCTTACTTCGCTGTCATATCCGAATGAAAACTGACTTTTTTCCTTGTCAGGGTCTATCTCATATTTGTATTGTTGATCGTAAGAGAAGTCGCCGTGATAATCGTCAATATAACGTATCTCATAGGTTCTCTCCCGTGACAGATTACCGATAGTTATTTCGCTGCCTGCGGAGGCATCCCAACTTTTTATGATCTCGTCATCTGAAATAAGCTGAAATTTACCGTTTGTTTCTGTGAATGCTTCTCCCGTTGAACCGTCAATGAATTTCAGATTCAACGTGCCGTATCTATCAGGTTTTATCTGATTGTACATAATATACTCATAATTTTTATCCTTGCCGTTTGGGAGAAACTCCGTTTTTTCGGGATAAAGCTGCTGTACGCCTATAACTGTACCGTCATCGGCAGTTTTTGTATAGGCGATAAATTCTTCTTCAAGAATATAGCAGATACTTTCATTTCCTTTTGGGTCAAACCAGTAACTGTATGATGTATGTCCGCCGCCTGCCGGATAAATATCGGCATAACCATGATATTGATTAAAACGCATAAGCATTTCGGTATAATCCTCGGAGGTATCTATGATCTCCTGAACTTTTTCCATATCAAGTCTTGGCGCATCTTCATTCAAAGCACCGACAAGCTCCATTTTTCTGCGGTAGAAACCGTCAAGCTGATAGAGTCTTTCAAGTTCGGCACGATTTTCAGCAGGGAGCGAATCATTTTTCAAAATATGCAACCTTAAAGTTTGCTGCTCCTCATACGACATTCCCTTGCGCTCAATGTATACTTTTACATATTCCTCACCTGCACAAATTCCTGTGAGTTTTAAGTCGTGGGAAACCGCAGCAATCTGATTTGAGGCGTGGAATGCGACATAGTTTATCTCAGGCATATCGGGTTCATCAGGAATGACCAATTGTACTTGTTCGCCCTCATAAAGTTCAATCTCAGTGATATTATCGTCTGAAATGTCTATAGTAATTGTTCTTATGTTGTTGGTGATGTCTGAGTTAGTTTCAGCGTTTACATTAAAACAGAAGCACTGTATTGAAACGGCTACGCCAAGCAAGAGCGATATGATCTTATTTTTCATGGTAATACTTCTTTCTGAAATAACGTTATCGTATAACAATACGGTTATTATTAATTGCCAAAATGCAGATTATTAACGTACAATTTATTTATTTTTTGATTAGTTTAGTTAATTTTTATTTATGTTGTCCATCTCGATCACCCTCCCTATTTTTACTGCAATAAAAAAATCATTTCTCTATAAATATTATACCAAAAAGCAACCGTAATGTCAATAAATTTTGATGATCGGACAATTTTTTCTAACAATTAGTAAATTCCACTGTGGAATTTACTTTGGGAATTTACTTTAAAAAAAATTTATCGAAATTTGTTTCCGTATCTGTTGCAATTTTGGAACTTTTGTGATATAATTTTATATATGCGGTAATTTATCTGCCGAATCTCAGAAAAAATCATCACATTCAGTCAACCGTGGTTTACAGAATTTCGCAGAATCATCTTTTGTTATTAGGGATCATTATGATATAAAATTAATTTGTTTTATTAAATATTTTTGCCGATATACTGTCGTTTAAAGGATTTTTTTCACTCTGGAACTAAAGTGTGTTAGTATTAATTAACAACTTTATCAAAAAAATTTCCGAAAGCTTCGTCTTTTTTGCCCTTTTTATTCACTTATATATGAAAGCTTTCATAAAAAGCGGAAACGCCGCTTTTATCAGAGTCCGCATATTTTTACGGATTCTCACCGATCGGAAAAAAGGAGTGATTGACGTGATTGCCGATCAGAATATCCGCTGCGGAGGTGAAAGTGCTATTTTGAATATATTTTCCTCATGCGAAAATTACGAAGAGGACATCGGTACGATAAATAAACTTATCCAAAGCTGTTCGCAGTCCAAGGAAAGTCTTAAATCGTTGTACGTTATGTTCAAAAAAAGCGTTTTCGCTGTTGGTTTCAGCATAACCTCCGATTATCAGCTTGCGGAAGACTGCGTTTCGGAAACCTTTGTAAGACTAACTCAAATCAAACACTTCGATCCCAAAAAAGGCGACGGTGCAGGCTACATAATAACCATTGCACGTAACGTCGCATTAGAGCTGCGCCGGCGGCATCGTCATGACGATGAATCATTTCTTGTACAAAGCTACGGCGTGGCTGACCATACTGTTGAAAACAGTATTTATATAAATGAGCTTCTCATGTGTCTTAACGATAAGCAAAGGCAGATCGTCGTACTTAAATGCTGCAGCGAGCTTACCTTTAAGCAGATCGCAAAGATCATGAAATGCCCCGAAAGCACAGTAAAATCAAGATACAACAGGGCTATAGCCATCCTACAGGAAAAGGCAGGTGTAAACAGTGAAAAATGAAAACTTCGTAAATTCGGATATTGAAAATATCCTGAAAACAAAAATGAACGAGCTTTCTGACTCTGTTGACTGCTTTGACAGAATTTCTGCGCGAGCCTTTCCGCAGGAGGAACAAGTTTTTTCGGAAGAAGGATATACTGTAAGCGGCTTGGAAAATATAACAGGCAGATCACGCAGACCACGTTTGCTTAAATGGTCAGCCGTTGCCGCCGCAGCCGTGGTTTGTATAGCGATACTGCCTAGAACAGGCTTTATCAGGCAGATATTCACAAACCTCGGTATAGGTTCGATAAAGAAAAATTACAGTCAGCTTATCGCCGAAATAAACAGCGAGCTTGAAAACGGCAGCTATACCGTTATAGATGTTCCGCTGGACTATTACATCGAAAACGATGTGCTTGTTACTCCGCTTTTCAGCTGTCCTTTTGAGGACTGCGGCAAAGAGGACGCAAATGTAAAACTCTTTATCAAGCAAATCGACGGAATTAATACGACGCAAATGTATGCTGCCCTATACACAGGCACGTACTCTGAAAACAACATCATTGCAGCAGCAGAATCGGACTTTAAATTCACAGAAGCTGAAACAGCGACGACGTTCTACGACACGGAAAATAGCGTATCTTATTCAGAAGCGTTCGGATCGCTCTTTGAAACAAACGACGACGGACTCCTCACGGATACTGACGGAAACTGCGTATCACTTGCTTCATTCGAGAATACCGTTATTACTAAAGACGAATCGGGCGTGAAAAAACTGACAAGCGAGATATTCTACGGACATAACAACGATTCCAAATATTTCTATGATATACTGCCATATAATTACGAAAACGAGCTTCCCCCCCGTGATAAAATGTGGAAGAAGTCGGTGTACTTCAACGGCAACTCGGCATTCCCCGAAGAATCACGGTCAAGCTTCACTCAGACAGAGTTTTTTAACGAATCAAGCAACACATTTCAGACAGACAGCAAATGCGAATACGTCTATCCTTACGACGCTATAAGCGATAACAATTATCTTATAGATGATGAACTTTATCTTAAAGGCTCAGATTCAGGAAAACAGTTGTGTACGGTTCGGGTTCCTTTATCGCCCGAGGCTCGTATAACGTTTAAAATGTACTTCTCCGCATTCATCTTTGCTGAAAACGATAAAATGGCACAGGACAGCGGCGTAACCGTTAAAGACAGCTTAAATAATATCGTAACCAGCTTCACCGCTTCTCAGATAACTGATGTTACAGATGAATACAGAATGGCAGAGGAGCAAAGGCGTATTAACGAACTTCTCGAAATTCAAAAGGAACTCTATCAGGAACAACATGAACTGGAACTTCAAAAATCGCAGGAAAAGCAGCACGATCAATCGACATAAGATCGCCACCGATCGCAAACAATGAAAGCTTTTATGACAGTTTAACATGACATGATTTCGGACATAAACTTTCTGACATCTCGGCGCAAACAAGAATATACTTGTCTCTACTACAAAAAGCAGTCTGCACAAATTTGTTCAGACTGCTTTTTTTGATAAGTTAAACCGCTGCCTTTTTCACGAAAAATCATCTTTAGAGGTCGCCTTTAGGATTTTAAATACTATTCTAAGTTTACCTGTTCATATGTTCCTTGATAATTTTTTCGTTCAAGATTATTTTTATAAAAGCTGTTTGAGCAATCTGTAAATTTCGTCCTTTTGTGCCAGACCATCGGAAAACGCCGTAGCTCCGCCCGCAGCAGTTCCCAGTTTTAAAGCGTAGTCATAATCCCCTTCAAGAGAGCCTGCAATAAAACCGGCAACCATTGAATCGCCTGCACCTACAGAATTTCTTACAGTTCCCTTGCATACTCCGCATATGTGTGTTTTGCCGTTTTCGTCAAGCAGCAGCGCGCCGTCGCCTGCCATTGAAACAAGTACGTTTTTTGCTCCCATTTCTTTCAGCTTTGCCGCATATTCTGCAATTTCCTCGTTGGTAGTAAGCGTTACTCCGAACATTTCGCCAAGCTCATAATTATTCGGTTTTACAAGAAATGGTCTGTATTTCAGAACATTCTTAAGTAAATCATTGGTTGCGTCAACAACGGTTTTGATTTTTCTGTCCGAAAGAAACTCCAATATCTTCTCGTAAATATCTGACGGGAGCGTATTGGGAATACTTCCTGCAAGAACGATCGTATCGCCGTCCCGAAGATTTTCAAGTTTATTAAAAAGCAAATCGAGAGCAGCTTCGCTGATTTTTGGACCTTGACCGTTCAGCTCCGTTTCATTGTCGGATTTTATCTTTATATTGATTCTTGAAAATCCGTTTTCGAGATGAACAAAATCTGTTTCGATGCCTTTTGCCTCAACTCCTTTTTCTATCGCTTCGCCTGTAAAACCGGCAACAAATCCAAGCGCTTTCGATCGTATTCCCAACTCCCTCAATACAAATGACACATTTATGCCTTTTCCTCCGAAATAGATCTCCTCGCTTTCAGCACGATTTACACTGCCGACTTTCATTTTGCCTGTATGCACCACATAATCAATTGCAGGGTTAAAAGTTACGGTATATATCATTATAAGACCTCCTTAATATTATCATATCACTATATTACGGAAATTTCAAGCATTTTCTTTTTAAAAGTGTTGATTTTGTATGATTGAAATGTTTATAACTATACGGTTTGTTGATTTTCTTTAAAGCTTAATATTTTATTTATGTCAAATTTAAGTTTTCAAATTTGGTTTGAGAACATAATTATCATTGCGGAAACATGAATTTCACACTTTTTTTACATTTCGGAAAAAGACCGTTTAATCCTTGAAATATCGTAATATTACCGTAAAATATCGTAAAAAAGGGGGTTGACAAAAGCCGCTGAAAAAGATATACTTAAAGTGGGAGAATATAATAAACGTTATAAGAATCTAAAGAAATTATATAACAGAAAGTAAAAACAGATCATAGGTGTAAAAAGAAAAAACAAGTAAGTATTGGAGAAGCTCGAATAAGCTGGGTTTGCTGTTTCTGTTATAAAAAGGAGGGTATAACAGGATGAAATTCGGGAATCAAATGTATTCGATCAAAGAACAGATCATGAGAAATAGACACCGAAAATCGTATTGCACGTTTTTCATTATAATGGTTGTCGTTGTTTTCTTCTACACTGTTTAATCCCTCATTGTTCCGGCGGTAACGCTTGACGAATCACAGGAAACGCTGAAATGCTCGCTGAACGTACATCAGCATACGGCAGAATGCCGTGATGAGGACAGTACGCTTATCTGCGGAATGGCAGAATTCGTGATCCATACGCACAATGAAAAATGTTATAACGCTGACGGCAGACTGGTCTGCAACTTGCCCGAGAAAGCGGCGCATGAGCATACTGATGAATGCTATGAAGAACAGCAGATCCTGATCTGCACAAACGATGAAGAGGGGCATACTCACGAGGACTCTTGTTATCAGACCGAAAAGAAGCTGATCTGCGAGGAAACGGCGATTCTGCACACGCATGATGATACGTGCTATGACGAAAACGGAACGCTGATCTGCGGTATGATTCAGCTGACTGAGCATAACCACGGAACAGAATGTTTTCCTGCCGCAGAGGAAACAGCGACGACAGATACGACTAATGATGTCATGACGGAAACGACTACAACTAACGACGGCACGACATATACGGCTGCAACCACGGCTATAACAAGCGACGTTACTACTTCCACAGCAGATATGGCGAATGAGATCATGCTGGCGGCAGAAACGGCAGACGATCAGACATGGGGCTACAACGAGGACGGCTCTATCTATTGGTACAGCGACACGATCGTTAATCAGATTGAATATGCAAATATTCGGACAGATACGTCATATGCCATTACAGGTTATCATCGTAATAATGTTCTGACAAATAAACAGAGTACAAATCCCGATAAATCCAACAAATTGGCAACTGTAGAGTATAATTTAGACGCTGTTGCCAAGAATGCAATATGGTTTTTTGAAATAGCCGAAGGTACGGCTGACGGTTACTATATTCACGATAAAGAGGAACAGTATGTTAAAATGGCAGAACAAAGTGTTACCATGACGGACAAAGACAACGCTACCGTTTTTACGATAAAAAAATCATCTGATTTTCCGGAATGTACAGAATTCACGCAATGCGTTACAATAAAATCAACAACTGAAGATTATTATATTAATATTGACGGAAACGACGATGGGTATTGTAATGATTGCTGGGGAGGTTGGAATGAAGTAGACAGCGGCTCCTGTATGCAGATTTTAGAGGTGACGGGAGGTCATCAAACAGCGCAAAAAGTCGAAACCGTTTCTTCACCGAACACAGTAATAAACCTGTTTGATTACTGGATAACAGAAAATCAAAATGACTGTGATAGTCCCAGCAAGGGAAATCCAAACCTTAATGGCGGAATCAACAAAGAACACCCTTTTAAATTTACGCACGGCGCGGAAGGCAAATCGGACGGAATAATAAACGAATGGACAGGAGATAGACAAATGCCTCGACAGGGCATTGTTAAGAATACACTCGTGAACCGTTATCCTGTTCTTTCAGAAAATCCGGGTGAATCTCTTGCTTATCTGTTCGACCCGACAGTTGAACACGAGGGAAAGCAATCGTTCACAAAAGTAGGCGGACTGTGGACTATAAGCGATGGTTACTATTACTTTGACTCATCAGAGAGAGCGGCGGAGTTCGACGCAGAAAAAAACACCATCAACGTTTACGATCAATCGCTCAGTAACGATCAGTTTTTCCCTTTCAACAAAACGCCCGAGGTCATGGACCTTGATCGTGTGGATGAAAAGATAAACCACTATTTCGGCGCTACTATCACTACAAGATTTGTTCAGGATAATGACGGATATACCGATTTCAATAAGAGCAATGCAACCACATTTGAATTTTCCGGCGACGACGATGTGTGGATCTTCATTGACGATGTTTTGGTTGGCGATCTGGGCGGCATTCATGATAAGGCAAACGTGACTATAAATTTTGCTACCGGAGACGTGAATATATGCGTTGCCGCAAATGAAAGTAATTGCGTGAACACTACTTTAAAAGAATGTTACGAAGCTGCCGATGCTTATGATAGTACAAAGTGGCAGGATATTGGAAACGGCAATTATATTTACGAGAACAACACCATCCACACTCTCAAGTTTTTCTATCTGGAACGTGGAAATTACGACTCAAATATGAAGCTGAAATATAACCTGATTACGGTTCCTCAAACCGCTATCTATAAAGTCAATCAGTATGGAGAGATAGTCCCGGGAGCTACCTTTGCGGTATATGCGGCAAGTGAAGTAAACGGGAAATATCAGATGTTGGATAATAAGGGCGGCACCTCTGTTGAACTGAACCAACCAATCAAATACGATGAAAAAAACGGCAACATATTGAACGAGAATAATGAAGTTATCGCTCATGCACTGTATACCGGAACTACCGATAAAAATGGCGAAATGGTCTTTTTAGATGATGACAATATGCCATACTCCATAAACGAGCTTCATGAAATGTTTGGCGATCACTTCATTCTGCGTGAAATTAAGGTTCCTGAGGGTTATCGTGTGGTCAGCAAGGATGTGCATCTACAGATATGGAATGGTGAGAATCAGAAAATATTAAAGTGTAATAACACCAATCAATCCGGCTCCCGAGCAGCTTCAAATATGCAGATCACCGCTACGGATACTCTGCATCTCTATAGAGAATATAAAAACAGTCTTTCTGTAAAATATTGTGATGAAAACGGCACGCCCACTGGCACTTTGTTTGCTGTAGTATATAAAAGGGTCAACAAAACCACAGATGTCAACGACAGCTCAAATTGGGTTCCTGTCTACGGAAACGACAAAGAGGGCTATACAATTGTCAACGCTGATGGTAATAAGACTCAACTGGAAGCGGCACTGGAGGCGGCAAGGAAAGCAAATGAAATTGAAAACAACAATATCTGCTTCGAGCATACTAATTCAGGAACAATGCAGCTTACGCTGAAAAACCTCCCCGGTCATATCACAACCTATTACCATTTGCTGGCGAATGATCAGAAAGATCAGGCTCAGTATACGGTTGCATACTACTGGACAGAAGAAACGCTGGATAAAGCTAATACAGAAAACACCTTTAGGGTAGACAGTACTGCCAATGGACAGTCATACAGCGGCTTTAAACTTGTATACGGTGCGGATATTCATGTTCCTAACCTGATAAACAAGGTGTTTGTACAGAAAGTAGATGAAGCAGGTGGAAAAAAGGAACTGATCAATGGCGCAACATTCGCTATATACAAAGTTGAAGAACAGAATGGCGAAATAATGTATTGTATCAATGGCAGTTATGAACCACTTCCCAAAGATGCAGTCGTTTGCACTAATGGCGATATTACCGATGCCAAGGGAAATGTTATTGTCAAACCGTCTTATGATACCGTTACCACACATGACTATGATGACAACATTCACAAAGGAACAGCTGAATTTACTAACCTTTCCGAAGGACAGTATATCATCAAGGAGGTCAAAGCGCCGCCCGGATATAAGCTGAATACATCGGATGTAATGGTTCTGGTAACGGAGGACACTATCTATGCCAATGCAGGAACGAAGGATGACGGTATTGCTGTCGGACGAGGTCCCGGATACCTTGTTACTCCTCTGAATCAGTACGCATCTCAGGGTCAGATCGATAATACCCTGACATGGATCTACGCTCAGATGAAGATAACAGGAGAAAGCAAAAGTTTCACTGATGCGAGAAATGCGAGCAAATATATTACGGAAAACTACACGGGTGAAACCGACACTAAATTAGAACCTTTCAAAACATATCTGATATATGCAGCCCAAAATGAAGGAAAGGCATTCAACTATGTGCCGAATGGATATTACTATCCTAACGCCACTCAAGATGAATTGGCTGACTTGAGGCGGATTTTTACTAACGTGGGTTGGTCATATTATGAGATTCGTCAGGATCATGAATATGGCAAAGATCAGGCAAAAGGTGCGAATTACGAGGACTGGAGCGAACTTGAACTGACACACCTGTTTTCACGTTCTACCTATATACGGGTTACAGATAAACAAGAACCGACCTTGAAAGTGAAAAAGGTTGACGCCGCAAACAAAGATACTGAACTTGCCGGAGCAAAATTTCGGCTGTACATGAAGAAGACAGAGAATGGCGAAGAAGTCAAGCTGTATTATCGGTGGAATTCAGATAAAAATACCGTTGAGTGGCCGAAGAATGAAAATGAAGCGCTTGTCGTAGAAACCAAAAATAACGGTATGGCGGACTTTGGTTTTACCAGCCTGCCAGACGGCAAGTATTTCCTTGAGGAAGTTGAGCCACCCAAAGGGTACTGCAAGCTGAGCAAGCCGCTGGAGTTCACACTTAATGAAAAAGGAGTCACACCGCATATTGAAATACAATCCAGTGAAAAAATCGCAGATTTTAGCGGACCGGTTGGGGATGATGATTATTTCACCCCTTGGAACGCACCAATCCGCAACAAGGAAAACGGCAATCCGAATCAAGGAACGCACCAATCC
>CANQVK010000040.1 GCA_947627275.1 uncultured Ruminococcus sp. | reverse complement strand
GCCCGAATTAACACGGAAATTAACCTCTACCGTCTCGCCGGGCTTTGCTGTTATCTCTTCGCCTGTTACTACAAAATTATCCTTAACTGTACCGGGATTTGTAGGTGTGGGTGTAGGATCTGTGGGTGTGGGTGTAGGATCCGTAGGTGTGGGTGTAGGATCTGTAGGTGTGGGATTTTCCTTATCACCCTCAACCGTGATCGTAATGCCCTTTGTTGTCAAGTTGCCTGCCTTGTGAGTATAGTTATTCTCCATACCCTCTACCATTGTAGAATAAATATTCGGGAAATTATGGTCGGGAACCATGTCGATGAAGTCGATTGTGTATGTACCTGCGGGTGTACCCTTAGCGAATACGCAGTCAAATACATAGCAGGGGAATGCATCGGAAGTTGCACCTGTCCATGTGTAACCGGTCTCAGCATTTCTCGTCCATACGAAAGAACCCCAAGCAGTTGTCCAGTTCTGAGAATCCTGCTTGCTATCAAGGCTACATACATACTCACCAGAAGGCGCAAAAACTCCACCTATCTTGTTTGTTTTAAGAGTTCCAGCAAAACAAACAAGATTCTTGATATCAACTTCTTTACCCGAAGAATCCTTTACAGTCTGATTTGCATCAAAATATGCCTCATTCGGCATATAAGGAAGATTGTCATCATAACCGAAGCTTACATACTTATTGGAAGCGTCGCCGTCCTTGGAGGATACACCGAAAGAAATTCTGATTCCTCTTGTATCGCCCTCTGTTGCTTCGTTATAATAAACACCGATCGGGATAGTTACATCGCCTGCTGCGATCTGCTCAGCAGTAATTGTTGTGCTGGGAGTGCTGCCGTCCTTATTGAGATAGGGTCTGAGCTCTACTCCCTTTGTTGAGTCAGCAGCGCCTGTAGCAAAAGGAACTGCTGCACCTACCATCGATGCAGCCATTGCCATAGCAGAAGCTGCCGAAATAAGTTTCTTCATTTGTAATAATTCCTTTCTTTAGGGTTTTACGCCTATTAATAACTTATTAATTTGGGTTTGTATTCCTTTGTAAGGGGGACAAATCAGATAATCTTTGAACAGACGGAACCGCTTAGACCTCGTCTATAAGCTTAGCGTCGAGCATCTGTATACGCAGCGCATCTTCAGTAGTGACTCCTGCGGGATCTGCAACATCTGCATTTGCAAGACCCTGTGCGGACAATCCATACTTATCCTGGTTGCCAAGATGCTGAAGAATAGCGGTAGAATCGGCAATAGTTACTCTTCCATCGCAGTTTGCATCGCCTCTGAGCGATACGCCGCTGCCTTCTCCGCCTGCAACAGTTACTGAACCGTTGGTAGTTTTAACTGTGTAAGCGACCTTCTCGCCGTCCTTAAGATAACCGCAATTGATCTCCGTATTAACAACGCCTGAATCTGTGGTAGTCATGCGCTTTACGGGAACGATCTTAAGCTCAGACTTTGCTCCTGCCTTAGCGTCTGCTGCAACCGTACCCTTAACAGTACAAAGAACTCCCTCACCTTTAAGCCAGTATGTTGCGTCGTCAAGAGATGTTGACCACATAACGCTGACAAAGCCCTGTGCATTTTCTAAGAAACTGTTAAAGTTGGGAAGCATTGACGCTGACGGATCGGTTGCACCCGTGCCTGTTTCTGTGAGGGGTCCGGCCGTTATTTCGTCGATCGTGATAACAGAATTATCGAACTCGATAGAGAAATTGCAGGCCTGAGCGCCCGCAGCAGGTATATCTGCCAGTGACACCTCCACCTCAAACTGCTCACCTGCCTTAGCTGTAGCTGTTCCTGCGGTAATCTGCACTGTTTCGCCGGCAGCTGCAGCAGGGATGAGTGAGCATACGGAAAGTGAAAGCATTGCTGCCGCCATAGTTCCGATGACTATCTTTTTTGTCTTCATGTTTTTTCCTCCTTCTTCGTTAATGTTATATAACAAAGGAACTTGTGCCCCTTTAATTATATCGTGTCTTACTTGCGGCGGCTGTTTCTAAGCTGCCGCACGCAGTGGCTTTGTACAGCCCTGCCGCATCATGAACAAACGTGGGTTTCTTCAACGCAGCTTCTGCATAAGACGCATCACACTGCCGTGATGAGATGTTTTCCCAAATTCTATATTTATTCATGATTTTATTATATATCAAGTCTCAAAAAAAGTAAATAGGTTTATGTTCTTTTTGGTATTTTAAATAAACACGAGGGGGAGTTTTTGCACAGTTTGCACAACGCATTTAAGTCCCTTTAAGCGTGTTTTAAGTTAACGATGAACAATTTGTGAATAAGTTCGTCACTCATCAAGTTTTTGAAATTCCTTTGGTATTGCGGCGTCAATTATCTCGTTGAGAATATCGTAACTGAAATAATTGTACGTGCCTGCCGGAACCGCATAGGCTATTCCGTGAGCCGCCGCCATCTCGGGAGTATACTTGCTGTAGGGATATACCGCAAGATTTGCAAAATCCCCGACTTCATAATGGATAATATTCGGAATAACTCCTACATCTTCAAGGCGAACCTCTCCTGTAGCGCCGTCCACGACTATATCGAAGTCCGGCATTTCGCCGACAAGATTGAAGTTATCCGTCTGACAGCATATGAAGTTGCCCATCGAGTAAAAGACAAAGCCCTTTGTACCGTCCTCACGCTCTATCCATTCCATCGTTTCGGCGGTATGGGTATGGCAGCCGAGGATAACATCAGCTCCCCAGTTCACCATTTGGTTGGCAAGCTCTATCCTGTCCTCAGATACCACATTTGTATCCTCCACGCCCCAGTGTGCGGAAACGATCACCGCATCGGCGAGTTCCTTAGCTTCTTTTATCTGACGCTCGATAACGTCGGTTTCGTAGTTCATGACGACCCTGAGCGGCGAATCATAAGGGATAGAAAAACCGTTGATATGCTCCGCATAGGCAAGAAATGCGATCTTCACGCCGTCGACCTCGCGGATGCGTATATTATTGGAGTCCTCCTCGTTAAGGTATGCGCCGAGAACCGTCAAATCATGCTCCGAAGCCTTTTCATTCCAGAAGTTTATGGATTCCTCCAGACCCGACGCGCCGAAATCGAGAAGATGATTGTTTGCCATTGTGAACACGTCAAAGCCCAGATCAATAACCGCATCGGCTACCTCGGGAGGCGAGTTGAACAGCAGAGCGCCGCCGTTTGCGCCTCTTACCTCATTACTCGGGCTTATGATAGTTTCCTGATTGAGGACCGCCACATCGGCGTCCTCTATAAGATATTTAACATTTTCATAAAGGGGCTTGAAATCGTAATTTTCACCGGGAGCTGCAAGTCTTTCCGCATTCTTGTATACCGAATAATGTATGAGGTTGTCTCCTGCGGCAATAACGTGGACTCTTTTATCTTCGGCAGCCGGCTCCGTTGTCGGTTCTGCCGTTACGGCTTCCGTAGCAGGAACTGCCGATCCTGCGGAAGAATTGTCATCGACAACGCTTCCGACCGTTCTCGCAGCACATCCCACGCCTGATACGATCAAAGCTGCAAATACCGCCAGAACAGCGGCGGCACGTCCTTTTCTGAGCTTCATCAAAATCTCCTTTTCAAATCCTCGTTTGAAATTTTTCGCTTAATTCCCATTTTTCTGAATATATTATAGCACATACAGATTTTTTTTGCAATTGGCATTTTGCCTTTTCTACTGACTTTTTGTGCTTTATTTTTTATAGGCTGCGACTTTTCGCAATATTTCGTTGTTTTCAGCCTTTCGTCATATTTCACGAAGTTTTGCGGCATTTTTTGTGCATTCTGCCATTCTGTAATTTTATGAACTCCTCTGCCAGTTCTTCCGCCTCATAATAAGAAGAAAGCTGATAGCATCTGCCTCGAAATTTCGCCGAACCGTAATAGCCGTTCATATACCATGCGGCATGCTTTCGGGCTTCATGGATTGCCAATTCTTCGGGCTTTGCGCTGCTTTCTGTCATCATACGGATATGTTCGAGCATTACACTCATTCTCTCCTCGACAGAGGGCGGCGTATATTCCATGCCTGCGAGAGCGGCTTCTATTTCCTCGAAAACAAACGGATTCCCATAGCTGCCCCGACCTACCATAACAAGGTCGCAGCCTGTTTCGAGATACATTTTCAGACAGCTTTCCGAATCCGTCACATCGCCGTTTCCTATGACGGGGATATTCACGGCATTTTTCACAGCCCGGATAACTCCCAAGTCTGCCGAACCGCTGTAAAACTGATCTCTTGTCCGCCCGTGAACTGCGACAGCCGCCGCGCCCGAGCTTTCCAAGGCTCTTGCCATTTCCACGGCGTTGACGGAATCCGCAGTCCAGCCGCTGCGTATTTTAACGGTCACGGGAACGTTACCCGCCGCTTTTACGGCGGCTTCGGTAATTTCCGCCGCAAGAGGAACGTCCCTCATAAGCGACGAGCCTGCACCCGTATTTACCACCTTCGGCACAGGACAGCCCATATTTATATCAATAATATCGGGTTTGTAGTCAAGAACTATTTTCACAGCCTCCGCCATAAAATCGGGTTCGCTGCCGAAAAGCTGCACGCCCATGGGACGTTCGCCCTCTGTTACAGTGCAAAGCTCGGCAGTTTTTTTATCGCAGTAGCAGATTCCCTTCGCCGAAACCATTTCGCTGACGGTATACGCTGCGCCGTATTTTCTGCACATAAGACGGTATGCTCTGTCCGCAACGCCTGCCATAGGAGCAAGGGCGGCAGTTTTTTTTATTTTAACGCCGCCTATACTGACTATATCAGCCATTTATATCTTCCTTTTTAGTTGCGTTTTCTTTATTCTTAAACACAAAAATTTTACTTATCACATAATTTAAAATAAGGACAACAACGTTTGCAAATATTTTAGATGCCCAATAATTTATATGAAGCCATGAATAAAGAACTCTCATCATAATTATTTCCGTAAAAAACGTAGCTATTCTTCCGCCGTAAAACGACGCGGCTTCCTTAGCAAGCTCCTTTGCGCCTGAAGCCTTTGAATCAAACACCCATACACGGTTTGTAAAATAGGCAAACGTCACGGCGCACACCCATGAAACAGCCGTACTCAGGTCGCTTACCGCATCAGAGCCCAGACCCGCTTTTTCAAGAAAAAACTTTGCTATGCCTGCCGTAACGAAGCTTACGACGGTTGTAAGTCCGCCGAAAAAGAGGTACAGCCATTTCTCCTCATACTTATAATATATATCCTGCAATTTTTTAGGAAGAATACCAACGCAGGCTTTTATAATCTTTTCCATTTTAAAAGTCCTTTCGAGGTTTATTCATACTTATTATAACAGCATTTTTCTATTTTTTCAAGGGTATTTTAAAAAAAATTGCAGCTTTGTCGATTTATTGTTTACTTTGACGAAAAAAAGAACCGCCGCCGCAGATATTTCCACGACGGCGATTCTTATTTGAAGGTATAGTGTGTTACTTGTGTTCATCTTGTGTAATTCTTGTTCATTTCTTTTTCCAATTAAATAATTGTTCTTTTCCCTATGATGTATTATACATCAACTGACCGTATATTGCAATAACAGCATGATTTCAGCTATAATACAATTCGGTTACAAATATGACAAATTACTTTCGGCTGTGAAAAACGCCGGCTTTTAGTGGATTACTTTGTACATTTCAGACAATCGGTTTTTGCATCGCGCCAACTCCGAATCAAAACATCCGTCCCCGACGTGACAAAATTATCGAAATACTAAGGAATCATACGTTACGGCAATAATTTTTCATAGCTATACGGTAAGCTTATGCTGGAGGGAACTCTTTCCGCCCTTGATAATTTCCCCCCTCCCCTGCCGTATCTTCAACGGTGGGGGAGGGGCTATTCCGCTGTATACCGCCATTCTTGTTTTACGTTTTCTTATTTTTATTTTGCTGCTGAAAATTCCTCTAATACGGCAGGGGGGGACTTTTTACGCCATATATAGCAGACCTCCCCGGAAACCACCGCTAACGCTGCTGCAAACTCCGATAAAATTGCTAAAAATTTCTTTGTCGCTTTTTTATCGTTTCTGCATAGAATATAGTATACGGCAATATCTCTGTGCAGCGGCTGATGTCAACAACGCACCGGTGCCGCCCGCGAGTAGCTGTGCAGAAATACTTCCGTTTTATATAGACCCACGGGACGTACGGCTTACCTGACCATACGTCCCTGTTTTTTTCTTCTTTCGGCAAGTTCGCTGTACTTCCGCTTTGTAGCAAGACCTCCTCTGATATGGCGTTCCTGCTTGTTTATTTCCAATATATCCTTTACCTGTTTGTACAGAACGGGATTTTCTTTCTTCAGCCGCTCGCTGACATCCTTGTGTACCGTACTCTTTGATATGCCGAATTTTTTTGCTGCGGACCGTACCGTCGCTTTATTTTCGATTATGTACTGTCCCAGCGTTACTGCCCGCTGTGCCGGCTGTGCTTTCAATCCTATCACTTCCCTTACTGTATATTCTGCGGACATTAATGTATATGCAGAAGGCAGGAAGATAATGTACGGCAGATCACAGTTTTTAATCGGGCAAATGAATCGCAGCCGCAGACGGCTCACGGAATGCAGATCACGGGCGGTATATGTTCAGTTCTGATGTCGGACTACCCCGTATTCGTCATCAAGTCTGAAATACGGACAATCATAGTTTGTACCTGATAAAAAACGGCACATTTCATCCTCGTCAAGATCTATCATGCAGACATAGCAGCCGTAATCCTCATCGTAGACGTAATTGGTACACATTTCGCAGTTTGAAGGCTTTTCGTTCATTTTTATCATCTCCGTATGTATACTCGCAGCTATTGCAAAATAATGCAGACATATAGTGATCCTACTGTCTGCGTCATCTTCCTTGAAATACGAATTTTCTGTTCAGCATTCTTTGGATATTTTGCAATAGCGGCGAGTATATTATACAATATTTCCGCCGGTATTGCAATTACAGTTTATTTACAATTTTTTACACTTTAGAGGCTGCCTTTACTTTTTTATATCCGCAACTCCGGAGAATCCCTTTTCGGACAGTTCAGCAATTTCCGCCGAGCCGTTTTCTCCTAAAAGACCGCTTAATACCGTGATAATATCGCACTTCGGCGCAAGCCCCTTTTCACGCGCCGTATCTATAACGTCCGCAAGCTCCTCCGCACTTCTATGATTCAATACTTCCTCGCCGCTTGTCTCCGCTTCAGCGACTCTGCACGAGGGCGAGACTTTCCAATCGTGAAGCATACTGTCAAGTATTTTAAGCGCATCGCACTCCCCTGTCACAACCAGCTCCGTATGCCCCGTAAATATCTCCTTGCCCAACGCAAGCTCCGCCGCCGATTTGGCGTTTTCGGGACTTTCGGCATTCACCGACAGCACTCCGTCCTCCTCCGAATAAAAAGAAAACGTCACCCTGCTGCCGTCTATTGCCGCCGCGCGCAGATATGCCTTGTCGTTTACGTTTCCGTGGGAGCTGCACCCCGTCAGCATGGCAATTATGGGAAAGATCAAAAAAATACGTCTCATGCCCTCACCTTTCTTTTAATAAGATATAATAACGGGATAACTGCTGCCGAAACGGCGAATATCACTGCCAACGGCAGTCCGTAATGAAGCTTTCCGCCGAATACGGCTCCCAGACCCGCCATTATCGCAAGCATTATACTGCACCTGTATTTTTTTACCGCAGGCAGCAGTTCTCCGATAAGATACTCCGCCGCAGACGCCTGTACCGCTATCGAGTACACCGCAAAAACCGTGAAAATTATAAGAAACAGCGAATCTATCCTTTGTACGGGAAATGGCTGCGAGAGCTGAGCCGCCGAAACTATAGGAAAATCCGTTATTTCCATGATCCCTCCGCATACAAGGACTCCCGTTGTTATAACAATTGACGAAATAACCGCCTTGCAGACGAAATAATCAACGGCAGCGGCTCTTATATTGCCCTTAACAAAGCCGAGCATTACCGCAAATCCCGACAAGCCTCCGCTTAACGCAAAGCCCTTTACCACCTCACGGTACAGTCCCGACGTATCCTCCGCCGCTTCTAAATTGCCTATGTCGGAGCGTACCACCGCACACACCACAACTATTGCAAGACAGACAAGCCCCAGCGCCGCCGCGATTACCGCCGACCTTGCCAACGCCTTTATGCCCGAAGAGGAAATGTACACGCAGACTACGGCGATTATACCCGTAATAAGCAGTCTGCCCGTCTTTCCCATGCCCTCAAACGGAACGAAAACAAGCTCGCCTGCGTTCCACAGCATGGAGAAAAGCAGTCCGCCCCAGACCGCAGTCCCCACAAGAGCAATAAGCTCGGCAAATTTTCCGCAGTCCCTCAATGTCTTTCCACGACGGTATATGCCTATAAGCGGAAGAACTATAACAAGCTGAAAAAGGCTGCCGACGCCGAAGCCTGCCGCCGTCATTACCGAGATACCGCCCGTCAGACAGAAAAGCACGAACACATCGTTTATCAGCATTAATGAGCTGAACTGAAATTTACTGATCTTATTCATGATATTCCTCCACCGTAAAATCACGGGTCTGCATTTTTCGGAATCCCTGCCGTATCAGCGTATCGCTCATACCCTTTTTGGAAAAAGGAGAGATAGGCGCAGTAAACGGAAAGCCGTAATCCTCCGTTCCGCATACGTTGGTCAGTACGGCGCATGCAAGTATGCTGATGCCGAAAAGTCCGAGTATTCCGCCTGCCGCAAGAAACGCAAATCTCAGCACCGTTATCTGCGGATTCAGATCGGGAACTACAAGTCCGCCCAGAACAGCCAACGCCGTCATGGTCAGCAGCGGCGTACTGACAAGCCCCGATTTTACCGCCGCATCTCCTATTATAAGACCGCTGATTATGCTCACCGCTCCGCCAACGGGCTTCGGCAGGCGAACTCCGGCTTCACGTATCACCTCGTACATCAGCAGGACTATAAACGCTTCTGTCAGTATCGACAGCGGAGCGTTTTTCTCCTCCTCCGCAAGCAGCATAAGCAGGGTGCTGTTGAGAAGCTCGGGGTGGAACATGACGATCGCCGCATAAACTGCCGGAAGAAGCACCGACAAAATAAACGCACCGTACCGTATCCAGCGCAGAAACGCCGCATAGTACGGCTTATAGGCATAATCGTCCAGCGTATGGAAGCTTTCGCACATAAGACGGGGTATAATTATGCCGTAGGGAACTCCGTCCACCAGAATCGCCGCCCTGCCCTCTATCAGCTTTGAACAAAGTACGTCGGGACGTTCCGTAAGTCCCGTACTGCTGAACAGCTCGAAGCTCTTTTTCTCCGTAAACGGACGTATATACCCTGTGGAAAGCACCGATTCAAGCTCTATCTCGTCTAGCGATTCCATTATACGGTCAAGGAGCTGCTTCGGAACGCGATCCTTCATATAGCACAGGCAGATGTCCGTATGAGACTTGCTGCCCTTGATCATGAGCTTCATCACAAGCTCGGGAGTTTTCAGCCTGCGGCGGAGCATGGACATATTTGTCCGCACAGTCTCGACAAATCCCTCGTGACTGCCGAGAATGTTCCCCTCGCCCGACGGTTCCTGCACTCCTCTCGAAGCATAGCCCTGCACGCCGAAAGCAAGGGCGGAGGTCATCTTGTCGGCGATAAGCACCGCAAATCCCGAATGCAGCAGCCGCATCAAGTCGCCGTAGTTCTCGACTGTGGGTCGGTCGGAGGACATAAGCATATGTTCCTGTATATAAGCGAAAAGCTCCTTAGACGACTGCTGCTCGGGAATATATGTTATCGGCGACAGCACCATTTCCGCCGCAGTCTGCGAGGACATCATTCCCTCGCAGCACAAAAGACAGCAGGATATTCCCCCGGTAATAAATTCGTTTATAAGCACATCGGAAGAACCGCCCGTTATCTCTTTGATATACGCTATATTCTCTTTTAAATTGCTTTTTATCTTCTTTTTTTCATAATCGCACGCTTTCATTGTCTCACCTCGTTTCTATTGTTCCCCTTTACTGAGAGGATATTCATATGGCAGTCTCTGAGTTACAGACAGCGTTCGTCCATTCTCAATTGGGAATAATTTTGTCAATGTCCCTTGACACAATTTTGAGAAAAATAATTGGGATATACCTGCTTTCGTAGGGACACGGCGTGCCGTGTCCGTGTGAAATTTCAAGAAACACAGGGTGGACACGGCACGCCATGTCCCTACACATATACGATCTTGACAAATAAAATTTCAAAAATTGATTTCCGTGGAATTATCAAAATTGTGCTTGCAAAAATAAAAAATTTATGATATAATTTTTAGGAGTGTTTTATACTCTCCTCTAATGCAAACTCTGTATTGCTGGATATTTTGTATACTCGCCGCTATTGCAAAATGTCCAAAGAATGCTGAACAGAAAATTTGTATGTCAAGGAAGACGACGAAGGCATACTGTCGTATGGCAAGGAGGATGACGCAGGCAGACGGATTTTATGTCCGCATTACTGGATATTTTGCAATAGCGGAGAGTATAATAGCGGCGAGTATATTTTTCCAAGAAAGGAGCTATTATGGCAAAGAAAAAGGACTACGGCAACGACAGTATTACAATGCTTAAGGGCGCGGACAAGGTGCGCAAGCGTCCTGCCGTTATATTCGGCTCGGACGGTCTCGACGGCTGTGAGCATTCAATATTCGAGGTCATATCGAACTCCATAGACGAGGCGCGCGCAGGCTTCGGCAATAAAATAATCATCACATACTACCGCAATCACGATATCGAGGTCGAGGACTTCGGCAGAGGATGTCCCGTAGATTATAATAACAACGAAAAACGCTTCAACTGGGAGCTTGTTTACTGCGAACTCTATGCAGGCGGAAAATATGACGCTTCCGCCGAATCCTACGAATATTCCCTCGGACTTAACGGTCTCGGTCTATGCGCGACCCAGTTCGCCTCGGAATTTATGGACGTTGAAGTCATACGGGACGGCTTCAAGTACGATCTCCATTTTGAAAAGGGAAATAACGTGGGCGGCTTGAAAAAGGAACAATGCAAAAAAAAGCAGACAGGCACTAAAACCCGCTGGCGTCCCGATCTGGAAGTATTTACGGATATAAATGTCTCCGAGGAATATTTTCACGATATTCTGAAGCGTCAGGCTGTAGTTAACCCCAATATCCTCTTTTTGTTCCGATTTGAGAATGAAGCGGGAGGATTCAACGAAACCGAATTTCTTTACGAAAACGGTATAACCGACTATGCCTCGGAAATCGCAGGAGACGACGCTCTTACCCCCGTACAGCACTGGACTGCCGAAAAAAAGGGCAAGGACCGTGAGGACAAGCCCGAATACAAGGTAAAGCTCGACGTTGCCCTGACCTTCTCCAACAAGGTCAAGCTTACGGAATACTACCATAATTCCAGCTTTCTCGAACACGGCGGTTCTCCTGAGGACGCCGTAAAACGTGCGTTTACGTCACAGATAGACAGCTATATAAAATCGGTAAACGGCTATCAGAAAAACGAAAGCAAAATAAAATACGAGGACGTTGAAGAATGCCTTGTACTGATCTCCTCATCGTTTTCAACGCAGACCTCCTACGAAAATCAGACCAAAAAGGCAATAACCAACAAGTTTATACGTGAAGCTATGACCGAGTTCCTCCGTCATCAGCTTGAAATTTACTTTATCGAAAATCCCGACGAAGCAAAGCGTATCTCAGAGCAGATACTTCTTAACAAGCGAAGCCGTGAAAATGCCGAAAAGACCCGTCTTAACATGAAAAAGAAGCTTACGGGAACTATCGACCTCGCCAACAGCGTTGAAAAATTCGTTGACTGCCGTACCAAGGATATATCGCGCCGTGAAATTTATATAGTGGAGGGCGACTCGGCTCTCGGTTCGGTAAAGCTCGCCCGTGATGCGGAATTTCAGGCGGTCATACCTATACGAGGAAAGATACTCAACTGCCTTAAAGCCGAGTACACGAAGATTTTCAAAAGCGATATTATCACCGACCTTATAAAAGTTCTCGGATGCGGCGTTGAAGTAACAACAAAAGCCAATAAGGAGCTTTCTACGTTCGATATAAACAATTTCCGCTGGAATAAGATAGTTATTTGTACCGATGCGGACGTTGACGGCTTTCAGATACGCACTCTTATCCTGACCATGCTTTACCGCCTTACGCCTACCCTTATAGAGCAGGGATACGTGTTTATCGCCGAGTCTCCGCTGTTTGAGATAAATACAAAGGAAAAGACCTACTTTGCCTACACCGAGCAGGAAAAACAGCGCATTTTAGAGCAGATAGGCAATAAAAAATACACCTTGCAGCGTTCTAAAGGTCTTGGCGAAAACGAACCCGACATGATGAACCTTACCACCATGAATCCCGATACGCGCCGTCTTATCAAGGTCACCGCCGACGATATACGCGAATCTGCCGAGATATTTGAAATGCTCCTCGGCGACGATTTGCAGGGCCGAAAAGACTATATCTCGGAATACGGCGCAGACTACCTTGAACTTGCCGATATAAGCTGAGGAGAAGTTATGACTTATTTTGGTGATATTGTTTCAATTTTAATAATTGGAACGCTTCTTGTTTATCCGCTTGTTATAACGGGACTGAACATCGCAAATTTTTTCAGGAAAAAGAAGATCTTAGAAATCGTATTTGATATTTTCGGCACATATCCCGGACTTTTGATGACAATGATCGCTTTTGATCTAAGCGTAGATATACTCGGAAACGGTATAACGTCTGACGATTACGATAAGGCGATATTGCTTGGAGCGTATCATACGCCTCTGCACACCGAATACGCATGGATCATATGGACTGCTGTCATTCTCGGCTATATCGGACTTACTGTTCTCGGAATTTTCAAGCCCGAAAAGCTGCCGCCTTTAATATCCGCAGCGTCGATCGCGTGTACGGCTCTCGGCATTATTGCAGGAATTTTACTGTATATTCAGCTTATGGAAAACTGTTATGGAATACTTTTTATTTGCTGTCTGCTGTATTTGGCAAATATAATTCTTCTTGCCATAAGACGCATAAGATTCCATATCACAGAACACGTCCGACTTGCGAATGAACGTGAGACGGCATACAGGACTAAATTCGGTGCATGGCTCGGGAAAGTCATGTCAAAAATTTCAACTATGACTTTATTCAGCTTCGCCCTCATTTTCCCGATCGCCGTAATACTTGAAATCCTGTCCATAATATTCGGACAAGGCGTCGACGGATTTATCAAGGCGTTCACAATGACTGCCGACTGGACTTTCTCTACTCAGACACCTCCGCCGCCGATCTCCTATGACGGTCACTACCTCTGCACCGCAGCGGCAAGAGGTCATAAAAAAGTCGTGAAACCTCTGCGTTACGGCAAGCGGCTCGGCGATACTATCATAGTCAACAGACAGCTTCTTATTGCAAACGCCTTTGAAGATCTGATCGCCGAAAAAGCTCCGAAATTTCATAGGGCTGTACGCAGTTTTTATAATAAACACGGCTACCCTGTCTCACAGCATATCACAACTCCCACTCGCGCCGATATTGTCTATATCCTGATGAAACCCCTTGAATATATATTCATTTTTGTACTTTACCTATGCGACTGTCACCCCGAAAACCGCATTGCCGTGCAGTATTCCGACTATAAGAAATCTATGGGGAATAAAAAATGATAATACAAGCTGAACTTAAAGATATTGAAACTGTTATACATATAACTCATACGACCATAGAAGCGATATATCCGCATTACTATCCTCGGGGAGCTGTTGACTTTTTTCTCAGCCACCACAGCAAATCAGCCATAGAACAAGATATTCACAACGGCAATGTTTTTCTTTTAACAGACAACAACATCTCAGCCGGAACGGTTACGGTAAACGGAAACGAGCTTAACCGACTTTTTGTTTTGCCGCAGTATCAGGGAAAAGGATACGGTTCGGAACTGATGAGATTTGCAGAAAACAGTATTTTAAAAAACTTCAAAGAAATTATTCTTGCCGCTTCGCTGCCTGCAAAGGCAATTTACCTTGCCAAAGGCTTCAAACCGATCGAATACCACATGATCAAAACAGATAACGGCGACTTTCTGTGCTACGATGTTATGATAAAAAGTTTATGATTAATAAGCACTATCCACAACTTAACGAATACTTTATCTCTCTGCATTCTCTGTTAAAGAGGTAACTCTTAGAATCCCATATCGTGAATTGGAATGCGGAAATAATGGAGACTAACAGTTTCATATTAACTATGAGGATTTCCGCATTCCAATTCACGACAATCGAGATTCCAAAGGGGTCACCCCTTTGGCAGGGGGTACGGGGCGGTTAGCCAGAGTCCCCCGTTTAAGCAGTGATCAATAAGGAGAAAAATTAAAGATGCCAAGAAAAAAAGAATCCCCCAAAAAGCCCGCAGCCTTTAAGCATGAGGCTTATATCGAAGGCTCGGGAAGTATCGTTGACGAAACTATCACCGATACTCTGAAAAAAAATTACATGCCCTACGCCATGAGCGTTATCATATCGAGAGCCTTGCCCGAAATTGACGGCTTCAAGCCCTCTCACCGCAAGCTCCTGTACATGATGTATAAAAACGGTCTGCTCAATCCCGACAAGGAACGCTCAAAGTCCGCCAACGTGGTCGGCGCGACTATGAAACTCAACCCCCACGGCGACCAGTCTATCTACGAGACTATGGTACGCCTTACCAGAGGAAACGAAGCGCTCCTGCACCCTTACGTCGATTCAAAGGGAACTTTCGGCAAGCAGTATTCAAGCAGCATGAAAGCCGCAGCTTCACGATATACCGAGGTCAAACTCGAAAGGATATGCGCCGAGCTTTTCCGTGATATAGAAAAGGATACCGTGGATTTCGTGCCGAACTACGACAATACCATGAAAGAACCTACCCTGCTGCCGACTACCTTTCCCACGGTGCTTGTCAACGCCAATACGGGTATTGCGGTCTCCATGGCAAGCAACGTCTGCCCGTTCAACCTGACCGAGATTTGCGAAACTACAATTGCTCTGATGAAAAATCCCGAGCATGACATTATCAGCACTCTCAAAGGCCCTGATTTTCCCGGCGGAGGATTTCTGTTCTATGACGAAGCCGAGCTGAACAAGGTCTACGAAACAGGCAGGGGCAGCATAAAACTCCGCTGCAAATACAGCTTCGATAAGGCTTCAAACTGCATCGAGGTCACAGAGATCCCCTATACCACGACAGTTGAAGCTATAATCGCAAAGGTCGTCGATCTTGTAAAGTCGGGCAAGCTCCGCGAAGTCTCCTACATTCGTGACGAAACGGGAATCGACGGCTTGAAGATCGCTATCGACCTTAAAAGAAATACAGACCCCGACGCCCTTATGCAGAAGCTTTACCGCCTTACGACCTTGCAGGACAGCTATCCGTGCAATTTCAATATTCTCATTGCGGGAACTCCAAAGGTCATGGGAGTTCGGGAGATCCTGACGGAGTGGACGGCTTTCCGTGAAGAATGCGTCAAACGGCGCACCTACTACGATTTGCAGAAGAAGAAGGAAAAGCTCCACCTGCTGGAGGCTTTGGCAAAAATTCTTCTTGACATCGACAAGGCTATAAAAATTATCCGTGAGACGGAAAACGAAGCGGACGTTGTGCCGAACCTTATGATAGGCTTCGGAATTGACGAGGTGCAGGCTGAATACGTGGCGGAAATAAAGCTCCGCAACATCAACAAAGAGTATATCCTGCGCCGTATAGAGGACGTTGACCAGTTGAAAAAGGATATAGCCGAAATGGAGGATATTCTCGGCGATAAGAAAAAAATACGCGCCGTCATAATAAAGGAACTCAAAGACGTCGTCAAGAACTACGGTCAGCCCCGAAGAACTCAGTTCTACTACATCACCGATGTGGAGGAGGTAGGCGAAATTGACGATACCCCCGATTATCCCGTTCACCTTTTCATTACGAACAGCGGATATTTCAAGAAGATCACTCCGCAGTCGCTCCGCATGAGCGGAGAGCAAAAGCTCAAAGACGGCGACTACGTCAGTCAGACCTTTGAGGCTTCCAACAAGACAGAGCTTATTTTCTTCACCTCAAACGCGCAGGCATACAAGTCTAAGGCTTCTGCCTTTGAGGACAGCAAGGCGAGCGTTATGGGCGACTATATCCCTGCAAAGCTCGGATTCGACGAGGGAGAAAGCCTGAAATACGTCGTTACGACTGCCGATTACAGCGGTTATATCGTGTTCTTCTTTGAAAACGGCAAGGCGGCTAAAATTCCGCTGAAAGCCTATGAAACCAAAACAAACCGAAAAAAACTCGCCAAGGCTTTTTCGGACAAGTCTCCGCTCATAGCCGCAGTTTTCACGGCGGAGGACTCCGATATTCTGCTGAGGACTTCAAGCGGTCACGCGCTTGTGTTCAATACGGGCATGATACTTCCCAAAGCAACAAGGGATTCGCAGGGTGTGCAGGTAATAAATCTGCGCAAAAAGGCTGTTCTGGAGGCCGCGTCGCTTGTAGCGGAGGAAAATGCGGCTGAACTTGAAAAATATCGTGTTAAATCAGTTCCGTCTGCCGGAAAACCCGCAAAGGAACTCGGCGACTCCAATCAGCTAAGCTTTTAATAGACTAAAGCTTAAATAAACCAAAAATAACGGGCAGCTCATAAAGGATTGCGCTCATATAGAAGTTTTATTCAAACTACTATAAAAAAGACCTTTACAGCAGGCTATTAAACGAACAAGGCAGATACTTTGATTACGGTATCTGCCTGTTTAGTTATATTTTTACGAAGTGAATTTGTTTACCAAGGTTGATAACGATATCATTATGCTGTTTTTCGCTGATACTATTGTTGAGATGTTATTGAGAACAGTTGTTATGTTCACAGCTCCATCAATTAGCGTTTTTCCTATATTCTTCTCATCAAACTGCTTTTCGGATTTTGACTGTTCCTTAAAGACTCTTTTGATTTCTTTTACGACCTCTTTTCTGTTATGCTCTGGTTCAAGAGATACTAAGAGATCAATAAAGTATTCTACACGAATCACCAACAATTTGCTGTTCAACTGCTTGTCAATGTATGCTCCCTGTTCTTCCAAAAAGTTCTGAATTTCATAAAACAGATTTGGATCAGGGATACTAATGATGACCTTTTGGTTTTCAAATTTAGCATTTGAAACAAGTTTTGCAAACGCTTTCTCCCATTCAAAATCAATAGGGTTGATCAACTGATTCTTAACTTTTAGATTTCTAACACGCTGTTGCGTAATGCCCAAATCTTTGCTTATCTTGTAATCAGAGCATTTGTTATAATCTATTGTACCGTCTTGTTCCTGATTATCCTTTATCATCTTTTGGATATAGAAGTTAAACATCATCAACTCAATATCTGCTTTTGATGCTTGTCCAAAATTAGCCTCATAGAAGTGGGCTGCAATTTTATCAAACATTTCTATTTTTTCGGTATCACTAAAGGAAACGTATTTCATATATTACTCCTCCAACAATATGTCAGATATGATCACTGATTGTGCCTTTTCAGTTCCTCAGCAATCACTTTCAGTGGTTTGTTCTCGATTTTACGCTGTTCGTTATATTTCATGTGAGCATACAGCACATTAGCTCTATTCTGTGCAGCCAACTGAATTTCATCACCTGAAAGTGAATTCAGATAATTCAGGTGGTTCATATACCCCATGAAATACCGAGGATCTGCAAATCTCAGGAAATATGCTCTCAACGCATATATGTTTCCGTAATTATCATTGAGCCAGATAATCTCCTGCGATATACGCTGATTATCCATATCAATGAAGAAGTTGTAGCATACTGCGCATTTGTCAAGCAAATCGAACATATCACTGGGCTTATTCATAATTCATCACCTACAAAAGAAAGCATCGGAAATATGGTCATGCATTTTCCATACAATTATAACATATTTCGACAAGTATTTCAACCGATTTTACAGATTATTTTACATATTCTTCGTAAGCTCTGCCTTGATCTCACCGACACACTTCTAAGTGACAGTTATTTTATCCTTTATAGGTTTAACTTTTTCTCATTTAATTACCATTCTCTATCTTGATACGGAGTATTATCTACTCCATTAGCATTAAGATTGGTAACCATTTTATCAAGTTTGCCCTTCCACATCTTTTTGAACCACGCTGTATTTCCGAACAATTTTACAATTGTCGGGCTGATTGCATAGTAAATATGTATAAAGGCTCTTCCGTACCAAGTTTCAGCAAGAGTGTAGTCACGATAGCGCCGGAGAGTCCATACCTGCGGACAATCATAAGAGCCATACACACAAGTGGCTACATAACAACCGCCATTTCCTTTAGTCAATTCTTTAACAGTTGGTCTTTCAGGAATAACATAATCAGGATCAAGCTCCTTAATTTTATTATGGTATTCCATCATATTATCAATGTTCTTTTCTCTTGCTTCATCGGTAAGAGACCATTCTTTTGCCCAATAAGATCCACCATTAACATATTGTTTTGACCATGAACATGATTTTATAACAGACTCTGTGATATTAATCAGGTTTTTATATCTCTGAATATTGTTTTTAGGCACTTCGTCATCAATCTTGACTGCTAATTCTAATAGAGCTATACAGTCAAAACAGGCAGTTTTAAATCTTTCCCACGCATATTTGCTTGGATGCCCGTCATCGCCTTGATATTCTCCTTGAATATCGGGCCATGCATTACAAACGGCATTATTAATTAATGTTGCGATTTTGCCGTTAAACTCAGTAGCTTTAATTCCGCATTTTTTCATTAACTGAATTGCGTACATTTGGGTATTTACAGTATTACTTGAAATTGAATCTGCATTTGATGTGATAGGGAGTTTAGTGAAATTATTGCAGCAAAGAGAAATAAGTGCTATTGATAAGTTAGAGATTTCATCTGATGCAGATTTCTTTATTTCTTCCACCTTATCTTCTGAAGCGTAATCAATGGCCTTTGAGAAACACTGTACGCTTTCTTCTATTCTCAACTTTGTAAGTGTAGACTGCCAGCCAGCAGCTTTGCCCTTTAAGAACCATGCTTCAGAATTTTCCGGCTCTATCTCAATTATTTTATTGCAATAATTTTCAGCTTCTTCCTTATTATCCGCTTCATATGCACTGTTTGCCATGGTATAGTAATTCTTTATCGAAGCAGTATTATCGACTTTAACGGTACTTCCCGATACATCAACCGTACCCTCGATCATCATCTTCTTAGCTTCCTCAACAGAATACTTCGTTCCGCAAGT
>CANQVK010000039.1 GCA_947627275.1 uncultured Ruminococcus sp. | reverse complement strand
GCGTTTTGCTATAGCGTTTAGTATAATTTCCGTCACTCTGCGTCAGAAACCCTCACCATACAGCAAGTATGCTTTCGTTTTTTTTCCTTGATTGACGAAAATTCTATTCATCATTTTTATTTGGATTTGCAATAGAGGAAAGTATAATTGACAAGCAATGTGTGCGGTTATACTTACAGATATTGTAAAATTTCCAAAGAATGCTGAGCAGAAAATTCGTATGTCAAGGAAGATGACGCAGACTGATTTTACGTCTGCATTACTGGCGATTTTGTAATAGCGTCGAGTATAAAGGAAAGGTTTGAATATGTTTAGACATTTAAAAACAGCGGCGGCATTTGCTGCTGCGCTTATGCTTTGTTCCTGCGGTGAAATAGTGGAACGCGATGAATATACGGATTTTTCGGAAACAATGGAAGCTTATGAAGAAACGTCCGCTCCCCAGACCGTGGTATTCAGCGGCGTTCCCGATTTGACCGAGTTTGATGAGGTCAGCAAAACGGAAGCTGTTGAAGTTCCCGAAACCAAGGCAGAAGCTGTTGAAGTTCCCGAAACCAAGGCAGAAGAAAAAACGAAGGACAAGCCTCGTGAGGAAATTATTTCCGAAACATCAGCGGAAACGTCCGCAGAGGTCAATGAGGAAACAGCGCCCGTAAACGAACTGCCGAAACCCGATCACAAGGCGGCAGGGTGTATCGAAGTACCATATCGTTCGCAGAATGATCTTCCAACAGGCTGCGAGCTTGTGAGTACGTCGATGCTGCTCAAATATTACGGCTTTGAAATAGAACCGCTGGATCTTATAGATCGCGGCTACGTACTTAACGAAACTTTTGAAAAGGACGGCGGCGTAATTTACAGCGGCGATCCTAATCGTGCTTTTATCGGCGACCCGAGATCGAGATCGGGCTATGGCTGCTACAGCGGAGCGATCTATGACGGTCTTTGCCGGTTTTTGGAAAACGAATTTTACGATACATATTATCTTACTGGAATGAGCCTGAATGATATTTGTCTGCAATATATTGATTTCGGCGAGCCGGTAGTGATATGGGGCAGTATCGGCATGGAACAACTGTACTATAACGATTCGTCCTCATGGTTCATCAAAGACACGGGCGAGGAGTTCAACTGGCTTTCAAACGAGCATTGCATGGTACTTGTGGGTTATGACGATAATTATTATTACATACACGACCCTTTAAAAGGCGCGTATACTCCCTATGAACGTGAAGTGGTCGATATGCGTTTTGCAGAAATGGGCTATCAGGCGATAACCATACGCCCTTGGTAACTCTTGTCGATGTACCTGTCTGATAAACTGAGAAACGTTACAAGCTATGCAGGATAATCTTTATGGAACGGATTATTCTGCATAGCTTTTTGTTATTATGTTCAAAAAAATCGTAAAAATGATACAAAAGTACATATTGCTCCCGTTGACTTTGTAAATTAAGTATGATATAATAAAATTAGATAAAATAATGTCTTTGCGGCTATTTTCAGTCACATTGCCTTATTTTTGACGTAAAGACGCATGTTAAGAAATACTGAACAGTATCTTATCAGAAGGGAATTGATGCTATGAAATTTAAAAAGCTTTTAAGCGGAATTACTTCAGCTGCTTTGTCCATATCGGCGATTGCAGGTATCGGCGCGGCTGCTCCCGAAAGCAGAATGTCCGCCGATGCGGCTTCGGTAAGTTGGAAATTCGATTTCGGAGGAGCAGGCGCGGCAAGCGGATACACAGGGGTTTCAGCAGCTGACGGATATAACGCTTCAAAAGGCTATGGATTCGCTCAGACTGCCAACGTCGCCAATGTTGCCGCAGGCGGCAAGGGGGCTTACAGCGATGCCGTACAGTTCAAATCAGGCGCTGCGGCGAATACTTTTAACGTTGATCTGCCAAAGGGTCTGTACGAAGTAAAGGTCGTGACAGGAAACTGTTCACGTACTACCATTAAAATGGAAGGTATGCTGCAAATGATAAATCTCACGGGAAATAACGCCGTTGAGACGATCCAGATACCCGTTACGGACGGTCAACTGAATTTGCAGGCAGTTGCAGGACGTGCGAACACGCAGTTTTCCGTTTCAGCCGTTGAGATAAAGCAGCTCAACGATACGGGAGAGATGAAGCCAACAATATGGCTTTGCGGCGATTCCACAGTCGCTAATTATTATAACGTTTCGGAGACATCTCAGCATGGCTGGGGTCAGTTTTTGGGAGACTATGTTGACCGCAGCTATTGGGAAGTCCGTAATATGGCGGCTTCAGGTCAGTATGCAAAGGGCTTTGTGGACGGCGGACAGTTCGCGCCAATTGAATACTACGGAAAATCAGGTGATATTTACGTTATCTCCATTGGCATAAACGATACGAACTATTCCAACGCCGAAGAGTACTACAACGTTGTTACAGACATGGTGAAAAAGGCTAAGGCAAAGGGAATGGATGTAGTCCTTGTAAAGCAGCAGGGACGGCGAGGCGATCTTAAACGCAGTCCGCTTCTTGAGGGAAGATGGTTCGGCGGTCAGCTTGATCAAATAGGAAGCGAGCAGAACGTTACAGTTGTGGACCTGTTTAAGCCTTGGCAGAATTTCGGCGTTTCGGTAGGCTATGACGGAATGGCTGAGTACTATGCTATACAGGCGAGCGGTGCAAACGACGACCTCCACCAGAGCATGAAGGGTTCAAAAAAGCTTGCAGAGCTCATGGTTGGACTTTACGATTTTGACGGAACACCCTCTGAGGTTTTCGATGAAAGCGTTATGTATTCCTTTAAAAACGTCAACAGCGGACTTTATATGGAGGTTGCCGACGCTAAAGCTGAAAGCGGCGCAAACGTCCAACAGTGGGGCAGGGACGAAGCGGCAGCTCATAACGTCTGGAGGCTTAAAGCAGCTTCCGACGGCTATTATTACATTTATTCCGCGCTTTCCGACGGTCTTGTTCTCGATGTTGCAGGAAACAAGCCTGAAAACGGCAAGAATATAGCGCTTTATACGTTTAATGGCGGTGATAATCAGCAGTATAAGTTTACCAAAAATGCGGACGGTTCTTACAAGATACGTACAAAGGTATCGGGAAACAGCTCGGCGATTGAAGTGATCAACGCTTTGACCGAAGCTGGCGCAAACGTTCAGCAGTGGGAAGTAAACGGCGCAAATTGTCAGGACTGGATAGTTGAAGCAACGAAGCTCCCTGAAACTCCTGCGCCTACAGAGCCGCCTGCAACAGAACCTCCCGTTACATCTCCTCCTGCTACAGAGCCTGCCGCAACGCAGCCCTCTGTTGATACGGGAAAAATACTTCTCGGTGACGCAAACTGCGACGGAAAGGTCACCATTGCCGATTCTACGGCAATTCTTCAGCATCTCGGTAATCAGGATAAATACGGTCTTTCCGAGCTTGGCTATATAAACGCCGATATTACGGGCGGAAATGACGGAGTTTCAACGCTCGATTCTCTTTTTATCCAGAAGGTAGACGCAGGTCTTGAAAAACTGCCCGTTTACGTACCTCCTGTGCAGACCACGACAAAGGCTCCGGAGACTGTTCCCGAGACTACAACGGAAACATCCGATCCGCACTATTATGCCGTTGACCAGACATGGACAAATGGCGTGACGGAAACCGTGAATGCCGGCTTCACAAAAGCCGAGGGTTACGTTAATCTCGATAACGAACTTGACAGCAGTATTACTTTTACGGTGAATGTTCCCGATAAGGGAAACTACATGACCCATATCAGATTCGCCAACGGTTCAGCAAACGACCGAAAAATGAAAGTTTATGTAAACGGCGATACTCAGAATTACTGGATGCAGTCGTTCACTGGAACGGGGGCATGGACGGAATGGACGGAATTTGGTATAGTTCTTCCATTGAATGCAGGCAAGAATACGATACAGTTCGTATCCGCAACTGCCGAGGGCGGTCCTAATCTCGATTATATTACGCTTACTCTTACCGATGAGCCTTATGCCGAGACATACGACCCCAACAGCGATATTCCCGTAGTCAGCAATAAGCCTACTATTTATATTGCAGGCGACTCTACGGTGCAGAGCTACAGAGCGTCCTACGCTCCGCAGCAGGGCTGGGGTTACTACCTCCAAAGCTATTTTAACGACAACGTGACTGTTGCCAATCACTCGATAGCAGGACGTTCTACAAAGAAGTTCTACGACGAGGGCAGGTGGCAGACAATTGTTGACAGCCTTAAAGAGGGCGACTATGTAATGATACAATTCGCCATAAATGATTCGGGCAAGTCGAATGCCGACCGCTATGCTCCGACATGCGGTAATGTCAATAATCCTTCGGCTGGTTCGTATGAGTGGTATATGACGGAGTTTATCAATACTGCCAAGGCAAAGGGAGCTACTCCGGTACTTGTTACGACCGTTATCGGTATGAAGGCTTATTCGGGCGGAAAGTTTGTGGGCAGCTATTCAAATTACTGTGACGCATGCAAGCAGCTTTCGGCAAAGTACAGCGTTCCCTGTATTGACCTGAATACTATCATGGTGAACCATTATAACTCGGTAGGCTACGATACTGCTAAGAGCTATCACCTTATGGGAGCTGTAGAAGGCTCTACGGACGGTACTCACTTCTGTGAAAAAGGCGCTGAGATCGTAGCAGGACTTGTGGCAGGCGATATAAAGGCGCAGAAATTGCCCGGACTTGCCGAAAATCTTAAATAATTGCATAAGAACTTAAGCAGGGGATATTTTTAGTTATAAAAATTTCTTTAATATTTTTTGGATTTTTTTGAAAAAAGGCTTGCAATTTCCAAAAGTTTATGATATAATGTTAATGTTGCTTATTTAAAAGCTATTGATCAAGGTAAGGAGGTGCAGCCTGATGGCAAAGTGCAGTATTTGCGGAAAGGGAGTAACATTTGGAATCAAGGTTTCTCACTCTCACAGACGCACAAACAGAACATGGAAGCCTAATGTAAAGCGTGTTAAGGCTATCGTCAAGGGTACTCCTTGTCATATCTACGCTTGCTCAAGATGCCTGCGTTCGGGTAAGGTTGAGAGAGCTTAATTACATTAAGAGAATTTAGGACAGTCTGCGGACTGTCCTTTATTTTTTCTGCAATTATTTTTAACGTAGGGCTTGCAATATTTTGGATTTTGTAGTATAATATATATTGGTTATCTTTATACAAAGGACGCCTCTAAAAAACTCTCCTGACAAAAAATCAGATAGGCTTTTATAGGTATCCTAAAGAAAGGAATTGTTATGGATATTTACGATTTATTGCAAATTCTCGCAAGAGCTATCACTCTGATGCTTGTTCTGCCTCTCCATGAAGCGGCTCATGCATGGATCGCATATAAGCTCGGCGACGATACGGCTGCCCGTCAGGGTCGTCTGACGCTCAATCCCTTTGCTCACCTTGATATACTCGGTTCTATACTCATTCTCTTCACAGGCTTCGGCTGGGCTAAGCCTGTGCCGATAAATCCCATAAGAATGAAAAAATACCGCGCGGGAATAGCTCTTACCGCACTTGCAGGTCCGATGTCGAATATTGCGGCAGCTCTCTTTTCTGCCTTGATTTACAGTATTTTAATGGCGACTAAGTTAGGATACGATGCAATTTATACTTCGACCATAACGCCTATGACTTGTATACTCATGCTTTTGAAATTCCTTGTAAGCGTAAATGTGGGTCTGGCTATCTTCAACCTGATACCCGTTCCGCCTCTTGACGGCTTCAATGTGCTGCGCTACTTCACAAAGGAAAGTTTTGACCGCTGGTTCTTCGTTCATCAGCGTGAAGTGTCGATCTGCTTCCTCATTGTGATACTCGTTCTCAACAGGGTTCCGGCGCAGTTCAATCCGATGTACTATGCTAACCGCTTTGTTACAGAAGGAATCTGGAGGCTCGTGTCGCTTATTCCGCAATATCATGGCTGATATATGGAAAAAATAACATATAAGCTTGAAGTTTTTGAAGGCCCTCTTGACGTTCTCCTGAACCTTATTGCAAAGCATAAGTTAAATATATACGACATTGAAATTTCAAAGCTTTTGGAGCAGTACCTCATTTTTATAGAGGAGGCTCACATGCAGAATCTGGAGCTTGCAGGGGAATTTCTCGAAATGGCGGCAAGACTGATATACATTAAGACTGCCGCGCTTCTGCCAAAGCCCGAGGAGGCGGAGCAGCTTAAAAAGGAGCTGGAGGGAGCGCTGATAGAGCTTTCTCTGTGCAAGCTGGCGGCTGAGGCTTTGGCAAAAAGAAATATAAGCAGCGATGTTTTCGTCCGCAGACCAATGAAAATAGAGGCGGATATGACATATACCCTTGTTCACGATCCGCAGACCCTTGTAACGGCATACAGCGGTATATCCGTGAAAAAGATCAAGCCCGAGAATCGCCGAAGCAATATTGAAAGCAAAATAAATTCCGTGGTAAAGCGGAGGATCGTCCCCGTGCTTACAAAGGTCGTTCATATACTTCGTGAGCTTTACTCAACGGGCGAGGCTTCGATGGACAAGCTATACGAAGGCGTTACCGACAGATCGGCAAGAGTTGCAACGTTTCTTGCGGTGCTCGAGCTTACAAGGTCGGGGCGGATCACCATAAGCGAGGATAACACGCTGATATTTTTTAAGGGCGAACGAAGCTGGGAGGGACGCAGACGTTGGAAATCAAAGAAAAACTCGGTGCAATAGAGGCTGTCCTGTTTGCAAGCGGCGAACCTATAGAGCTGTATCGGCTTTCTCAGGCGACTGCTGTGGACGCAGGTACGCTGCCCTCGATGATAAGGCTTCTCAATGAGAGGTATGAGGATCACGGCAGCGGAATTACAATAAAAAAGCTTGACAGCAGCTATCAGATGTGTACCCGTGAGGAGTACGCTCCTCAGATACGTGAGGCTCTTGAAACTAAAAAAAACATTCCTTTGTCCAATGCGGCTATGGAGGTTCTTACGGTTATTGCTTATAATCAGCCTGTCTCAAAGGGATTTGTTGAAAACGTCAGGGGAGTGGACAGTTCCTCCGTTGTCAACAACCTTGTGGAAAAGGGACTTATTGAGGAGGCAGGACGGCTTGACGTTCCCGGAAAACCTGTCGTGTACCGTACTACCTCGGTTTTTCTCAGAAGCTTCGGCATGACTTCGCTTGCAGAGCTGCCGCCGCTTTCAGACTTCAAGGAAAAAGAGCAGTTGGAATTCGATTTGGAAAATTAATAAGAAGGGTGCGGTGAGAATGATCGTACTTAAAATATTGATGTGGATACTTCTTGCCGTTCTGGGACTTGTCCTGCTGGCGCTTATCCTGCCCGTATCGGCTAAAATCAGCTATATCGGCGGCAAACTTAACTACAGCGTGAAGTATTCCTTTCTGCCGATGCTTGATTCGGACGGCGGAGGGCTTTTAAAAAAGCTTAAGGGCAGGAAAAATAAAGTTCCTGAAAAAAAAGAAGCTCCCGATGAGGATAAGACTTCGGAGTCCGAAGAAGTTTCTGCGGAAAGTGAAACGGTGATCTCCGAATCAAAAGCTGCGGAGGACGTTTCCGAAAAAAACGATACTGTTTCTGAGAAAAGAGAGAACTCCGCTCCGAAAAAATCCAAAAGGAAACGTTCGGAATCCGAGCCAGAAGAAAAAAAATCAAAGCTTGAATCTATCCTTGAATTATGGGAGGCTGCGGACAGACCCGCGCTGAAGATTTTCAAGGGAATAAAGCTGAGCGAGCTTTATATCGACATCATTGTTGCCAATGAGGACGCATACAAGTGCGCCCTGAATTACGGCAGAGTCAGCGGAGCGATATATCAGCTTTTGGGGTGGTTCAGCGTTTTGTTCAACGTTAAGCTTAAAACCGTTGATATAACCCCGGGGTTTGCTTTGAGCGAAAGCCGCTGGGACGCTTCCGTTAAAGTCAGCCTGAATCTTATGACTCCGGTTATTGCAGGAATATGGTTCCTGATAATATACATTTTTAAAATATTTATTCCGTCAAGAAAAAAATCAGAAGTGAGGTAATAATATGGCTTCGGAAAAGAGAACAATAAATGAAATGCTTGGCGTTTCGCTGGAAAAGATCAAGGAAATGGCTGATACGAGCGCAATTATCGGCGATCCCATTACTACTCCCGACGGTACTACCGTTATTCCCATTTCTAAGGTATCATACGGATTTGCATCGGGCGGTTCCGATCTGCCATCGAAATATGATAAGGAGCTTTTCGGCGGCGGTGCAGGCGCAGGAGTAAGCATCAAACCCGAGGGATTTCTTGTTATCTCCCCTAACGGAGACGTTAAAATGGTAACTATGGATTCCGCTAACGATCCTATCAGCTCTGCTGTAAACGCAGTTCCGGGAATTGTTGAGAAGATACAGAGCATTATTGCAAAGAAAAAAGGCGCGTTCGGTTCTTCGGCTGATGTTGAAATAAGCGACTGACCCGAAATTCGGTCTAATAAGTACAACCTCCGCATAAAATGTAGAAAAACGCAAAGTGCGCCGCTTTGAGAAATTTATCGGAGGTTTGTATTATGAAGAAAATTTTAGCTGCATCTGCGGCTTTATGCTGTATTGCATTTGTTCGTTTCCCCTCTGCTTATGCGGAAGATATTGAAGTCTCCGCAAAGGCGGCGGCTGTTATTTCCGCCGATACGGGGGAGCTTGTTTACTCAAAGAACAGCGATGAAAAGCTTCCTATGGCAAGCACTACAAAGATCATGACAGCTCTTATCTGTCTTGAGAGCGGCGGTCTTTATGAGCCGTTTACGGTAAATTCCGACGCCATTCATGTTGAAGGCTCGTCTATGGGCTTGCAGGAGGGCGACACGGTCACAAAGTACGCTCTCGTCTGCGGAATGCTTCTTCCCTCTGGAAATGACGGCGCAAATGCTGCCGCTGTGGAAATAGCCGGAAGTATTGAAGCATTTGCCGATATTATGAACGACCGTGCGGAGGCTATGGGACTTAATAAAACATATTTTGTCACGCCCTCGGGTCTTGAAGGCGTGGGACACGGTTCTTCCGCTCGGGATATGGCTGTTTTGGCGTCGGAAGCTCTTAAGAACGAGACTTTTCGGGAAATATGTTCTTCTGAGACGTTAAAGCTTGAATACGGAAATCCGCCCTACACACGCTGGCTCAAAAATACAAATAAGCTTTTGACACTGTACAGCGGAACATACGGCGTTAAAACAGGTTTTACGGACGAAGCGGGACGTTGTCTTGTGTCTGCATGTGAGCGTGACGGTAAGCGGCTTATATGCGTGACCCTCAACGATCCTGATGACTGGAACGACCATATGAAGCTGTATGACGGCTGTTTCAGTAAGGTCAGGACAGTTTCTCCAAATATTCCGCAGGAGATGTCGGCGGCTCTTGCAGGCTCGGACAACGATTCTCTCAGGCTGACTACCGGCGACGATGTTGAGGATTTTACGGTATTGTCGGCTTCTCCCGAAAGCTTTGAGTACACTGTAGCTGCTCCGCCTTTCGTGTACGCTCCGATCAGAGAGGGCGACGAGGCGGCTGAGCTTATAATTTCCTCCGAGGGCAGGGAACTGCGCAGGATTCCGCTGTATGCTGCGGAAAATGCGGACTATAAGTCTGCCGTGGATAAAAAAGAAAAAAATAAATTAGATAAAATTATTGCGAAAGTAAAGGATATTTTTAATTAATGGAAAAAATCAGGATTCAGAAAATGATAGCCGACAGCGGATACTGTTCAAGGAGAAAGGCTGAGGAGCTTATCTCCAGAGGCAGGGTAAAGCTGAATGGCCACCCAGTGAAATTAGGGGATAAATGCGGTTTTTATGACCTTGTAACTATTGACGGCGAGAGAATCGTTATGCCTCGCAAAAGAAACTTTGTATATATTATGATGAATAAGCCGAGAGGTTATGTTACTACCGTTTCAGACGAGCTTGACCGCCGCTGCGTAATGGATCTGCTGGAGGGCGTGGAGGAGCGCGTATACCCTGTCGGACGCTTAGACAGAAATTCCGAGGGTCTGCTGCTTTTCACCAATGACGGCGACCTTGCCAACAGCATAATGCACCCGAGCCGTCATATTACAAAGACATACCGTGTTACCGTTCGTCCCGATATAAGCGACGATCAGCTTGTGAAGCTCTCAGGCGGAGTTGAGATAGACGGCAGAATGACCATGCCTGCCAATATTGTGGTAAAGGAAAAGCAGCCCGGCAGAGTTGTGCTGCTTATCACTATTCGGGAGGGCAGAAATCGTCAGATACGCAAAATGTGCGAAGCTGTGGGACTTGAAGTTGCAAGACTGCGCCGTATAAGTATCGGACCTATTCGTCTCGGAATGCTCAAACCCGGCGCTTGGCGCGAGCTGACTGCGGATGAGCTGAGAGCGCTGAGAACTGCTATCGGCAAGGAGAAGTAAGGGAAATGCTGGAAATACAGGAAAAATTCGATACCTCGGGCTACGAGCGTATCATTGAGGCGGCAGGAGTAAACAATGTCCATATAACCGAAGCTCTCGACTGCGGAAAGGCTGTCGGATTTATTGCTTACGCCTATGAAGCGGAGCGGACGGTGGTCTACGGTTATGACGACGGCGGAGACCTTATGCTCTGCGACGGACTGGTGCGGTCGGTAATGTTTAAAAGCGTGCTGAAAGGCATAGAAACTATGGTTTTCGAGCTGTCTGACCAAGGCTTATATGACGATCTTATAAAGTTGAAATTTTTAATCGTCGGTAATAACGTCTGCGAAAATCTGAACAGCTTTATGAACGGCTGCGCTTCGTGCAAAAATAAAAAAGACGACTGAAAAGGAGGCGATTGATATGCCGATCAGAATTTCATCGGAACTTCCTGCGTTCAAGACGCTGGGAGAGGAAAATATATTCGTAATGTCAAAGGAAATGGCTGAACATCAGGACATTCGTCCGCTTAAGGTTGTTATACTTAATATAATGCCGAAAAAAATCGAGACGGAATGTCAATTGCTGAGACTTCTCAGCAATACGCCGCTTCAAGTGGACATCGAACTGCTGCAAATGGCTTCTCACGTATCGAAGCACACCTCCCGTCATCATCTCGAAAGCTTCTACAAGACCTTTGACGAGATCAAGGATCACCGCTATGACGGCATGATTGTCACGGGTGCGCCCGTTGAGCTTCTGGACTTTGAAGATGTGGACTACTGGGAGGAGATAACGCGTATTTTCGAGTGGTCAAAGACCCATGTTTTCTCTACCCTGCACATATGCTGGGCGGCGCAGGCAGGTCTTTATTATCACTTCGGAATACCCAAATATCCGTTGAAACAGAAGGTTTTCGGCATTTTTCCGCATAAGGCTGAGGTGGAGAAAAGCTTGCTTCTCAGAGGATTTGACGATATTTTCTATGTTCCGCACAGTCGCAATACGGAGGTTCGGCGCGAGGATATTGAAAAAGAGCAGCAGCTTGAAATCCTTACAAGCTCAGAGATGTCGGGCGTCCATATTATTGCAAACAAGAACGGCAGGCAGTATTTTATTATGGGACATTCCGAGTACGACCGTGATACTATTGGTTCGGAGTATTTTCGCGATCTCAAAAAGGGGATAGATATTCAGCTTCCGTACAACTATTTTCCAAATGACGACCCGAACAACACGCCGTTTTTTTCGTGGAGATGCACTGCTAACCTGATGTTCTCAAATTGGCTGAATTATTGCGTTTATCAGCGTACCCCATATAATTTGGACGAGCTGGAGATACGAAGCTGGACGTGGGAGACAGATTTTTAAAATTACTATCTACAACTTAAGTGGGGACGCTGTCCCCCACACCCCCTGCCAAAGGGGTGACCCCTTTGGAATCTCAATTTTCGTAACATTCTGCCCCAAATGGAGCAGAATGTTACGACATGGGTTCAAAAAGTCTCCCTTTGACAAGAAGTGAAAGAAAACAAAATCCTCTTAAGTTGTAGACAATGATAAAAGGTGTTGATTATGGAAGATTATAAACCAGATAATTACAATCCGAATCCAAACGGATTCAATAATAATCCCTATGGGCAGTTTTATAACATAAACGACGGTCAGAAGCCGATATGGGCGGCTATTGTCAGCTTTGTGGCGAGTATAGTCAATATTGTTTTCTGCTGTTGCTGTACATATTTTACCGTGCCTGTATCGCTTGTGCTTGGAATAATTTCACTTGCGAAAAAGTGGCGAGGTACGGGGTTTGCGGTATCGGGAGTTGTTATTTCGGCTTTTACGATCATTATTATGGTCGTTTCTCAAGTGATGTTCGGAGAGATGAGCCGTGACCTGAGCAATATTATCATCAATTCCGAACAGTACGCCGAGGAGTACCGTGAAACAGGTGAAATTCCTGAGGAATTTGAAAAGTACAATGACGAAAAATACGACAGATACTGGGATATTCTCGGTTATGATGATTTCGAGGACTTTTTCAGCGATATGATGAAATCGAGCGACGCATCGTCCAGTGATGATGATTCAATTTATGATGACGATTCCATTGACGATAATGATTTCTTTAGTGACGATGACTTTTATGACGACAGGGATATTGACGATTTCGGTGAAACTCCGATAGACCTTTAGTTGTATAGAAAACGACAAAATATTTTCACTATAAATAAAAACAGCGGACGACTTGTCCGCTGTTTTTATTTAAGAAAGTAAGATCAAACTATATTTCCATACTGATTGCAGGAGATATATACAGGTTTAGTAATTGTATCTACTACAACGCCTAAAACTTTTTTCTTCATTGTAATTGTACCTGATGCCAAGTTGCCGTCTTTTTTGCACGAATGGCTTGACATATACCAACTGTCATCGTAAATAACATACGAATCAGAAACAGATGTACATTTTGAAGTTTTACCGTCATATGTAAATGAAGCATATAGGGTATACGCCCATACTGCCGAACCATCATTCTCATAATATGTAGCTGTTTTATTGGTAGATTTTGTGGATCTTGTATAGATGTCGGGTACTGTGAGAGTGGTTACTATGTAAGAACCGTCATCAAGGTATTCTACAGTAGTTGTTGTTTTATCATCGGCAGCTGACGCAGACATAGGAATTGCAAAGCATCCGATAAGCATAACGAGGGAAACAAGTAAAGATGTGATAAAGTTCTTTTTCATGATTGATTAACTCCTTTTACTATGTAATTATTGATTTTCTTCGAAGGCTAATTATTCTGTAGACAATTGAATGTTGTCGCCTTCGTATTCGGGTCCAACTTCAAGCGTTTCAACATAAAATCCGGGACGTGCTAAGTGTGCATCAATCACAGCAACAGTTACCCCAATGCCCCATATTAAGAGAGCGCCAAGGATTCCGCATACAAGCCACGACTTGAAGTCCATACGCTTCTTGACGTACTCGATTGGTACGTCTGCGGCTGCTTCTGTAGCAGCCTCCGAAGGCGAACCAAAAAGTTCAACGATGTTTTCATAGGTCGCATTTGGTTTTTCTTCGAGATATTCTTCGATTTCGTTTTGGTAAGATTTTAAAGTATCGCTTTTCTTCTTAGTATCGCCAATAAGAAGCTTCTTGGTTTTACGCAGATACTTTTTTTCACTTTCATTATTGATTTTCATTGTCATTCTCCTGATAATTCATAAGATAGTTGAAGCCTTCGGTGATGAAATAATACTCTGATTTCAGTTCTTCAAAATACTCCTTTCCACTTTCCGTTATATGATAATAAACCCGGGTTCTTCTTCTGCCTACAAGTTTCTGAGTGTCCGAGATTATTCCCTTATCAATCAATCTGTAGAGAACAGGGTACAAGGAACTGTACTTAAGCACAAACTTATTCTGACTTCTCTTCCCTAATTCTCTGAGCAGCTCATAGCCGTACATATCACGCTCATTGAGCAGGTGGAGGATAGCTATTTCCGAAACTCCTCGCTTAAAATGTTCACGAACTTGCACAATTACAATCTCACTTTCTATAGTTATTTTTCCGAATTCTTTTCAGAATTTTTGTCACTAATCGTATTATAACATATTTTTTTGGAAATGTAAAGTCTTTTTTGAAAATTTCTCGAAAATTTTACTGGAAATTTTTTCCATTATGTAAAATAATGTCGGGCAATAAAAAAGAGAGCATCCAAAAAAGGTTTCTCTCGAGGTCTGATACTTTTTATTCAAGCAGTCCGAGTATGTCCTCAGCGTTCATGTGCATAATATCGCCGTCTCCGCTTACGGCAATGTCGAACAGCTCCGATTTGCTTTCCTGAAGCTTGATTATTTTTTCCTCGATTGATTTATTGGCGATCAGCTTGTATATCTGGACGCTGCGTTTCTGTCCGATACGGTAGGCTCTGTCGGACGCCTGATTTTCCGCCGAAACGTTCCACCACGGGTCGTAGTGGATAACAATATCCGCGCCTGTCAGATTAAGACCTGTTCCGCCTGCTTTAAGCGAGATCAGGAATACGTTCGTATCGTCCTCGTTGAAATTGTTTACAAGGTTGATTCTCTTTTTCGGACTTGTCTTTCCTGTTAGCATATAATAACTGATTTTAAGCTCTGAAAGCTGTTTTGCAATAATATCAAGCATAGATGTGAATTGCGAAAAAAGCAGTATTTTATGACCCGAGTTCACGCAGTTCGAGATCAGCTCGATACATTGTTCAAGCTTTGCGCTTTTTTCGCTGAAATTATCGTAGGCAAGAGACGGGTCGCAGCAAATCTGCCTTAGCCGCGTTATCATTGCAAGAACCTTGAATCTGTCGGAGTTGTCGTTTAAGCCGTCTTGGAGCATGAGCTTCATTTCAGCAACGTTGGCGGAATACAGCTTACTCTGTTCTTCGTTCATATCTGAGCGCAGGATAGTTTCCGTTTTATCCGGAAGCTCGCTGAGTACCTCTTTCTTTAAACGTCTGAGAATAAAAGGAGAAACTATTTTTTGCAGAGCTTTGACCTGCTGTTCCTCTTTTTTTACAACTATGGGATTTTCGTAATTTTTCTTGAAGTGGTTGTAATTAAACAAATATCCCGGCATTATGAAATCGAAAATGCTCCATAGCTCGGCAAGACTGTTTTCGACGGGCGTTCCTGTCAGCGCAAACCTTACATCCGCTTTTATTCCCTTTACAGCCTTTGACATTTGCGTACTGTGATTTTTAATGTACTGCGCCTCGTCTATAAATTCATAGTGAAAATCGTATTCCTCGTAGCCGGCAATATCCCTTATCATCAGAGAGTAGGACGTAATGACGATGTCGTATTCGTTTAAATGGGTCAGAAGTTCGCTGCGTGTGGCAGCAATTCCCGTTACCATGAGACTTTTAAGCTCGGGGGCAAATTTGCGTATCTCGTTTTCCCAGTTCAATATAAGTGAGGACGGGCAGATGACAAGGCAAGGCTTATGTTCAGCCGAGCTGATTTTATATTCCGATATAAGCGCAATAGCCTGTATGGTTTTTCCAAGTCCCATATCGTCGGCAAGTATTCCGCCAAAGCCGTAATTTGCTATGGTTTGCATCCAACGGTAGCCGTATTTCTGGTATTCACGCATTGTATCGTCAAGCTGTTCCGGGACAGTCAAAAGCTCCGTATCGTCTACGGAGGAACGGAATGATTTGATAATTTTTTTAAATTCACGGCTTCTGTCGATCCGCACGCTTTCGCACTCGTGATTCAGGCTGTCAAGGTAAAGCATTCGATACTGAGGAATGTTTATTTTTTCTTTAAGAAGCGATTTATCGGTAATATTCAGACTTTGCGTTATTTCTGCAAGCTCCTCTATTGAACTGTCAACGGCTGCAAAAGACCCGTCCTTTAAACGATGATATTTTTTTCCTTTACGATATGCTCCGAGGAGCGAAATAAGTTCCTCGATCGAATAGCCGTCAGCGGTAATTTCAAGTTCAAGAAGATTTCCCGAACCCGGTCTTATCCCGACAACAGCTTTGGCAGGCGGACGAACGGAAAGCTTATTAAAACGGTCGGCTGTATAGATCTCCATGATTTTTGCGAGTTCAAGAATACCTTCGCTCATAAAGCGATAAACGTCGCTTTCCTTTTCGATAATCAGGGGGTGGGTATCATCGTTCGTATTTTTTGTAAAATATTTAAGCAGAGCTTTTTCTGTGATACATTCCGTTTCATAATCGCAGAACGGATTTGTGTGGCGTTCGTAAAATGCGGGGTATATCTTGTCGTCATATGAATATTCGGCTTTCGCATACACCGAACCTTCTTCCGTGCTGTCAATATAAAGGCGACAGACAGCCTCCGGCGGTATGTAGTCGGTGAGCTTGTCCATTCCGTATATTTCAACGAACTTGCTCAGCGGCTTTAGAACTGCATTATAAAAAGCCTGCATATCTTCTTCGGATATGTAGAGGGATTTTCCGTTTTCCAATGCCCGGAACAGATTATATATCGTTTTGGAGAACGCTGTATCTGCGATTTGGAATAAATGATTTTTATAATCAAAAAAACATCCCTTTCGTCCTAATCCGACAATTGATGAATCAGAAACAACGGTAAGACTATAGCGGCTGTTTTTTACTTTCCTTATTTTTAGCTTTATTTCGGGATTTTCAAATTTTACAAGGCACGGCGTTCCGTCATAAGACACGTAATCGTCTTTGAACAGCTCAAAAAAAGCGTCAACAAAATTGCGTTTCAGCGGAAATTCCTTTTTTATGCTGTTATAATACCGATTGTTGCTGTTAGCGATAGAATAGCTGATATTCAGCAGCTCATAACTGCGTTCGTCAAGAGCGTTTATATCGTGGATAAGCGTAAGACCTTTGCCGTATGAGTGTTTTTTTCCGTTTAAAAAACGATCCATCAGGTCAAAGATATTTTGTACGGTGTACATTCTGTTTTTACCTATTTTTAAAGTATACTTTATGCCGTTGCGGTCGAGTGTAAGCTCGGGGACGAGTTTGACTTGTTCCTCCGCATCATCAGCAAGGGCAAAGCTTTCCGACAATTTTCCAAATTCGGTTATAAGGGCGGCAGTATTGCGCGAACTTCCATTTGAAGCGATCGGTCTGTATTTTTTTTGCGCATACAGCATCAGTGCGGCTACATGTTTGCAGCAGTCATTATATGAGTAAACGTAAGGACATGTACATCCGTAATTTGTTATTTCAAGGTCACCGTCAAATTTTATTCCAGTTGTGTATATATCGTTGTTTCCGAATATTACAGCTGCTAACGTACCGTTATCTAATTTGACATCAATGATTCTATCTTCTTTTAGGATTTTTTCTCCTCTTTTTAGAATCGTGGGATCTATATAGTTTTGAAAATCATCTAAATTCATGTCTTACCTCTTTATCTACTTGCAAATTTTTCGCCACCTTATCCGAAAACTCATTGTAATGTGTCGTCGTTTCTGTACAATCTGACAAGATCCGACTAAGGATCTGCTGCATATCTGTTGTGCGGTGATGCCTTAATAACTTTCCTTTATTGACGCTTTCGTTTGCATTTTACTTTTGCGATACTTGTAAATATTACACATATTTTATCATATTATAAGCGATTTGTCAACATTAAATGGAAATTAAAACGTTGCTTATATAAGTAATTTTTCATCTTTGTTAAACGCCACAATTTTACTGCGTACAATCAATTTCTATTTAGGCATTATCACAAAAATAAAGTTAAAAAATAAAAATAATCGCTTCCCCCTTGACATAGTCCTGACATCGTGATATAATAATATAGTCGCATGAGACAAAAGAATTTAAGATCGCGGTGTGGAGCAGCTAGGTAGCTCGTCGGGCTCATAACCCGAAGGTCGTTGGTTCAAATCCAGCCGCCGCAACCAATTTGAAAACCAGTCAGAAAATACATTTAAGTGTATACTCTGACTGATTTTCATATAAAACTTGATAAAATTGATTTGAACATCTTAAAGTGAATTAACGTGTTTGTCGCAATAACATAATTACCATTAATTTCTCATAAATAATGATTAAGGTTTTGTTGGTCTGAATCATTATCTTTTCGGAGTTCTTCCGAAACTGCTCGCACAGAAGTATCATTATCTCAACTCAATTGTCATCGCCCCACAAGTACAGCTTGTGATTGGAAGAATGTTTTATCGCTCGTTCCGATTGCTGAGTGAAACAATGATGACGGTCATTGTATAGCAATCAGAAGTCGTGGCGGACATCTTCTACGGCTATCGGCTCACCACCGACAGAGTGAAACGTACTTTTAAGATGTTACTATTCAGTTTTCAAGTTGCTATTGCAAAGTTCAAGCCCCTCAGAACTGTACAAAGACAAACTGAAGGACTTGACAAAATCTATCTTTAGTGGTATAATACAGAGTATGCTGTATAACACGCACTTAAATAGCATTCTCACTAAGTCATTCAGATGTTGCTTCATCTGTCTGATTACGAAGCTTTAGTTGCCGCCAAGCAATTAAGGCTTTGTGGGGGTGCTTTTTACTTTTACTTTATAATTATACCATACTTTTTTCCATTTGTCAACCTTTTTTCGGAAAATAAAAAAATTTTAATACATATGATACATAAAATGGAGGAATTACTATGGGATTATTTTCACCTAAAGTCAAGGTAGAACAATTAGAAGGTTTAGTTGCTCAATTACAGGAGCAAATCGTTGAAAATGGTAAATTCAGAACACAACTTCAATTAGAGATTGAAAAGAACAATCAATTAAATGGCGAGTTTGCAAAGCAAGTTTGGGAAAATAACGATTTAAAGAATAAATTAAATACACAAGAAGAAAAATTAAAACAGTATTCTGAACATTATAATAAACTTATGTCAGAATATAAAAAAATAAAAGCATATTCCGCAAATCTGGAAGTGCAGATACATGAATATGAAGAAAAAGTAAAAAATATGATTTCAATGGATGATTTTATAGATGAATCTGTTGAATCTGAGAAGTATGACCAAAATTGTAATGATTTGAAATCAAAATCGGACAGCAAGTATTTTAAATGTACTCCTATAATTTACCGAAAAACCTCACTGGAAACATGGATAGCTAAGCTTGAACATTATATTACATCTAAAAAGGAAGATAAAAAACATTTGCAGGAAGCTATTAGTAAACTTGAAAACTGTAAAAAGGGGCTTGTGGGCGAAAATCTTCTAAGACAAAATTTGTTTGAACTTGGACAAAATAATGCGAACTTTAAGGATATGATGATTTTACAGGATGTATGTTTCAAATCTCCTTTTGAAACTAAGAATATTCAAATTGATTTTATCGCGATAACAAATTTTGTAATATTCATATTTGATTCTAAATACAGAACTGGCGTTGAAAAAATTGACATTAACAATAAAATTTCTCATAATATGCAGGAATACAGAAACGACATTATGGAAATCCTTTCTCGGAGTGGACTTAAAGAAAAGTTTAAAATCAAAGACGGCAACATTTATGCGATAATGGTTTATTCTGGAAAAAATGAAATAGATCATGCAGGATTCCATGTTAAAAGCACAGATAGTAATTCAGGATACTGCGAAGAATGCGATGAGATACAATACATATTCAATGATAATTTAACTAAAGAAATCGCCGATGTTTACAGCCATGCAGGAAGAAAACAGAAAAATAGGGGATTTAATGGATTTACTTCGAGCGATATTACAGAAATCGCCTATTCGATTTTAGATTATGCTTCCGAAAATAATTTTGACTTCAATTTAAAATGCCCTCTTTGCAACAAAGATCTTGTAGAAAAACCTTCAAGAAACGGTAAGAATTTTCTTGGGTGTTCAGGTTATCGTCGCGATTGTAGCGACAGCTGCGATTATACTGAAGCGCTGTAGAAGAAAAAATAAAACAGCTTATAAGTATTTGGTGTATACTTATAAGCTGTTTTATGCTATATCTGAGTAAAGAATTAGAATAACCATTTTCTGAATATTAATGCTACAATAACTACTATTATAATCAAACTATTGACCAATAGCAGGATAATCGCAAAAATTCCAAACATCATTAGTGATCCCATTAAAATCGAAAAATATAAATTTGTGGTGAATATTAGCGGTACTCTGATTATAATTCCCCATAATCCACCGTCAAGCATGACTGATTATTTCACCCCTTGGAACGCACCAATCCGCAACAAGGAAAACGGCAATCCGAATCAAGGAACGCACCAATCC
>CANQVK010000038.1 GCA_947627275.1 uncultured Ruminococcus sp. | reverse complement strand
GACTAAGACAGAAACAGCAACTGAGACGTCCAAAACGTCCGCGACAGAATCAACAAGTGAAGCAACTAAAACGTCAGAGACGACCGCTTCGACGACTGTAAGCACTTCGACTACGACCGAAACGACTACATATACCGTTAAAATTAATAAGGTAGACGCGGGCGGAACGGAAGTAGCAGGAGCAAGACTGGAACTCAGCGGAAAGGATAAGGACGGAAACGCAATTACTTTCGAGCAGGGCGATCTTACAGTCGGCAAGGACGGACAGCTTGTAAACGGAGTTGGCGAAAAACTCGTATGGATAAGCGGTTCTGAGGCGACTATCGTAGTTGTCGAGGACGGAACTTACACGCTCCACGAGGAGGCAGCTCCTAAGGGCTATCTTAAAGCAAGCGATATTACATTCGAGGTCAAGGACGGCAAGGTAATTGAAAACGGCAAGGAAGTTACAGAGATCAAAATGGTTGACGAAAAGCAGCCGGAGACTACGACTTCCACAACGTCAACGACCACAACGACCGATACTTCGGAAACTTCAACAACAGCGACAGATTCCGAAACATCGACTGAATCAGTCGCCACAACGAATGAAACCCAAACTAACACATCATCATCATCAACGACTACGACAACTCAAACCCAAACTAACACATCATCATCAACGACTACGACAATTCAAACACAAACTAACACATCAGCAACCGCTTCAACGACCGTAAGCACTTCGACTACGACCGAAACGACCACATATACCGTTAAAATTAATAAGGTAGACGCAGGCGGAACGGAAGTAGCAGGAGCAAGACTGGAGCTCAGCGGAAAGGATAAGGACGGAAACGCAATTACCTTCAAGCAGGGAGATCTTACAGTCGGCAAGGACGGACAGCTCGTGAACGGAGTTGGCGAAAAGCTCGTATGGATAAGCGGTTCTGAGGCGACTATCGTAGTTGTCGAGGACGGAACTTACACGCTCCACGAGGAGGCAGCTCCTAAGGGCTATCTTACAGCAACCGACATCACATTCGAGGTCAAGGACGGCAAGGTAACTGTAAACGGCAAGGAAGTTACAGAGATCACAATGGTTGACGAAAAACAGCCTGAGACTACGACTTCCACAACGTCAACGACCACAACGACAAAGCCCACTACATCCACAACGTCAACGACCACAACGACCAAGCCTACTACATCTACAACGTCAACGACCACAACGACCAAGCCCACTACATCTACAACATCAACGACCACAACGACCAAGCCCACTACATCTACAACATCAACGACCACAACGACAAATCCCACTACATCTACAACATCAACGACTACAACGACAAAGCCCACTACATCTACAACGTCAACGACTACAACGACCAATCCTACTACATCTACAACATCGACGACTACAACGACCAATCCTACTACATCTACAACGTCAACGACCACAACGACAAAGCCCACTACATCAACATCGACTTCAACTTCGACATCTACTTCAACGACCGTAAGCACTTCGACTACGACCGAAACGACCACATATACCGTAAACATTAATAAGGTAGACGCAGGCGGAACGGAAGTAGCAGGAGCAAGACTGGAACTCAGCGGAAAGGATAAGGACGGAAACGCAATTACCTTCGAGCAGGGCGATCTTACAGTCGGCAAGGACGGACAGCTCGTGAACGGAGTTGGCGAAAAGCTCGTATGGATAAGCGGTTCTGAGGCGACTATCGTAGTTGTCGAGGACGGAACTTACACGCTCCACGAGGAGGCAGCTCCTAAGGGCTATCTTACAGCAACCGACATCACATTCGAGGTCAAGGACGGCAAGGTAACTGTAAACGGCAAGGAAGTTACAGAGATCACAATGGTTGACGAAAAACAGCCTGAGACTACGACTTCCACGACAGAAACAACTTCCACAACAACAACAACTACTACAACGACAACCGAAACGACAACTGAAACTACGACAACAACTACAACGACCGCTGAAACAGTTCCCGAAACAACGGCTGAAACTACGATAACCTCTACAGAAGAATCCAAGCCTGAAACTACGACGACACGCTCCGGAAAGGTTCTTCCCGACGATGAAACGAATACGACCACAACACACGGCGGAAATGTCGACGACGATTACGACAAACGTACAAGAACATCGTCAACAGAGACGTCAACGACCGAAGCGACAACGACTGAAACTACCACGACCCACGTTGCTGACATTCATATCAGCAAGGAGGACATCTACGGTACTGAGGTTGTCGGAGCGGTTCTGACCCTTACAGGACAGGACGAGGACGGAAATGAGATCAGATTCAGCAAGGACGATGTTGCTTTCGGCATAGGAGCTTCGTTTATCGGAGACGGTACGCAGCTCAAGTGGATCAGCGGAAGCGAACCGACATTTATCAGAAATCTCCCCGACGGCACGTATCTTCTCCATGAGAACGCAGCTCCCGACGGATATGAGACGGCAACAGACATAACGTTTACGATAGCGGACGGAAAGCTTGCAGGAAGCGAGTCCGACACGGTTGTCATGATAGACAGGAGAGTCGGCGAAGTCGAGATCAGCAAGCAGAACGTATTCGGCGATGAAATTGTCGGAGCTGAACTGACCCTCACAGGCAAGGACGCAGACGGCAATGAAATAACATTCGATATTGAGAACGTAATTCCCGGAAGAGACGCAGAGCTTATCACGACAGAGGGAGGAACAGAGCTTATCTGGAAGAGCGGTTCAACTCCTACCTTTGTAAAGAACCTCCCTGACGGTACGTATGTACTTCACGAAGTTGCGGCTCCCAGCGGCTACGAGGTAACGACCGATATTGAGTTCACCGTTTATAACGGAGAGATCAGCGGCGAAACAGGCGTTGACGGAAACAGCGTCACAATGATCGACGATATGACAAAGACAGACGTTACCGTAAGCAAGGAGGACGTTCTCGGAAACGAGCTTGCAGGCGCAGAGCTTACCCTCACAGGTAAGGATCACACAGGCAGAGACGTTGAATTCAGCGCAGACGATGTGATCTTCGGCACAGGCGCAGAGCTTGTAACGGACGGAAAGCAGCTGACATGGAAGTCGGGTTCGGAAGCGACGCTTGTGAAGAATCTCCCCGACGGAACATACGTACTCCACGAAGTCGCAGCTCCCAGCGGATATAAGGTAACAACGGACATCGAGTTCACTATCGAAAACGGCGAAGTCAAGGGCGACGCTCATGTTGAGAGCAGCTCGGTGACAATGGTTGACGATATGTACACCGCGGACGTTGAGATAAGCAAGGAAAGCGTATTCGGAAAGGAGATCGCAGGAGCGACGCTCACTCTGACGGGTACGGATTCACAGGGCAGAACAGTAGTATTCTCCGAAAACGATGCAGTATTCGGCAAGGATGCGAAGTTTGTAGCTGACGGAAACGAACTCAGGTGGGTATCGGGTTCTGAGGCAACGCTTGTGAAGGATCTTCCCGACGGAACTTACGTACTCCATGAAGTTGCAGCGCCCAACGGCTACACGGTAGCTACGGACATTACTTTCACAATAGTAAACGGCGAGCTTAACGGCAGCGCCGGAGTTGAAAGCGACAGCGTAACAATGACGGACGATATATTCAGAACAGACGTAAATATCAGCAAGGAAAACGTATTCGGAAAGGAGATCGCAGGAGCGACGCTCACTCTGACGGGTACGGACTTCGAGGGCAATAAGGTACAGTTCAGCGAAACAGACGTAACGTTCGGCGAAGGAGCGAAATTCGTATCTGACGGCGGCGAGCTTACGTGGGTATCGGGAACAGAGTCTACGCTGGTGAAGAACCTCCCCGACGGTACGTATGTACTCCACGAGATCGCAGCTCCCAACGGATATGCAGTCGCAACGGATATAACCTTCACTATCGAAAACGGCGAGCTTAAGGGCGGCGTCGGAGTTGAAAGCGACAGCGTAACGATGACGGACGAAACGAACAAGACTGACGTTTACCTCAGCAAGCAGGATACGGCAGGCAAGGAGCTTGCAGGAGCAGAGCTTACTCTGACGGGTACGGACTTCGAGGGCAATAAGGTACAGTTCAGCGAAACAGACGTAACGTTCGGCGAAGGAGCGAAATTCGTATCTGACGGCGGCGAGCTTACGTGGGTATCGGGAACAGAGCCTACGCTTGTGAAGAACCTCCCCGACGGTACGTATGTACTCCATGAGATCGCAGCTCCCAACGGATACGCAGTCGCAACGGACATTACGTTTACCGTTGCAGGCGGAACGGTCAGCGGAAACGTTGGCGTAAGCGGAACTACAGTAACAATGCTCGATGAGACGATTCCTGTAACTGCGGAAAGCACGGTTCCCACGACTACGACTACAACTACTACGACAACTTCAAAGACAACAAAGACTACGACGGCAAAGAAAACGACAACGACAACTTCCAAGGCGGACGCTCCCAAGACCGGCGATACAGGTGCGGCTTTCCCCGTTCTCGCTCTCGCTATGGCGGCAGGCGCAGCATTCGCTTTCAGAAAAAAACGCGAGGACGATGACAAGGTATGATCTATCCCTTCCTTGACTTCTGACTCGTTTCAAAACTCCCCCTCTTAGCCGAGGGGGAGTTTTGTTGTGTAAATAAATCGACAAAAGTTGGAATAAATATTCATATATCATGGAATATTTAACGCTAAAATGAATATTTATTCCAAACCTATTGACAATATTTTTTTATGGTGTATAATAGAATTGTTGAAAAAAATATTTCTCAGGGAGGAATTCAAAATGGATAAAAAGGATATTAAAAAGGTCGTTCTCGCTTATTCGGGCGGACTTGATACTTCTATCATAATCCCGTGGCTCAAAGAGAATTACAACAACTGCGAAGTTATCGCTGTTTCGGGCGATGTCGGACAGGGTACGGAGCTTGACGGTCTTGAGGAAAAAGCTATCAAGACAGGAGCTTCAAAGCTTTACATAGAGGACTTGAAGGAAGAATTTATTCAGGAGTACGTTTATCCTACGGTTCAGGCTGGCGCTATCTATGAGAACCGCTATATGCTGGGTACTTCTTTTGCGCGTCCCATTATTGCAAAGAGAATCGCCGAAATAGCTATCAAAGAGGGCGCTGACGCTATCTGCCACGGCTGCACGGGCAAGGGCAACGATCAGGTTCGTTTCGAGCTTGCTATCAAGGCGTTCGCTCCCGATATGCACATTATCGCTCCTTGGCGTGAATGGGAACTTAAATCCCGCGATCAGGAGATCGACTACGCAGAGGCGCACAATATTCCCCTTAAGATAAACAGAGAGACAAATTACTCCAAGGATAAGAATATCTGGCATCTTTCTCATGAGGGTCTTGACCTTGAAGATCCCGCAAACGAGCCTCAGTATGAGAAGCCCGGTTTCCTTGAAATGGGCGTTTCTCCTATAGACGCTCCCGACAAGCCTACATATATCACTATCCACTTTGAAAAGGGAATCCCCACAATGCTGGACGGCAAGAAGCTTAACGGCGTAGAAATGGTTTCCGCTCTTAACAAGCTCGGCGGCGAAAACGGTATCGGACTTGCAGACCTCGTTGAAAACCGTCTCGTCGGCATGAAGTCAAGAGGCGTTTACGAGACTCCCGGCGGCGCTATCCTCTACCACGCACACGAGGTTCTCGAGACTATCTGCATCGACAAGGAAACTGCACGTATCAAGCAGTATCTCGGAATCAAGTTTGCCGACATCGTATACAACGGTCAGTGGTACACACCCCTCCGCGAGGCTATGACCGCATTCGTAAACAAAACTCAGGAGACTGTTACAGGCGATGTTCGTCTTAAGCTCTACAAGGGCAACATCATCAACGCAGGCGTAACCTCTCCTTACACCCTCTACGATGAGGAAGTTGCTACTTTTGACGAGGACGAGGTTTACGATCAGAAGGACAGCGCAGGCTTTATCAATCTCTTCGGACTTCCTATCAAGGTCAAGGCTAAGCTTGATCAGAAGCGTAACAACAAGTAATGGCGCATGCCGTTTTTATGGTGATGTTCTGGATCGTCGTTATTGCCGCTTTCGGCGGTATAACGTTTGATCTGGTACGCAATATCATTAAGTTAAGAAAGAGCAGTATAAAATGCTTTGAGGGCGAACCTGTGGAGGTCGATGCGGTGGTGGACGAACAGGCAATGATGCTCGTTAAAAACAGCAAAGTCAGTTCCGACAGCACGGCTCAGCATATCAATATTGTAAGTCTCAGATATAAGGCTGACGGTATTACGTTCACCAAAGAGGCGGAGCTTGTTGACGTTATGAAAGAGCTTAAAGCGGGCGATACCGTAAAGCTTGTGTATGACAGCTATAATTCGGGAAATGCCCTTTTTGCGGACGGCAGCGAAACTTTGTCTGCAAAAAACGCCATAAAATGGGATATAGGCTATTACGTTATCACATTAATAGTCGGTATGTTTCTGTTTCTTAAAATAGAGGCTTCGACAGACTGATAATTTGGTGAGCAACAGAATATTTTTGCAGGCAGGGGAGGCGAAATTCTCCTGCCTGCTGCGCTTTATTCCAGATTCGGGTGCGTTGGGTGCATTGTTATGCAAAATCCAACTTCTTTTTTTATTTTATATTTCAGAAGTCTGAAATATGGAATCAAATGCACCCAATGCACCCGCATTAAATAAAACGATAGGAGAAAAATAAAATGACAGTAAAGTTTTATGATGAAGCAGAAGATTCTTTGTTAAAATTTGCGGTCATTATTTCAAAACATAATGGGAAATGGGTATTTTGCAAGCATAAACAAAGGGAAACATTAGAAATTCCCGGCGGTCATAGGGAGATAGGAGAAAAAATCGGGGAAACTGCAAAACGCGAATTATATGAAGAAACAGGGGCTGTTGATTTTACAATAAAACCGATATGCGTTTATTCGGTGACATCAGATAGCCGAGAAACTTTCGGTATGCTGTATTTTGCGGATATAAACGCTTTTGATAGCGAATTGCACAACGAGATCGAAAGGATATATCTGCTTGACGATTTACCGTCCGAATGGACATATCCGTTGATTCAGCCCAAATTAATTGATGAAATTACAAGACGGGGAATTTAATGAAAAATAATTCGGTTTTTATTGGTCGTTGGCTTTATTCAAAGCCTGATTTGGTTTCAAATAAAGATGGAAATATTGTTTTGATCTTAAAAGCGTCTGTCGGACCTTTGGAAGTTTATGAATGGGGTATAGATTCAAATAATATTCCGTATGAAAGATATAAGTGGCTTGAAAATGATTATTTTGAAGAAACAAGTTATTTTAAAAATATAAATGATGAAGAACTGCTCAGACAGATAGAATTAGCTGCTTCAATTTTCAGAAGCAACGGATTATACGAATGGGCGGAGATCTATGAAAAATATAGGAGAGAAAAATTATGGCTGATATGATGTGGGTAGGATATATAACAATATAAGGGAGAATAACTATGGTTAATATCAGAATAATGACTGTTGATGACTATGATTCAGTATGCAATGTATGGAAATTTATAGACGGTGTAAATCCGGTTGATGACAGCTTAGAGGGTTTTAATAAATATTTGAAACGCAATCCTGAAACAAGTTTTGTTGCAGATGATAATGGTAAAATTGTTGGTACAATTCTTGCCGGTCATGACGGTCGCAGAGGATTTTTTCATCATGTTGCTGTTCTGCCTGAATACAGAAATCAGGGTGTTGGCAGAAATCTTGTTAATAATGCTATGTATGCTCTCAAAAATGAGGGTATTAACAAGGTCGCTCTTGTGGTCTTTAAAAATAATGAACTCGGTAATGGCTTTTGGGAGAAAATCGGCTTTACAGTCAGAGATGATTTGATTTACAGAAATAAAAATATCCGTGATTTAATCAGGATCGACACTTGAAAATTTAGGAAATATTATGGATAAAGAAAAATTTATTGATGAAATAAGTATATATAGTATTTCGGATTTGGAGCTTATTTATAAAACACAGAAAGATTTGTATTCCATTGAGGAATTGCAGATAATAAGCGAAATGCTGAAACAGAAAAAATCGGAATATAAAAAGTTTGTATCAGAGCAAAAATTTGGTGAAATGCTGTTTTGTATCGTTGCTTTATTGACTCCGTTCAGCGCTTTGATTGTTGGTATAATTATGCTTTTTGCACGTTTGCCTATTTGGAAATCTACTGGAAAAAAGACGCTGTTAGTTGTTTTTATTTCTGTTTTAATCAGAGTGTTTATTTATAGCGGTGGTTTTAATATATAATTAAATAGCAAATTATTTGAAAGAATATAATAATTAAAATTGTAGGAGAGAAAAATTATGGCTGATATGATGTGGGCGGGAAGATTTTCAAAGCAGGTCGATGAGACTGTAAACGCTTTCAATTCTTCCATAGCCTTTGACGGACGGATGTACCGTCACGATATACAGGGCAGTATCGCTCATGCGACCATGCTCGGCGACTGCGGTATAATTTCAAAGGAGGACAGCCTTGAAATTGTTGCAGGTCTTAAAGAGATCCTTACGGACATAGATTCGGGAAAGCTGGAGCTTGACCCTGCCGCCGAGGATATACACATGTTCGTTGAAGCGGAGCTTACAAAGCGTCTCGGAGACGTGGGAAAACGGCTTCACACGGCACGTTCGAGAAACGATCAGGTCGCGCTTGATCTGAGGCTTTATCTCAGGGACGAGATTTCCGACATTACAGAACTGGTAAGAACTCTTGTAAAAACAATTATAAATATAGCGAAGGAGCATACCGAAACGGTAATGCCCGGCTACACGCATTTGCAGAGGGCGCAGCCGATAACATTTGCGCATCACCTTATGGCGTATGTGTGGGCGCTTCTGCGAGATATTGACAGACTGGGCGATGTGAATAAGCGCATGAATTATTGTCCGCTGGGCTGCGGTGCGCTGGCAGGTACGACTTATAAGACCGACAGACGTCAGACCTCCGAACTGCTGGGATTTGCCGCCCCCATGGAGAACAGTCTTGACGGCGTTTCAGACCGCGATTACTGCGTGGAGCTGAACTGCGCTCTGTCGCTGCTTATGACGCACCTTTCGAGATTTTCCGAGGAGATAATCATGTGGTGTTCGTGGGAATTCAAGTTTGTCGAGCTTGACGACGCTTTCGCAACAGGCTCGTCCATAATGCCGCAGAAGAAAAATCCCGATGTTACGGAGCTTATCAGGGGTAAGACAGGCAGAGTAAACGGAAATCTTGTAACCCTGCTCACCATGATGAAGGGACTTCCTCTTGCCTACAACAAGGATATGCAGGAGGACAAGGAGGCTATTTTCGACACGGTGGACAACGTGAAGCTGTGCGTAAAGACGTTTACCCCCATGCTTGCGACAATGCGTGTTCTCAAGGACAATATGAGAAACGCTGCGGCAAGAGGATTTATCAACGCTACGGACTGCGCGGATTATCTTGTAAAGAAGGGTATGCCGTTCCGTGACGCTTATAAAATTACGGGAACTCTTGTTGCCGAGTGCATTGCAAAGGGATTTACCCTTGAAACTCTGCCGCTGGAGGAATACCGTAAAATGACTGAATTGTTCACGGAGGACGTATATGAAGCTATCAGCCTTGACACCTGCGTCAGAGAGCGGAAGTCTTACGGCGGCCCGTCTCCTGAGGCGGTAAGGATTCAGATAGAGAATGCGGAATGTGAATTGGAAAAGGTTTGATAAAACCGCCGAAAGGGAATTTATGACAAAAAAAGATTTGGTGTTCACCATTGGCTTATGCTTGCTTATGGGTATTATATGGGCTGTCGGTGAGCTTGTAATGGGACTGTGGATAGCTGTTATACCGTCGGCGCATATATTCTGGCTTGCCGGTATAGTTGTTGCGACGCTTGCCGTGAGTATATGGCATTCCATGAAAGAGGACGAATCCGACATCAAAGACCCGAAGCGTGAAAAATATGAAAGAAAAACAAAAAAGAAAAAATAGACGTAAGTCTGATGATCTGCTAAAGGATGATGATATTATGGTAAAGGTTTACATAGACGGTCAGGAGGGTACTACCGGTCTGAAAATTTTAGAGCGTTTCGAGGGAAGAAACGACATCGAGCTTATACGGATCGCCGAGGATAAGCGAAAAGACCCTGTCGAGAGGGCAAGGCTTATCAACAGCGCCGATTATGTGTTCCTCTGTCTCCCCGACGAGGCGTCAAGAGAAGCAGTTTCGTTTGTGGATAACGACCATGTTCGTATTATAGACGCTTCCACCGCCCACAGAACTAACCCTGACTGGGCTTACGGCTTTCCTGAGCTTTCAGCCGAACACAGGGAAAAGATAAGAACTTCAAACAGGGTAGCAGTTCCGGGCTGTTATGCAAGCGGCTTTGCGGCTGTAGTTTATCCCCTTGTGAAAAACGGCGTTATACCTGCTGATTATCCCGTGTTCGCTTATGCGACCTCCGGCTACAGCGGCGCAGGAAAGAAAGCTATTGCGGTATATGAGGGGGATGACAAGCCCTTTGAGTTCAACAGTCCCCGTCAGTATGCGCTTTCGCAGCAGCACAAGCATCTACCGGAAATGCAGGCGGTGTCGGGGCTGACCTTCAAGCCGATGTTCAATCCGATGGTCTGCGATTATTTCAGCGGTATGGTGGTTTCTGTGCCGATACAGACAAGAACTCTCGATAAGCCCGTTACAGCGGAGCAGGTCCACAAAATGTACACAAAGCATTACGCAGGCGCAAATATGGTGGAGGTAATGCCTCTTATGTCGGCTGAGGAGCAGAAGTCGTTCTTCCTCGCGTCAAACGCTCTCAGCGGAGTAAACAAGCTTCAGGTATTTGTTTTCGGCAGCGATGAACAGCTTCTTCTTTGTTCAAGGCTCGATAACCTCGGTAAGGGAGCAAGCGGCGCAGCAGTTCAGTGCCTTAATATCATGATGGGCATTGACGAAACTACAGGACTTGTATGATGATTTTTGCAGCTTTTAAATCACTATCTGCAACTTTAGCAATTCTGTTTTACAGTCACCCTGCTTAAGTTGTGGATAGTGGTAAAAAACAGATACGGGGGGAGAAATGTCGGAAGAAAAGAAAAAAGGCTCAAAATCATATGAGACTTTCTATTACATAATAATGACACTGGCAGTTGCAGGGTTCGGATTTTTCGGATATATGAAGCTTACCGATACTGAAATTTACGTTTTTGACCGTATTATCGGTTGCTATACCATATGCTTCACGGCGGCGCTTATATTTCTTGCAGTCCGCATATTTACATTATTCAAAAAAAACGGAAAGAAGTTAAGCTACCAATTCTGGCTTATGGCTGTGGCAGGCGGAATAACAGCTGCCTGCGTTATCAACAGTATTGCCGAGGATTTCGGAAAATCAAAGGTCAAGGGCATTCTTGAAATAAACGAAACTACTAAGGTCTTTCTTTGCGAATCGACGCAAAAGAACGGACATACTAAGATAGACGTATACCGTGTTAAGGGACGGCTTGCCCGTAAACTGGGAGAGATCGACGAGACGCTTTTTTCCGTCAGGTGCATCGAGCAGGATATGTATTCTTACGCTGTCAGCGGCGATGAAAGTCTGCTGACGGTGAACTGCCAATACGGCGTTTACGGCAACGGCATGTATATGCTCAGTCCTACATACGATACGGGAACGCTTTCATATACATTTAAATTAGATTGATCGGGTGATAAAAATGAATCTTAAAAAAATAGGCGGCGTTAAATTTGTAAAGGGCGGAGTATGCGCCGCAAAGGGCTTCAAGGCAAACGGAATACAATGCGGACTGGCTCATAAGCCGCTGACCGTTTCCGACGCCAATGCTGCGGGTAACAACGGTTTGCCTGCGGCGAAAAAGAAGAACGATCTCGCTCTTATTGCCGCCGACAAGGAATGTACTGCGGCGGCGGTCTATACCACTAACAAGGTAAAGGGCGCGCCGATCCTTGTGACAAAGGAGCATCTTAAGGACGGTACTGCCCGTGCGGTCATCGTCAATTCCGTGAACGCAAATACGTGCAATCCCGACGGAGTTGAAAAGGCGAACAAGATGTGCGAGCTTGCGGCGGCGGAGCTTGGTTTAGCTCCCGAGGATATTATCGTAGCTTCTACGGGAGTTATCGGACAGGTTCTTCCCATAGAGCCGATAGCAAACGGCATGAAGGAGCTTGCGGAGGGGCTGTCATATGACGGAAACAGCCGCGCGCTGGAGGCTATCATGACTACCGATACACAGCCAAAGGAGGTAGCCGTTGAATTTGAAATGGGCGGAAAGACCTGCACAATGGGCGGAATGCTCAAAGGAAGCGGCATGATACATCCTAATATGGCGACTACTCTTACATTTATCACAACGGACGCCGATATTTCCGCTGAAATGATACAGCGTGCTTTGAGCGACTGCGTTAAAGTAACGCTGAATATGGCAAGCGTTGACGGCGATACCTCGACTAATGATATGGTTTGCGTTATGGCTTCGGGAACTGCCGGAAACAAGCCTGTTGTCAGTGAGGACGGCGATTACGAGAGCTTCGCCAACGCTCTTTATAATATTATGATGAATCTTGCAAGAATGATGGCTCGTGACGGCGAGGGTGCGACTAAGCTGATAGAGTGCGTTGTAAGCGGCGCGGATTCCGAAAAGACTGCGCAGACTGCGGCTAAGTCGGTCGTCTGCTCAAGTCTGCTTAAATCCATGATATTCGGCGAGGACGCAAATGCAGGACGTATCTATTGTGCGCTCGGCTATGCGGACGCTGATTTCGATATAAGCAAGGTCAATATTGATATTGCCTCGGCAGGCGGTTCTGTCGCATTGGGAAGAAACGGCTGCGTTGTGGAGTTTTCCGAGGAGGAAGCCAAAAAGACGCTTTCCGAGGAGGAGATACAGATCATCGTTTCACTCGGCGACGGGGCAGGTGCGGCTGTCGCATGGGGCTGCGACCTGACTTACGATTACGTTAAAATAAACGGCGATTACAGAAGCTAATTAATTGGAGGTTTTTATAAAATGGCTTATTCAGATGTAAGTGCTTTCAATGCACAAAGAATGAGAGAAAAGATGGCTGGTAATGGCTGGCTTGATACAGATTTTGACGTTTATAACGTTCTTAAAGATTTTATTCAGAAAAAACAGGATATTGTAAAGGATTTCCAAACGGTACTTGCCAGAAAGGGCTATGATGTTACTGATGAGCTTGCTGAACAGCTTACAACTCAGGCACTCAAAAATTTGAAAAAAGACGGAAAAGCGGAAAATCCTTCGTATGGTATGTGGAAAAAAATATAATAGTGAGGTTGTGTAAAATGGAAAATATAACAAACACGGAAAAGGCGCGGGTCCTCATAGACGCGCTTCCGTATATACAGAAGTATTCCGATAAGATCGTTGTTATAAAATACGGCGGAAACGCCATGACCAACAAGGAACTTAAGGATGCGGTCATGACGGACATCGTGTTGCTGTCGCTGGTAGGTATCAAGGTAGTGCTGGTACACGGCGGCGGCCCTGAGATAAACGATATGTTAAAAAGGCTGAACATCGAAAGCAGATTTATAAACGGTCTGCGTTATACCGATGAAGCGGCTATAGAGGTTGTAAAAATGGTTCTGGCAGGCAAGGTCAACAAGGAACTTGTGCAGCTTTTGGCACAGCATAAAGGCTCTGCCGTTGGACTTTGCGGAATTGACGGAGAAATGCTTGTCGCCGAGAAGAAAACTACGGAGGACGGTCAGGATCTCGGCTTTGTGGGCGAAATAACAAAGGTAAATCCCAAACCCATTCTCGACGCTCTCAGCAACGGAAATATTCCCGTTATCGCCACGGTTGCAACAGATGCCGAGGGAAATACATATAATATCAATGCCGATACTGCCGCCGCACGCATTGCCGCCGAGCTTGGTGCGGAGAGCCTTATACTTATGACCGATATTGCGGGACTTCTGCGTGATAAGGACGACCCGGACACGCTTATCCCGAAAGTGAACGTCAGCGAAGTTCCGTATCTGAAAATGCAGGGTATCGTTTCGGGCGGAATGATACCGAAGATCGACTGCTGCGTTGAAGCGGTAAGACGAGGAGTAAACGGAGCTGTTATAATAGACGGTCGTGTGCCGCATTCGATACTTATTGAGATACTCTCAAACGAGGGCGTTGGTACGCAGTTTGTATAATTTTTGAACGTGTAAACTAAAAGTTTACAAAAATAATTGACTTAAATGTTGATTTTGGCGTGCAAATAGAGTTATAATTAAAAGTGACTAAAAATGCACGACATGCAGGTTATGTGTATATGTTTTGTCCAAAGGGATGAAAGGGATAAAAGCAGGAGATTTGTCTCCTAACCTTTGGGAGGTTGAAGTATTATGGAAACTATAAATAAATTTGATAAGCACGTTATGCACTCCTACGGAAGGTATCCGCTGGTAATGAGCGCAGGCTCAGGCAGACGATGCAGCGATGAAAACAACAAAGAGTATATTGACTTCGGCAGCGGCATAGGAACAAATTCGCTGGGCTACTGCGATAACGACTGGGCGGACGCCGTATGCCGTCAGGTGAGAACGCTCCAGCACAGTTCCAATTATTATTACACAGCTATACAGGCGGAGTTTGCGGAAACTCTCTGTACCTCAACAGGCTATGAGTCGGTGTTTTTCTGCAACAGCGGCGCGGAAGCAAACGAATGCGCCATTAAAGCCGCAAGAAAATACAGCTTTGATAAATACGGCAGGGGAAGGCATACGATAATAACGCTTGTGAACTCTTTCCACGGTCGTACTATGGCGACTCTTTCCGCTACGGGGCAGGAGGTTTTTCACAACTATTTTTTCCCGTTTCTGGAGGGCTTTGTAAATGTCGCAGCCAACGATATTGACGATCTGAAGGCGAAAATTGACGATACGGTCTGCGCCGTTATGCTTGAATATATTCAGGGAGAGGGCGGCGTAAACGCTCTTGACAAGGCGTTTGTGGACGCTGTATATGAGTTGTGCGCCGAGCGCGACATACTTGTCATTGCGGACGAGGTACAGACGGGAGTCGGACGTACCGGCAAGCTCCTTGCAGGCGAGCATTACGGCAAAAAAGCCGACATCACAACTCTTGCAAAGGGAATAGCCGGAGGTATCCCGATGGGTGCGTGTCTTTTCGGCGAAAAGGTCAAAGACGTGCTTACGCCGGGTACTCACGGTTCTACATTCGGCGGAAATCCCATTGCCTGCGCAGGCGGAAACGTGGTTTTGAAAAAGGTCACGAGCGAGGGATTTCTTGACGAGGTCAATAAAAAAGCCGAATACATAAAAAGCCGCCTTGAAAAATGCGGCGAAGTCGAGTCCGTCAGCGGTCTTGGACTGATGATAGGAATTTCACTGAAAACGAAGAATGCCTCGGACGTAGCAAAAGCAGCTCTTGAAAAAGGGCTTCTTGTACTGACAGCAAAAACAAAGGTAAGGCTTCTTCCGCCCCTTAACATCGACTATGCCGAGCTTGAAAGCGGAATGGATATACTTACAGCAATACTGGAGGGTTGATTTATGGAGCTTACGATCTCAATTAAGGGCAGCAAATATATCGTGCAGGATAAAAAGCAGTCCCGTCAGATATACACCATTAAAAAGAAAGGCTTCGGAGGCGGACGTTTTCTGCTTATGGACGCAAGCAATTACCAGCTTTATTCGCTGATGCAGGTCAGCGACGAGCGCAAGCCTACTTTTATAATCAGCCATAACGATGTTTCGATAATGCAGCTTGCCTGCAAGTCGCTTTTTCTTGACCCGACCATTAATGTTGAGGGCAAGGATATTCAGGGAACTGTTATAAAATACGACATTGCCAGCAAGGATCATCGTAATTTCGAGCTTCTTAAGGAAGGGATCTCAGTAGGCTCTATCAAAACGAAAATGAATCTTAATAAAGAACTGCAATACGACCTTGCAATTGACGATAAGATGTTTGACGATTATGTACCTCTTTTTGCTCTTGCCGTAGATCTGACATTCGGAGATATGAACAGGGGTTAAGACTTTTTCTTTATGCCGCAGCTTAAGCGAACTGACATCGGGATTCCAAATAAACGGTGTTTTTGTAGGGACACGGCGTGCCGTGTCCGTGCTGAGGGAGTGCTCTGCAAGAGAGTGTGTTCCATATGAAAGATACAAAAATTCCTTAGGTTGACGACATTGACAGCGTTAAAATTGTTGCTGACATAAATAATTAAACAAATACAGAAAGGATAAATACATATGAAACATCTGCTTAAAATGCTTGACCTCTCAACAGAGGATATTACGGAAATACTCGATCTTGCCGACCAGCTTAAATACGAGCTTAAACACAATATTCCGCATCCGCATCTCAAGGGAAAAACGCTGGGAATGATCTTTCAGAAAGCGTCCACGCGTACTCGCGTTTCTTTTGAAACGGGAATGTATCAGCTCGGCGGATACCCCTTGTTTCTCTCATCGAACGATTTGCAGATAGGCAGAGGAGAACCGGTTCAGGACACCGCACGAGTTCTTTCACGCTATCTCAGCGGAATCATGATACGCACATTCGAGCAGAACGAGGTAGAGGCTCTTGCGGAATACGGCAGTATTCCTGTTATAAACGGTCTTACGGACTTCTGCCACCCCTGTCAGGTACTTGCCGACCTCATGACTATCCGTGAGTTCAAGGGCAAGCTGGAGGGGCTGAAAATGTGCTTTATAGGCGACGGCAACAATATGGCAAATTCTCTTATTGTCGGCGGTCTTAAAATGGGAATGGCTGTATCTATAGCATGTCCCGACGACTATCAGCCGCCAAAGGAGATACTTGATTTTGCAGCTCAGTACGATTGCTTTGAGATGACAAATTCTCCGTCGCAGGCTGCAAAGGGCGCAGACGTGTTGATCACGGACGTCTGGGCGTCAATGGGTCAGGAGGACGAAGCCGCAAAACGCCGTGTTGCGTTTGAGGGCTATCAGATAAACGACGATATTATGGCGTTGGCGAACAAGGACGCAATGGTGCTTCATTGTCTGCCTGCTCACCGTGAGGAGGAAATAACCGAAAAGGTATTCGAGGCTCACGCTAAGGAGATATTCGAGGAGGCTGAAAATCGTCTCCACGCACAGAAAGCGGTCATGGTAAAATTAATGGCTGATTAATGAAAGCGATCTAAAAAACGGGGGAAGTGTAATGAAAAAGCTGTTTTCTGCTGTTTTTGCGGTTTTATGTATTGCTCTTATGGGAGCGTTTTCGGCTGATGCAAGCGGAGGTTACGCCTTGGGCGACGTCAACGGTGACGGCGTTGTGGATTCTTCGGACGCTTCGGCTGTACTGGCGTATTATTCTGTTGCTTCAACTGGGAAGCAGAGCGACTGGGACGATGAACGCATTTCCTCAGGGGACGCAGACGGCGACGGCAAAACAGATTCTTCCGATGCGTCGTATATCCTTGCATATTACTCCTATCTTTCAACGCTTGCGAGCGATGCGGAGATACTGCCTATAAGGGAATTTATTTCCGATATAAACGCCGACAAAGCTTCGCCTGCGGAAAGCCCCGATAAGAATTACGTTCTCGCACCAGAGGGGCTTGACCCGGGCGAAACGGGAACTATCCAATATATCGTCAATACGGCGGAGCTGCAGTCCCATGACGAGATACCGCTTTACAATATCAAGGGCGATAACGCCAACGGCGGAAAGCCTATGTTTGTGCGGAATTACACCGTTACCGAGAATGACAAGAAGATACTTAACGATTTCGCAAGGGAGCATTTCACCGACGATATGACGAACTACGACAGGCTGAAATATACGTGGGAGTGGCTTCACTTCAACATTACATATGCCAACGGTTCGCAGGGGTGGAATACATACGACCGCATATCGAATCTTACGTTTGTGCAGGCGTGCTTTGAGGAAAAACTCGGACAGTGCATTCAGTACAACGGCGCATTTGCCGAAATGATGGCGTATATGGGGTATGACGTGTATATGCTTGAAAAGTGGAACGGCGCAAATTTCACGAATCAGCATTTTATTTCGGAAGTCAATATCAACGGTCTGGGCTACAGTACCGAGGTTGGCGAGACATCGTATGACAGTCCGTCAAGCGGTTATTACTGGATGTGGCTGTTTGACCACAGCAGACAGGAATTTTTCGGATTGGAAAATTAATTCAGAGGCAAGAATTTTTTCTTGCCTCTTATAGTAATCCTACTTGAAATCAGAACAAGTTCACTGATAAAAATTATCCATAGCTGCGTTGTCGTCGTCACCGTAGACAGTACGCTTTCCTCCTCTGCCTTGCTATGAAAAGTTTTTATTCAGTTCCTTTTGTCCAAATCTCAAGTAGGATTATACTTTAATCGACAGGTGGTAGCGTATGAGGGAAATTGATTTTGAGAAAACCGCAGTCAAGGTTTCGATGGTGAGTATTATCGGCAATATTATACTGTCGGTATTCAAGCTTATGGCAGGAGTTATCGCAGGTTCGGGAGCGATGATAAGCGATGCGGTGCATTCGGCTTCGGACGTTTTCAGCAGCATAGTGGTTATAATCGGCGTAAGGCTGTCGGCAAAAAAATCCGACAAAGAGCATCCCTACGGCCATGAGCGTATGGAGTGTGTGGCGGCGATAATTCTTGCGGTCGTTCTTCTTGTTACGGGACTTTTCATCGGCGAAGGAACTATTGAAACGCTTGCCGCAGGAGAAATAGGAAAAATCAAAGCTCCGGGACTTCTTGCGCTGATAGCGGCGGCGGTATCTATCGCCGTTAAGGAGGCGATGTTCTGGTACACACGCCATTATGCCAAGCTCCTTGATTCGGGAGCGGTCATGGCGGACGCATGGCATCACCGCAGCGACGCTCTGTCCTCTGTCGGCGCGCTGATAGGAATTGCAGGGGCAAGAATGGGCGTTCCCGTCCTCGAACCGGTTGCAAGCCTTGTGATATGCCTGTTTATCCTCAAAGCGGCTTATGATATTTTCAAGGACGCTGTGGATAAAATGGTCGATCATTCGTGCGGCGATGAGACTGAGGAGGCTCTGCGGAAGTGCGCATTGTCACAGGAGGGCGTGAAAGGCGTCGATCTGCTTCATACCCGTATCTTCGGCAATAAAATATACGTTGACATAGAGATAAAAATGGACGGCGGCAAGACCCTCTCGGAGGGTCATGAGACGGCGGAAAGGGTTCACAGCGAGATCGAGCGTAATTTTCCGAAAGTCAAGCACATTATGGTTCATGTGAACCCGGAGGAGGAGTAAAATGGAGCGTATCATCGTTGCAATAGCGGGAACTCTTGCGGCTCTGGGAGGAACGATATTCCTTGTAAAGCTGCTTATACTGCGTCTTGGCGGAGTTCGGACGGAGGCTGAGGTAGTTGCCGTAAAAGAACCGAAGCAGGGGTATTATGTTCACACTCTGAGGTTTGAGCATAACGGCAAGACCGTAGAGCAGGACGACAAAACAGGCTATTCTCAGCCGTTTTCCAAGGGCGAACGGCTGGAAATAGTGTGCAGCAGGTCGTCTCCCGATAAATTCGAGTATACATCGGCGCTCAACAAAAATCTGATAATTTCGGGAGTTCTTATTGTAATGGCTGTACTTATTGTTATCAGATTCGTATTTTTTGTTGTCTGAGAACTTCTTTTATGTCAGAAAAAAGTAAAATATAAAAAAGGAGAAAACTGTTCAAAAGCAAAACTTTGAGCAGCGGAATATTAAAATGTTTAAAAAAATTATTTCAGCTATAGCAGGCTTTTCAGTGATTTGTTTAAGTATTTTCAATTATTCTGAAGCGGATGCGGCTTATTTTGAACTGCCTGTTGATACTATCATTGACGGGAATGAATCTTATCAGGCGACCGATATACTTTCGCCGGACGAAATACCGATAAACGACAGTATAAAGGAGCTGGACGAAAGCGTGATCAAGATAATGATAGATCCCGGTCATTATTCATATTACAATCGCTCCACTGTATATTCGCCATACTGGGAGAGCGTAATGACATGGAAACTTTCAAATTATCTTCAAAAGGAGCTTCAGGATTTAGGAGTGCATGCCGATCTTACAAAAAGCTCTCTTGATGAGGATCCGTCTCTTAACGACAGGGGATTCAGCTCCAAGGGGTACGATTTCTTTATATCTATACACAGCAATGCAGGCGCTTATGAATATATGGACGCTCCGATAGCCTTTGTGTATCAGGATCTGCCGTGGACTGATATTGACGATAAAAGTCAGGAACTCGGCTTGCGCATTGCTAAAAAAACGGCAGAAGTAATGAAAACAAACCAGAAAGGTTCGACAGCTCAGAGAAAGGGTACGGGCGACTGGGATAGAAACGGCACAATAGACGACGAGTGGTACAGCGTCCTGTTTGCATCAAGGTTTGTGGGAACTCCGGGAATACTTATGGAGCATTCGTTCCATACAAATTATCGTTCTTCGGTCTGGCTTTATAATGACGATAACCTCAAAAAGCTTGCAAAGGAGGAAGCTAAGGAAATTTACGATTATTTCAGCAAAATAAAGCCGCAGGAAAGCTCCGAACCGATTTTCGGCGATGTAAACGGAGATAAGATCATCGACGCTTCTGATGCGTCATGCGTTCTTGAGGAATATTCGATCTTGTTGACCGGCGGAGCGTCCGCTTTCAATGATGAAGAAAAAATGACGGCGGATATAAATTCAGACGGAGTTATCGACTCAGTTGACGCTTCGCTGATACTTGAATTTTATTCGTATATTTCGGTCGGCGGCGCTGAAACAGACATCAATAAGTGGCTTGAAAACAGATAGTTTCTCATGCAAATCTAAAATTTATTTTGATTAACTGTCGAAATAGACAAAAGGCGGAGGTGAATTTTGGAAACTATTCTACTTGACAAAGCGGAAGAAACGTGCTATAATG
>CANQVK010000037.1 GCA_947627275.1 uncultured Ruminococcus sp. | reverse complement strand
GCTGCCGAAAAAGCTGAAAAGGCTCGTATCGAGGCTGAGAGAAAAGCTGCCGAAAAAGCTGAAAAGGCTCGTATCGAAGCCGAGAAAAAGGCTACCGAAGAAGTCGAAAAGGCTCGCATTGAAGCTGAGAAAAAAGACGATGAAGAAATTCAGTCCGACGCTTTTTCGGAAGAAGCAGTTGCTGCGTCCTCCGATGCCGAAATAGAAGAAGCTGACGAAAGCGAAGAAAGCGCCGAGGAAGTACCCAAAACAAAAAAACGCTCTTTCTTCAAAAGTAAAAAAGCCGAAGTCGCTGATGAAGCTTCGGAAGATACTGCCGATGAGATCGAAAACAGTACCGAAAAAAAGGAAAATAAGCTTACTTCGGTACTCAAAAACATTTTAGACGAAGACCCTGATGAAATAATCAATCAGCGAAAAGAACAGGCTGAACCCGATGATAAACCTCGGAAGGGACGCATTAAAAAGGGCTTTTATGCGGTATTCGGAGTTATCTTCGCTCTGCTTGCCTGCGTTGGTCTTGTTACCGTTATAGCAAAAGGTATTGCGATGTTCGGCAGCTATACTTCCGGAGAGTCACGCAAAGAGGGATTTGAGGACGTTCTGTACCCTGCCGTTATCATGGACATAGAATCGTTCAATTCCCCTGCCGAACTGTCGTCCGAACAAATTATTACTGCCGCTATCTGGTCCATGATAATGACGGACGGAGTTACAGAACAATACGAGCTGACTTTCGACGTTGTCATTATCCCTGCGGCTGACGTTGAATCTTACGCTGTTAAGCTGTTCGGAGATGAACTTCCGAAGCTTGAACATACGACAGTAGGCCCTGCCGAGTCAAGATTCTACTATAACGAGGAAACAAAATCATATAACGTCCCCGTAGCTCCCGTGACCTACACATATTCCCCCGAGATACGCGAGGCGTCAAAATCGGGCAATGAATACACCGTCGTAGTGGACTATATCGACGAACTTCCCTCATGGCTCCCGAAAACCTCGTCGAAATCAGTCCAATACGTTCTTACAGAAGTCAACGGTTCATATCAGCTTAAATCAATGAAAATTCTCTCGACAAATACCAATGCAGTATAAATAAAAAAGTCCCCCGTCTCTTAGTCGGGGGACATCTTTTTCGTCCTTAAAATTCGTATTTCCTGATCTACTCGCTTACAGGCAGAGAAGTAATAACCTTTGCGTCGAGCATCTGGATAGCAAGCGCATCGCTGGGTAAAACGCCGTCACCGACATTGCAGCAATCCGCATTTGCCGCACCCTGCTCTGAAAGTCCGTATTTATCGGGATTTCCCAACGCTTGAAGAATCGCCGTAGAGTCAGCTATCGTGACCTTCCCGTCCACATTCGCATCGCCAATAAGAGTAACGCCGCTGCCGCTGTCAGTATTACTGACGGTTGTAACGACAGGTTTTGTTTTTCCCTCAGTCGGAGCTTCGGTCGTCTCGGGCTGAGTCGGAGCGGTCGTAGGCTTTACGTCAGGCTCGGTAGGCGCAGGGGTAGTAGATTCAACGGGAGTGCCGTCCGAGGTCTTTCCGCCGTCAAGGTTGCTTCCCTCGGTTTTTGCATAATTACTGTAAAAATCGTTCAGGGAGATACCGTTGCTGCCCAAAGCGACCTGATGATCAAGGCTGATGTATTTTCCGGAGGTCTGAGTCTGCCACAAGGACGGCTCGAACAACTTATACTTCACTTCGTCCCACTGTGAGAATGAGTAATCAAGAAGTCCGCCTGTATCGCCCGAATTGGGATTCAGACACCAGAATGTGTGATTGATGTGATTCTTTATCATATAATCACGGAGTATATTCAACCACTGCTCGTTCTTTCCTCCGTCAATGTATCCGCCCCACTCGCCGATAAGAAGCGGCGCGATGTTCTCCTTGTTAATGAACGCCCATGTATCGTACCAGTAATCGTCAAGAAGCGTCTGCTCGGTGAAATCCTTGTCAAACCAAGTCTGAGCATATACGCCCGGACCGTAATCGTGGGGAGAATATACGAGTTTATCCTGATATTTCCCGAGATCTATCGGATATTCCCTTACTCCGCGGAACTGACCGCCCCACCAGCCCGGATGATACGGGGGATTTGTAAGCGAATCGGGTTCGCCCCATTTATGTCCCTCTTTCGGGTACTGCTCAACGCCTTCAATAAGAATAAGCGCATTGGGGTTCTTTTCAAGCATAGCCAAAGCGCAGTCCGTAGCCGCCCACGCCCAGTTATTTTCGTCCTTTGAGCCGTCCCATTTTGCGCCGGCGCTTCCCTCCTGACCTTTGCCGTGAGGTTCGTTCTTCAAGTCGTATGCGATCAGAGTATCGTCGTTCTTATAGCGGTCGGCAAGCCATACAAGAGTATCCTTCCACATCTCGGAGGTAACGGGTTCGCCGTTTCCTGCATCGGTAACAGCCATGGTATCATAGCTGCCTGCTCCCTCGTTATAGTACCACAAATTATAGTTATGACCCGAGTTATGCAGCGCAGGACTGTGTATGTCGATAAGTATTTTTATTCCGTATTTCTTGCACTTCGCCATAATAACGTCGAAGATCTCAAGACTGCTCATACATGAACCGTCAGGACGGCAGAAATCGGGATTGAACTTATATCCGTCGTCGTTTTTGGGATTTATTGAGATCATGGAGCTGTCGTCAACGCCCTCCTGCCAGTCCATAAGAAGCTCTGTCGCCATAGGGAGACGAAGAAGATTTATTCCCCGGTCAGCTACGGCTGAAAGAAGCTGATCGACATCTGCGCTCCACAAGCCGTGCGGAAAACGTTCGCCGCAGTTGAAGCCGAACCAGTTTGCGCCGGTAAGCCAGACTTCGTTTCCGTTCATGTCGTAAAGACGGCTGCCCTTAGCGTGAATCCAGTCGTCATTGTTTGTGTCAACAGCGTTCGCCGCAGGCTGACCCAATGAACCCGACATAGCCGACGCCGTACCCGTAAGCGTCAGAACTGCCGCAGATGCAAGCGCAGCAACAGCTTTCGTTATTTTTCTCATGTTTTCCCTCTCCTTATCTATATGAGAATTTATCATACTATTATCTTAGCATTTTTATTCCTGTTTGTCAAGATATTACTGATTTTTATTATGAAAATAAATTTTGAAATATACAGACTGCTTACGCAGGGGGGCGCCGTCCCCCTGCATAAGTTGACTATAAATCTTAAGATTGATTTTAATAAAATAAAGTCCGTATCATAAAAATACGGACTGTGATTCAAACGGAAACAGGAGGCAAGAAAAGCCTTTCGGCATCCCTCTCATATCCTGCATCCTGCTCCTGAATATGTCATCAATTCAAGTTCATGACATTGGTTATATTATACCTTATAAGACGAAACAATAACACTGTAAAATCCCGTTATTTTCCAATAAAATTCAGAGACAAGCAATTAATTTCTTATCACTTTAAGACCCTGAGCGCTTTCAACGGTATACGGCTTATCCGTTCCTGTAACTGTCACGAAAACAGTATCGTTATGCCTTTCCGCACGTATCTCCGCCGCAAGCTTTGCATTCTTATCGTATACAGCAGTTTTGATAGCCGTGCCGTCCTCTATGCCGTATACCGCTATCTTCATATTGTCGGTGTAATCGTATTCAACGGACTTTTCAAAATTTCCGTAGACTATTATGGAATTAGGCTTTGCATAAAGGGGCATTCCAAAATAATCATATGTCTTGGTGTACCAGTGACCGCCCGCAAGTTCTTCTCCGGTCTGAATATCCGTCCATGTACCGCAGTCGGGGAGATAGAAGCTGCATTCGCCGCTTTCGCTGAACACGGGAGCGACAAGAAGATCGTCCCCCAGCATATACTGCGTATCAACTGTCAGAGCAGCAAGGTCATATCCAAAGTCCACGACCATTGCCCGCATCATCGGAACGCCTGTTTTATGAGTTTCAACAGCGTTGCGGAAAAGATACGGCATAAGTCTGCCCTTTAGCTTTACAAAGTGACGTGAAACGTCGCAGCTTTCTTCATCGAAGTTCCACGGAACTCTGTAGGAGGAGTTGCCGTGATAGCGGGAGTGAGTAGACATTAGTCCGAACGCCGTCCAGCGTTTGTAGAGGTCGGGAGAGCCTGTCGCTTCAAAGCCGGAAATATCATGCGAGAAAAAGCCGAAGCCAGAAAGACAAAGGGAAAGTCCTCCTCTGAGAGTTTCCCACATTGATTCGTAATTCGAGAAGCAGTCCCCTCCCCAATGCACCGGGAACTTCTGACCGCCGACAGTTGCCGAACGCGCGAAAAGACAGGCGTTCTCCATGCCCTTAGTCTCCTGCAATGCCTCGAAAACGGTCTTATTATAAAGGTATGTATAATAGTTGTGCATTCTGTAAGGATCTGAACCGTCATAGTACATAACATCGGTGGGGATCCTCTCGCCGAAATCGGTTTTGATAGCGTCAACGCCAAGCTCCGCAAGCTTTTTGATCTGCTCGCCGTACCATCTGCGCGCTTCGGGATTGGTAAAGTCGATAATGGCAAGCCCCGGCTGCCAGAAGTCGCATTGGAACACAGAGCCGTCCTTATTTCTGATGAAATAGCCTTTTTCCATACATTCATCGAAAACGGGCGCACGCTGACCAACATATGAATTTATCCACACGCAGATCTTCAGTCCCTTTGCTTTAAGGCGTGAAATAATGCCCTTGGGGTCAGGGAACATATCCTTATCCCATTCAAAGCTGCACCATTGAAATTCCTTCATCCAGAAGCAGTCGAAGTGGAATACCTCCAGCGGAATATCACGGCGTTCCATTTCGTCAATAAAGGACATAACGGTTTTTTCGTCATAGCTTGTGGTGAACGAGGTGGACAGCCAGAGTCCGAAAGTATATGCAGGCGGAAGCGCAGGCTTTCCTGTAAGATCGGTATAATTTTTCAGTACATCCGCGACCGTTTCGCCGCCGAATATAAAATACTCCATTCTCTGTCCCTGAACCGTAAATGCGACCTTTGAAACGTTTTCCGAAGCGACCTCAAATGTGACTTTCCCCGGTTCGTTTACGAAAACTCCGTAACCTCTTGACGATACGTAAAACGAAATCGACTTATAGCTCTGTTCTGAGCATGTACCGCCGTCGTTGTTCCAGACCTCGACGGTCTGACCATTTTTCACAAACGTTGAAAACTTCTCGCCGAAGCCGTAGATATACTCTCCAATGCTTATACCGAGCATTTCACGGATATAGGCTTTTTCTCCGTTATCCGACTGCGCAAAGAAACGAGTCCCCTCCTCCGAGAGCTTCTTATTTCTGCTGAACCAGTTCTCCTCCTGAACGAGAGAGGTTGTATGCCACCCTTCTTTTGTGAGCAGTCTGTCCTCATACCAGTAAGAAACGTTCCAGCCGTCGCCCTGTGCGCCGACCTTGACTTTGGTTTTTCCCGAAATAAGCTCATATCCGCCTTTTTCAGATTTTTTTACGGTCGGCTTGAACGAGGTATCCTCGTTAAGAGAAAATTCGGGAGACTTCTTCAACGCTCCCTTAAAATGCTCAATTGAGACTTTTATGCTGTTTTCAAGAGTGGAGGTGAATCTTACAGTGAGCATAGGGCCGCCTAATGTCATACCTCGGTTGCTTATCCATTGATTGGTCGCGTATACTGTTATAGAGCTATCGTCTGTTTCGACAGTATACATCTGCGTAGCGTAGTCAACGCTGTAACCCGGCTTATTCAGCCAGAAGCCGTCCGAGATCTTCATAGTAAATAAACTCCCTTTTTTAATATTGGTGCGGTAAGCTTCACAAAATATTGCAGTAACATTATAGCATATCGCTTTATTAATGTCAACCGTGGTATTGACTTTTTCACGGAAATAAGCAGCGTGTCGCTGCACCCAACTCATACAAAAAAATTTTCGGACAACAAATTTTTCTTCGCAGCAGTTGCAATTTTTAGCATAATATGATATAATAATTTTAAGAACTCAAAGGAGCGACGCTATGGACATCGAAAATTACATAAGTTCTGTAAAAGGTGTAATAATAACAGCAGAAGAAATACAAAACGGAATAACAAAGGCAGGAAAATATATCGACTCCCTTTATGACGGCCGACCCATACTCCTGACAGGAATTTTAAACGGCTGCTTTATGTTTATGGCTGACCTCGCAAGAACGGTGAGCGTGCCGTGCGAGATCGCTTTTATGGCGGCGAAAAGCTATGAGGGTACGGAATCGTCGGGCAATGTACGCATAACCCTTGACCTTGAACGTGATATATCGGGGTATCATGTCGTAATAGCGGAAGACATAATCGACACGGGCAGAACGTTAAAAGCCGTAACCGAAATTCTGAGGGCAAGAGAGCCGCTGTCGCTTCATGTAGTAGCTCTCCTCGATAAACCGAGCCGACGCACCGTGGATTTCAAGGCAGACTATACGATTTTTACGATACCCGACGTGTTTGTAGTCGGGTACGGTCTGGATTATAACGAGTACTACAGAAATCTGCCTTATATAGGAGAAATAAACATATAGACAAATCTGTCTACAAAACGATAATGATTAAATAAATAAATAAATAAATAAATGAAAGTAGGTAAAAAAATGAACACAGACAGAAGAAAAGTAGTCCTGATAGGCACAGGAATGGTCGGAATGAGCTTTGCATATGCTGTTGTAAATCAAGGCGGAATATGCAATGAGTTGGTGCTTATTGATGTCAACAAGGAACGTGCAATGGGCGAGGCTATGGATCTGAACCACGGTCTTGCTTTCGGAAAATCAAATATGAAAATATATGCGGGAGATTACAGCGACTGCAAAGACGCCGATATTGTCGTTATCGCCGCAGGAGTTGCGCAAAAAGAGGGCGAAACGCGCCTCGATCTTTTGCAACGCAATGCCGAGGTTTTCCGCTCGATAATCACACCTGTGGTAAAATCGGGCTTTGACGGGATTTTCCTTGTTGCGACAAATCCCGTTGACATTATGACAAGAGTAACATATGAGCTTTCACGCTTCGGCGCCGCAAGGGTCATAGGTACGGGAACGTCGCTCGATACCGCGCGGCTCAGATACCTTTTGGGCGACTATTTCATGGTAGACCCCAAAAATATACATGCCTATGTTATCGGAGAACATGGCGACAGCGAGTTTGTGCCTGTCTCACAGATGATGCTTGCCACAAAACACGTTACCGAGATACTTGACGATAACCGCAACCGCTACTGCATGGAAGATATGCAGAAGATCGAGGAGCAGGTACGCACCGCCGCATATAAAATAATCGAGGCGAAGCGCGCGACCTATTATGGCATAGGAATGGCTATAACTCGTATCGTAAAAGCTATTTTAGGAGACGAAAACAGCGTTGTGACCGTATCGGCGAAGCTTTGCGGAGAATATGACAGCCGCAACGTATTTATCGGAGTTCCATGTATTATCGGAAGAAACGGCGTAAAGGAAATACTGGAGCTGTCCCTGACAGACGATGAAATGAATAAATTCAAGGAATCCGTTGAAATACTCGATAAAAGCTTCGAGGGAGTTATTTGAAGCAACAACACATCGTTAAAAATGATATAGGGAGTTATTTATGAAAAAAATAAATATTTTTGCGGCTCTGACGGCAATGACGCTCCTGAGTGGCTGTATGGATCTTTCCAAACTCATGGAAACCGAAAACAAAATAGATCCGCCTGTTCGCCCTGTGCCGAACAATATGCCGGCAGTCAACGAGGTCGCAGACGAGCTTAACGCTTCGGACTGGTATCCGGCGCTCTGCACAAATCTGCTTATGGGAATTGAAAAAACGACGGTTCCCGGAAAAGTGACCAACAACGATGTTAAAAAAGCTCTTTATCAGATAGTCAACGATTGTCCGCAGATCTTCTGGTTAGGGGGAGTTTACTACGCAGGAACGGTCACTGACGGCTCGGAGATAAAAATAGAGTTTTTAGACGATTTTGATACCTATGACATCGACAAAATGCTCGATGAGCTTGATAAGGCAGCAAATGAAGTTATAAGCGGAATACCGGACGGCAGCAGCGATTACGAGAAGGCTCTGTACGTCCACGACTACCTTGCCGAAAACACAGAATACGACCATTCGAGGGAAGCTTATACGGAATTCGGCTTATGGGGTTCTGCCTACGGCTGCCTTGTAGAGAAAAAAGCGGTCTGCGGCGGATATGCGGAAGCGTTCCACTACATAATGCAAAAACTGGACATTGAAAGCGGCATTTGCACAGGCTCGAACCATGAGTGGAACTATGTTAAAATAGACGGCGATTACTACTGGGTAGACGTAACATGGGACGATAACGATAAGGGCGATACTCAGCACACCTACTTTATGTTCACAACAGATCTGCTTCTACGAACAAGGAGCTTTGACCTTGTTCAGAGCTTCGTCCCCGAGTGTACGGAAACGGCTTGCAGCTATTTTGTGAAAAACGGCGGATTTTTTGAAACATACGATGAAAGCGCCGTTCTCGATCACATCGGAGAACATTCGGACGAAAGCCATTGCGAAATTATGTTCGGAAGTTTTGAGGTGTACGAAGAAGCTCTGAACAGCCTTTTAGGAAAATCCAAGCTCTACAAAGCGGACGGCGTAGGTCTTGACGGTGTGAGCTACTACAGAAATGACAAGGCGTTTTCATTGGATATAGTTTTTTAGGCAACCTCTGAAAGCCTATTTGATTAAGAAAAAATCAGATAGGTGCGTCAATTGCAAGGAAAGCCCCCGAAGGCGTGCTGTCGCACTCCGAGAGGGGTTGACGCAGCAAGTGCCGCGCATAGCTGATTTTTTTCAGAAGAGGTTTTTAGAGGTTGCCTTTAGGCAACGCTGAACAAAACTCGGAGGCAAACTTGAAAAAAACAATAATTTTACCGGCTCTTTCATGCCTGCTTCTTCTGACAGGCTGTACGGATAATGTGGATTTTTTTACACCGCTTTCCGAAAGCTCAGCCGTTGAAAACATAGATGCTGAAATTTTATATGACGGAGTTCTCGGCAGTCTCGAAAACATGACGAATTTTTCGGAATACAAAGGATTTGTTGATTCTTCAGACGTTGAAACTGCAATGAACCGGATACGCCGAAGCCGTCCCGAGCTTTTCTGGGCGGACGGCTACACGGTCAAAAGCGGAAACAGCCGTTCGGAGATAACGGTTGACGTTCTTAACGATTACACGACAGAACAGCTCGACGGTATGCTGCATGAACTTGAAACGGCGGCAGACGGCGTTATATCAGGGATTCCTGCCGACCTTGACGACTTTGGCAAAATAGTATACGTTCATGACTATATTATCGGCAATACCGTTTACGACCATATCGGCGCTAAATCCGATGTAAACGGCTTATGGGGGACGGCATACGGCTGTCTTGTGGACGGGAAAGCGGTTTGTCAGGGATATTCCGAGGCTTTTCAGTATATAATGAACCGAATCGGTATTCCCTGCGGAACGGTAACGGGACTTGCCCGAAGCAGCGACCCGTACTCTCAGGACGATAACGGCGAAACGATCCCTCACGCATGGAATTATGTTAATATAGGCGGAAAAAATTACTGGATAGACGTTACATGGGACGATCCCGACGAAGGGCAGGTCGCAGGTTCGCCCATAATGCACACATATTGTCTTATTGATGACGAACGTATGCTAAGGACGAGAGTACTTGACGCTAATCAGGGAAATATACCGAACTGCTATTCAATGGACGATAATTATTATGTGCGGAACGGCACATATATCGCTTTGTACAGCCAAAGCAATGTCGGTGCGGCAATAGCGGCACATTCCGAAAGCGGCGAAGCTGAACTTATGTTTGCCGACGAAAGTGTTTACAATGAGGCTATGTCGGCTCTCTTTGACGGCGGAGAGCTGTGGGAGCTGAACGAATACGCCGCCATGAGCGAGTCAGTAAATTATACCAACGACGACAATATGTATGTGCTGAAAATTGCATATTAGACCTCCTCGGGAACTGAAAAGCGCTGTATGGCGAAGGATTTTTTGCGTTCGGCAAAGTCAAATTTCCGCAGGAATACTGTATGTATTGCAAGGAAAGCTGACAAAGGCGAACACAAAAAAGAAAAGTCAGACAGTGCTTTTCAGTTCCCGAGAGGTCTACTGATCTGAGGAGACTGTTAATGAAAAAAAGCTTACTGATAGTTTTGGCAATGATGCTGATTACATTTGTTTCCTGTGAAAGTACGGAGAATGTAAGTAACATTGATTCGGAAATTTCTTCGCAAAAGACTTCCGAAAATAAAAAAAGCGAGGATATTATCCTGACTATTGCCAGTCGTGGTATGTCACGATACAGAGTTGGAGATGAAAATTTTATTGACAAGTTCAATGAAATGGATAACGGTTATAAAATCATTGAAGTGGACTATGGCGAATACTTTAATGCTTTAGATGAGAATGCAGAAGCATGGGTAGACCATGACCGTGAACTTATACTTGATGTTATGAAAGGCGGAGTTGTTGATATTATTCCTAACGTTTTTAATGACAGTGGAAAATATCAGTCTCTTGCTGAAAAAGGCGCTTTTGCGAACCTGAATACTTTCATTGAAAATGACCCGCAAATAGATGAGGGAATGTTGTTTTCTCACGTTCTTGAAACAACGGAAATAAACGATCAGCTTTGCTATATGCCACTCTCGTTTTCTATAAATACCTTAACAGGCAAAACAAAGTATGTAGGTTCAAAAGAGAACTGGACAATAGACGATTTAAAACAACATTGGGAAAGTGCAAACGGAACAGTAAATTTTTCGTATCACAATACTAAAGATTATATATATTATGATTTGCTTCGTGGCTGCTTAAATTCGTTTATTGATTATAATAATGCAAAATGTTATTTTGATTCTGAAGAATTTATTGAATTGCTCGATTTTATTAATACATTTGATGAGCCTTTGACATATAAAACAGAGGTAAATTATTTTGATGATACGTTCATTAAAGACGTTACAATATCAGGGTTTGAGAGTTATCACGATGCAGTCTGGAATGTAAACAATGATGATATAACATTTGTCGGCTATCCCTCAGACAACGAAACAGGAGCTATGCTCAACATATCCAATAGCCAGATAGCGATAAGTACGGCTTCCTCACCTGAAAAACAGCAGGGCGCATGGGAATTTATACGTCTGCTTATTTCTGAAGAATATCAGTCAAATATAACCAGTCCGCCCGATGTTGTCATTGACGGAACTACTTACAGTTTTCCCACAGAATGCGGTTTTCCGATCAATTATGAAGTTTTTCAAAAACAGGGCAAAGAACAGTATGATAACGAAAGTAAAGATAAAATAATTGAAATTCCCGGACTTTCACCCATGAACATAGGCTATCTGAAAAAATCCGAATATGACCGTCTTGTTGACTATATAAACAATATTCAAGTCAGCGCATCACTTATAGAAGACGAATTAAAAAGCATAATAGAAGATGAAATATGGGCTGTATTTGCAGGCGAACTGACTTCAACAGAAGCTGCAAATAACATACAGAACAGAGTATCAATTCTTGTCAGTGAACGTTACGGATAATGGTTAAAAAATTACCTATTGGGGGGCATTTATGAAAAAAGAGCTCGGGTATAATACCGCACAAAAAGAAAAGCTGATTGAATTTCTGATAAAAAACAAGGATAAGCATACAAGCGCTCAGGAAATTGACACATATCTGCGCTCTGTCGGCTCTCCTGTTGGAATGGCAACTATTTACAGGCAGCTTGAACGCCTTGTGGAAGCAGGCACAGTCCGTAAATTTATTATTGACGGCAAGAGCTCCGCCTGCTTCCAGTACGTTGAAAACGAAAAGGAATGCCGTGAACATTTTCATCTGAAATGCCTGAGCTGCGGAAAGCTCATTCACCTGAGCTGCAGCCGCCTTATGGACATAAGCAGTCATATTTCTCAGAACCACGGCTTCATAATTGACCCGTCGCAGACGGTCTTTTACGGACGCTGCGCTGATTGCGCAGTTTCTAAAGAGTAATACCCGTTTTCAGATCACAGCAATGACAAGGACGCCGACGCAGTCATGTACTTTGCAGTATTTCATTGGTCTGCTATTGTATAGACCTTCACCTCGTCTGTTTCCTCAACCGTTTCCTTTACGTCTGTGGGGCGTGGAATGTATATCTTCATATCTTCATCTGTCATCTTTCTCACCTCTGTTTTATTGTTTCACAAATCATGTGAATTATTCAAAAAGGCTTATTTATGAAAATTTTAAAGACCCTCATAACAGTTTTCGCTGCCGATCTGCTTTCACTTTTTATCGGACTTACTCTTGCTGTCTCCTCCGGCACGTTCATGCGAATCATATCGGCAGTCTGCACCTTCGGTATACTTATATGTATTCTCGGCAGCTTTGCTTCAAAAACAGCTAAGGAGGACGCAAAAGCCATACGTATCGGCGAAAAAAAGCCGTCCTTCGTTATGCCGCTTCTTATGGGAATTTCTGCCTCGATACCTGCCTTAATAAGCTGGCTGATACTGAAATTCTCGGATATTGATTTTTATCGCTGGCACAAGCTTATTAACGGATATTTTTTACAAATATTTAATTTTATTAATCCCAACGCTTCTTCAGCCGCTTTGACAGAAAATCAAATATGGCTCATGCTGCCGCTTTCACTCGCTCCGACAGCGGTTTTTATTATCGCTTATTATAAGCAGCGAAAAAAATGAACAGGACTGTTACAGTTTTTACTACCGTAACAGTCCTGATATTTATACTATTCGCTGTCAGTATTATTCTGCTCCAATTTTGTCACACGGCATATCTCGATCCTATGATGAAAAATTTTAAGTATCTCTATATGAAGTCCGTCGCAGTCAAGCTCGGCGGTCAAACCGTCTTTTGGAATTTCTCCAAGACCTGCGATAACGTAACCTCCGAAGGTATCGTATTTATCGGTGGGCAGAACGATACCAAGAGCCTCGCATACCTCGTCAAGACCTGTAATTCCGGGAACTATCCAGCGGTTCTCGCCTATCGCTTTCAACTGAGGTTCAGGCCGATTCAGTTCATCATCGTCAAAATCGCCCACAAGCTCCTCCACAAGGTCTGTAACTGTAATAATTCCCGTCATTCCTCCGTATTCGTCAACAACGACCGCAAAATGATGGCTGCCGCGTTTTTTCATCTGAGCAAAAAGCACATCCGCTTTCATATTCTCATGAACGAAGTACGGCTCTTTTACTGCATTTTTCATGATGTTTTCACGGCTCTTGTCCTCAAGACGGAAGTAATCCTTGGCATTGAGTATTCCTATGACGTTATCCACCGATTCGCCGCATATAGGGAAAAGCGAGTGACGTGTACGATGTATCGTCTCCTCCCATGTCTCTATAGGATCTTCATTCCACAGAATTACTACATCTGTACGATGAGTGCAGACCTGTTCAGCCGTAAGGTCGTCAAACTCGAAAACATTCTTTATAATACGATTTTCGTCCTCGTCGATAGTTCCCTTTTCCGCGCCTGCGTCAGACATCATTATAATTTCTTCCTCTGTGACGGTTTCCTCCTCGTCCTCGGGATTAATGCCCATGAGCTTCAGAACGCCGTTTGTGGAAATGTTGAGCATCCAGACAAGCGGCGCGAACATTGTCTGTACAAAGCCTATACCCTTTGCCATGGACAACGCCAATTTTTCGGGATTTTTCATTGCCGCTCGTTTCGGGACAAGTTCGCCGAAAACAAGCGTTATGTAAGAAAGTATGAGGGTAACTATCACAACCGCAATCGGTTTCAGAATGCCTGAATATTTCTCAAATCCGGCATTGTTGGTCAATTGTATTATCTTGTCCGCAAAATTATCCGCAGCAAAAGCAGCTCCGATAAAGCCCGATAAAGTAATAGCTACCTGAATAGTAGCAAGAAATCTTGCAGGTTCTTCCGTCAGTTTTTTCAGACGAACGGCTTTTTTATTGCCATCGTCCGCAAGCTTGTCGATTTTTGTGGGATTTGCCGAGATCACCGCTATCTCCGCACACGCAAAAACAGCGTTCAGCGCAATAAGCGCTATTTGCAGAATTATCTGCCATATCATAAAAAAACCTCTCTTTGAAAATACGATAAAAATTTTATTATTTGTTTAACGGCGAGTATAACTACGAAAAGGCATAAACCATACTAACACAAAAAATAGTACAGTCCATGCCTTGAACAGCAATATTTTGTTTTTTTGGAATTACACCCATCGGGGGTACTGTCCATTAAGAATTTCACCCTTTCAATAATCGAAAAAATGGCGGACAGGGAGGGATTCGAACCCTCGATACGCTATTAACGTATACACGAGTTCCAGTCGTGCGCCTTAGACCAGCTCAGCCACCTGTCCACCTTAATATTAATTATAGAGAAAGAGAGAAATAAATCTCACTTTCTCCGTCTGGTGCGAGTAATGGGACTTGAACCCATACGTCTGTCGACACACGCCCCTCAAACGTGCCTGTCTGCCTATTCCAGCACACTCGCAAAGTATATATAATATTATACAGCAGACACGCAAAAAAGTCAAGAGGTTTGAATATATTTTTTTTATTTAACGTATAGCCGCTATTGCAGAATAGCGGCTATTATAAATTATTTTCGTTATCCGAAATGCTCGGAAAGATAAATTTCCAGACGGCTCTGCATTGCGTCCGCACATTCTTCGGCAGTACATCCGCCTTTGAAGAAACGTTCTATTTCCTCCTGACCTATTTCATAAAATCGACTTTCGGGATAGAATTCCTTTTCTTTCGGTCGTGCGTTTGCAATAAAAGCGTTGACCTCCGAAACGTCCTCGTCCGTTATTTCCCCCAGTTTTACGGATTTTTTTGAATCCAAAAAGCTCAAAGGGTAAATCAATCCCTTATAATCACGCCATTCGGGGTCGTCCTTAAAATCGTCCTGTAGGCTAAAATCTGGATAATGGCTGCGTTCCCAATTCTCGTACATTTTCAGCCCCGTTTTGGTGATCGGGAAAGGTGCAGTAGAGCTTCCCTCAATAAAGAAGCTGCTGTAGTATTCGTCTGTAAAGCGTGATTTTATAAATTCCCATGCAAGCTCCTTATTTTCCGAATTTGCCGATATTCCGAGCATATCATCGCCGCCGAATAAAACGGGAGTTTCAATGTACGTCAGTTCCTCACCGCCGAACTGTCCTCTTGTCATATCAACGTAATTTGCATATGTCATAAGTCCTTCAACTGAGAAAAGCTCCCTGTCGTCAAGAAACTCTCTCTGCTGGTCGGAAAATTCCTTCTCACGCATCTCGTCCGTCAACTCCTCGGACGGTTCGTAAACAAATTCCGTTTCAATATCGGCAGGTTCATTGCACCAGTTCAGATAGCGGTAAAAAAGCTCGTCCTTAAAATTGCACGTACCCTTTTCAAAATCTACCCAGTTCAGCCAATCAACGTGACCGTTATACAGGCGATCGTATTTGCTGTCATTTTCATTGTCAAGCTCGATCGGCGGGTCCATGACCATATCCACCATTTTTTCAAACGACCAGTCCTCGGCTTTTCCCAAAAACTTAGTCTTTCCGACCGTACCCAGCTCAATACTGAAACGGTCGGGCAGCGCGACAAGCTTCCCCTCATTTTCAAAACATTCAAGCACGTTGGGAACGAAATATTCCCTGCCGTAAACCTCCTCCTTGTCAATAAATTCATAAAGATCGCAGACAGCGTTCATTTTCACAAGGTCGATCTCGCCGAGACAGTCGTTATAAAGAAGCAGAAGATCGGGAAGTTCTCCTGCAAGCGCGTCCTGCGATATTTCGTCAAAAACCGCACTTTGCTCCTCATATTCGCCGCTGTATACTTTAGTATCTATCATGAAGTCGTTTCCCGAATCATTCCATGCGTTTATGTAATCCGTCATAAACATATGTTCGCCGTACATTCCCAGCGTCAACACGGGAATATTCGCCGTCTCCTCCTCGGAACGAGGAGTGAATTTTTTCAGATTTACATTCGTAGAGTCGTTTGACAGCACAGCCGGTTGTCCGTCGCCGGTCAGATAAAAGCCTTTAACGGAGTTTGAAGGCACTCCCGAAACAGAAATATTAAAAAGCGCATTTATCTCCGCAGTATCGGACTTTATGCCGTATATTGACGTATTTGTGATTATAAACAGACTGTAACCGTCAGTTCCCGGCAGTATCTGATAAACCGTCTCGCTTAGCTCGTATACGGCGTTATCGGAATCGGTAAGACTGCCGTTTTTGCCTATATTGCGGAAAATCAGCTTGTCCACGTCGTTTTCTTCATATGAAACGGCGCAGATAAGTCCTCCGCTGTTGTTGTGACCGATACAGTCAATATCGCCGTTGTCCGAAGTAAGCTCGCCGAGATATTTTCCACTTATGTCAAACATTTCATAAGTGCCGTTTATTTCGACTATAACAAGCTCCCCGTCCGAATACAAGCCGTTGAGACTTACGCTTTTATCGGGAACAACGCCGAAATCCCCGACCTCTGCCGCATTCAGAAGTTCGCCGTCCATTGAATAAGTTTTTATCATAAACGAATATTCGGCAGCGTTGTCGTAGGTTTCTTCGTCATAGCCCTCGGGATATTCGTAAAGCCCTATCGGAGGCAGGTCTCCGTAGTCCGCATGAGTAACAAAGGTAACTACAGTACCGTTATCAGCAGTATCTATGTCGTAGCTTACGCCAATATCGAACTCTGGGAACTCAATAGTTTCAAATTCCGTAAAATCAGCGTTTGTACGCCAAAATTCTGGAGTTCTTGCTCCCGTACCTATCAGCAGGCAGTTTCCGCCGCCGTTATATGGCATAAAACCGTAGACCTGTCTCATTTCCGCAGGAAGCTGAACTCTCTCCTTTTTATATGAAGCAACGCTCATTTTTTCAGCGATATAGCTTTGTTTTGGGACGCTGTCTCCGCTGCACGATACGGCTGTGGCAAAAAATATTAAAGCCGTAAAAAATGATATTTCTTTTTTCATATGAATACCTCCGTTTTGGACTTTCTATAGACCTGTCCAGTAACCTGAAAATGCTGAATGACAAAAGATTTTTCAGCTTATTGAACATGCTCTTATATATAAGTGCATTTAAAGAGCAAAAAAGACGAAATTAATTTTAAAGATTTCAAATTTCGTATACATGTACAAAAATAAAGCGCAGTTTCTGTACATAACATACAAAAGCTGCGCTTGAATAATTAAATTATGATATAGTCCGAGCTTGCATATCCAACGATATTATTGTAGCTCACAACATACCAACCGGGAACTTCACCCGTAATGAGAACGGCGGCGTTATCCGGTATTTTTCCTATGATAGCGCCGTCAAGCGACGGATAACTTCGGATATTCAGATTACTTCCGTCCGTAGATACCATGCCGTATACCAAAGCAGTGGGCGGTATAAACGGAATGCCGAAGTAATCGCACAGTGAGCGCACAAGGTTCTGTGCAATGGCTTCAAGATTATTTTTCAGCCATGCCTCATCGGCAAAGTTATCGTGATAGCCAAGTTCACACAATACCGCCACCGCACGGGTCTGCAAGACTTCCCCTAAGTTATAGGCAGGCACGGCGCGTGACTTTTCGGGCAGAGGATATATGGCTTTCAAGTTATTGGCAATTATATTTGCAAGCTGTTCGCTGTAGACGCTTTTAGGCGCAAAATAAATGTCTATGCCCCTTATTTTTCCCGCAAGGCTTTCGGGAGCCGCGTTTGAGTGCAGAGCAAGATGTACATCGTATTGACCCGCATTTGAATCCTGTATAGCTCCCTGAACGTTTCTGTCAGGGTCGTTGCGGACATAGGCAATGCCGCTGGAACGGAGATAAGGCTCCATTCTATCGGCAAGGAGATTCATATAAAGCTCCTCGTTTCCCTCGGTGGCGTATTTGTTCCACTCCTGCGTTGAGGGACTTAAAAATATTTTAGGCAGAATTATCTCCCCTTTCGGTTTACTGGGGACTAAATCCCTATATCATTATATTCCGAACGGGGAGAACATGTTCAAAAAGTAAAATTAATTGTTTTAAATTCATCGTCGGGTTTCAGATCGTCAAAGCAATATTTAAGGGTAACGCCCTCGTCAGTCCATGTAAGCTGATAATACCGACCCACTACCGATTTTTCGTTATGGACATACACTTCTTCTTCGCCGTATGGTTCATAAAACGGGAAAAATCCGTCGTCCGTACCGAAGCCGTCAAGATATTTTAGTCTGCCGTCCTTATCCATGCTGTAGCATGAAACATATCCCATGAGCAGTATGCTGTCATTTCTGAATGCAATACATCTGTCGCTGTCAGGGTCGTAAAAATATTCCCATGTTGAATCCTCGCTGATTTGGCTTTTGTGAAATTTGTAATCGGGGTAATGGCTGTTGCAGCTTACAAAATAGCCTTCGTCCACCGTAAACTGAGATATATCGTTGAATCCCGTTCTTACGTAAAGATTTTCAACGGGTATATCAAGCTCACAGTTTTCAAGAAAATATGCAAAGCTGTCGCCTATTTTCGGCTCTCTCTGATTAGAACCGGCTTCATATATAACGGTTGAATTTACCTGCTTTTCCGTCCAGCCGTTAAACTGCGTATCATCGGGATTCAAGCTGATATATTCGCTTAACGGCATATAACCTCCGGGCATTGCGATGTTTACTTTATCGCCCTTGTTTATCACCCTATAGCCATTCTCATTGCCACAATTGAAATGGTGAACTTTGCTTACAGTAACTTCGCATATCGTCCACGGTCTGCCCTCGTAAGCTATATATTCGATGCCGGTAGTAACGCCCTCGATAATGTCGGGTTCGTCCCATGCAAGAATTAATCCTATGAGATCTCTCGATATTTCGGCGTCTGTCATGTCGTCTAAGCCGTCTGAAGGAAAGTCCCCTTCAAATTTTATTTTCATCTGTTCCCTCATAAGAAAATTATCGGGATAACCGTATTGAAGCGTTTCATCGGCGTTCAGTTCAGAAGCCGTATAATCATGGCGAAACAGTTCTGTATAGTAAATCGAAGTCACGGTAGTTTCAACAGGTACGGCGGTGGTTGTGACAACGACGGACGTTTCAATAAACGTACTTGTTTTTGAAGCTATAGGAGAATCGTTTTCTTCCTTATCTGAGGGAGCTTTTGCCGCTGTTCCCAATGAAGTATTCTTTGCCGCTTTAGCAGTCGATATTGGTACAGCGGTTTCAGTCGCCGTATTTTCAAAGACGTTGGACATAATGTCCTCAGTATTCACGTTTTCGGACGACTGCGAGGTAGTCACGGTCATTTTTGATATAATTTCGGGCGGTTCATCGGGTTTGGGCGAACTATGTCCCTTGAAAGCGAATACCATGATAAGCGCACATACCGCTGCTGCGGTCATAAATGCTGATACGGGCATAAGCGTCGGGTGAAGTCCGAAAAATGAACTGAACGGGTGAAGCTTTCTCCATGTTGGATCAGCTTTGATCTGCTGTATAAAGGCGTTTTTTCTGTCAGGAGATTCGCTCCCGTAGGCGCTTTTAAGTAATTTTCTCAATTTGCGGTTCATAGCAGTTCCTCCTTTCCTAATTCCTCTTTCAACTTTGAAATGATACCGTTGATCCTGCGTCCCATAGTAAACCGTGATATACCGAAAATCTTGGCAATAACGGAAATACTTTCGCCGTTCACAAGACGTAATATAATAATTTCCCGTTCCTCCTCAGAAAGCTTTGACATAGCCACACGCACCGCTACATCCCTGAGAATATCAGAATTATCCGCTGACTGAACATACTCGCCGATAGGTTCGGTTTTTGTTTTACGATAAAAATCAATGCAAAGATTTCGGGCGATAGTATACAGTACCTGCCTTTCGCTGCCTGTTTTATGGTATTCGGAATGCTGAATATACCGCAGAAAAGTCTCCTGAGTAATATCTTCCGCTTCTTCACGGCAGTTGACTCGATACAGAACATATCGGAAAATATTGTCATATTCATTTTCGATTTTCATTTTGTCACTCCCTTTCATGAGTTTGGAAGCCACATGCCGGCTTTTGCTTCTGCAATATACAACGTAAAGGCAACATAAAATGAGCAATATATTTGTAAATATTCTGTTAATAATTGGTCGTCAAAAATCAAAATGAGTGAATTTTTAACCGAAAATGCAGATCATTCTAAAACTTCCTCAACGTAAACATATTGAATGATCTCAGCAACCTGTTCACGAGACAACTCCTCAACGTACAAAAGCTCGTAAGGATGAGAAAATCCATGAATGCCTTCCCGAAGTTCTATAATTTTTTCCGCAATCAATTCATCAACATAGGGCAAAAGCATAAGCAGCTCAATATCTGCGGAATTAAGCTCGATAGGAGCAACATCTTCTAAAGTAAGCTCAGGTTCAGTCTCAGGATCAGTTTCCTCCTCAAACTGAGGCTCATCATATTGAGGCTCTTCATATGGAATATCCTCAATTTCCTCCGAAGGTTCATCAACGGGATCATCAACAGGATATATTGGATCGTCAACATAAATAAAATCACGTACACCGGCGAAAATCTTTTCACCAATGCCGTGAACCTTCATAATTTCTTCAATATTATTAAATTTACCATTCTCATCACGATAACGAACGATCTCCTCGGACAACTTTTCACCGATTCCATCAAGGAGACACAACGTTTCTGCGTCAGCTGTATTTATGTCGATATATAGAGGCGCAAAAACAGTTGATTCAATTGTCAAAGAAGTAGTCAGCTCAGTTATTTTCGCTGTAGATGCTGTTGTTGCTGCGGCGGAAGTCTCAAGAGTTACGACCGTTGTCGCTTCTGTAGGATCGCTGTTTACAGTATAAATTATCTGCATTGCCTTTTCTTCTTCGTATGACTTCCAAAAAAGTGAAATACCAAAAACAACAAAAGCCAATAAAGCTATAACAAACGCTTTTCTTTGCTCCATACATTCCACATCCTTGACGAATTTTGACAAAAAACGACATCTTGTATATAAAAAAAATTCCCGATCTCTCGGGCAAATTTAGAGAAACGATACATTCATTTCCAAATATAGTGGGCCATCAGGGACTCGAACCCCGGACCGTCCGGTTATGAGCCGGATGCTCTAACCAACTGAGCTAATGGCCCTT
>CANQVK010000036.1 GCA_947627275.1 uncultured Ruminococcus sp. | reverse complement strand
GCGTTTTGCTATAGCGTTTAGTATAATTTCCGTCACTCTGCGTCAGAAACCCTCACCATACAGCAAGTATGCTTTCGGTTTTCTTCCTTGATTGACGAAAATTCTATTCATCATTTTTATTTGGATTTGCAATAGAGGAAAGTATAACAGCCGCCGCAAACCATTTTCACTGTAAAAACATATAATAAACTATGGGCGGACTGTTTCGCAAATCCGAACGCTGTCCATGAATAAAATTACAGATAATGAACAATAATATGGACAAGAGCTATAGGCAACCTCTAAGAACCTCTTTTGACAAAAATCAGCTATGCACGGCATATGCTGCGTCAAGCGCCCTCGGAGTGCGACAGCACGCCTTCGGGCACTTTCCCTGCCTCTGCCGTACCTATCTGATCTTTGCTTTATCAAACCGGTTCTTAGAGGTTGCCTGAGCGGCTCAGATATTAATTATACAGGGAGCTGAATATATATGTCAGTAAAAAGAGGAGAAATATATTACGCCGATCTCAGTCCGGTAGTAGGCTCTGAGCAGGGCGGAATAAGACCTGTACTTATAGTTCAGAACGATGTCGGAAACAAGCACAGTCCTACGGTCATAGCAGCCGCTATAACAAGCCGTCAGGACAAAAACCGACTTCCGACCCATATAGAAGTACAGGCGGATAAATGCGGACTTGCCCGTGACAGCATAGTTCTTCTTGAACAGATACGAACTATAGACAAAAAGCGTCTCGGCGACAAAATGGGCGAGCTTGACCTGCGCTCTATGGATAAGGTCAACACCGCTTTGTCTATCAGCTTCGGACTGGAGCTATAGCGAAAATAAAAATTCACAAAAAAACTCTTGACAATCAGAAAAAAATGTGCTAATATAATTTATAAGTTCAAAGCTATGACGAGGAAGGCTTTATCCGCCGCAGCGTTTACAGAGATTTGCCGTTTGGTGCAAGGCAAAAACGTTAAGGATATGGCACACCGCCTCTGAGTGCGTTTAATACACGACGGGCAGCTTCCGTTAAAGAGCTTATGAGATGTGCGGATATTCCGCACGAACTTGGGTGGAACCGCGATTTTATCGTCCCTTGTGCCGTTTGGCATGGGGGACGTTTTGTTTCCGTTGAAGAACTGAAGTAAAAGCACTGTCTACAACTTAAGAGGATTTTGTTTTCTTTTACTTTCTGTTAAAGAGGCAACTCTTAGAACCCAATATCGTAAATTTTCCTGTATAAAGCCATGTGAACTTAAATTTATAAATAAATAAGGCGGCTTTATACAGGTAAATTTACTACAGCTGAGATTCCAAAGGGGTCACCCCTTTGGCAGGGGGTGTGGGGTGACTCCCTACAGTGTAGGGAGATGTCACGAAGTGACAGAGGGTACGGGGCGGTTAGCCAGCGTCCCCCACTTAAGTTATAGATAGTGGAAGTAAAAGAGGTGAAAAAATGAGCAACATAAAATACAACGAGGAGCAGGAAGCCTACGAACTGCCGTATAAGCTTTGGGATCGGGAAATAACCGTCCGCTTTTACACCGACAGCGAGGAGACTATAATGGCTAACCTCAAAGAAATTGCCGTGAAGCTTGAAACTATCAACGGCAGTAAGCGCAAGCTTTCACGTATGCTGGCGGAGGACGGAATTTACGGGGGTTCTGCGGAAAAGCTTGCGAAATCAATTATCCTTGACGATATTTACGCCGATATTGACGAGGACGAGATAGTGTTCTGCTTTGCCGTATCAAGCGGAGACGGCTGTATGAAGCCGCAGAACGTCGAGCTTTACGATACGGAGCTTGAGATCGTAGGAAATGTATATTAATATTTCAAAATCAAAGGAGTAAGTAAAATGATAAAACTAACGTTAAAAGACGGCAGTTCAAAAGCGATAGAAGCCGACGCGCCCGCATATGAAATAATCAAGCAAATAGGCATGGGACTTTACAAAGCTGCCTGCTGCGTCAAGATAAACGGCGAGGTAAAAGACCTCCGCACGGTTATTGACAGCGACTGCGAGTTTGAGGTATGTACCTTTGACTCTATTGAGGGTAAAAAGACCTTCTGGCATACGGCTTCGCATATTTTGGCGCAGGCTGTTAAACGTCTTTACCCCGAAGCCAAGCTTGCCATAGGACCTGCCATCGACAATGGTTTCTACTACGATTTCGATGTTGAAAAGCCCTTCACGCAGGAGGAGCTTGACAAGATCGAAGCCGAAATGAAAAAGATAGTCAAAGAGGGTATTGCGCTTGAACAGTTCGAGCTGTCCCCCGAGGAGGCTGTCGCTAAGCTCAAGGAGGCGGACGAGCCTTACAAGGTGGAGCTTTGCGAGGAACATGCGGACAAGGGCGAACCTATTTCATTCTACAAGCAGGGCGAGTTTACCGACCTCTGCGCAGGCCCTCACCTTATGTCGACCGCTTCGGTAAAGGCGTTCAAGCTTCTTTCATGCACGGGTGCATATTGGCGCGGTTCAGAGAAAAACAAGATGCTTTCGAGAGTTTATGCCACGGCTTATCCCAAGGCAGCCGAGCTTGAAGCCGACCTGAAACAGCGCGAGGACGCCAAGCTCCGCGATCATAACAAGCTCGGACGTGAACTTGAATATTTCACGACCGTTGACGTTATCGGACAGGGACTTCCCGTGATCCTCCCCAAGGGCGCAAGAGTTATTCAGACGCTCCAGCGCTGGGTCGAGGACGTTGAGCAGAAGCACGGCTATTTACTTACCAAAACTCCGTATATCGCCAAAAGAGAACTGTACAAGATCTCGGGACATTGGGATCACTACCTTGACGGAATGTTTATTCTGGGCGATCCTTACGATGAGACAAAGGAATGCTTTGCGCTCCGTCCGATGACCTGTCCTTTCCAGTATCAGGTATACCTCAACAGACAGCGTTCATACCGTGAACTGCCTATGCGACTGGGAGAAACGTCCACGCTTTTCCGCAAGGAGGACAGCGGCGAAATGCACGGACTTATCAGAGTACGTCAGTTTACCATTTCCGAGGGACATCTTGTCCTTCGTCCCGACCAGCTCGAAGAAGAATTCAAGGACTGTCTGGAGCTTGCAAAGGAAATGCTTGGTACTGTAGGACTTCTTGAGGATTGCACCTTCCGCTTCTCACAGTGGGATCCTGCAAACCCTAAGAACAAGTACGAGGGTACTGCCGAGCAATGGAAAGAGGCGCAGGACACAATGGCGAAGATACTTGACCACCTCGGCGTTGAGTATACTATCGGAATAGACGAAGCGGCGTTTTACGGTCCTAAGCTTGACATTCAGTATAAGAATGTATACGGCAAGGAGGATACGCTTGTTACTATCCAGATAGACATGCTTCTTGCGCAGCGTTTCGGCATGGAATATATCGACGCTGACGGAACAAAGAAGCTCCCGTACATTATTCACAGAACGTCGCTGGGCTGTTATGAGAGAACGCTTGCATATCTTATAGAAAAATATGCGGGAGCTATGCCGCTTTGGCTTGCCCCCGAGCAGGTACGCATCGTGCCTGTTGCAGACCGTCACCTTGATTACTGCCGTGAGCTTGCGGCTAAGCTGGAAGCGGCGAATATCCGCTGTTCCATTGACGACAGGGCAGAAAAGGTCGGCAAGAAGATACGTGACGCAAGACTTGAAAAGCTGCCGATATGGGTAACTGTCGGCGACCGTGAAGTCGAGACTTCGACAGTTTCGGTAACTTCAAGGCGTGAGGGCGACTTAGGCTCTATGGCGCAGGGCGCATTGCTTGACAAGCTTCTTGACGACATTGCCAAAAAGGTAAGATAATGAAATAACTAAAAAAGAGCTGCTGCGGTATTATTGGGTACTGCAACAGCTTATTTTTATTATACTGCGGATAAATGCTCCTTGATGTATTCAACGACCTTATCTTGAGGAATATCGAGGGAATAGGCAAACTCGCCGTAGAGCATGTTCTCAGCATCGGACAGGAATTTTGCATCTGCAATGTGAAGCTGTTTGCCCTCCTGAGATAACCTTTCACGATGCAGGTACAGGGTCTTGATAAGGCGGACAAGCTCATGGCGGTCGCCTGTGGAGATAATGCGGCGGTACTCTTTTTTACGCTGAACATCGTCGTCTATCCAGATGAGCTCCTCATCGGACATATCCATTATTAATTTGATTATCTCAAAATGTGAATACAATTTTCTCATTTTCCTGACAAGCTTCTCGTTTGACGTCGGAACGTAAAATTTATTTCCGGGGATTGTAATTTGCTGCAAAACGTAGTATTCCAGATTTTCGCCGATAAAATTGTGGTTTTCTACAGCTCTGACAGTACATACTCCATGGAAATCGTAGACTACGGTATCGTTGACCTTGAACATAAAAATTCCTCCTTGGCAATATTATACAAAAAGCGAGCGGCGTTTCGTTAAAAATGTCTGCATGTTAATAAATAAAAACAGCGAGCAGTCATCAACCGGACTTACGCCTGTAAATGACTACTCGCTGATATACGTTAATTATAGCACATTTTCGGAAAAAATGCTATAGGCATATTCACCAAATTTTATGGCGAGTATAGACAGCGGATATTTATTTCTTCTTCTTTTTCTTTTTTCCGCCGTTATTGTTTTTTGGTTTAGCAGCAGGTTTCGCTTCGTTTATTGAAACTCCGGAAAGCTCCTTGTCGGTGAAAACGGCAGTCTCGCCATTGTTTTTGGAAGATTTCGTTTTCTTCTCCTTATCGGGCATGACATCGGCTTGCGGAGAGGGTTCTGTGTTTTGGATTGCTGAAAGCTCCTTTTCCGCAACTGCGCCCTTTGATTTGATTATCTTTACGCCGCTTGACTTTTTCTCATTGGAGTCGGCTTCGGGTTCGTCTGATATGCCGTTTTTGCGGTTTGCTCTTGCCGTAAGCTTCTGAATGACCGCAGGATTATTCTTTCTGTCATACCACCAGAACAGCGCTATAGCGCCGATACCGAGGATAAGCATTATCACGCCTGTTTTGAAGCCGGGCGGAGAATAGGTCATCTCAATTGTATGATGTCCCTCCGGCAGTCTCAATCCTATCATGGCGTTGAGTATAACTACGCTGCCTACGCCGCCGTCGGTATAGTTGGTCATAATGCTTGTGCCTGCGTCGTTTATTACGTCCTTGAACTGCTCCTCCATTTTTTTGCCGTCGACCTTGATAGTCCAGCCGGGTTCGTAAGGAATGGAGGTGTAAAGTATCTGTCCGGCTTGAGCGTCTACTTCTCCTACGATACGGCTTTCGGTGGTCTTATCCATATCGAGCGTGAGGGGATTCTGCTTAAGCTGCTGAATATCCTCGTGGAAGGTATCGTAATCAAAGTAGTAAAGCTGGTAATCCTTTACCATGATATACTCGTTTGCGCCTGTCTTATCCTGTTGGAGGATAGTCATACGAAGCTCTATCTCCGTGCCGACAGGGAACGAGCCGAGGTTGACAATGGAGTAATCGTAGCCATCAAAATATGAGCCGTAGCCCTTGAAGTCCTTAAATTCGCCGGTCTCGGGGTCTTTTGTTGTAGAGAGCCACAGGTTGCACTTCTTGGGGTTATCGGATTTCAGGAACATGTAGAGGTTATCCTCGCTCTGTGAGGTGAGGTGAACTCTTACTGTCGGATCGACTGCTCCCGGCATCGCATCATAACAGTACTGACCGTTATAGTCTTTTGTGGTACATTCGCTGAGTTCGACATCTGTCGAGGGGTTGAACACATGGCGGTAGAAGTATTCTTTGGGCTGTAAATCAGAATAATCGGGGGTATTGCCCGTCATGGAGCTGAGGAAGTTGTTCATACTGTTGAACGGATTGTCGGTGCCCAAGAAACTAAGCCTAAGAATATCGTCGTCCGCCATGAAAGCTATTGGCAGAGCGTCGGGATTTTCGTAGATGTCAAGCTTATGCTCGCCGTCCTCTTTCTGATATGTTGTGGAGGCAACTTTATTGTAGTAGGGGCTGAGGAGCGTTTTGGCATTCGATTCGGGGTCGTAGTTATCGGGGTCGTCAAGAACGTACTTGATTCCGAGAAGCGAATCCGCAAGAGGAGTGTTTCCATCGTATCTTGTCTCATAGCTCTTGGTGGTGTAGCCCAGAGTTTCAATAAATTTGAGTATTCTTGTGTTCATTACGGAGCTGGAATGTGAAATTCCCCTTAAGCCGTATGCCTGATTGTCGTTTACATTTCGGAAGAAAGTTTTTTCCGCACGGTAGAAGCCGTCGTCCACCTTATCGAGGGCGGCTTTTACATCGGGAGCAGTCATTATTTCGTTGTAGGACTTTTTGGAGGAATAGTAGACCTCCTTGTCTATCTTGTAAACGGTATCGAACATGTTATAGCCTGCCTCAAAGAACACGAACGCCGCCAGAAATACGGAAATGATATTGCGCTGCTTCTTAGTTTTAGCATAACTTATCATATAGACGAAAGTCAGGTATATAGCCGAAAGGATAACGCCGAACACAAGAGTTCCCAAAAACAGATGATCAGTCTGTTCGCCGTTTATGGTGACTTTTTCGGAGTACGGGCCAACTGCAACGTATTTGTATTTCTCCTCGTTGTAGTTAAATGTTTTCATAAGCGCGTCGAAAACGAAGGTAAGCACTGTTATTACCGCAAAAATGCCGGCAGGAATTTTGAAATCGAGCTTGTATCCATCCAGATTGGAGAAAGTTTCCGCTGCCATTGAAACGAGGATAAACGAAACTAAAAAGCTGTAGCGGTAGGGCAGCCAGTTAGGGTCTTGTCCGCCGTGCCACATCATGTTAAGGGGCTTTATCCACATGCTGAAGAACATTACGAAAAGCAGCATACCGTAGCCGATCTTGCGGTTCTTGGAAATTTTCTTGTTGAAGAAATAGAGTATTGACAGTACAAATGAAAGAACGCCGCAGTATATCTCGGGTCTGCCGTAGAGAAGAGTATCCTCGTCAACGTTTACTGAGTAGTACTGGTTGGGGAACAGAGTGGGGAGCAGTTCAATGGGATTGAACATAGTTTTCATACTGTAGTCGGGGTTGCCGGAGAAATCGAATTTACCGAGCGCAAGGGCATTGTACACGGGTACTATCATGATATAGCTGCAAAACAGAACAACGCCCGTAGCAAGCACCATTCTGCCAAATACTTTTGCATAGTCCGCAGCTTCTTTGAACTGTCTTTTAGCGCCGAAAAACATATAATAAACAAAGTAAAGCGCGGTAAATATGGCTATCATAAAGCCGATGTAGAAGTTTGCGATGAACATTATCGCCAGCGGAATGATGTAGTTTATTTTTCTGCCGTCGTCCACAAGGTACTCAACGCCCAGTATGACGAGGGGAAGGAAGATAGGCCCGTCCACCCACATAGGGTCGATGAGCTGTATCGAAACAAACGCCATAAGCGCGTACATTGTTGAGAAAATGACAGACTGCATAGGCCTTACGCCTTTGGAGAGCTGAGCGTAGGCGCAGAAGGTAACTCCGCACGCGCCGACCTTGCAGATCTGCATTATCATCAGAGCTTCGAGAATAAGCTTTCGGGGCATAAGAATAACTATAAATGTAAAGGGACTTGCCAGGTAGTATCCGATAACTCCCTGATAGCCGCCCGAGAGGTTTCTCGCCCAGCTATAGAGGGGACTTTCACCCTCCCAGAAGCATCGGCGGATGTTTTCAAAGTAGTAAACATACTGACCGTTGAGATCGAGGGTCAGAACGGAGCGTTCGCCGAACGGATAAACTCCGAAATAAACGTATGAGATAAGGGTCAGCAGAGCCGGTATCATAAACGCCGCAACGTAATAAAGCGGTTTTAGCTTTACATAACGCGCAGGCTCATAAGCGACGGCATATGATGGCTTTTTGCTGACAGATGCTGCTTGTGCCAATTTGTTTCCTCCTTTTTTATTAGAGCCTGTTTAATATCTCTTCGCACACGTCTTTTCGGCAAAATTTGCCGATCACTGCGTTGAAAAATCTCACCGTACGACAGTATGCTTTCGCTTTTTCGTCTTGTACTCGGCAAATTTATGCTCGAAAATCCGCACACGCCGAGATACTAAACAGACTCTTAGAGCGGAGTTCTTTCCCTGCGAAAGAGCGTACCGCTCCACTTATATTATCCATTTAATTATACTATAAAAATAACTGTTTTGCAAGAGAATATTGTTATTTTTGAAATTTACCGTTAATTTGCACAATGTCGTGCAGACTTATTATCGGTTTTTCGGTGAGTAAATTAGAGATAACGCTCTGAAAAACTGTCCGCTCATCTCTTTTTTTGCAAAAATTACAAAAAAACCTATAGACAATATGGAAAAAAAGTGGTATAATGTAAATGAACATTCAAACACACTCATGTGTGTATCACGTCCGTCGGACAGAAAGGATCGTTATGCTTCACGAAAAATCATGCGGAGCTATTGTTTATCGCAAATATCACGGAAATACGGAAATTCTACTTATAAAGCATATCAACAGCGGTCATTGGTCTTTCCCGAAGGGTCACGTTGAAGCCGGAGAGTCCGAAGCCGAAACCGCTCGCCGAGAGATCAAGGAGGAAACGAATATCGACGTTATAATCGACCCCACTTTCAGAGAAACCGTTACATATTCCCCAAAAAAGGATACCACAAAGGTGGTGGTCTACTTCCTTGCACGCGCGAAAAATGTGGATTTTCATCCGCAGGAAAATGAGATTTCGGAAATACGCTGGGTTGATATATCCTACGCATGCAATATCCTCTCCTATGAAAACGATAAAACTATTGTCTCCAAAGCCAAAGCGGCTATTAAGGAAAACCATTGAAAAAGTAAAGCTCCGCAGATGCGGAGTTTTATTTTTTGATTTTAGTTGTCTCGCGCATTCGCTGCGTGCGGATCGGCAAATAGAAAACCACTATCCACAACTTAAGCAGGGGGACTCTGTCCCACACCCTGCCAGAGGCGCTGCCTCTGGACTTCGCCAAAGGAACACCGTCCCTTTGGAATCCCGATATTAGTTAACTTGAGTTATAGACAATGAATAGCAAACTCCAAAATATTTTGCCGTTTGCTATAAAAAACTGCGGTTTGATGTATTCTCTATATACTTTAATTATTAAATCATACCCCGATCTCTTGGAACGATCTGTCATTCCAACGGCAGGATCCCGGGCAGTTCGCCGCATTTTTCTGTAAGATAATCCATACATGCCTTTATCGTTCGGCTGCTCTCGCCGCTTTTCTTGCAGATCACCATGTCTATCACCTTTATATTTGCCTGAGAGCATTTCACGGATCTGATCGCCGACTGCGAAGTGTGAAGCGGACCGGGAGACGCCCACATATAAGCGTTTTTTACACCTTGAAGCATTAGCATCTTGCTTCCGTTGTCCTGAACGTATATCCGTTTTGCACTGTTGCTTTCGTAGTCGGCTTTGATGTAATTCCGCTCGAATACGTTCATTTCATCATCGGCATGTACTATTTCGGGATATTTTTCAAGTTCGGCTAATGTAACGTCCTCGCTGTTTGCCAACGGGTGGTCTATGGACATTATCGGCTGCATTATAAATGCAGCAATTGGACGCACCTGCAATTTCCGGTTTTTCAACTGCTCCGTGTAGGTCTCACGCTGATCGGAGGAAATACGGATAACGCCTATATCTGCCTTTCCGCTGTTGACGTCCTCTATTACCTTGTTGGTGTTGGTTTCGTAAAAACGCATGGAAAGCCTTTCGTCATCGTCAAGCTCGTTTACCCATTCGCTGAGTATTCCCGGAATGTACGCCGAACGGACAGAGGAGATCTTTATGGAAACGCCGTCGTCTCCTCGGTTTGTATAATCGGCTTCAAGGCTGTGCATACTTTCGACTATATCCTTTGCCCTGCTGAGAAAATTTTCGCCCTCCGGGGTAAGCACCATTCCGTTTGGAGTACGCCAGAATATCTGCATACCTATTTCGGCTTCAAGCTCTTTCAGCGATATGCTGATATTCGGCTGCGCCTGATACAAATTTTTTGCCGCCGCAGTTATGCTGCCTGCATGAGCTATGGCAATGATGTATTCCAGCTGCTGCATTTTCATAATAAATTACCTCGCTTTTTACCGTTGCCGTTTCTTTCGGAAACGATCGGCATTACTGTACCCCAATTTTTTAAACGCTATAGCTCCGTATCATACCCTCCATTAAACTTTCAAAACGCTGCCCGACTTGTCTTTTTTGCGTCATTCAGTATTTTCCGGTTTTCGAGGAGGTCTGTTATTGGTATTTGCCTTTCCATAGCATGGATTTCATATTTCCCTGTAATTATTGTTTGAATTTATTATACCATATGTTTTTTAAATATGCAAGACATTTTTCGTCTGTAACCTAATTTTTAAATATAATTACTTCAAATCGCCATTCTGCGTTTCCTAATTAAAAAAATTGTTTTTATCAGACCGTTGATGAACAAAGCAGTCTCTTTGTGAAATGTGTGAAAAAGTTACAATAATGTTTGTGAATATCGTAGAAATTTTGTGGTCAACCTCTATGATTATTGACAAATAACGGTTTGCGTGATATAATTATCCTGTTAGTATAACGATTATGCGAAGGCGTGAAAGTTATGCTTTATTAAATCCCGTTGCACTTATTTCTTTTTATACTTATAATTTTTTATATTTATATTTAGGAATCCCTGCAACGGGATTTATGTCACTCTTACGGTTTAATGCGAAAAAGCATACCCGAGGCTTTTCAAAAAACCGTGTATATATTATTTGATCAAGGAGGAAACAGCAAATGGACGCATCAAAATATGTGACGATAAAAAAGCGGGCTTTAGGCATTCTGCTTTCCATTGTCATGATAATTGCAAGCATACCCTCGTCCCTTATACCTGCTTTGTCGGTAACGGCGGCAGGTCCGTGGGACTTCGGACCGGGCGGCTTCGGCGGTTTCGGCGGCTGGGGTCCGAATGTGCTTACAAATGTATCCGTGTCGTTTTATGACGGCAAATTCAAGCCGATAACAGAGGCGGAATCGGGAACTATGTTCTACATGTCGGTTCAGCTGTCGGGAAACAACGTAAACGATCCTGTGGGTACGGATCACTTCCGGCTCGAGATCACCGACAATAATCTGCTTCTGCCGAACTTTGCAGGCGACGGCTTCGTTGACGGCGCAGAGTACAACGGCTTTACACTGCACGTTGAGGAGGGCAAAAGGTATCTCGAATACAGCATCCGCAACGGCTCTACAAAAATGATCCGTCTACAGGCGAAGTTTGCCAACGGTAAAACCCCTGACGGAACTTCGGAAACAATCAAGCTGATACAGACAACTTCGGGTAAATCTGTATCGAACACTATCACGGCTGATTCAGATTTCAGCTGGGGACAATCCAAAACCGAAAGCACGAGCAGAACCGATACAAACGCTCTTGCAGACGGCGTAAAGGTGGATTACACGCTTTCGGCAAACTCAAACAACGCCGGAAAGAAAACGGGCGCATGGTGGGCGGAAAGCCTGACGTTTGACGACACTTTAACCATGCCCGCAGGCGTTTCAGCCGACCTTACCGAGGCGCAGCTTAAAGCGGCTATTGAGGCGGCAGGCTTCTATGACTATACAATTAACGATTTTTCCAACAGCGGAGCTGCGGTTCACGTTAATTTTACGATCAACAGCAAGGACGCTAACAAGGAAATGGATAACGTGAAGATAAATCTTCCCGTGACATTTTCTGGAACTGACGTTGACGGCGGCGCAATAGAAAATAACCTTAAGGTCAACGGAAATCCTATCGGCAGCGATAAGTCCGAACCTCTCGGCGACGATACTGTCAAGGTGGACGTCGTTAAGGTCGAACCGCCTGAGCCGGAAGTTCCGACAGCAAGATTCAGAATAAGCAAATCCGTTGATAAGGAAAATATTTCTCTGACTAAGGACGGCGAGTTTTCAGAGGATGTCGTTTATACCATCGTTGTAGAAAACTACGGTGATGCAGAAGGCACTGTTACGCTTGTTGAAGAAGAGGGAAACGGTATCGAATTAGATGAAGGCAAGTTTGAGAAGCAGGAAATTACGCTTATGCCGAACGAAAAGAAAGAAATTATCGTAAAAGGTACTGTAAACGGAACAATGACAAACGGTCAAAGTTCTTCCTTTACAAACCATGTTTACGATGAGAATAACCCCGGAAACGGCGCATATGCGCAGACTACGGTCGGCAAGAAGCAGTCTACTGTTAATATAGACAAATCGGGTTATGTAAATAAAATGGACAATAAGTGGTTCGGTTCTACAGACCCGGCAAATCCAGACAAGGTAACTTATGAGCTTGAATTTGAAAACTACGGTTCGGAGCAACAGACCGTAGAATATAAGGATGTTCTTGAAGATATTTCAGCGGACGCAATAGAATGGGACGAAGATTCAAAGGCATTACTCAGCGGTACGATAACGCTTCCGCCTGCTGATTACAGCGATCCCAGTGAACCCCATAAAAAAACGATCACTCTTACAGGTACTATCAAGAGTGATTTTACAGGCGATAAAATAGTCAACAAGCTTGAAACCAGCGTAGGCAGCAAAACCGAAACGTTTGAGCGTGAAAAAGCTGTATTGGGTATAACGAAGTCGGTAGACGGAAACGTTCAGTCATTTTTGCCTGGAGATTCGGTTACATTCAAGATCGAGGTAAAAAACACAGGTACTCTCGATGCAAAAGATGTAAAGATAATGGACGCAGCTCTCGGTACGACCTTTGCGGATTGGACTGTAGGAAAAATTACTGCTGATCTTAACGGCAAAGCTGTTGATACTCCTCCTACTGCTGAACAGCTCACTAACGGCTTCAACGTTGATATTCCTGCTAACGGCAGTTATATCATTTCAATTCCCGTTACCGCTCCTGCTGATCTGACGGCTGAGACAGTTTCAAATCAGGCTTCTTATTCATATGGTGAAGCAGTCAATATTCCTTCTAATACTGTTGAGCTTAAAAAGCAGGAATATACTGTTGAAAAAACCATTGTTGATGAAAAGGAAGAAGGCTATACGGTAGGTAAGCCGGGTGAAACAGTTGTGTTTGAAGTTAAATTCACAAATACTTCGGGCAAAACAATAGAAGATCTGGTTCTTTCTGATTACAGTACCGGATTAAATCTTAAAGTTAAAGACGGCAGTGTTGCAAAGTCGCCTTTTGAAAACAATGATTTTGTTTCACTGAAAATTACTCAGAGTGACAGTTTAAGAGAAGACGGTAAATATGATTCGGGGCAGGAAATACCATTCAGTAAAACGAGTGGAACATACACCGATTGGGAAAAAGGTTATATATTACATAATTATAACACCTATGCCTATATGGAATGGTGCTATCGCTTTGTAGGCGTTAATCTGCCTAACAATGGCAGCATAACCATACAATACGAAGCAACTGTTGATGAAAATACAGGCTATCAAGTGATTCAAGATGATAGCAGACCGGCAAACGGCATTGGAATTACAGCGCTTGCAACAGGTGAAGCTTGGTATAATTCACACTGGAAGGGGCAGGCAGTAATAGACACAGTTGCAGTAAATGTAAATAATTCTATCTCTTATCAGAAATCAACTGATAAGACCTCGGTAAGCGTATCAAATGAGGAAGAATTAAACGATGTTATTAATAATGGCATTGACTACACATTTACCTTAATAGCAAATCAAGAAGACAAATCCGATTATACAAATCACAAATTTGTAATAACAGACGTTCTTCCTGACGGTATTGCTTATAAGCCGAATTCTATTAGAGTGACGAATCAGGAAAGTGAAAAAAGGGTAAAGATAGACGATGCTCAATACGACCCTAAAACAAATACGCTAACTGTTACGTTAACTGCAACAGGAGGGTTAAGCGGAAACGGAGTTCCTTCTCAATATATTGCTTACACCGGATTAATTTCGGAAGAGCTTGCAAAGGAACTCAAAGAAATTCCGAGAAACGACACAAAGCTCCTTACAAACAAGATAACACAGGTTAAAATCTCGGGTAATAATGTAAACAAGACATTAACAACAGTATCGGAAGCTGTTACCGAATTTAATAATTTAGCTCCCAAACCCGGCTTTGCCAAATCGGGCGTGGCTTCGCTCCCCGGAGAGTTTGACGCAAGAGTCCTGATTTCAACAGAGCGGAGCATGGATTTATCACAGCAGGCGATAATCTTGTATGGGATCTGGTTATCTACAACGGCAGCGGATCGGATGAGGATATAGCCTCTCTTCCGATAGCAGGAAAGAAAGTTACCGATGTTCTTCCCACATGCTATGAGCTGGGCGGAGTTATCGGAGCAGGAACGGTAAAGCTCGTTAACGGCAATTACAAAACTACAACAGAAGATAAAGAAATAGGTTCTCTTTCAGAGCTGTACACACTGAACGGTACGCTTGATAAAGTGCTTGTAGTCGATAAAACGGTTGAAGGAAAGCCTGTATTTACAATTCCCGAGGACACTCCCGCACTCGGTAAGAATGAAGCGTACGTTATCCGTATATGGACAAAGTGCAAGGACGGTATGGAGACAGAGGGCGTTATCACCAATCAGGGTTATGTTGACCTTGAAGCGGAATACACTCAGTCTGAGGTATCGGCAGGCGAGCCTAAGGGTTCGGAACTGTGGAATACTGCAAACTACAGTATCGTAGGTCTGACAACAGAGTCGTACAAAGAGATAGATTACATAAGTCAGAACCATACTGTTGCGAAAAACGGACATGACGACCCTATCACAGACAACGGCATAAGTACGAAGGCAACGAAAAACTTTGTACAGGGTATGCAGGGCGAAGATGTTACTTACACGCTCCATATCAAGAACACATCTCCTATCGATCTCGAGGGCTGGACAATTATAGACCGTCTGCCCTATGTCGGCGACGTGGGACTTGTTTCGGGCTACGAAAGAAGCTCGGCGTTCGCCGTGACTATGGGAGAGATCAGCTCAGTTGAGATCATCGGCGAGAGCGGAACAAAAACCATTGCTAATGGCGAGTATACAGTGTCCTACTCCTCCGACAAGAAGACAGTCCTCAACGAGTACTCTTCCGACTGGACAGGCGGAGCAGGCGAAATGCAGTGGTACTCAGCTCCCAAGAGTGATACAGTGAACTTCCGTCTTGAGCTGGAGGACGGCTATAAGGTAGCTCCCGGTGAGGAGATCGTTATCACCTTTAAGGGAACGGTTCCCTCGTATGTTGCAAGGACAGGCAAGGACAATATCGCATGGAATTCGTTCGCATATTCATACATGGCTCCCGACGTTCTCGGAGAGACAGTAATGGTTTCCGAGCCTGCAAAGGTCGGCGTATGGGTAACAGAACCCGATGTTGATTTCGACCTCACGGTCGTTAAGGAACTTGCAGATAATGCGAGATCTGAAATCAGTCAGTCGTTCTACTTTGCGATTTTCGATAAGCCGACATTTGAGGGCGCAACGCGTCTCAGCGATGTTGTTGAGATAGTTGTGGACGCAAATGGCATAAAGGGCGAAAAGTCAGTTCCAAAGGTTGACAGAGCTGCGCTTAAATCGGTAACTCAGGCAGATAAGCTCTATATCCTTGAAACAGACAAGGACGGCAACGCGCTTAAGGGTTATAAAGTAACTTATTCCAATAGCAAGGACGGAATCGGCAAAAACGAAATTACAGGCGAAAGCGCCGATAAAACACAGACGATCACGATCAATAACGAGAAAAACACAGGCAGCATTGCGGTAACAAAGAAAGTTGAAGGCGAAAATCTTGTTGACGATACGTTCTTCTTTGCGCTTTTCACACATGACGAAGTTACAAATACGTATGTTCGCTATGCGGACGCTCCCGTAAAGAAGCTCGCATACAGTGCGGCAGACGGCGATGCCGATATGACAGTGACATTCGACGGCATTCCGGCAGATACGGAATTTTACGTATTCGAGACGGATTCTTCGGGCAAGCTTGCCGATAACAGCAAAGTTCCCACAGAGTATATTTCTTCCTCGGGAGTTAAGTATACTGTTGACGGCAGCGAAACTCCCGTAACTCCCTCGACACCTGCGGCAAAAGCTGCTATCGTAAACACAAAGCAGGTCACTTATAAGATAAGCGTTGATAAGGCTCTCGTGATCGAGGGCGTAGAAAAGGCTTCCGGCAAGTTTAAGGTTGAACTTGTTGAGTATGAGAATGTGACAAAGAATCCCGATGACGGAACTTTTTCAGAGGGTACAGAGGTTCGTTTGGAGGTAAAGGAAATAATTCCCGGAACTCCCGTTGACTTTGAGATACCTACAGTAGAAAACGGTCACGCTTTCCGCATTTATGAGCTTTATGAAGATGCAAACGGCAGCATTGAAGTTGACGGTAAAAAGTATTCACGTATAACAAGCGAAATGGCGGCGACAGGCGTTGAAACAAAATTTAACTACAACTATCAGAATGAAAAGAAAGAAAAGGTTGAGGTTACAGAAGTTCCTCTCCGCGTTTCATATGACGGTGCAGGCGATAAGAACAAGAACGGCGAAAATCATTTTATTGTTCTTGACCCGAAGTATTGCAGCGTGGGAGTGGGAATAACCAACACCAACAAAAATCCCAATAAGATAACTGTAAACAAGACAGCGTACAGAGTTAAATCGCAAAGCTCTCCTGTAGCTGAGAATACAGACAGCGTTGAGTATATCAGCGGTCATGAATTTAATGTGGCTCTCTTTACGCTCGAAGCGGAGGACGCAAATAAAGCTGAAAGCTACAAGAGGGTTTCGGAAGTTAAAAACGCTGTAACTATTGAAAATGGCGTACTTGATAAACCCATAACGTTTGATTCCCTTAGCGAGTCGGCAACGATCCCCAACGGTAAGTATTACGTTTTGGAGGTCGAAGATAAAGACGGTCAATGGATACCGAGGCTGAGCGGCGAAACTATCACGCAAGGCGGTGAGACCTTTGTTGTTTCTTACAGTGCGTCAATGGTAACTATTGACGGTGAAACGCCTGCTGAGGTAAACGTAACAGACGTAACGACAGAGAAAGTTACCCTGTCAATGTCCAAGACGGACATCGAGGGCGATCCGCTGTCAGGCGTTAAGCTTACTATCACGGCTGAAAGCGACATTCCCGCTGATGTTAGAGTTGAGGGCGTAACGGCTGAACTTTCGGGAAAAACAATTACATGGATAACAGGAGATACGGCAGCTCAGATCACAGGACTTCCCGACGGCAAGTATACGCTTACCGAGGAAGTAGTCGGCGAAAATATGGGCGAGTACGAGCTTCAGGAGCATGTGTTTGAGATAGAAAACGGATTCTTGAAAGCTTCGGCTGAGGATAAAAACTCCGCTTATCTGTCATTATCGGCAGCGTCTCTTGCTCTTGCAAACAGAAGCATAGTCAAAGTCAGCAAATTCGAGATCGGCGGAGCAAGTGAGATAGCAGACGCAAAGCTTACTATCAAGCGTACCGACGGTTCGGGACTTAACAAAGATGTTATCACTCACGATAATAGCAGCTTAGAGGTGAATAAGGACGGCAAATCGTTGACATTCACCTCGGAAGAAGGCAAATCCACCGAGATAATCGGTCTCCCTGACGGCGAATATGTGCTTATTGAGGAAACTGCTCCGAATAACGGACTTGAAGTTATCTCCGACTGGTCGTTTACGATCAGGAACGGCAAGGTAACAGCATCCGAAACGACAGTAGACGAGGAAAAGTCGCATGTTAAGGTTGAAAACAATAACATTATTGTAAATGACGCAAAGAAAAAGACAATTTCTATCAGTAAGTATGAAATAGGCGCTTCTAATGAGATAGAGGGAGCGGTGATCAGGATAACTCCCGACAGCGATACCTACACCGATACCGAAAGCGCTGAGTATAAAGCGATCGTTGAAGCATTCAAGACGCTTGTTATCAAGCAGAACGGCGTTGATGTTACAGCCGGTCTCGTGAAAGATACAGTGATAGAGTTCACTTCAATAGAAGAATATCCTACACTGATTCAGGGATTGGCTGACGGTACATACGTGCTTAAGGAGATCGCACCTCCCAGTGAATACGGTGCAGTGGAGACAGCATGGAAATTTACCGTAACGAACGGCGAAGTAACAGCGTCCGAGACAACAGTAGACGAGACAAAGTCTCACGTTAAGGTCGATGCTGATGACAAAACGCATATCATCGTAAACGATAAGAAAAACGGACCCGATCTTTCGATCTCAAAGAAAGCTATGGGCGGCAGTGAAATAGCAGACGCTCATATCGAGTTTTCTAAGATCGAAGTCAGCGAAGCAGATGGCGTACTGACGATAGGCGAAGGAACAGACCTCATTGAAGAGTGGGATTCGACAAAAGAGTCACACGTTATCTCCGCTGATCTGGAGAACGGTTACTATCTCCTCAGAGAGACTATCGCTCCTGACGGATATACCGTGATAACAGACGTATATGTATACATTGAGAACGGCGTTCCAAAGAGCTATTACAGCCTTAACAAGGACGGAAAAACTTTAACGGAAGCAACTGTAGGCGGAGCAGACGATGAAGTTGCTTACAACGCAGAGAAGAACACTATCGTGCTTTCCGATAAGCCCGTAAATGTTATCATCTCCAAGAGAATAAACGCTCCCGACGGCTCAGCGCTTACAGGAGCTAAATTAAGACTTACTATTATATCGGCAGAAAAGACATTTGACGGAGTTACACTTCCCGACGGCGCTTCAAAGCCTGCAAAGGATAATAGTGGCAAATGGTACGTTGAGTTCACTTCAACGGGAGCAGATGTGTTCACATGCCTTAAGGACGGCGAATACGAGCTTTCCGAGGTGGAAGTTCCGAAGTATGAGGCTGACAGGGACGCATACGAATATGCAAAGCCCATTAATTTCACAGTAGTCAAGGGCGAAGTCAAGGTCGCAGCCCCCGAGGATAAGGCAAACTATACATCAGACGGCAAGGAAATTTACAGCGATGACAATGCGGACGTTATCATGGTCGATAAGTCTATCGCACCCTTGTATAAGTATACCTTTATAAAAAAGAATGCAGACGACAAGGCTCTGACAGGTGCGGAGTTTGCATTAAAGAAGGTCGATGGATCAACTCTCAAGACTGAGGACTTCCGCATTCTTACATTCGGTGAGAAGTCGGAATGCAGCTTTGAGATCGAGCAGAAGCTTGAAGGCTATTATCTTCTTGAAGAAACAACAGCCCCTGACGGATATATCTGCATTGAAAAGGTTTATATCCACTTTACAGACGGCGAGGCTGACGGAATCTTTAAGGCTGAAAACAGTAAGCTTGTCAAGGACGACAGAACAGATATTACAATTAACGGCAGGGAAATAATCGTTAAGGACGAAGCTTCCGAAATCACATTCGACAAATTCGACATCACAGGAGACAAGGAAGTAACAGGAGCGCACATTGAGCTTCTTGACGAAAACGGAAAGGCAATTGACGAGTGGGATTCCGTAACAGGCATTGACAAGACGATAAGCGGACTTGCAGACGGCAAGTACCAGCTCCATGAGACAGGCAAACCTGTTGATAAGGACGGAAACAAGTACAATGTTATCGAATCGAACATCAGGTTCGAGGTCAAGAACGGCGAGATCGTCAAGACGGAATACACAAGCGAAAACGTCAAGGATAAGCTTGCCGAAGACGAAAAGGAAACAGAGGGTTACGCAGTTATCGAAAACGGAAATACCGTTAAGATATGCGATGCTTTGAAGCCGTCAATTAAAATCAACAAGTACGACGTTACAGGCAAGAAAGAAGTGCAGAACGCACAGCTGACTATCAAGGACAGCGAGGGCAAGACCGTTGAAAGCTGGAAGTCGGAGATCGGCAGCAGCAAGGAAGTAATTCTTGACGACGGAACTTATATGTTGGAGGAGTCCGCAGCAGACGGCGCAGCTCCTACAGACGCAGACGGAAACGAGTACGTCATAATTAATTCTTCGGTAGAGTTTACCGTAAATAACGGCGTTATCACAAATGTTACAGGCGAAGCCAATAAGACGCAGATAGATGAAGCGTCAACAGAGGGCTACTACTATTCGCCCGATAATTCAACGCTCAACGTATATGACGTAATAAAGCCGAAAAAAGCGATAACGTTCGACAAATTCGACATCACAGGGGACAAGGAAGTAACCGGAGCGCATATCGAGCTTCTTGACGAAAAAGAAGAAGTAATTGACGAGTGGGATTCCGTAACAGGCGTTGACAAGACGATAAGCGGACTTGCAGACGGCAAGTATCAGCTCCATGAGACAGGCAAACCTGTTGATAAGGACGGAAACAAGTACAATGTTATCGAATCGAACATCATGTTCGAGGTCAAGAACGGCGAGATCGTCAAGACGGAATACACAAGCGAAAACGTCAAGGATAAGCTTGCCGAAGACGAAAAGGAAACAGAGGGTTACGCAGTTATCGAAAACGGAAATACCGTTAAGATATGCGATGCTTTGAAGCCGTCAATTAAAATCAACAAGTACGACGTTACAGGCAAGAAAGAAGTGCAGAACGCACAGCTGACTATCAAGGACAGCGAGGGCAAGACCGTTGAAAGCTGGAAGTCGGAGATCGGCAGCAGCAAGGAAGTAATTCTTGACGACGGAACTTATATGTTGGAGGAGTCCGCAGCAGACGGCGCAGCTCCTACAGACGCAGACGGAAACGAGTACGTCATAATTAATTCTACGGTAGCGTTTACCGTAAATAACGGTGTTATCACAAATGTTACAGGCGAAGCCAATAAGACGCAGATAGATGAAGCGTCAACAGAGGGTTATTACTATTCGCCCGATAATTCAACGTTCAACGTATATGACGTAATAAAGCCGAAAAACGCAATTACGATCAATAAGACCGACATAACAGGTGAGGAAGAACTTGACGGAGCAGTACTTGAACTATTCGATAAGGACGGAAACGCAGTTCTTGACAAGGACAAAGAGCCGATGAAATGGGAGTCCGCAAAGGGCAGAACATGGACGATAACGCTCGATGAGGGCGAATACGTTCTGAAGGAAACAACAGCTCCCGCCGGATATGCGATCAAGGCAGAGACAAGATTCACGGTAGACAAGAACGGAAATGTTACGGCTGTTGACGGAACCAATGTCTCTGAAAATACAGTACTTGTAAAGGACAGCGTGATCACGGCAACGATCAGCAAGTGGGACGTAACGAACGGCAAGGAACTTCCCGGAGCAGAATTGACGATCAAATCGGTTGACGGAAAGAATCTTGAAAACGTAACAGCCAAGAGAGACGGCGAGAAAGTCGAGCTTACATACAACGAGACTGATAAGTCTATAACCTTTAAGTCAGGCGACAAGCCCACAGAGCTTTCAATGCTCCCGTCGGGCAGATACGAGCTTATTGAAACAACCGAGCCGACCGGCTACATCAAGGCAGAAAATATCACATTTGAAATTGACAAAAACGGCAAGGTTTACATTATAAATGGTGAGGACGAAAACGGCAACACCATTTACGTTGAAAAAACCGACAAAACAGTTGTTATGGAGGACGATCTCTCAGTACTCAGCATCTCCAAGAAAGAGATAGCGAAATCTGAGGAGCTTCCCGGAGCAACTCTGAGACTTACGGCAAACGACAAAACAGCAGATCTCTCGAATATTATCGTAAAGCAGGGAGAAACTGTTCTCACAGCAGAGGACAAGAACCTTACAGTCGGTGATGATTTCATCGAATTTGTATCCGGAAGCGTTGATACGATCATCATGGGACTTCCCAACGGCGAGTATACTCTTACGGAGAAGCTTGCACCTGTTGACAAGGACAAGAATGAAACGCATCTCAAGGCAGAATCAATCAAGTTTACGATTGAAAACGGCATAGTTATTGCGGTAGAAATGTCCGAAAAGGATAAGGATAATTATTCCGAGGGAGACAACGCAGTCGGAACAGGCGTTACAGGAATCGTAATGCGCGATAATACGACAACTACGACTGCTGAGAGCGAAACGACACCGACAACGGACACAGTTTCAACAAGCGAAGAGACTAAGACAGAAACAGCAACTGAAACGTCCGAAGAGACTAAGACAGAAACAGCAACTGAGACGTCCAAAACGTCCGCGACAGAATCAACAAGTGAAGCAACTAAAACGTCAG
>CANQVK010000035.1 GCA_947627275.1 uncultured Ruminococcus sp. | reverse complement strand
TCCTCGGCTGTCTGACCTGCAAGCATAAGACTGGACATATAAACCGTTGACGGTCTTATCTCCGTCTGTGATGTAACTGATCGCCGCTCCGACTGTTGCCTTGATTGAATGGATAGAAGTAATTGCCAAATCTGATTTACACCTCTCTTTATCTCGGTCATATCTTCGGCATAAAAATTGCCTGTGCTGTGAAGCCTGATCGCTATTTGGTTAATGTTGTTCCCGACAGCTTTCATAAGACGGTTGGTTTCCGAAAACTCGGCACGGTCAACAGATAAATCAACCCTCGCCCTGACACAATCACGGATATACTCGGTCTTGTTCTTGTAACCGAACTGCTCACACTTAGAGATAATATCCTGTATTTCCGATTCGGTGAAGCGGATATTGAGGGTGTAGGATTTCTTTTCCCTCATGGCTTTCAGGTACTTGCGTTCGTCCTCGGTGAGTTGGCTCTCGTCCTTGTCGGCAAGGCTTTTGTCAAGCTCGGCTTTGACCTCTTTATCCAAAGCATAATTGATAGCTCCGTCATAGGTCATACCTGTTGTTTCGCTGACTTTGATTTTAGGCGGTCTGCCCCTTTTCTTTTTTTCGGTTTCCATAATGGTATCTCCTGTTCTTTTTATTTCGGCGTAAGCCGATTTTTACAAAGGTCTTAGGGAATGTGTCCCTAACAAGCAGATGTATTTTCGTCCGTGTGCGGCACAATTCACAATGCTTGCTATTTTTGTTGCGCTCCTGCGCATTTTTACCGCCTGAGCTTTTCTCTATGCTCAGGCTTTCGCTGTTCCGTCAGCGAATTTGGAGCTGTGCGACTTAATTTCTCCGCCGCTTAGGTCGGCGGTTATTCTCGCTCACGCTCCGCCGTGATGTTCTCAAATATCATCGATGTCAATATTCTAAACTGGCTCGGCGCAGTTATTGCGCAGTCTGAGCGGCAATCTGGTGAAAGTGGGCGTTGCTTTTTCATTGGCGGTGTGGTATAATGTGTGTAAGGGTGGCATTTAGCTTTCTCTTAAAAATTCGATTATAAGGAATGAATCATTATGTTCAAAGAAGAAATTGAAATTATGAAATTACTTTCTGAAAAATATTTTGAGGATATCCAAATTGACTTTGAAGCTCCAAAGAAGATTGATGAAATAAGAACTTTTGAACAGGAAATTGGAATACAATTGTCTGATGAACTTAGAGAACTATACCAATTGACAAATGGATTTGATAGCCTTATGACGTACATGAATCTATGGAGCTTAGAAACGATTAGAGAACACTTCAATGAGGGGTACAATGATTGGATTGAGGAAGGCGATGGTAATCAGTATATCGTGTTAGGTTCTGATGGCTCTTGTGGATATCTTTTGATGGAAATTGCAACAGGTCATTATCTCAAGTATGGTGATGAAGGTGAAATCATAAATATTGATTCTATAAAAGACTTGATGTGTTGGAATATAGATTATCTTTACGATAATGTGCGTGGCTTTGAAGAAAATGAAATAGTAAATAATTATCTTGAAAGAAATGCAGATAGAATATGATGTTACTTACATGCTGTGAAGCGTTTACCGCTCCGCAGCTTTTTCATTCCCCATAACAATTTGTCGAACTGGAAAATCTAACTGGCACACAAAGTTTGAGCGCAATGCGAATAGACAAAAACGATGCAGGTGCGCTATAATATTATCATAGGGCATTAGCTCTAAATCCAAAAACAAATGAGGTGAAATGAATGGGTGCAACGCTAAACGATAACCAGGCAAAAATTGACAACGCTGATAAGGCGATCAAGGCAGCCCTCGAACGCAAGCGTAAGATCATTATGCAGAGCAAGCAGATCGCTTACGATATGCTCTCGGAGCTTTACAGCTTAGAGGGGCAGGAGCTTGTTGATGCCGTGACCGCTGAACACGCTCTTATCCAGAAGTTTACTGATAGCGGAATGAGCTATGATGAGATCGGCAGTTTGGCTTACGATAATAAGGTCGGTCACCAAATGAGCTTCACGGAACATAAATCCTACTCGGATTAACATATATCCGACAACAAAACGATAGCTGTGTAAGGGACGGTAGCAATGCCGTTCCGCACCGCTATAAATATGAGGGTAAGAGATAGAATGCGATGCCCTCACTCAAAAGCGTAGATAAAGATAAGCTAAGGAGAAAGATCGCTATGAATAAAACAACTACTGCCGCTGCTGCGGTATCGGGAAGTGTGTCCGAGTATCATATCGGACATACGATATACAGAGTGACAACAACCTTTAACCCTGCTTTTCGGGAGAGCCTTTCAGAAATTCTGAAAAGGCTTATCATTCGTGACTGCGAGGATTTCCTCGGTGAATCCAGACAAGAACAAGACAAGCAAGCTGTGTGATTTTGGCATTTCGGCGCATTGATTTATTTTCAAAGACGCGCTATAATGTTATCATAGCTTGCTGTATCTGTCGGAAAGTGAGGTTAATATGACAGACAAGATTACAGCTTTATACTGCCGTTTAAGCCAGGACGATATGCTGGACGGCGAGAGCAACAGTATCACTAATCAGAAAGCTATTCTCAAAAAATATGCAGAGGACAACGGCTTTCACAACACGGCTTACTATGTCGATGACGGTGTTTCGGGAACTACGTTCGAGCGTGACGGATTCAAGGCTATGCTTGCGGATATTGAAGTAGGCAAGGTCGGCACGGTCATTACCAAAGACCTTTCAAGGCTTGGACGTGATTACCTGAAAACTGGAGAGTATATCGAGATTGTTTTTCCCGATTATGATGTACGCTATATCGCTGTCAATGACGGTGTGGATACTTTCAAAAGTGAAAATGAGCTTATGGCATTCAAGAACATTTTTAATGACTGGTATGCCCGTGACTGCTCAAAGAAGATTCGTGCCGTGTTCAAGGCAAAAGGTCAATCGGGCAAGCATCTCTGCCCTCCGATCTATGGCTACAAGAAGTCCGATGCCGACAAGAATTTGTGGGTGATTGATGATACCGCTGCCGAAGTGGTACGCAAGATTTTCAAGCCCTGCATTGACGGCTACGGTCCGACGCAGATTGCTCATATTCTCACAGAACAGGGTATTCCCACACCGACTGCCTACGCTCTCTCGCAGGGCAGGGACAACGGACGGCATAATGCAAAAACATACCGTTGGGGAGCACAGACTATCTGCCACATTCTTGAAAGGCTTGAATACTGCGGTCATACAGTAAATTTCAGAACAAGAATGAAGTCCTACAAGGTACATAAAATCGTATATAATCCGCAAGACGAATGGCTGATTTTTGAAAATACCCAAGAGCCTATTATCACGCAGCAGGAGTTTGACTTAGTGCAGGAGCTTCGCAAGAACAAGCGCAGACCTCAAAGGAGCGATGTTGTCAATCCGTTCGCAGGAATGGTCTATTGTGCCGACTGCGGTGAGAAGATGTATCTGAGCAGACGTAAAAACGAACGTCCTGAACAGGAACATATGAGATGTTCAACATACGCTAAGGACGGCGATAAATGTACGGTTCACTATATCAGGACTTGTGTGCTGAACGAAATTGTCCTCGGTGAATTAAATAAGCTTCTTGCAACTGTGAGGGAGAATGAGAACGATTTTGTGCAGACTGCTATGAGTAATTCCGTTCAGAAGAAGTCCTCGGAGCTTACTAAGGCGAAAAAGACCTTAAAGCAGGCTGAAAAGAGAATTGCGGAACTTGACCGTCTTTTCACAAGGCTTTATGAGGACAATGTTCTTGGTAAAATCTCCGATGATCGTTTTGCAACCATGTCAAAGGGATATGAGGACGAACAGGACAAGCTCAAAGTTACGGTTTCGGAGTTGACTGCATATATCCAGATTGCTGAACAGAAATCTTCCGATGTAACGGCGTTTATCAAGTTGGTGCAGAAGTACGAACATATCGAAACGCTCACTCCCGAAATCATGCACGAGCTGGTTGAAAAGATAGTCGTACACGAAGCGGATAAGTCCAGTGGTAAACGCTATCAGCAAATCGACATTTATTTCCGCTTTGATGTTGCTATTTCCTCCGTTGAGGTGGAAACAGGGCATTATGGAAAAAAGACTGCATAACGCTGTGTTATGCGGTCTGTATTAAGAGGGTAAAAACTTCTATATCACTACTGTGCTTTTGCTGTAGGGATAACTTTACCCATAGCGGAGGAAAGCTGCGCCACGGTAGTTTTTCCGAGGTTCTGAGTCTGTATCAGAACATCAGATACCTCGCCGACCTTTTCGCTTTCAAGACCGTATGAATTGAGAATGGTTGTCAACAGGTCAAGAGTGCTTGCGGTATCAGCAAAACCGGCTCTCGCCAAATTTGTGGCTTTGCCGACAAAATCCACTGCGTCCGCTGTAGCCTGTCCTGCGGATATAGCATCATAGGCTGTATCGGTAAGCTCCTTAGCCGAAATGCCCGTAGCATTGGACAGCTCGATAATATCCTCCGACATTTTTTCTATTGGCACGCTGCCGTCCGCTATGGTGCTGAGCTTTGCCGTTGAATCTTCAAGCTCCATAGCCTGCTCCGAGTATTCTTTCAGGCTGTCAACGACCTTTTTGATACCTTCTGTGGCAAGGTTTGCAAGTGTACCTTTAAGCACTGTAAAGCCTTCCGCAGAATCCTTTGACTTGTCCCCTGCGTCGCTCATTTCATTGCCCATTTTCTCTGCACTGTCCGCCGTATCGTCAAGGCTGTCACTCGTTTCTTCCGCACCGTCTGCCGCATTGTTCAGGTTCTTTTTCAAATCGGATATTTTTTCATTAGTATCTGATAACTGATTTTCAAACTTATCCGTCTCCGCACGGGCGGCTTCAAGTTCACGCTGAAACGCTCTGTACTGTTCTCCTGTGATTTTTTTGTCTGCAAGCTGTTTGGCAACGTCCTCCTGAGCATCTTCAAGCAACTTGACCTTTGCACGGCTTTCCTCAACAGCTTTTGTAAGCAATTCCTGTTTCTGCTGCCACAAGGTTATACTTTCGGGAGCTTTGCTTATCGTGCGGTTTACCTCTTTAAGCTCAGCCCCTGTCTTTTTTGCTGTATTGTCGATACTTTGCAGAGCTGTGTCAAGACCTTTAGTATCTGCGCCTATTTTGATGTTGATTCCTTTTATTTTTGATGCCATATGAGAACTCCTTTCTATTATTACAAATATGCACAAAAGGCGGTTTGTGAATTTGTGCATTATTTTCTTCTGAAAGCTCTTGACACGTAACAAATTACGTGCTATAATGTTATTGAGGTGAAACAATGAAAAGTTATTCCTCAAGAGATGTAATAAAAGCGTTGAAAAACGACGGTTGGTTTGAAATAAACTGCGTCGGAGATCATCATCAGTTTAAGCACCCTGTCAAAAAGGGAAAGGTCACAGTCACTCACCCTGTAAAAGACATACCTCTGAAAACGCTTAAAAGCATCGAAAAACAAGCAGGGGTCAAGTTTATTTGACCCCTCGCCTTCGGGCGGAAAGGAGTTTTTTATGAAAGATACGTATATTTATCCGGCGATTTTTGATTTTGCGGACGATGGAATTTCTATCGAATTTCCTGATTTGCCCGGCTGTCTCCCATGCGCCGATACGATAGAGAACGCCGTCAAAAACGCTAAAGAGGCTATGATGCTGCACCTTTACGGCATGGAAGAGGACGGTGACGAAATTCCCGAGCCAACTCTATTCAATGAGATCAAAACCGAAAAAAATCAGTCCGTTCTCCTTGTCGAAGCCTTTATGCCGCCTTTCAGAGCAAAACAGCATAAAAAATTCGTAAAGAAAACGCTTTCGATACCTGCTTGGATAAATGCCGAAGCCGAACACGCAGGTTTCAACTTCTCACAAGTCCTCCAAGACGCTCTGAAAGAAAAATTAGGAATCGAATAATCAGAGTCCCCGATTTTCGGGGACTTTTTGCTATCTGCCAAATTTTGCCCTCAGTTCCCCTCTGTCAGGCTCAGATTGTGAATGAGTATAGCAGCGTTCAAGATAATCCCTGCCCGATTCGTACTTGCTTAGATTCCATACAGCCGCATCGTGAAGCCAACTCCAAAACGTAAATATATCTATTTCATATATTTCATTAAAATTCAGTCCCGTATAGTCGTATACTATTTTAATATCCTGAGTATTGCAACTATAATAAACCTTTCTCTCGTTTTCTTCGGGACAGTACGGGATATTAAGCTGAGGATCGCTGCGTTTTACGTTTTCAATCTCTGAAATGTACTCGGTTATAAATTTCTTTAGTTCCGCTGCATTTTTAACATCGGCTATATCTACTGCAACGTCGATAACTTCTTTGATGTTATGGGAGTATTTAAGCACGGAATACTCCCGTACTGTACACGCTCTGTACCTCATACGTCTGCAAGGTCAGAACCTGATTCAGCTTCGACGTTATCTTCATCAAGAATAAGGAGACGTCCGTCATCAAAAGGCTCGGCTTCTATTTTTGGCGTGACAACACATTCCTGAGAGGGTTTGTATGCCGCCGCAAATCCCTGTAAGTTCTTACCCAGCATGGTGTATCTCACATCGCCCTTTATCTTATCCTTGTGAACGGCACGGACAAGATAAAGCGTATCATCGGCATTGTTGATTCCGCCGATAAATGTACGTCTTTTGCCGTTCTTGATCTCACTCGAAGCCGTGGGAACTATTTTTGTAACAGTATCGCCATTCCATGTGATAAGTCCGAAGGAGATAGACGCCGTTTCCTCGGTCAGTTCAGTGCGTTTTGCTATGCCATCATCGGATTTTGCCGTGTAAAACGTAGGCGAATACGATACCTCGCCGCCGTCCTTGGTACGTCCGATAAGATTGGCTTCTGTTTCAATAACTGAATCCTCGGGAATGTCCGCAATGGAATTGCCGCTGAATGCCGTCATGTAGATGTCCAGCGAACCCAGTGCGATTCTGTTAATTTCCTTTTTCAATGCCATATTTTATTCCTCCTCGATGCTCTGAATAATTTCAAATTGATATGCTGTCATGAACATTTTTTCATCATTCAGAAATTTATCAACAGTCTTTTCGAGTTCGTATTCTCTGAAAAGATCTTCTATTTTTCTTTCAAGCTTCACGTCCTTTTCTTCGGTGTAAAGTTCAACTGTTATATTTTTTCTGCGGTAAAGATTAAGATCGTCAGCTCCCGCGACCTCGCCGCCGGATTCAAACCATATTATAAAAGGCAGAGGCTGCGGCGAACTGAACTGCAAATACCCTACAGGGAGACCCGTTGACCGCAGTCTGCTGTAAATCTCCTCAAATTCCATTACAATTCCTCCAGCAGCTTATCTATTTTTTTCTCGGCATGATCTGCGGCGATTTCTATGTGCTTGTATGCCTTAACTTCTCCGTACACTCTGCCTGTGCCGTCTCTGAGAGCGTGTCCCTGCTCGAGCAGATGTACAAGCCGGTATTTTTTGTTATGTACGGTAACTCTGTAAGTCCCCCGTGATTTGGAAACTGTCGAAGTCCACCCTTTTTTATATGAACCGCTTTTGAATTTTGCAAGCTTAGCGCCGCCCGGCTTTGGCGTATAGTCTCCTTCATAAACAGGCGACAGCTTTTTCACTTCGTCCACAGCTTCGGCGGCTATTCTGTCGATACCCTGCTCCACTGCTTCACATATATCGTACGTGTACTTTTCAGCAGCTACAACAAGTGCAGACGCTAAAACGTCTGCGGAAATGCTTTCATACATCAAATCACGCCCTTTCGACCGCCTTTATAATAAGCAGACTGTCGGCGGCGTTCAGATTATTGATGTCCTTAATATCATAGACGCTGCCGTTGTACCTGATAAAATAATTTATCTTATCAATATCGGCAAGCTTACGGCAGTATCTTATTTTGAAGCTGAGAGTGTTTTCCTCGTGTTGTTCTCTCGCCTCCCAGTATTCACGCCCCGAAACTCCGCTTACGGCAGCCCAGCAGTTATGAAAATCGGTCAGGACTGTTTTCTGATTGCCGATGCTGTCAAATCCGACAGACTGTTTCTGTATCGTTATCCGCCTGTCCAGTCTGCCGATGTCTGTATCAAGTTTCATTTTCCGTTACCTCGCATTGGAGCTGCAATATGATCGAGCGTACAGTATATCTTACTTTTTCGGACGCCTTGCCCATGTATTCCCTGTGTTCGTACCAATCGGAAACAAGGGCAAGGAGCACGATTTTTACACGTTCGTCCGATTCGTCAAGTGTGTCGCCGCCTACTGCGTCTGTGACATAGCGGCGTGCAGCTCCGAGGAGCATTTCAAGAACATCGTTGTCATCGTCAAAATCAATCTTAAGATATTCTTTTACTGTATTTAAATCCACACTAACACCAGCCTTTTTAGTTAAGCGTTAAGAGCCGGTTTTCCCGGTAAATCCTAACTTCCTTAATTTACTTTGAACTGTCCTACGCAGTAGCACCTGTCGGAGCTGTCGTTCTGAATAACGTCAATAAATTCGATAAGACGTGCATATGTAAGATTACGGGTAAAGCCGGCTTCTTTGGAAGTTGCAAAACTCATGAGATTAAGCTCTACGAACTTAACGCCCTCCTCCAAACTGCCGTAATAAACAGGCGCATATCCGTCCTTTGACGCAGTTGTTTTTATCATAGAGTTGCTGAATACGTGAACGGGATAACCCATGAACTTTTTGACTGTGGGATTAGTCACATCAGGCTGTAAAATAGGTCTGCCTGTTTCGTCAAGGGACGAATCGAGAAAATCAAAACCGTCCTGATTCGTTACGATAACTGTGTTGTGAAGTGCGACAGGGTCAAGGTCTTTGTTGATAGAGGACTTCAAAGCCTGCCAGTTTGCAAGAGTTTTAACGTTCTTATCCTTTGTGATAGCTTCGACAGCCATTGCATTTTCAGTGATAACAGCTTTTTTTGCGAAAATGTCAATGATATACGAAAGCAGATCGTTGTCCGAAAGAGCGAGAAGCGTATTTGAAAGGCTTATGATCGCACCTTTTTCCCTGAGACTGAATTTTACCTTGCCAAAGCTGAAATCCGTTGTTTCTTCCAGCTCGTCGCCGTCCGTAAAGTCCACAAGACCTGAAAGGCTGTCGATATTTTCAACGGGATAAGAGCCTGTAAGAGCTGCCGCAGTAAGAGAACCGCATACCGAACGGAGCGAGCGGAACTCCCTGATACGCTTCTTTATCTTTGTGCGGATGTCCTCGGGAAGTATGTATCCCTCGCCGTGTTCGCCGTTCGGAGCTGAACCCGTACCCGTGGGAAGAAGCAGTGAGTTTTCGGCTTCCGTAAGCTTTTTACCACTAAATTTCTTAATGCACGCACGAATAAAATTAGCACCCTCCTTTTCACGGGTATCATCGTGTGCGTTCGCTGCAACCGGCATTTCGGGAGCTTTCGGCATTTCCAGAGAATCAAGGAAAGCCTGATTATCCATTTTGGTTCTGAGAGCCTGTATCTCGTTTTTCTTGACCTCCGCCCCGTCGAAATCGTCGTTGTCAATACAAGCCTGCATTGCCTCTGTCAGACTGTTGAGCCTGATAAGCATTTCTTCAAATTTGCTCATGTTAAAACCTCATTTCTTGCTTTTGTTAAGAGCCTTTATCAGCTTAAATGCTCTTAACTAATTTATTTCCGCAGCTCAGGCAATCAAGCTCGAGCTGCAATCTGCGTTTGCGGTCGATGTTCTGAGAAGCTGTAAACTTCCCAGGCGTATTTTTGTACTGCCCAAAATAATTGGAGACACAAGCTGCTATGGGTTCACCGTCCTCTATCTCAATACGGAAATACTGAGCGGCTTCACCACAGGTAAGCCATGTTTCCCGGTCTATCATGCTTTTAATGGTTTCGGCGGTAGTACCGTTCACCGTATTGGCGGCATATATGTCAATAATGGACTGCTCACACGCATCAAGACTTTCGATACATTTTTTCATATCGTCAGCATTTCCCGTACACCTGCTCCAAGGCTTATGAAGCATTATCTGCGCCGCTTTCGGAGCAACTACCTTATCGCATGCAAAAGGGATAATACCTGCAATGCTTGCCGCTATACCGTCAATATGAGCCGTTTTCTCGCCCCGATAGCGTTTGAGGATATTGTAAATGGCGATACCGCCGAAAACATCGCCGCCGCCCGAGTTTACATATACATCAAGAGGCTGTGTGCCGTCCTCAATCTCGGAAAAAAAATCCGAAATATCCTGCGGGGCTTTTGCGTCGGGGTAATATTTCTGCCACTCTCCGAGGGATTCGCTGCAAATATCGCCGTAAAAGCAGAGCGACGCACGGCTGTTTTCCGTATCTGCGGCATTGTATCTCATATATCCCTGTGTGAAATTATACTGTTTCATTGCTTTCACCTCCGTACTGCTTGCCTAAATCCTCAAACGGTATACTTGCACCGTTTCCTATAATGAGCCTGTTAGTCCCTTCGATAAACGGCAGTTCCTCTTTTTTTCGCGCCTCCGCTATGGTAAGGAAACCACCCTCGATACCGTCGCGATACGCCTTGTAGCGATTTTCCGTATCAGAACGGAGCAAAACATCTGCATTGCCCTTGATATAAATACCGTCCCTGCGTTCAGAGGAAGTAAGCAGCTTGTATGTCAGCTCCTGTTCATATGCGGTAATAACATTTTGCAGAGTATCGGAGTAAAACGTTCTGTTTTGCTGCTCAATATTGGCATAGGTAGACTTTTCCATATCGTTCAGCTGAAAAGACTTTACCCCGAAAGCGTTCGCTATATGACGCGCAGTCAAGCCGTTAAGCTCAAAAAACTGCGAATTCACAAGTTTTGTTTCAAGCTGCTGTACGCTGAAATCCGTGGGAATGGGAACTACTCTTCCTGCATTCTGAGAACCGCCGAGACTTGCGAATTTCTTCTTTATCTGATTGCTTTTTGCTTCACTGAGGTCGCCCGTATAAGTGACAATAATAGGATCCTGCAACCCCTTGGAGTATTTTTCCTTAACGACTTGTTGAGCAGCTTTCTCCTGCGAGATAACATCCCCGATATATTTTTTGATTGGAGTACCCTTTACTCCGTCTGCGGAAAAATTCTTGAAATGAACTATCCTGTCGGCGGTATATATAAGCTGTCCTTGTCGACTGTCGGAATACACATAGAATATCGACCTTTTATCGCTGAGAAGCTTGCGGTCATCGACGATTATTTCAATGTTTCGGGAATCCAGAAGGTACAAGCCGCTTATGCCGCTCTTTGAAATGTCGTATACCCAAAACGCATTGCCATATTCGAGCCGCTGAAACTCTGTCGCCCACAGGAAATCATGAGCGGTAGTATAAAAGTTCGGACGGAATTTCAGCAGATCAGCAAGACTGTGTTCAATATTTTCAGAACCGTCTCCGTCCTTGCGGTACAGCTTAAAGGGAATTTTGGCAAGAGCGTTGCACCGTATGAGCATACAGGCGTAATATGTTGCCGCCGTGAGATCAGCGCCCCTTACCGCATCTAATATTCCGCTGTTGTCAAAGTATTCCATAAGACTTGCAAAGCCCTGATTTTTAGCTTCGTTCCTGATTTTTCGCTTGAATATGCTCATAATTATCACCAGCTTTCCGATTCGAGCCACTCGTCAACCGACTGCAAATCTACAAATTCATGATACATTGCAAGCTTAAATGCACACAGAACTGCATCTACAGGGTCGATTCTTCGTATTGTTGCGTCCTTATCAATTTTTATAAGTCCGTTATTCGTCCTTATCATTGCATTTCCCATTGCATAATTCAAAAGAGGATTATTCAGAAACTGTACATTTCTGCAATATACCTGCTCCCTGAATCCTGCTGTTGCTTCATTCAAAGATTTGTGAGACTGCCACACCTCAACAACGTCATAACCCTCGTTTGAAAGTTCGAGCATCTGTTTGCTTGCGTTTGACGGGTCGAAACACAGTGTCTGTATTTTTAACCCCATTTTACAGCAAAAGAACTTGACGTATTCGATAACTGCATTCTGATCAACTATTTCAGTATCGGTGACCGTAAGCCATTTGTTGCGTTTCCATGCGTCATAAGGCATTTTGTCTACTCTGCATCTTTCTGTCAGCTTTTCCCTGTTGGGTATAAACGAGTGTGACCAAAGGAGATATTTTACAGTTTCATCTTCGTTTTTGTATGGAACTATAAAAGCTACTGATGTTAGATCAATTTTCGCCGACATATCGAATCCGACATAAACCGGCATTCCTTTTACGTCAATTGGAAGTTCCGTCAGCTTACAGGCATTCCATTTCGCCATATTCATATACCCATTCTGTTTCGCCTGTACCCAAATATTCAAGACTTTTGTAAGAAATGTTATCATCTTTTCGGGAATCTGTTTTGCTACTATGTAATCATCATAAATTTTCTTTCGTCCTTCTGCATACGAAGCTCTTACAGGATTTGCCATTTCCACAAGACGTTCATAGCTTTCATCGGTAAGAGGAATATCGCTGTCGGCTTCAAATATATCTATAAGATATTCGTCGTTTTCAATATCGGGCTTGTCGGGATTCAGAACATCTGAGCAATATGCGTACTCCTGATTATAGCAAGGGCAATTTAAATCCTTTCCTGCCGTCGTTATTATCATAAGCAAAGGCTCTTTGGTATTTGATCCGATCGCAAGATCGTAAAAATCCGTTGTAGGATGCTGATGATATTCGTCAAGAATAAGCACGGCAGGATTCGTGCCGTCACCTGTTTTTCCATCTTCTTTACTCAGCGGAACTATAAATGATCCTGTTTTTTTGTGTTCTATTATGTTGTTATTGCACTTGAACTTCAATGCAAGCGGCGAACCGCGGAGCATTAGTTTAGCTTCATTAAATATGATTTTTGACTGATCTCTCTTTGTTCCTGCGCTGTAGCACTCGTTCACTTCCCTGTTTTTGGTGCTTGTATATGACGCTTCATACAGTACGATTCCGGCTTCTTCTTGGGATTTAGCGTTCTTTCGTGCTATCTCTTTGAAGCACTTATTAAACCGCCTCAAACCATCCGATTTTTTTCTCCAGCCATATAACTGACATAATGTAAACTTCTGCGCTGTTATGAGCTGTATCGCCTGTCCTGCAAGAATTCCTTTTGAATGATGAAGAAACGAAAACCACTTAACGATTCTTTGCGCTTCTGTTTCGTCCCACACAAACGGATAGTTTGCATCTGTTTCCGATTTTTCAATATCGTTCAAAAAACGCTGGCACGCCCATTTATGCTTTTTGCAGCTTACGATTTGACCGCTTACGCATTGTTGTGCATAAACGGTCAGCTCCTGTTTTATTGTCATCAGATTTCTCCGAATTCATTCGATATATTTTCTTCTGTTTCTTTTAGTTTAACTGCTGCAAATTTAAGACGGCTATCTATAGAAAGTCCACATTGTTTTCCAAACTCACGCATTTCTTTAGCGAATTTTATCTGTAGTAAAACCGAAGGATTTTCCCTCCCGTCGATCAGCGTTCCACGGCTTGCAATATCATCTTCGGCTGTGAGGTATTTATCATAAGCGTTGCAGTAACAAGCAAGATTATTGGCGTCAAGATCGCTGAGCATATCCATATCCTTAATGTTTCCAAGCAGCCGTTTGTATTCTTTTGCCGCTCTTTTGCTAAGCCATGAAGGAGTTTTCTCAATATACTTTTTCGGCGCTTTTACTAATTCCTGCTCCGCTTTTCTGCGTTCCTGACGCTCTTTAGTAAGATCACCTTTCTGTTCGGACAATGGAAGCCTCGTTCTTCCCATATTGAACCACCTCCCGAAAATAAATATTTACAATTTTGCGACAAGAAAGTTTCCCCATAGGTGTCGGCAGTATCGCCAAAACATTTTCGGTCACCCCCTCGGGGCTGTAATTGTTTTCGCCATTTTCAGCAGTGTTTTCAGTAATTTCACCGTTTCGTCATATGAATTTTCATACAAGCTGTGTATCAGTTTGTGATTAGTCTCGGTCAGATATATAAGATTTTCAGCTTTTAAACGTTCGCTGTAATCGTTGACGATCGGGATTATATGATGAACAATTTCGCCGTACTCAATTTTTTTAAGTACAAAAAAACTATAAATATCAATTCCGAAGCATTCGGCGATACACCGTTCCCGCGCTTTTTTCCACTCGCTTGTGGAATAGAATTTTTTTATATCCTCGTTGTATCTATGATGCTGCGTGTGCTTGCCTCTTTTTCCGATAGAACATTTACACACTGAATTCAGTGGGATTCTTTTGCCACAGCGTGTACAAATTTTTGATAACATAATATTTCATCCGCCTTTCCGTGACCGTGCGTTTAACTGCACAACAGATATTCTTATTCTGTTGCGCAGTTTTAACACGGCAGAAGGTAGGTGTGTCAATAAGTATCAACTGTCGGAAAATACTTTTAACTTTCCTATTTCAGTGTAACATATCTGAAAGGAGAATAAAAGGGGTTAGCGGAGAAAGAGAGGGGGAATTTTCAGATTTTTTTAAATTCTTTCAGCGCTTTTTCATGAAGGACTGTTCTCACGTATTTTACATCGCTGTACCCTATCATGACCGCAACTTCCTCCCAAGTTGCGCCGCTTAGATATTTAGCTCCCAATATTGCGGAATACATACTGTTTTTCATTGAATAGATCTCAACGGTGATCTTTTTTTGAAGCTCGATAAATTTCTCGCTCATATTTTCAATCAAATCTCTAAGTTCCTGCAAAGACTTTTCGTTCCCCCGTTTATTCCGCAAATACACTTCCTGCATTGCAAGCGATTTGATTTTCATGTCGATGTTTTCGACCTGTTCCAAGTATTCTTTATTGGTCATTATCAAAATCTCCTTTCTCTTTGATTTGAACCGTTCGTCCGAGTTTCAAATAACTTTCGATCAGTTCTTTCGCCTGTTCCCAGCCGTAACATACCGCTGTCAAATGGCTCTCAACTCGCAATCTCCCGAGCCAGTCCTTCTGATTCTCGGTTAATTTATTCTTGCCATATTTAAGTTCAATGTACAATCCGATATATCCGCCTCTCACCACCGGGAGGACAATATCCGGGACTCCCGGTTTCAATCCTGCCTGTTTCAGCCTGCTCCCTGTTATCGCACTTCTTTTCCCTTCGTTCGGAACGTGATACATCAGTTTCAGCTCGGGATATTTATTTTCGGCAAACGCTGCCCAACGAAACAGATTTATCTGTTCTGTTTCTTCACACGATTTGTAACCCTGCAAAATTTCGCCTCCTTTTTGTAAAATCTCGCATATATGTAAACTCCGCCGTTGATGTCGTTAAACACAACGTCAGCACCTGAAAAATAATAGCCGTCATAATATTTCTCGTATTCACGATTGTTCTGCGTATCTTTTGCCAGCTCTCTTACCTGACGTGCCGACAGTCTGTTGTCGCGCTCCTTTGCCTGCGGATGTATCAGATTCTTAGAGGAATTCCAGCCCTTCTTTGACACTGCTGACTTTTTCAGAATATATCTCACTAGATCCGCTACGCCGTCCTCGTTGAACTGCAAAGCGTCCGTTCTAGCGTATCCCCTCCTCCATAAGGCATATATTTCCTGCGGACTTAATCCGCCGTTTATTATCAAGTGATGATGGTATCTACCGTTCTTTTTTCCTTTTTCTGTAACGGCAATATATTTTAAACCGGACAGCCCTTTCTTTTTTCTGCAATGCTTCACACGTTTCAGAAAATTTGTAAGCTCTCTCGCCGCTTGTTCATCATCGGCAGGAAGATGCCGGTTGTCATATGTTAAGTCAAGTCTCATATCATCAGAAGTGAAGTTTGCATGAACTATTCTGATACAGTTATTTTCTCTGTGTATCTGATTAAGTTTTTTCTGACATTCTTTAGTGGGCTTGGCTTTTTTTCTTCTTACGCTTGCTTTTCTGTATACAGGGTACATATGAGATTCCATATAGTCCCCACACTCATATATTTTTTCTCTGTAATGACATCTCATATTTTTCAATCCTCACTCAGATATTTAGTGGTCGATAGGATAATATACATTACAAGTATCAAAAGGACAGCTGCGTCCCTCTTTTGATCACCTTATTATAATGTAAGGGCAAACCGTTTTTTTGATTTGCCCTGTCACGATCAGCCGTGAAGTGTTTCCCGAACGATATCCAACAGCTTGTCCGTTCTTTCAATGAAAAGCTCTTTATCGTCACCGACTGTGCTTTTTATAAACTCTACAAGTCCGAGGCAGCTTTTATAGGCTTCAGCATAAAGGAACTTAAAAGAACTCTTTTCCGTTTCGACAGGCTGTTCGGCAGGCTTCTGAAGCTCCGCAATACGTTCTTCATATGCTTTTTTCAGATTTTCAACCTGTTCTATCCTTGCTTCATCAAGCGCCTTATATTTATTTTGCAAAGTCAGGATTTCCCTGTCCTTTTCGGCTAATGCTTTCTTATCAGGAACTTTCTTGATAACTTCCTTTATCTTAGGTTCAGCAACAGCGACTTCAACAGGACAGCTTTCAAGCTCTTTTATCCGTGCTTCAAGTTCTGCGTTTTTTCTCTCAATCTCCTGCTTTTCGGCTGTGGTTTTACGCATTGCATTTCCTGTGTCGTCGAGCTGACTTTCAAACATCGAAAGCTGTTCGCCCTGCTGTTTCACCTTATCGAGAAGTTCTTTGACCTCATTTACTGTCATTCCCGATAAATCATTACTATTCATAATATCAATTCTGTCCTCAGCGTCCACCGATGTAAGCAGGGCGAGTTTCGTTATTCCTAACTGTGCGTTTGACTGCACAAAATCCTCCCCAAGATTTTCATATACACTTATGTACTGATACGCCTGTCTGCGTTTCAATCCGTGTTCCTGCTCCGAATATTCCTCAAAAGAACTATACCCGAGATATGTGTACAATTGTTCGATTTTCATACGTCGCAGATCACGTCCGACTGCACAAACTGCATTGACTGCCGCCTGTCCGTTAGCTCTGATGCGTTCATTAAGGACTAACGCCTCCTGCTCCGGCTTCATGATAATGGCTTTTGTTTCCATAGTTACCTCCTGTTATGCTGATATTTTTAATCGCTGTTTTTTGGTTTTCTTTCCGAACAATACGTCAAGATACTGTTGATATTCCTTTTCAAAATCAGATATTTCCTGCGGTTTCGGATTATTTGCACGATTATTCTTGTACCCTCTGCACTGGACTATCCTGCCATCAGTGCTGACTTCCATCGTATAATACGGAACATCGGGTTTTTCAATCGTCCGAAGAAAAAGAATCGTGAGCTTTCCGTTTGCATGACGCTCCACATAGCCGCCGACACAGTGATTCAGGCGTTTTCCCTCGTTGATTATTTCCTGCAAGCTTTGCGGAACAACGACTTGCAGTCCTCTTTTTTCGTCAACATACTCCATTTTTTTAAGTTTTTGGTTACGTTCTTCAAGTTCCTGCTGTGCGATCTCGTCTGCCTTGATTTTAATTATTTTCGTAAGACGCTCATGGGCTTTATGTAAATCTTTAGGCTTTGCGATAAGAGTATCGGTTGTGTCATATTTCAGCTTTATGCACTGATCGAGATAATCGTTCCAATCCCTTATGCCGTAATATCCCTCTTGCTTTTCCACATAATTAAGAACTTTTCTAAGAGAAAGGTTTGTTTTATTCATAATTGCGATCAGAGTATCGATACAATATTTATATCTGCAAGCCGCTTGAAAGCGTAAATTCTCATTCGTTGCGGGATCAAATCTGCGAAGTGTAAGATACGCGCTTAATACTCCACAACCACGATCTTTAAGCAAACTCATCTCGGCTTTATTGAGTTTCAGCATTTTTTTAACATCATTGCTGCGGTAATTTATTCGGATTCCGTCCATTGTTCCTTCGGCAAGCTTCTGAGAAACGATATAGCCAAACCCTGACTTAATCAGATATTCTATATTCGGATGCGCTGCGAATTCACAGAGACATTTTATATAATTACCTTTAATCGCCGGATATTCACTCTGACTTATACACTTATCCGCATATATTAGGAACGTTTTTTCGGTTTCTTCCCGATCTATGACGACATATGAATTGTTTGCGTAGAATCCTCCTGTTCTGAAATCAGGATCGTTCTCGCTCTTTAAGGGATGCCATTTCTTGCACCACCTATTTTCATTTGAATTGAAGTTGAAGCGAGCATCCCAATGTTGAGCGCCGTTAGGGGTAAGGCAGTATCTCTGTACTTCGTACCACTCAAAATCAAGGGGGGCGGAGTCCCCGAAATATCCTCTTGACCCGTTGGCGGAAAACCTCTCATATACAGTAAAACAACGGATATACAGGTTTTCTTCTTTCGCTATGAATACAGCGAAATTCTCTTTATGCCACATGCTTTTTCTGCCTTTCCCCATTGCAAGATACGTCACAACGGAATTGCATTCAAGGCACGTACCTTCTTTTTTGTGGGCGATTCCCTTAATAAAATGACGTCCGTTTACAATGTCGTTTGTGTAAAAACGGCGGCAGCGAGTGCAGTAACATTCAAATACGCCTTTTTTCACCTGTGTGTACAGAACGTACTGCGGCATATGTTCATTTTCGATTTTCTGCTGCTTTCTGTAGCCTAAATCAGGAAAACTTTCAAGCAGACTGTTTCTGAGCTTCTCGTCCTTTATCATTGCTCTCACCTCAAAAGTCAAGCAGATCATCAAGCGATACACTCAAACTGCTTTTTGGCTTGTTCTGCGTCATGGTTATGGGCGGATTGACGTGACCGTTATCTCCACTCAGGTCAATAGTCATATGAAAATGAACGACCGCTGTCGAAAAGTAAAACTTCACCGCTTTGCTGTAGACTTCCAGATCGGAAATACTGTTTCCACTTCCTTTGACAGCTTTATCAAGACACTGCTGAAACGTACCGCCCGACTGCTCTATCGCCTGTTCAAATTCCTGCTCCTGCTCGCAGAATTGCAGCAGTGCTTTCGCAGTCCCTTTGGCAATTGCACGCTGTTTCACTCCACTTATAAATGACGTATCAAAATATCCTTTCAAATCCATTGACTTTTCCTCCTGAATCTGCTATAATAGCAGTGGTAATTATTTTTATTTCTTCCGTCTGAAACTTTCATACCTCACCCAATTCTCTTTTCATACGATCGAGCCATTCTATCATTGATTCATAGCTATCGTAAGTGGAGTTGTCATCATCTCCGCCGTATGTACGACTTTCGACAACCCTTTTCGATTTTCCGTTTTCCGATTCATGCACCCAAACAACAACGTGGTTCGGACAATATCCAAACCAATCTATTGTTAAATATCGGCTGTCTGTTGTTTTTATGCTCATAGCCAGAGCTATGATTTGCAAAATTTTTTCTTTAATTGTCATTGACTTTTCCTCCTGAATCTGCTATAATAGCAGTGTTGAATATTTTTTATTTCTTCCGTCTGAGATTTTTCAGACGGTTATTTTTTTGTTTCAATGTACTCAAATGACAGCTGCCCGGAATCTTTATTTTTTTCATCGAGTTCCTTTTGTCGCCTGATTCGTTTGTACTCGTTGTATTTCAAACGGTACCCATAGCTTTTGCCAAAGATATTCCATGCGGCTTTCACAACATTAGGCTCATACGGACGTATTTTTTCTAAATCCTCTACAGCCTTATGAGATATAGGACAACCGCAGCAGCCTGTCCTTGTCAGACCATACACCTCATAAGCGTCAGCGTATCTTATACCATAGTAGTCCTTATACCATGCCTTATCAATGTCGGTAACATAGTATAGCGGTCTTAAACGGTACTGTCCGCCGCTTGTTTCAGTGAAGCATAATGACGTATTATCTTTGCGCGGTACAGAACGCATACCGCCCTCTGCTCTGCGTTCTCCTGTGATGATCATGTCATAATCTTTTTGCACAAGATGCGCAGCTTGCTTTTTGCAGTAATCGCAGCATTTCGCGCTGATCGTAAAATCGGGAGGATATTCGCCTATAAAATCCCTCATATACTTAGAAGAATTTATAACAAGCTGAATGTTCGGACGGGGTTCTCCTGCCGAATTACAGCAGCACAGGAAATTTATCACGCTTTCGCATTTTGGATAACGTTCTTTTAACTCTGTTCGTTTCGCCGCCTTGTCCTCGGCTTGTTCGTATTCATCGGCAATTGATAACGGGATTCCTTTTTTCTGCCATTCGGATAAACCTGCCGACATGATCTTCGACACAAAAGGTATACCGTAAGTCCTCGCCGCTTGAACAATGCTGATTTTCGGACGGCATTCTTCGATCTCAACGCCGTATTTTTCAGCAGTCGCCTTTACATGATCTTTAGTTGCTTTCATTTCAAGCCCCGTATTAAAGAACACGTATTTGACAGGCGGCAAGCCGAAAATTGCCCTCGTTTTCTCGATCAGATCAATCATGATGTCGCTGTCCGCGCCGCCTGAATATGAGCAGATCGCTTTTGGATGTTCTATCAATCGTTTAGCGATGATACTCTTGATCGCCTCGAACTTTTCAGGCGGATCATAGTCTGCATATAATAATCTGTCGGTATATACTCTGCTTTTATATACTTCTGCCATTATTGTAATCCCCCTTAAACTGCTTAGCCGTTTCTACCCAATAGGTATAGTCGTCGGGGTCGCCGTATGCGGCTGCCGTGTAGTAATCCGATAATGCCTTGGAAACTTTGTCCGCTTCGACAGCCGCTTTAAATTCTCGGACTGCCCGTTCACGCCGCGCCGCCCTTATATCGTCTATCGCCGATCTTATGTACACGGCTGCGGCAACAGCTCCGAACACGATCAGCAAGTAACCTATGCTGTCGGGTAATATTATGTTTGAGTTCATTTTTATTCCTTTCATAGAGCCATTTTTATTTTTTCGTCTTGCCGTATCTCTGAATGATTAGATTTTCAAATTGAAACCTCTCTTTATCCGAAAGTATATTGCATCCAATTTCAAATTTAAACTGGTCGTATAATGGACTTATCAACGGATGATTAACATCAACTTTGTAGCCGTACTTGTTACCACTGATAAAAATTGAATCATGTTTATCACGATTGATTCTCATTAGCTTTTCTACCGTTTCAGCTGACATTTTCTTTCCCATTTTTTACTCCTAAATAGCGGTTAAATCCATTTTTTTCAATTGCATTCCGAATCTCGTCAAGCAAGGCGGCTCCGGCTCTACCCCAAAAGCTGTTAAAGGCTTCTATAGGGTTGTCCATTTTGATTTCTTCGCCTGCTCCGATAATTTGGCATTTGCCGGAAACCTCGTCGCAGGTGAATGAAATACCTCTTATTTTATACTTCAGCATTATAACATTCTCTTTCCTGTGCAGTTAAACGCACAATCGGCATTTTGCTATACTATGATTTCCATTCTCTTAACTTCACTGAGATCAAGATCAGGATGTGCAAATTTCGTCAAAGCAAGCGTGATTTTTTCTGCACGTTCCTTTTCACCCTCGGGCGTAAGCTTAGGAGTACGACATACAACAGTAGCTCCACCGTGTTTTAGTCTGAGAACCGCTATTTCTTCTGTTTCTGTTTCGGTTTCACTTATAACCTCGTAATCGCTGCGTTCCCATGCGGACATCTCCTTTTTACTGTTTTTCGCCATAGCGTCATCCCCTTTCGTATAAAATATGTATGCGGCTACGGTTGTACTTGTTGTGAAGTTTTTTTTGCAATATCATCATTGAATCTCACACCGTTAAAAAACACCTTTGCAGGGTCTTGAATATCCAAAAGCATAACTAAGCTGTGTCATTCGCCTTTCAAGTTCCACACAGCCGTTTGCTATACCCACTATCATTTCCATTGGCGTCATCTTCGGCTGTTCTTCCTGCACTTTGAAATACGTCTTAACAAGCTGTCTCTGAACATCCCATGCTATGTCATCAGTGAATGATTTCACAAGCATGAGATAGCCGCTTTCGGTGATGAGGGTAATATTATTTTGCTGTCTTAAATCCATTTCGCCTATCGCTGTCCGAAATTCGGACGGCGATATTTTATAGAAGTCCTCGCATTCAATAAAATGTTTCTTATTGTCATTGAAACGTTTTCTTGCCGTTCCACCGGGTCTGTTGTGTACTGCGTCAATGTCCTTGAATGTAACTACACGCTGTCCGTTATACTCCTTTATAGATAAAGAAGTGTTGTTGATTTTAATTTCATTCATTTTAATTTCCTCCATGGCTTTTGCCGTTTTATTCAGCTTGATTTCTCTTGCTTTAATTATAGTACGTGCATACTTAAATGCCAATAGAAATTTAGTATATTTGTGCTATGATACTGTACATTTGTATGATTGAACAAAATTATCAAAGTGCTTTTGTGTATTTTTATGTTTTTTACCTGCTTGACGTTCATACGAACGTATGATATAATAAAATAAAAGGAGGTGACATTATGGAGACTAAAGAAATTTTAAAATTTCTTAGAAAATCAAAAGGCTTTGCAAATATGAAAGATTTTTGCGAGGCTGCCGATATAAGTATTAATACTTATCAAAACTATGAAAGCGGTAAAAGAATACCCACAGCAGAAATATTAATAAAGCTCGCTGATTTTTATGGTGTAACTACCGATTATCTCCTCGGCAGAGAATCAACAATAGACATCAACATAGTCGAACTTGTTTCAACTATGGCGCATTTCACAGAGCTTGAAAAAGATTTTTTCAGTTTGTATATTAGTATGGATCGTGATAAACGTTCTAAATTTCTTTCCCAAATCGCTAAAAGCATCAGAGATTCTATCACACAAACTGAATCTTCCCCACCAACTGAATAATCTAAATAGCTGACCACTCAAATGTCAGCTATTTTTCTCGCGTCAGGATCTCTGTTACAATTTTTAACGTTGAACCCACTATTACACCTTACGAACACCACAAAATTGCGATTAACAGACGATTATGCTACAAAAAAGAGTACCAAACTCCACGTTGAAAATGTGGAAGAACGGTACTCTTTTTTTGGAAATGACACATAAGGACACTTTCCAGAGCAGTTTGATCGGTATACCTTAAATAAAATGCAGAACTCAAAATTGTGTAATATGTACAATTCAAAATGGAAATATTTGAGTAAAACATAGAAATCAAACGTTTCCTATTGACAAAATGTTCAATGTGTGCTATTATGAAATTGGAAATAAGATTACGCCGATTCTGGTGCGATATTGTTTCTACAATGATTTC
>CANQVK010000034.1 GCA_947627275.1 uncultured Ruminococcus sp. | reverse complement strand
AAATTTACGATATTGGGTTCTAAGAGTTATCTCTTTAACAGAAAGTAAAGGGCAGCAAAATCCTCTTAAGTTGTGGATAGTGATTTTATAACGCAAAATATCCCGTTAAAGCCTCGATTTACCGTGGTTTTAACGGGATATTTATTTATTCAAACATGGGAGTTGAAAGATAGCGTTCGCCGGTATCGGGAAGAAGTGCAACTATGGTTTTTCCCTTATTTTCGGGACGTTTTGCAAGCTGAACAGCCGCCCATATCGCCGCTCCCGATGATATGCCGACAAGTACGCCCTCGCTTCTTGCGGCGGCTCTGCCGGCGGAAAAAGCGTCCTCGTTAGCTACGGTAATTATTTCATCGTAAATCTTGGTGTTGAGAGTTTCGGGAACAAAGCCTGCTCCGATACCCTGAATTTTATGAGGACCTGCTTTGCCCTCCGAAAGAACGGGGGAACTTTTCGGCTCAACGGCAAATATCTTTATATTGGGGTTTTTCGATTTCAGATATGCGCCTACTCCGCTGATAGTGCCGCCTGTGCCGACGCCTGCAACGAAAATATCGACTGTTCCGTCGGTGTCGTTCCATATCTCAACGCCTGTTGTTTTTTCGTGAGCGGCTGGATTTGCCGGATTTGTGAACTGCGAGGGGATAAAGCTGTTCGGGATTTCAGCCGCAAGCTCGTCAGCCTTTTCAATTGCGCCTTTCATACCTTTAGAGCCGTCTGTCAGCACAAGCTCCGCACCGTAGGCTTTCATAAGATTGCGGCGTTCGATGCTCATTGTCTCAGGCATTGTGATGATAAGCCTATATCCTCTTGAAGCGGCTGCTGCGGCAAGACCTATTCCCGTATTTCCGCTTGTCGGCTCGATAAGCACGCTGTCCTTTGTCAGGATACCTTTTTCCTCCGCGTCGATTATCATAGCGGCGGCGACCCTGTCCTTTACGCTGCCTGCCGGATTGAAATACTCCAGCTTTGCGAGGATACGCGCGTTCAGGGCTTCGTTTTTCTCGATATTTGCGAGTTCCATAAGAGGTGTGTTTCCTATGAGGTCGGTCACTTTTTTATAAATTTTCATAAAATTTCTCCTTATATTAATTTACCGTTATCGACAACTTAAGCATTTTTTAATAAGGGAACGCCCTCTCTTGCAGGGCGCACTACGTGCCGTCCCCTTTGTCGCTTTGCGACATTTCCCCACCTGTGGGGAATCACCTCTTTCAAAACAATCCTGCGGACTGTTTTGAAATTCACCCTTTGCGGAGCGCTTAACGCTTTGTGGGACTTTGTCCCACACCCTACCAGAGGCGCTGCCTCTGGACTCCGCCAAAGGGACACCGTCCCTTTGGAATCCCAATATTAGAACGCTTAAGTTGCTGTCATTAACAAAGCTGGATAGTGATTATTTTACCGCTTCAAATCCATGCTCTAAGTCGGCAAGAATGTCGTCTATATGCTCTGTGCCTATTGAAAGACGTACTGTATTCGGCTTTATTCCTGCGGCAAGAAGCTCCTCCTCCGTCATCTGCGAATGCGTAGTGGAGGTAGGGTGGATCACAAGCGATTTAACGTCCGCAACGTTGGCAAGGAGCGAGAAAAGCTCCAGACTTTCCGTAAACTTCTTTGCTGTTTCGGCGTTTCCCTTTATCTCAAAAGTGAAGATAGATGCCGCACCGTTGGGAAAATACTTATTGTACAGCTCTTTTCCCCTGCCTGCGGCAAGCGACGGGTGATTGACTTTTTCGACCTGCGGATGATTTTTCAGGAAGTCCACCACTTTAAGCGCATTTTCAACGTGACGTTCCAGACGAAGCGAAAGCGTTTCAAGTCCCTGTAAAAGCAGGAAGGAATTGAACGGTGAAATTGTCGCGCCCTGATCTCTCATGAGGGTCGTGCGGAGCTTCATGATATATGCGATATTTCCACATGCTTCAGTGAACACTACTCCGTGATAGGAGGGATTGGGCTTTGAAAGTCCCGGGAACTTGTCGTTCTGCGCCCAGTTGAATTTGCCGCCGTCCACTATGACGCCGCCCATTACCGTACCGTGACCGCCTATAAATTTTGTTGCGGAATGCACCGTTATATCTGCGCCGTGTTCGATAGGACGGAGGAGGTAAGGCGTTGCAAAGGTATTGTCCACTATCAGCGGAATACCGTGTCTGTGAGCGATCTCCGAGATAGCTTCAATATCTATCACGTCCGAATTGGGGTTGCCGAGGGTTTCGGCATAGAGAAGCTTTGTATTGGGTCTGACAGCTTTTTCAAAATTCTGAGGGTCGGAGGGATCTACAAACGTTGTATCAAGACCCTGTTCCCTGAGTGTGTTTGCAAAAAGATTATATGTACCGCCGTAAAGATTGGCTGACGATACTATATGGTCGCCTGCCGTTGCTATGTTCTGTACAGCATAGGAAATTGCCGCCGAACCCGAAGCGCATGCAAGAGCAGCCGCGCCGCCCTCCAAAGCGGCGATACGTTTTTCAAACACATCGGAGGTCGGATTCATCAGACGGGTGTAGATATTGCCGCTTTCCGTAAGACCGAAGCGACCTGCCGCCTGTGAGGAATCCTTGAAAACATACGAGGTCGTGGCATATATGGGGACGGCTCTTGCGTCAGTGGCAGGGTCGGGGGATTCCTGACCGACATGGATCTGCAAAGTCTCGAACTTATAATTTTTATTCATGGCAAAAAACCTTTCACATTAAGCTTACTATTCCTACCTGATTAGTAGATTATGTGATAATTATAACATGTTTTCTTCATTTTGTCAATAGTGAATTGTTATAAATGATACGCATATCATATGCTTTTTTTGGGAATTTTGTCTTTACTGAAAGATTTTCACTGATTATAGTGAACGCCAAAGCGTTTTGTCGTTTGCTATAATTCTAAAAAATAATGTAAAATATCTGAATTTGTAGGGACGCGGCGTGCCGTGTCCGCCTTGTTTTTCTCGAAATTTCACACAGACACGGCACGCCGTGTCTCAACATTCGGAAAATATATTTTGAAAATTGATTTCCTGAAAAATTTGAGTTTTCTATTGACAAATCAAGAGAATTGTGGTAAAATAACTGTATTGCGATCAGAGCTTCTGCTCAGAGCATGATTTTGACCACTCCATGCGGAGTTAGTGCCATACGGACAGCCGGTCAAATGCCGATTTCCGAGTTTTTCGGACGGCAACTTCTGTTGCCTTATTGAAATTTTTTTATAAGTGACTCAGCTTGTGAAAGGTCAATAAGAGTGGTAAAAGAGGTATCTTTGCTCAATATAGCTCTGAAGCCGTGAAGTTTTATATCTGCTCTTAACACGTACAGGCTGAAAATGTCTGTACGTTTTTATTTTGAGGTGCAATATGGAAAATAAGCTAAAGCTTTACGGATTTAATAATTTAACAAAATCTCTGAGCTTCAATATATATGATGTCTGCTACGCGCGTATGCCTAAAGCTCAGATGGACTATATCGCCTACGTTGACGAGGTGTATAATTCCGAGCGTATCACCGATATTATGGCGCACCTTACGGAGATGATAGGAGCGCAGGTGCTAAGCGTTTCACGTCAGGATTACGACCCTCAGGGAGCGTCCGCAACATTTCTTATTGCCGATGATACCATGATACCGGCAGGCGGAAGCGAGACGGTGGCTCACCTTGATAAAAGCCATGTTACCGTACACACATACCCTGAGTACCACCCCGATACGAATATTGCGACGTTCCGTGTTGATATAGACGTTGCGACCTGCGGAAAAATAACGCCTCTTACAGCTCTCGATTACCTTATCGGCAGCTTTGACAGCGATATTATAACAATGGATTACCGCGTCAGAGGATTTACACGTAATCTCAGCGGCGAGAAGATCTTTATAGACCATGATATTACTTCTATTCAGGATTACATTGACAAAGCGACTCTTGACAAGTACGACGCTGTAGACGTAAACGTCTATCAGGCTAATATGTTCCATACAAAAATGCTTATAAAGGAAATTGAATTGCAGAATTACCTGTTCAACACCGATGTGCGTGAGATCTCTCCGCGCAGCAGACTTGATATTACCAATTCCCTCAGAAGGGAAATGATAGAAATTTTCAGCGGAAGGAATGTGTTCGGAAATGGCTCTTTCTCAGGTTAACGCACCGATATACGAGGCTCTCAGGCGGTTCAGGCGAATGAGGGTAGTTCCCTTCGACGTACCCGGTCATAAGCGTGGCAGGGGAAATATGGAGCTTACCGAGTTCCTCGGCGAGGACTGCATGAACGTTGACGTAAACTCAATGAAGCCGCTGGACAATCTTTGTCACCCCGTGTCGGTTATCCGTGACGCAGAGGAGCTTGCGGCTGAAGCATTCAAAGCGGCAAACGTTTTTTTCATGGTCGGGGGAACTACTTCGGCGGTGCAGAGCATGATAATGTACGCCTGCAAAAGCGGCGATAAAATAATCATGCCCCGAAACGTCCACAGAAGCGCAATAAACGCTCTTATCCTGACGGGAGCGGTACCTGTTTACGTCAACCCCGAGGTAAATTCTCAGCTCGGCATAGCTCTCGGAATGTCTGTCGAGCAGGTCGAAAGGGCTATCCGTGAGAATCCGCAGGCAAAGGCTGTTATGGTGAACAATCCCACATATTACGGCATATGCTCCGACCTGAAAAAAATAGTGGAGCTTGCCCATGAGCATAATATGCTCGTTCTTGTGGACGAGGCTCACGGCACGCATTTCTACTTCGGTGATAATTTTCCCATAACCGCTATGGAGGCGGGTGCGGACATTTCTTCCGTCAGTATGCACAAATCAGGGGGAAGTCTCACCCAAAGCTCCTTCTTGCTTATGGGAAAAAATATCAATTCCGACTATATGCGGCAGGTGGTCAATCTCACGCAGACCACAAGCGCTTCGTATCTGCTTCTGTCAAGTCTCGATATATCACGGAAAAGGCTTGCGCTCAGCGGCAGGGAGATATTTGCAAAGACTGTCGAAACGGCGGAATACGCGCGTTCCGAAATAAACGGCATAGGCGGCTACTACGCCTATTCCAGAGAGCTGATAAACGGCGACAGCGTATATGACTTTGACGTTTCAAAGCTCAGTATATATACTCTGCCTGTTGGTCTTGCAGGTATCGAGGTCTACGATCTGCTCCGTGACGAATACGATATTCAGATAGAGTTCGGGGACATCGGAAATATTCTTGCCTATCTTTCCGTAGGCGACCGTGACCGTGACATCGAACGTCTCATCAGCGCATTGGCTGAAATAAAACGCCGTTTCGGAAAATCGGGGGCGGATATGCTCACTCAGGAGTATATTTCTCCAATAGTTGCCGAGCCGCCGAGAAAAGCTTTCTATTCCGATAAAATATCGCTCCCCCTTGAGGAAAGCGCAGGCAGGGTATGCACCGAATTTGTTATGTGCTATCCCCCCGGAATACCTATCCTTGCTCCCGGCGAGCTTATAACAGAGGATATAATAAAGTATATAAAATACGCAAAGGAAAAGGGCTGTCAGATGACCGGTACGGAAGATCTGAACATTCAACGGCTGAATGTGCTTGTGTAGTCGTTATTCAGTCGATAATGGCGTCTTGTATGAATTTCAGCAGCAGCTTGCATAGGAGGATTTTATGGAACTATGGTTTACGGAGCGTCATACTCCGAATGTTAAGTTTTCGATAAAGGTAGACCGTCAGCTTTATACGGGCAAAAGCGAGTTTCAGCGGATAGACGTGTTCGATTCAAAGGAATTCGGGCGTTTTCTCACACTTGACGGCTATATGATGCTTACGGAAAAGGACGAGTTTATTTACCATGAGATGATAACGCATATACCAATGGCAGTCCACCCGAATCCAAAAAATATCCTTGTTATAGGAGCAGGGGACGGGGGAGTTATCCGGGAGCTTACGCGTTATCCGAACGTTGAGAGCATCGACCTTGTGGAGATAGACGAGCTTGTTGTCGAGGTCAGCAAAAAATATCTTCCGACCACGGCATGTCGGCTTGACGATAAGCGGGTTCATATTTACTATGAGGACGGCGTGAAATTTATCCGCCGCTGTGAAAATAAGTACGATGTTATTATTGTGGACTCTACAGACCCGTTCGGGCCCGGAGAGGGACTGTTTACCAAGGAGTTTTACGGCAGCTGCAATAAGGCGCTCCGTGAGGACGGTATTATGGTGAACCAGCATGAAAGTCCGTTCTACGACGAGGACGCGGCGGCTATGCAGCGTTCACACAAGCGCATCGTGGAGAGCTTTCCCGTAAGCCGCGTATATCAGGCGCATATACCGACTTATCCGTCGGGACATTGGCTTTTTGGTTTTGCGTCAAAAAAATATCACCCTGTACATGACCTGAAAGCGGCGAAATGGAATATGCTGGGTATGAAAACGAAGTACTACAATACAAAACTTCATGCGGGAGCGTTCGCCCTGCCAAATTATGTAGAGGAGCTGCTTAAAGATGTTGAATAAGAATATACAGACCTTTATCGCCTGTGACAGCGAATACGAAGAAGCGAAGATCGTTCTTTTCGGAGCAGGCTTTGACGGAACTACCAGCTTCCGTCCCGGCACAAGATTTGCCCCCTCCGCTATCCGCAGCGAAAGCTTCGGTATCGAGACTTACAGCCCCTATCAGGATAAGGATATGACGGATCATTCTTATTTTGACAGCGGCGACCTTGAACTTCCCTTCGGCAGCGTCCGCCGTGCAATAGCCGATATTGCCATGCGTACAGATACTATTCTTAACGACGGCAAGCTCCCCTTTATGATAGGCGGCGAGCATCTTGTGACTTTAGGTTCTGTTATGGCAGTCAAAGAAAAATATGACGACTTGTATATAGTTCACTTTGACGCTCATGCCGACCTTCGCAGCGACTATCTCGGTCAGCCGCTGTCCCATGCCTGCGTTATCAGGAGATGCCACGAGCTTGTTGGGGACGGGCATATCTTCCAGTTTGGTATACGCAGCGGCGACCGTGAGGAATTTGTATTCGCAAAAGAGCATACGGAAATGCACAAATTCGGCTTTGACGGTCTTGCGGAAACGGTCGAAAGACTAAAGGGCAAAAACGTTTATTTAACTCTCGATCTGGACGTTCTCGACCCGTCCGTATTTCCGGGTACGGGTACTCCCGAAGCGGAGGGCGTTGCGTTTAAGGAGCTTCGCGAAGCCGTTACCCTTGTTTGCAGTCGGCTGAATATCGTTGGCTGCGATGTGAATGAGCTTAGTCCGCATTACGACCCGTCGGGAGCTTCGACTGCTGTCGCCTGCAAAATTATCCGTGAAATGCTGCTGGCTCTTTCGTAATTGCAGACAATGCAGTAGCGGCGAGTATAAAATAAATTAAAGGAGAAAAATCATGGGAAAATGTATGATAATAGGCTGCGGCGGAGTTGCGTCCGTTGCAATTCATAAGTGCTGTCAGAACAGCGAGGTTTTCGAGGGAATAATGATAGCAAGCCGCACAAAGTCCAAGTGCGATGCGCTGAAAGAAAAGCTTCAGCCGACCACAAAGACAATCATAGAGACTGCGCAGGTCAATGCCGATAATGTTGACGAGCTTATAACTCTTATCGAAAGCTACAAGCCCGATGTAGTGCTGAATCTTGCCCTGCCTTATCAGGACCTTACTATTATGGACGCTTGTCTTGCCACAAAAACGCACTATGTCGATACGGCAAACTACGAACCCCTCGATACGGCTAAATTCGAGTATAAGTGGCAGTGGGCGTATCGTGAACGCTTTGAAAAAGCCGGTATAACGGCGCTTCTCGGCAGCGGATTCGACCCTGGAGTTACGGGCGTTTTCTCAGCTTACGCCATGAAGCATGAGTTCGATGAAATAAATTATATCGACATTCTTGACTGCAACGGCGGCGATCACGGCTATCCTTTTGCAACTAATTTCAACCCCGAAATAAATATACGTGAAGTCTCCGCAAAGGGCAGCTACATCGAGGACGGCAAATGGGTAGAGACTGAGCCTATGGAGATAAAAAGGGTCTACAACTTCAAGGGCGTTGGCGAAAAGGATATGTATCTGCTCCACCATGAGGAGCTTGAGTCTCTTGCGCTGAACATCAAGGGCATCAGGCGTATCAGATTTTTCATGACTTTCGGTCAGAGCTATCTTACGCATCTTAAGTGCCTTGAAAATGTCGGCATGACTTCGATAGAGCCTATCATGTACGAGGGCAGAGAGATCGTTCCGCTGCAATTCTTAAAGGCGGTTCTGCCCGACCCTGCGTCGCTTGGTCCGAGAACGGTCGGCAAGACCAATATCGGCTGTATTTTCCGCGGAAAAAAGGACGGCAAGGACAAGAACTATTACCTTTACAATATATGCGATCATCAGGAGTGCTACAAAGAGGTCGGCTCTCAGGCTATCTCGTATACTACGGGCGTACCTGCCATGATAGGCGCAATGATGATAATGACAGGCAAGTGGAACAAGGCAGGCGTGTACAACATCGAGGAATTTGACCCCGACCCGTTCATGGAGGCTCTCAATAAATGGGGACTTCCGTGGGAGGAGGACTTCAATCCGACGTTAGTAGATTAACAGCATTATATGTGAGGTATGGAATATGAAATTTCAGGAAGCTATAAAACGTTTTTTAAACTGTGATTGTCTTGTAACAACACATGACGATGAATATACCGGCGTTTTGACAGAGGTCGGCGACGACTATATCCTGCTTGTTGACGGAGATGAACAATGCCTTTTGAATCTTGCTTTTGTGGAATCAATTTCCCCCGAAGAGCTTTGACAAGGAGCAAAAATGATTTTTGACAGAATTTCAGGATTTTTCAGAAAAAACGAAGAAATTCGCTATGCAAAGGAGTTTGCGAATGGATACCACGATTTTCTGTACCCTGCATTCAATACCCTTGACAGACTTGATGAAAAAATGGTGCGGCAATTCGCAGGCGAGTGCAGAAAAATCATTGACGGGAAAAGCTTCAATGAAATTCGCGGAGAACTGTTACGTCTGCGTAAGCCGCAGTATGGTTATGATTACAGTTTGCAGCATGAGACTTTGGAGCTTAAGCGGATACAGAATTACAGCGGAGAGGACTACCCTTATATTTTAGCGGTGGGGACTTTTCATTACAACGGATATTTCCGTGAGAAATGCGTTAAGGAAATTTCCGATCATCCGCACTTTCTGCCCTTTGCGTTTAATTTGCTCAACGACTGGGTGACGCAGGTACGCCGAGGAGCAGAAAGGTCAGTCTGTAAAATGATGTCAGCGGCAGACATTTTCACGATCGCCGTTATATATAAGGAATTTGACCTTATGGAGAAAAGGGGTAGGTTCGATAAGACGTTTCTTTCCGATATGCGGCGGAAAGCTGCGGAGAGAATAACCGTAGGACTTGACGTTCCCACCGCCGCAAGGCTCTGCAAAATATCGGAGGAAAAAGAACGGCGCATAGTTTTTTCCGCATTATTTCGCGATAAACTGCCGTCCCTCGAAACGGCGGAATACATATTTTCAAATGAAAACAAAAACGTTGAAAGTATTTTAGAGCTGTATTGCATTTCAAGATACGAGCTTTCAAAGGAACAGCTTATTGATTTTACAGAAAACTGGCATCCTAAAGTAAGAGCTGCCGCCGCTGATAAGCTATACGAACTTTTCGGTTTATGGGATGGTGCGGAAAATCTTCTTCTTGACAAAACAAAAACTGTTCGTCAGCGTATGCAGTATTATTTTGAAAAGAAACCGGCTCTTGATATAAAAAAATTTTACAGAGATAATTTTCCTATTCCGGCGGCGATAAAGGGCTTCGGTGAATGCGGAAAATATGAAGACGAGAGGTATGTAAAGCCTTTTGCGGATTCGCCTGACGATAAAATCGCAGAAGCAGCGGTGTACGCTCTTGCGAATCTGACCGGCGACGGAAACGACGACCTTTATTATAATTTGCTGTTGGATTCACGTAAGCAAACGGCAAAGGCGGCATACAGGGCGTTTTTGCTTGTGGGAAATGCTCAGCCCGAGCGTGTTTACAGCGATATTAAAGCGAATTTGGAGAATGAGCTTCTTGTGCGGCGGCTGGTGAGGATCTTGTGCAGATGTTCGATTTCGCCGTGGTATGCCATGCCGTACCTTATTCGTCTGTATAATGCCGAGGAGGAGTATATACACGCTCCGGTAAGAAGAGCCGTAGACGAGCGAAGCCGATTTCTGACAATATCGGGAGCTTTGGCGTACAGTATAAAAACAGCCCTCGGCGAAAGCGAATTGCCGTCCGAGCTTGCCGATGACATTATGAAACAAATAAACTAAAGGGAGAAAAAGATATGCAGATAAAACTTAACAAATCAGGAAAGCCGATAATAGCGAAGCCTGAATTGCCGAAGCCTACGGCAGTCAATTCCGAGAACAGAACGGCGGCATCGGTGCAGATGGAGGAGCTTAAGCCCGAAGCTGCAAAGTCGGAGGAGTTAAAAAAAGATACGGCGCAGACGCTTTCAAAATCTGCCGAGGTCATTCAGCCGAAGTCACCGAAGCCTATGAGGGTAAGGATAGAGGATACCCTTAAAAAATTCATAGGTCAGCAGATACGTGTTTACATGGCTGACCACGAGTATGTCAGCGGCAGGCTCGATATTGTTGAGGACGGCTGGGTAAAGCTCTGCAACGGACGTTCCGCAGGCAGCGATTATTATTTTGACGAGGACATTATAAACACCTCGAATATCGTGCGTGTGCGTGTTTCCGTTTCCGTTGAAAAGAGCGATTACGTTGATTTTATGAACGGAATGAACAAGTGATATGAAGGAACTGCTGAAACTTTCAACGCCGTGCTATGTTATAGACGAGGAGAAGTTGATACGTAATCTCGAAATTCTCAGCGGAGTTGAGCGGCGCACGGGGGCAAAGATACTTCTTGCGCAGAAAGCGTTTTCCTGCTATCGGCTGTATCCGCTGATCCGCCGGTATGTTTCGGGAACTGCCGCAAGCGGTCTTTTTGAAGCTCGTCTCGGAGCTGAGGAAATGGGCGGAGAAAATCATGTTTTTTCCGCTGCCTACCGAGAGAGCGAATTTGAGGAAATATTGTCCTACAGCGATCATATAATATTTAATTCGTTCGGTCAGCTTGACAAATATCGTGACCGTGCGCTGAACAGGGGGAAGAAGATCGGTCTGCGCATCAATCCCGAGTGTTCCACTCAGGAGGGACATGAGATATACGACCCGTGTTCGCCGAGATCGAGACTTGGCATTACCCGAAGGAATTTCCGTACCGACGATCTTTACGGAGTTACGGGGTTGCACTTCCATACGCTTTGCGAGCAAAATTCGGACGACCTGAAAAAAACGCTTGACGCCGTTGAGGAGAAATTCGGTGATATACTGCCGAAAATGAAGTGGATAAACTTCGGCGGCGGACATCATATCACCCGTGAAGATTACGATATTTCGCTTCTGGAGGATTGTATAAGGCGAATGCGGGAAAAATACGGACTTGAAGTATTTATTGAGCCGGGAGAAGCCTTTGCGTTGAATGCAGGCTATCTGGTGACCGAAGTCCTCGATGTTATTGAAAATGATATGCCAATTGCAATACTTGATACGTCTGCCGCATGTCATATGCCCGACGTGCTGGAAATGCCGTATCGTCCGCCGCTTCTGAACTCGGGAGAACCGTGTGAAAAGCCGTTTTCCTATCGTCTTGGTTCGCAGACCTGCCTTGCCGGAGACGTTATCGGGGAATATTCATTTGACGCTCCCCTGAAAATAGGGAACAGGCTGGTTTTCGGCGATATGGCGATATATTCCATGGTCAAGAACAACACGTTCAACGGAATGCCCCTGCCGGCAATATGGCTTAAAAGAGCCGACGGCGCATTTGAGCTGATTCGTGAATTCGGATATGAGGATTTCCGAAACAGGCTTTAGCATGGGGACCCCTTTGAAATCTCAGTTTTCGTAACATTCTGCCCCGAATGGAGCAGAATGTTACGACATTGGCTCAAGTCGAGGAAAACAAAATCTTCTGTAAAATTAATTTCCGTGAAGTACAAGAAAAAATAACCCGTCAAAGCCACAGCTCTGACGGGATCTTTTTGTTCTTAGGGGACTTTTACAGTCCGTTTTTAGTTGTTGTCTTTTTTAAGTACATGATATATGGTCTTGAAGATTATCTTAATATCTACGCTCCACGACCTGTCCAATAAGTATTTTCTGTCAAGATTGATCTGTTCTTCCAGAGGAAGCTTGTTTTTTCCGCCTATCTGCCAATAGCAGGAAAGTCCCGGTTTTACGAGAAGCCTGTCCGAAGGAAGATTAGCCTGTTCCTGTGCGATAAACGGTCTTGGTCCAACGATAGACATATCGCCTTTAATGATGTTGATAAGCTGCGGCAGCTCGTCCACGGAGGAATTTCTGAGCTTTTTTCCGATTTTAGTTATTCTCGGATCGTTTTCCATTTTAAAGTTAGCGCCCTGACCGTCGCTGCAATCCATGAGAGTTTCCTTGATCTCATCCGCGTTCATTTTCATTGAACGGAACTTGTAGATCATAAAGGGTTTGCCGTTTTTGCCGATACGTTCCTGCTTGTAAAGCGGCGGACCGTAGTCCTCACGTACGATCGAGATCATAGTTCCGATCATAATAGGCGACAGTACCACAAGCGCGGCAGCTGAAGCAATGATGTCAAATACACGCTTTACAGCGTTGTATATAGGTTTTTTCGGAAGACTGTCCGCTGCGATCTCTTTAAGCAGCGTTTCTTCCTGAGGTTTGATATCGACGGGTTTGTTCATTGATCTTTCCTTGTAAACGATATTATCCATATTCCCACTCCCCAATGGCGCTCACCGTAACTGCATTATTTCCACTATCCACAACTTTGGCGACTTTGATTCTTATCAAAAAAGAGTCTGTAGACAGTAGTATTATTTCCGAAAAAATCGGCAATGCAAATATGAGCATAGCTTGTTTCATTACATTCTGAACGCTATTGCAAAACTTACTGATCGTCTTATGGTCTTTCATTAAGCTTTTCAATAGTGTTTAGTATATACTCCCTCTATTCCAAAACGGCATATTTTTCATAAAGCCTGTCATTCCGTGCTGCAAATTTCCGACAGGCATCGGTCTGACTTGCGGTTTGTTTCTTGACTGGCAAGAGCTTTGCTGAAATTCTGCCGCGTCTGTTGAAACAGAAACGGGTATAATCACAGACGGCTTAGTGCCGTAAGCCGCCTGTATAATAAAAGCAAAATTCTGAATTGGTTGTGTTTTTCTATATTCTTATTATATAATACCAAATTGGATTTGTCAAGCGGAAACAAAAGGATGAAAATTATTTATAGAATCTCCACAAATTCACTTTTTTTTTATTTTCTATTTTATATATTTTTTTGGCGAAAGATACAGAATTATCCTATAAATAGGCTGTTTCGACATCTCTGCAAATTGTTTTAACGTTTTTTCGGCTTTTTTCAAAATTATTTTTTCACTTTTTTCTCGGACAGTTTTTGTCAAATACAGGGTTGCAGGCGTAGAAATTTCTGGAGTTCAGACGGTCGGTGGTCAGTCTGAGCGCTTCGCCGAACCTCTGATAATGCACGATCTCCCTCTGTCTGAGAAACTTTATCGGGTCACGGACGTCCGGATCGTCCGCAAGCCGCAGAATGTTGTCATATGTGGTGCGGGCTTTCTGCTCTGCGGCAAGATCTTCGTGAAGGTCGGTTATAATATCTCCCTTTGACTGGAAATATGTTGCGGTAAAAGGAGTTCCTGAGGCTGCGATCGGATAGATTCCCGTAGTATGGTCTACGAAATAAGTGTCAAATCCGCTTTCCTTTATTTCCTCTATCGTCAGATCTTTGGTCAGCTGATACAGTATCGCCGAAATCATTTCAACGTGGGCGAGTTCTTCTGTACCTATGTCGGTAAGAAGTCCCTTGACCTCGGAATAAGGCATAACATAGCGTTGATTCAGGTATCTCAGCGACGCAGCCAGTTCGCCGTCTGGACCGCCAAGCTGCGATATAATAACCTTAGCAAGCTTAGCGTTGGGCGTTTTTATTTTAACGGGGTATTGCAATTTATTACAATATCAATGTTGTACATAAAAATCATAAAAAATCTACCTCGATCTTTAGGTTGGATTTGTCTTTGTTTTTACACATTCTTTCTGTTTTGCTGTAATAGATTTTATTTGCAACGCTTTTCAGCATTGAATTTTTTTCTTCGGGGTTTGCTTTTTCAAAATTAGCGACGATGTATTCCAAACGTGTCAGCACTTCTTCTGGGGAAAGCTTTTTGTGGGATGTTGTATTTTCTATATTTTTCAGTTCGGTTTCAAGAGATTTGATCCTGTCATTGATTAATTTAGAACGTTCGAGAAATGTATTAGTGTCATATATTTCTTGTTCTAAGAGATCATACAGCTTGGAAAGCTGTTTTTTGGCTTTTTTTAACTCGGATTCAATAGGTATTCTTTTATCCGGGACGTTATTTTTTATATCGGAGCAGGCTTTGCCTTCGGATATAAGTTCACGAATTTTGCCTATGTGGTATCTGAAAGCTGCCAAAACGGCGTTATCGACTTCTTGAAATGAAGCGCTTACTGTTATGCCTCGGCATTGTCTGTATGTACATAACAAATGTTCGTACCCTCTTTTTGTAATCACTCTGCGCTTTAATTGGTGACCGCAGTTTTTGCAGTATATTACTCCGTGATAGTAATTTAAAAGCTTATCGTTGGGATGGAGCTGAGCAGCAGGATTGTTGGCTTTTTTGAATTGAGCAGCGTTGAACGTTTCCTCAGATATTATTGCTTTATGTTTTCCCTGATACAAAGTATCGCCGTTTGACTTCGTTTTCCAGCCTATTTTACCGCAATACAGAGGATTGGAAAGGATTTTTTTAATACTCGGATTTTCCCAATAATGACTTTTTTTAGGTCTGATGCCCATACGGTTTAGCTCTTCGGCTATATATTTTGCTCCGTGACCGTCAAGATAAAGATCGTATATCAGTTTCACGATTTCAGCCTCAGCCGGAACGATTTCAAGAGTATGCACTTTAGGCTCAGGATTAATTCTGACATACCCATACGGATCAGACGAACTTATATAATTGCCTTCTTTTATTGATGCAAGACGTCCTGCTTGCATACGTCTTTTTATTGTTTTGTATTCACGTCGGCTCATAAAAAGCGAAAATTCAAAATATTCTTCGTCGAATTCATTATTGGGATCATATGTTTTTATCGGAGTAATAATTTTTGTACCTGATTCACGAAACGCTTGTGCAACTATTCCTTGATCTATGGTGTCGCCTCGTGCGAGACGTTCCACTTCCATAACAAGCACACCAGCATAATTTCCGTTGGAAATATCAGCAAGCATAGCCTGCATCTGCGGACGTGCCGCAATACTGTCTCCGCTCACTATTTCCTTGTACAGCTTCACAACATTAAGCTTCTGTTTCTTTGCCAATTCAATAAGAGTCGATTGATGACGCGCGAGAGTTTCACCTTCGCCTCTTTCCTCAGATTCAATATCTGCACGGGATTTTCTTAAGTATATGCAGTATTCATCCATATTGACATCTCCTTAAAATTATCCCCCGTCATATTGACAGGGGGGAATTTTGAGTTGTGCAGTTAAATGCACAAAAATCGTAATATTTATTTTTTATATCTCACCTCTGTTGTCGGTATTTTTGACTGCTAAGGTTAAAATCAGCTTTATATGCAAATCCTGTATTTTTATTCCACATTATATTAATATCTTACCATATTCGGCGAAATATTGCAACAATAATATTATACAAATATATATTCAGTAAATTATGAATTTTCAACAAACGCACGGAAATTATTGAAAACCTTACGTTCTAACGGATTAGTGAGAAACATGCTGCGTTTATACAAAGTCTCCATTCGTTCTGCTCGAATCCGTGCTGACTGCATGGAAATGTTGCAAACCTTGGCTATATCCTCTGCGGTATGTAAATTCAGTCCACGCATAACGCATGCAGGAGCGAGAATGTCAATAGCAAATCGTTCCGCTTGGTATTCTTCCGGCGTTTTCGGAGTCCTTTGAATTCCGAATGATCGCCCAAATTTTCCGTTGCAAAGCGAATGATCAAGATAGATGTGTCCGAGTTCGTGAGCTAACGTATAGCGGCGTGCAGTAATACTGTCAGATGCACTTAATACGATCTACCATTGTCCGTCTTTAAGAAATGTTGCGCCTCTGTCGCCTGCTCCGAGAAATATGTGTTTGGTATCAAGGAGCAGGCGATAGCCGTTGTTTCTGCATATCTCCGTAAGTTTTACAGGCAACTCCGCTACATTGTTATCAATAAGAAACTGCCACGCCATATCACGGGCGTGTCTATAAATATCATAGTCCATAAAAAGCACCTCCGACTACTATTATAATAGTCAGAGGTGTTTTTGTCATTGCAAGGATTATGGAAGAAAAAACCAAATTTATCGGGATATTTATTTTTTCTGTTCCGTAAATTGCCGGTATTTTATTGTTTAATTACTGAATGAAAAAGACTTTGCCGCAGTTTCCGTTATAACCTTCAAGACTGCTACCGCCAGAACTCAAAAGAGTATAGTAATTCAGAATGTCCATTGCATCATCATTGTTTATTACACCGTCACAATTTGTGTCGGCAGCCTGCGGAACAGGGGTTTCTATATCCCTAAAATATACAGAAGGGCGTGCGACTGCATATTCCACAGGGAGATCGGAACTTCCTGTAAGATTCTCGAAAATTGTAGACGCATGCAAAGTTAAAGTTGCATCGCTCCCGGTTATCATACCGTCATTATCTATATCGCCGTATACGTGGTAACTGCCTCGGGGCTGAACGTTTTCAGCAGCTGCACTTTCTGAAATTGGCAGTGATGCTGTGAACATAGCGCATACGCTTAACGCAGAGACGATTCTTTTGGTAATCCTTTTCATTGGATATTCCTCCTCGAATTAAAAATATTATAATAAAGCCAATTGGCTATATTATTCTGTTAAATCATGTTGTGCAGCTGAGCGCACATAACCGTTAATACCCTACTGATTGTAATCCGTATTCAGCCTGATCCTGTGTGAATCCTTCATAAAGAAGCTGGTCTAAAAGTTCTTTGCTGGAAAATGAAGAATAGCTGATGTAGCTTTCTGCACAGTCTGCCGCTTCTTGAAACCAATCAGCACCGCAGTTATCCGCTCCATAAACAGCCTGTTCATTAGTGAATTGTTCATATTCTAATTGTTCCAATAAACCTTGATATGAAAAGTCGGAATAACTTATGTATGATTCGGCTGATTCGAGAGCTTCGGCATTCCAATCCGCTCCGCAATTATCAGCACCATAAACTGCTTCTTCATTAGAATAGCCCTCATATTCTAATTGTTTGATTAAGCTAAGATACGAAAATGCCGAATAATCAATATATGATTTAGCGGTTTTTAACGCATTTTTCTGCCCTAACGTTTCGTTTGAATCAGGAACAACTGGAGTTTCTTCTTTATCTGTTTCTACTTCCTTTTTATCCGCTTTTACTTCCTTGAATTCTAAGCTATTTATGATTTTATTTTGTAAATCGTATGAAGCTGTTGCGTTGTCTAAAGATGACACTTTTATAAAAGCGAAAGAATATATGTGTCCGTTATAAGCGAAATGATAAAGCGTGCTTTCGCCCTGCTTTAACAATTCTGCATCTTGTTTAATTGTAATGTGTTCATCGATATCAATTTCCTTTGGATCGGAAATTTTCTTCCATGCTTCATTTGATATAAAGCTTTCAGCGTATGTATTTAGCACAAGTGTAAGTTCAGAATCCGATAAGTCGTCAATATCGTACGGAACGGGTATATCCGCTACTTGGATAATAGATAAATCAGGAAAAACAATTGTATTCATTTTCCCGGAATTTATATCTTGAGTTTTAACTTTACAATTTTTAGGAAGCTTAAATGATAGGTCTCCGACATTTTGAGTTTCTTCTAACGAATATTCATGCTTATCGGGTTGTTTAGTAGTCACCTTAACGGTTGTAGTAACAGGTTTAGTCAAAGTAGTTGTTGCCGCTGTAGTTTCAGCAACAGTGGTTTCGCCAACAGTAGTTTCAGTAATGTTCGAGGATTCTGACGCAGGCGAATTTTCTTCACCATTTCCGCAGGCAGAAAGTGCAAGGAGTACACCGACGCCGAATGTAGCTAATAAGTATTTTTTCATATAAATATCACCTTAAATACAATTTTATATTAATATTTTACCATATTTGATAAAATATTACAATCCTAATATCACACAAAAATATGTAATGTGAATTATGCACTTTAAACAAAAAAGCGGTTCACAAGAACCGCTAAAAAATTATTCTCCCAGCATATCGTCCGTTAGTTCCACTAAGCTGTTGTATTGTTCTTCTGTCGGAGCAGGCTTGTAGTTACTTTCGCTACTTCTTGCTATCGCCAATTCAGAGACGTTGTAACCCTCAGTTTTTTTGATTTGCTTTTGCTCGGGTTGTGCGTTTGACTGCACGGATTCTGAAGTACCTTTACAACGTTCAAATTCAATGTTGAGTACCATATCAACTGCTTTTTTTCCATATATATCGAGACCGCGATATTTTTTTACGTGCTGGATTTCTTCTGCCGAAAAAGTATTATTGTTTTCTTGGAGTGCTATTTCAGATTCATTAGGAATCGGACCATCCCAACACATAAGATAACGTGAATCCGTATTGGTAGCTTTAGCAATTTTTTCTATACAATCAATAGGTATTTTTTTAGTTTCACCTGTGGCATATCTTTGTAATGAGGATTTTGAAATACCAGTTATCTTAGAAAGTTCTGGATAACTATATCCGCTTTTTTCTATGGCTTCATTTATTCTTTTAGAGCGTATATTCATTATATTCACCTCACTTTAAAACTAATTATATCATTGATTTCCCAAAAAAGCAATAGTTTTTTCCAAAAAAATTTTAAAATTCTCCCAAAAATGGGTTGACAAATGCAAAATAACATGATATACTATAATTAATCCCAAAAGTGGGAAGAAAGAAGGTGAACAAATGCTCAACAGAAATCTTTTGAAAGCAGCCATTGTAAAAGCCGGGTATACACAAGCACAATTAGCTGAACGTATTGGAATTTCTGCAAATACAATGTCAAGCCGCATGGTTGGGACGTCGCATTTCAATACTGATGAAATTGACAAAATATGCTCTGCGTTGCAAATTACCTGCAATAGTGAAAAGGCGGATATTTTTTTATCGTCTCCTTCCCATAAATGGGAAAAGGCGATTGAAAAGGAGCGTGATAATCAAAAAAAATCAGCCGAATGTGTCGCTTAACATGTCAACAATTCAGCTGATTAGAGGCGGAAGATAATTATTCGAAATCAGTATGAATTATCTCTCCGCAGAACGGACAAGTAATGTCATCATAGCATTCTGATAAAGAAATTGCAAAATCTTTACCACAAGTTGGACATTCAATGTCAAATTCGGATTCAAGAACTGTGTCTTTATATCACACAAAAATATGTAATGTGAATTATGCACTTTAAACAAAAAAGCGGTTCACAAGAACCGCTAAAAAATTATTCTCCCAGCATATCGTCCGTTAGTTCCACTAAGCTGTTATATTGTTCTTCTGTCGGAGCAGGCTTATAGTTACTTTCGCTACTTCTTGCTATCGCCAATTCAGAGACGTTGTAACCCTTAGTTTTTTTGATTTGCTTTTGCTCGGGTTGTGTGTTTGACCGCACGGCTTCTTTTTCGTACTCATGAACAATGTCAACCATGAAATCGAAAACCATCTGCCGTTGTTTTTCATTAAGAGCAAGCCATTTTTTCAGAATTATTTGCTCATGCTCCTGCATATTAACTTTGTCAGCAAATTCATCAACGGGGTCTGCCGGCGGAACAGCATCAGGTCTGCCGAGAAGGTAGTCCGTGGTTACTCCGTAGAAGTCGGCGAGCTTTTCAATTACACTGATTTTTGGCTCACGTTCTCCAAATTCATATGTTAAATAAGCTCGTTCTGAAATCCCAGTTCTTTCACAGACTTCTTTTTTAGTAAGTTTGCGTTCTTCACGAATTTTTTTTAAATTATCACGTAACGCCATCGTATCACCTCTTTCTCTATAATTACATTATACGCAAATGTGCGGTTGCTGTCAATATAATTTAGAAAATAATTAATATAAAACGCACATTTGTGCAATCTTCACATAAAAATATGCGCTGATTTGTGTATGTTTTTTCGAAAAAGTTCTTGACAAATACGCAAACATGCGGTATAATGCAATTACAGCAAACGCAAACGTGCGTAAGCCGCAATAGAACAAGGAGGTGATAAAAATGGCAGAAATAGTCAAAAAAGCGAAAAACACAGCCGTTAAGGTACAAATAGACTGTGATAACGCCGGACTCATGGCAGCACTGAATGAGATTGAAGAAAAAATCGACCGCATTCAGGAGAAAGCCAATCGACTGAAAGCAACACTCAGCGAACGCTTCATTTCAGTCGATCTTTCGAATTAGAATCTTTTATGATTCAAGGTTGATAATTTCCCTGCAGAACGGACAAGCAATGTCATCATAAAATTATACCATATTTCAGCGGTAAGGACAAGAAAAAATTACAGAAAGGATGTATCAATATGACAAATACCGAAAGCAAGAAAATTGATCCCGTTGAGTTTCTTGCAGTGTATCAGAAAATGCAGCAGCTTGATCCCAAAGCCCTCGAGCGTGTAAACGGCTTTATCGACGGCATTAGCGCAGGATTTAATCTCGCTGCTGATCAGTATGAGAAGAAAGGAGCATGAGTCACGCAGCACACTTGTATATGAGTTGAAGTAAAGGCTTCTAAGCGGTTGAGCCTATCAGCCGCATTCCATAAAAAACAGCAAAGCAGCGGCTGAAATTCCGAGAGGAAACCCCAGCAGGTCTTTCAGCGTGAGATTGCAGTTTTTTGAATAAAGTGCAAGGAGCTGCGAACAAGCAGCTCTTTGTACAAAAATAAAAAAGGAGTGTACGAACTTTGCAGAACGATATTAACGACAATCAGGCTTGTTCCGAAATTGATGAAGCAATTAATCAATTAGCTAAGGAGTATTCACTTAATGAAACCGAAAAAACATTTATCAGCTGGTATGCAAAGTTGAATCAACGTCAGCGAAATAAAATATTTCCTATATTAATGGAATCTGCGAACAGCGCACCTTACGAACAAGTGAATATACCTATTTTACGGCATTTTCAAATGCCAAAAACAATTTCAACGTCCTTGTTTTCGTGATTGACATAAATCACATCAATCATTGCAGATGCAAGTTCATGCTGTTCCTGAACGGTCAGGGAATCCCAATTTTTCAGTGGTTCTTCCAACGGTTTCGTGTCAATTGCCTTATGTTTGCGAGCCTTTGTCTGCAATTTGCGTTCAAGTTCAGATTTTTTTGAGTGAAGTTCCTTGATTCTCTGCTGAATGTAGCCAAATACAACATCATCTGCATCTGCCATTCTGTCCATCAGGGAACGGATTTCATTGTCAAGACGGAGAATATCCGATTTAATACTTTCCGTTTCGGCATCAGGCGTGTCTTTCCGCTTACGGGCAATATTCAGCGTTTCAATATGTTCACGCATTGCCTGTAAAACGATTTCCTCCAATTCAGCAGGGCGGAGCAGAAATGACCTTGCTACACAACCTTTTGCTGTAATCCATCCGCTATCAACAAGGTATTTATGCACCTTATTATTCTTTCTGAACTGCCTGTCAAAAATAACAGAATATCCGCAATGCGAGCATTTCACCAGACCAACAAGCCAAGAATTTTCCACTTTGCTATTTTTGGGAACAGAAACATTTTTCTGCTTTTTATCTTGAACTGTTAGCCAAAGTTCTGATGAAACAAGTCCCTCATGATAGCCAACTTTGACGTAAAAAGTGCCGTCCGATTTCTTGTGTCTGTAAACACCGTGAACGCCGTCATATGCCTCAACATCATCAAGAATTTCATAGCCTTGCGTCTGGAAGAAAGCATACACATCTTTATCCGCACGAACATACAGAGGATTGGCAAGCAAAGTCGAAAGAGAACCGATATTCAATTTGCCGTTGTGTTCACCTTTTTTACCGCCATATTCGTCTGTTCTCTTGTAACCAACTTCATTTTCGTGTTCACGGAAATACTTGATAATATCACGGAGAGAAATAGACGGTTCAGCATACATTTCATAGGCGAGTTTCAGAGCATTAGCCTGTTCCGACGAAACGAGTACAGAGCCTTTTTTGCCGTTCACGGTCATACGTTTTGTGGTATAGCCGAAATTCATTGTACCACCTTGATAAAAGCCTGTTTCACGTCCTCTTGTGCTGTACGCATCAGCCACTCTTGCGGCAATTGTTTCACGTTCAAACTCTGCAAAATTCAGCAGGTTATTTCGCATCATACGCCCTTCACGACTGCTCGTGTTGAACGGTTCAGAAAGGGAGTAAACGCTCACGCCCAGCTTGTCAAGTTCGTCACTTACGTTAAGATAATCACGCAGATTTCTGCTGAAACGGTCGTACTTTTTCACGATAATTCTGCTGATTAAACCGTCACGAGCGTCCTGCATCATTTGCTGAAAAGCGGGTCTGTGTTCCGTGTCCTTGCCCGAAAATCCGTTATCGCAGTATATGCGGTAAACGCAATCTTCACCGATGTATTTTATGCAATCCTCCTTCTGCGATTCAATGGACAAAGAATTATTGTCCCTGTCTGCTACGGAACGGCGGACATAAATCGCTGTCACAGCGTTGCTGTTTTCAATTTTCTTTTTCATAACCGACCTCCGATTTCCTGCAATCGACAGCCGATTTTGCTACATTTTTATTATAACACAAATCGGCTGTAATTGCAAGAGTTTTTTCAAAATTATTCCGATTTGTGTTTTGTGAGAATGTCATAAATGCGATTGATTTTTTCTTGTCGAATCACATCAGGAACATTTTCGGGATACTTGATTGTTACCTTTGTGCCGTTGTCGGTCATGATAACCTTTTCGTTGACAGTATTTTCAATTTTATTCATAGCGAATTTTCTCCTTAGCTTCTCTATCTCTATGCTTTTAGAGTGAGGGCATCGCTTTTTATCTCTT
>CANQVK010000033.1 GCA_947627275.1 uncultured Ruminococcus sp. | reverse complement strand
GCGTTGCCCTGTTTGGCTGCACTTTTAGTATTGTCAATTTTTGGGCGATTATTGCGTTTACACGGTTTATTTTTCAGTCCCGAGCTTAAAACTAAAATCTGGCGTTATTACCGCCGTATCTGTTCAGCAAATGGTGGTCTTCCTACTGCCGTTAAACGCAGACGTTATTTCAACTCATTAAAAAAGCTGCCTGATTTTTTACTCAGTTTCAGCTTTCATATTTTTTTTAAATTGTGTCAAGTGTTATTGACAAAATCACACTTTTATACTCGCCGCTATTGCAAAATGTCCAAAGAATGCTGAACAGAAAATTTGTTGGATATTTTGCAATAGCGGCGAGTATAGAAGGACTTTGGAAATGGCTGAAAGATTCTGTTGTCAATAATGTTTTTTTCACTGAAAGAAGAAATTAATGAGTCTGTTTCAAAATTTATTGATTTGGTCAATTATGTTCCTCTTGCCGTCATTGAAAGACTTTGGTTTATAAGAAGTAATTAATTACAGTTTTGTCTACCCTTTCGGGATACGTCAGGATCTCAGCAGTTCCGATAACTCACCTGTGTGATTCTCTGCTCACTTCTTCATCAACCTCGCCATGCTCTCAGACCGGGGGCTGCCTTTCTGACCTTGCCTTATCGGTCAGCATGGTGTTGTCTGCTGCTAATAAAACGGCATCGACCAGTTCCCACTGAATAATTATTTCCCGGCTCAATCACTTCACTTGCGGTACGGCTCTGTTGCTCCCTGTCCTACGCTTAGAGCTTATGTTACCAGTTCACTCCCAAGAATTCAGTACGGGCGGACGGCTACTCCTTACCCGGCAGGCTTACCCTGGTGTGACGTTATCAGCTTACAAAGACCGCTCGCGCAGTCAGTGGACAACAGCTCTTCGCTGTTTTCTCAGCTCGCACTTTATTTTATTATATCATATGCTTTCAATCTTTTCAACCCTATTACGACACCAGCAAAATTATTTCTGCGAACATAAAAATTTTTCCGCATTGACAACAGTAGTATTTTATAGTATAATAGAAAAAGAGATAAAAAAGCGGCTTATCGGATCATCGCTTCGATACGCCGCAGAAGATTCGAAAGCACGCCGAACGTGTGCTTCAAAAGCGGAGGAAAAAATTATGATGAACATTGCTGTAGCTCAGTCGGGAGGTCCTACCTGCGCTATCAATTCGTCCTTGGTGGGCGTATTCAAGGAGGCTATCAAAGAACCTGAGATCGACGCTGTTTTCGGTTCTGTCAACGGAATAGAGGGAATTATACATAATCATCTTGTAGACCTTAAGACCCTGATATTTACCAATGACGACATGGAGCTTCTCAGACAAACGCCTTCCACGGTTCTTGGTTCGTGCAGGTACAAGCTTCCGGATTACAATGAGGACGACAGCGTATACAAAAAAATCCTTGAAACCCTGAAACAGCGTCAGATCGGCGCGTTCTTCTACATAGGCGGAAACGATTCAATGGATACGGTCAACAAGCTTTCTGAATATTTCCGAAGAGAAGCTGCGGATATTAAGGTCATTGGTATACCAAAGACCATAGATAACGATCTGTGTATTACCGATCACACTCCCGGCTTTGGTTCGGCGGCGAAATATGTTGCCGCTACTATGCAGGAGATAGTCCGTGACAGTTCTGTATATAGTATGCCCTCGGTCACTATCGTTGAGGTAATGGGACGCCATGCCGGATGGCTGACGGCTTCAAGCGCCGTACTCCATGATTTGGGCGAAACAGCGCCGCATCTTATATATGTTCCTGAAAGAAGCTTTTACGTTGACGCATTCATGAAAGATGTGCGTCAGGAAATGGCAAAGCATAAAGCTGTCATCGTCGCTGTTTCGGAGGGTATCGAAGTGCCTGATGTAAGCGCGCCTGCTGCCTGTGCTGAAAAAAACAGCGGAGGAGAGGAATGTGAAGGAGCGGCGGTATCATACCGTTCGGGTGTAGTCGATAATTTCGGACACAAATATCTTTCCGGCATAGGAAAATATCTTGAGGAGGCTGTGCGAAAGGAGATAGGCTGCAAGGTACGTTCCATCGAGCTTAACGTAATGCAGCGATGTTCGTCTCATATATGTTCAAGGACGGATATTGACGAGGCTGAGGCTGTCGGAGCGGCAGGAGTCCGCTGTGCGTTAAGCGGCGAAACGGGTAAGGTAATGGTGTTCCGCAGAGTCAACGATATGCCGTACACTATCGTTATCGAAACGGCCAATGCGGCAAATATAGCCAACAATGAGAAGTTTCTTCCCGATGAGTTTATTACGCCTACGGGAAACAATATCTGCGACAGCGCTTTGAAATATTTCCTGCCGCTTATTCAGGGAGAGCTGAACATTATAATGGACAGGGGAATTCCGAAGCATTTCACAATACAGGAATCTGTTTTGAAATAAAGGGTGGTTTTGATTTTGCAGGAATTTGAACTGGAAATTCTTGATTTTATAAGAGAGCATATAAAAAACGGCTTTCTCGATACGGTCATGCCTATCGTTACTATGTGCGGAAATCTCGGGATCTTCTGGGTCGCAGTTGCGCTGGTCATTTCGGCAAAGGCTAAGTATCGAAGATGCAGTATTACCATGCTTATAGGACTTATTGCGGGCGTGCTTATCGGCAATCTGATCGTAAAAAACGCCGTACGGCGTGACAGACCGTGCTGGATAATCGAAATACAGAATATGCTTATAGAGAATCCCCAGGATTTTTCTTTCCCCTCGGGGCATACTCTGTCAAGCTTCTGCGCAGCTTCAATACTTTTTTACTATGACAAACGCCTTGGCGTTCCTGCTTTCGGCGCTGCCGTTCTGATCGCTTTTTCGAGAATGTATCTGTATGTTCATTTCCCTACCGATATTCTCGGAGGAGCGCTGATGGGCATATTGATCGCCTGCCTGACCGTAAAAGTCACTAATAAGTATATTTTCAAAAGCAAGCCCCCTGAGGAAAAAATCAAATAGTATCTCAGCATCTCCCCGCTCAATGTGGGCTATAGACCTCCTTTGAAACTGAAAAAATCCTGCGTCATTCAGCATTTTTCCAGTTTCAAGGGAGGTCTGTTCTATGTAATGTCATTATTTTACCATTTTTGTCAAGAAAATAATATACAAAATACATGGAATCATGTAGAATGAATATGTAAAAAGATGATAAATCATGGCACTGTGGATTTATTATCAAAACCGAAAATTATAAAATACAGAGAGGGTCTTTATCATGAAGAAAAACACCTTGAAACGCTGTGCAGCCGCTATTGCCGCCTGCACCATCATGGCTTCGGCTATGCCTGCTGTAGATTTTTCAGGCATCGCTGCCGAGAACATCATTACCAATTCCACCTTTGATAACGGTACTACCGATTGGGGCGTGTACAAAGAAAGCGGCGGCGTGGGTTCGCTTTCGACAAAGGACGGAAAGCTCTGTCTTACTGTCACCAATCAGAGCAAGGTGAACTACGGCGTACAGATGTTCTATGACATCATTCCGCTTTATCAGAACGGCGTGTACCGTTTCAGCTTTGATATTTCAGCTTCAGTTCCTCGTTTTGTTGAAGCTATGATACAGCAGAACGGCGGTACTTATCAGGCTTACACATGGAAGGGCATTGACGTTACGACAGAGCCGCAGACTGTAAGCTATGAGTTCACAATGGAAGAAGCAACGGACATTATGGCTAAAATGTGCTTCAACTGCGGACTCCAGAAGGTTGACGGCGAGCTTCCCGAGCATGAGATATATCTTGATAACGTTGTTCTCGAGCTTATTGACGACAGCAAGGTTGACTACAATGCTAATAAGCCCTATGCTCCCTCGATCATAACCAATCAGGTTGGCTATAAGCCGGAAGCTAAGAAAACTGCCGTATTCAGGGACACAAACGGCGGTAGCTTCTCAGTTGTAAATGCAGATACAAACGAAGTTGTTTATACAGGGAAAATGGAAGGTCCAAAGACAAATGCTTCTGCTGACGAAACTAACTTTACGGGAGATTTTACTTCTGTTACAGCTCCCGGAAAATATATTGTAAAAGCTGACGGTCTCGATGATTCTTATGCTTTTGAGATCGGAGAGAACATTTACAATAATCTTCTTGACGCTTCCGTAAAGATGCTCTATCTCCAAAGATGCGGAACTGCGGTAAACGATGCGGATTTCGATCATCCCTCCTGCCATGATACAATGGCGACTATATATCAGACAAATCAGCAGATAGATGTAAGCGGCGGCTGGCATGATGCAGGCGATTACGGAAGATACGTAGTTGCCGCTGCTAAGGCTGTTGCGGATCTGCTTTACGCTTATCAGACTGCTCCGGATATGTACAGCGACAATATCGGCATTCCCGAGAGCGGAAACGGTACTCCCGATATACTCGACGAGGTTCGCTACGAACTCGAGTGGATGCTGAAAATGCAGGATCAGTCGGACGGCGGCGTTTATCACAAGGTAACCTGCGACACCTTCCCCGGTTATGTTATGCCGCAGAAAGAAACAAAGCCGCTTATCGTAATGCCGAAGTCAACTACAGCTACAGCTGACTTTGCCGCATCAATGGCAATGGCATACGAGTTTTACAAGGACATTGATTCGGCTTTTGCAAACAAATGTCTTGAAGCCGCAAAGAAAGCATACGAATGGGCTAAGTCGAATCCGAATGTAACTTACGCGAACCCAGCGGATGTTGTAACGGGCGAGTACGGCGACAAGATCACCGCAGACGAGATTTACTGGGCAGCCGCTCAGTTGTACCGTGCAACAGGGGAAAGATCGTACATTGACGGTATTTCAGTCAAAAAAGGACTTGATTGGGCTACAGTCGGCGACTACGGAAATATCGCAATTCTTACAATGAAGGATATTGACAAGAATTCCTCCGACCTTGTATCGAATGCCTCCGCTGCAATTCTCAATCAGGCTGATACTTTCCTCGGCATATCCAATTCAAATCCCTATGGTTCGGCTCTTGACGAGTATAACTGGGGCAGCAATATGACTCTTGCAAACGCAGGAATCGTACTCGGTTTAGCTTATGACATTACAGGCGATTCCAAATATCTTGATGCCGCAAACGCACAGCTTAATTATCTCCTTGGAACAAATCCCAACGGTTCAAGCTTTGTAACAGGCTATGGTACTGTTTCTCCTCAGAACCCTCATCACCGTCCTTCAATGGCGGTTGGCAAGGCTATGCCCGGTATGCTGGTCGGCGGAGTAAACTCGAATCTCGAAGATTCTGCCGCTAAGGCGTACTGCCGTGACAATGCAGACGCAAAATGCTGGGTAGACAATTCCGAAAGCTATTCTACAAACGAGATAACTATTTACTGGAATTCTCCGCTGACGTATCTCCTGTCGATTACAAATACGGACGCAGAGCCGATAGTACCTCCTGTTGACGATGTTGTGTGGGGCGATGCCAACTGCGACGGAAAAGTTACCATTGCGGACTCGACCGCTATTCTCCAGCACCTCGGAAATGAAGATAAGTATCACCTTTCAGATCAGGGCATGATCAACGGAGACGTAAATCTTAACGGAAACGGAATTACCACTGATGACGCACTTGCTATTCAAATGGTTGACGCTAAGCTTCTCACAAAACTTCCCGAGTCGTATCTTGACGATAAGAAGCCTGATGTTCAGCCGACAGAACCTCCGGTGGTCACTACTCCTGTAACTACAGCTCCTCCCGAGACAAAGCCTGAGGTTACAACTACCACCGAACCTGCACAGTCAAATAACGGAATAAAGGATTACGGTACGCCTATGAATGCGAACGCCACAGATGTTGAAGACTTCCGTGACGGCGATTCAAAGCTATTCTTTGCATCGGACGGCTGGACGAACGGAAGCTGTTTTGACTGTGGCTGGTATGAACAGAATACGTCATTGGATAACGGAATGCTCAGTCTGACGATCGACAAGGATCACAGCGGAAAATATAATTATTCCGGCGCTGAGTACAGAACCTCCGACCACTACGGTTACGGATATTATGAAACTTCCATGCAGGCTATAAAGAATGACGGTGTTGTTTCCTCGTTCTTTACCTATACAGGCCCTTCCGAGGATAATCCTTGGGACGAGATCGACATTGAGATACTCGGCAAGGATACTACTAAGGTTCAGCTTAACTACTACACGGATGGCGTAGGCAATCATGAGTTTATGTATGATCTCGGCTTTGACGCATCCGAGGGTTTCCATACTTATGGTTTTGATTGGCAGCCTGATCACATTACATGGTATGTAGACGGCAAAGCTGTTCACACGGCTTACGATAACATTCCCAAAACTCCCGGCAGAATTATGATGAACACATGGCCCGGAATCACAGTTGACGAATGGCTCAAGCCATATGACGGAAAAACTCCTCTTACTGCTCATTATCAGTGGGTAACATTTGATACTGAGGCTAAAAAGTAATTTCCTGTGCATTAGTGCATCTCTCTATATTATACTAAACGCTATTGCGACCCTCGCTTGTATAAAGTTCCCATTTGTACAATGTGTGGTTTGCAATAGCGTTTAGTAATCATAGGAAAAAGACAGCGGTTTCAGAGGCGAGTATAATGATTTCTATTAAATTTTCATTAATATCTTCATTTTGTCTACCAAATATTCATTTTTTAAGTTGACTTTTTTATCGAATTTTAATAAAATTAAAATATAAGCTGGAACCTATTCTCAAGTGAGGAGAAAATTTATGAAAAAATTTATAACTGCTGTTTCGGCATTGGCGTTGGCGATAACTCTGCTGCCGAATACTGTACCGAATTTGACGACATATGCCGACAATCCTTTGGCGCAGAATGTTTACACTGCCGATCCTTCACCTATGGTATATGATGGAACGCTTTACCTATATACCAGCCATGATAAGGATAATTCCGATTACTTCTATATGCCCGACTGGCAATGCTATTCTACCACGGATATGCAGAACTGGACGCATCATGGCACAGTTCTTTCCGACACAGATTTTGCCTATGCTGAAAAGGATACTGCTTGGGCGGCTCAGTGTGTTGAGAGGAACGGAAAGTTCTATATGTACTGTCCGCTTTCAAATGCGTCCGGCGGCGGACGTGTTATCGGCGTTGCTGTTTCGGACAGTCCCACAGGGCCTTTCAAAGACGCTATCGGAAAGCCTCTTGTAGGGCCAAACTGGGATTACATTGATCCTACTGTTTTCATCGACGATGATGGTCAGGCGTATCTTTATTTTGGTAATCCTCAGCTTTATTATGTAAAGCTCAATGATGATATGGTTTCATACTCGGGTGAGATACAGAAGGTAGATATGAGTCAGGGATTTGGCAAAAGCAGCGATCCTGAAAGCCGTACAGGCGCTCTTTACACCGAAGGACCTTGGTTTTACAAGCGAGACGATCTTTACTATATGCTTTACGCCGCGGAGGGGATACCTGAGAATATCAGTTATTCCACAAGTATATCGCCAACAGGTCCATGGACGTACAGAGGTGTGATCATGCCCAAGGGCGAGGCTGGCGCTGCATTTACAAATCACTGCGGCGTTGCTGATTACAAGGGGCGTTCATATTTCTTCTATCACAATCAGAGACTTCCCGGCGGCGGCGGATTCAATCGTTCCGTTGCAGTTGAGGAGTTCAGCTACACGAGCGACGGAACGTTTCCGACCATTAGAATGAGTGATAACGGTCCTGAGCAGCTTGAAGCCGTAAATCCCTATGTCAGAAACGAAGCTGAAAAGATTTGCTTTGAATCCGGCATAGAAACGGAAAAATGCTCCAACGGAGGTATGGACGTTGCTAATATTGAAAACGGAGATTACGTAAAAGTTGTCGGAGTTGATTTCGGCGGGGGAGCTGAGAACTTTACCGCAAGTGTTGCGTCTGCAACAAACGGCGGCAAGATCGAGATCCGTCTTGACAGCGTTACAGGTCCTATTGCTGGAGAACTGACTGTTCCAGCAACTGACGGATGGCAGAGCTGGGAGGAGGCTGTCTGCAATGTAAGCGGAACCGAAGGCAAGCACGATGTTTATTTTGTATACAAGGGCGGAGATGGATTCCTTTTCAATGTTGACTGGTGGCAGTTCGGCAGCAGCCAAGCCGCTGATCCATTGGAGGAAGGACAATTTTTCCGCGACACCTTTGAAAGTGGCGTAGACAGCTGGAGCGGAAGAGGAGCGGCTGCTGTAGCATCCAACGCTGATGCCAAATATCAGGGCAGCAAGTCGCTCTTTGTCAGCGGCAGAGAGTCAGCATGGAACGGAGCTTCAAAGAAGCTCGACGCTTCTGCCTTTGTTCCGGGCGAAGAATATTCATTCAGCGTAAATGTTATGAGTCCTGCGAAAAAGGTAACATCCTTCTTTTTGAAGCTTCAGTATAACGATGTTGACGGTACAGCTCATTATGATAAAATTGCCGGGGGGTCAGCTGCTTACGGCGATTGGATACAGCTTTCAAATACAAATTATAAGATCCCCGACGGCGCGGAGGATATGTATATCTACGTTGAGACAGAAAACGGGACTTCCGATTTTTACATTGACGATGCAGTAGGAGCCGTAAAGGGAACGGTTATAGATGGAGCCGGCGATGAAAAGGCGATAAAATTAGGCGACGTGGATTGTGACGGCGTTATAGACGCATTTGATATGGTGGCAGCAAGAAAAGGCGTAATAAACGGCTTTGCATCGGATCGCTCCAAAACAAACTGTGACGTTGACAGAAACGGAGAAACTGCTGTTTCCGATTTGGTTCTTATACAGGAGTATATACTTGGCATGATAAAGGAATTTCCTGCTGCGGAGATTCCCGAGCCTGAAAAGCCCGCATTCAATTATAATGCAAATCTGCAATATAAGGCGGCGCCGGACTACTATCTCGAGCCGGGCAGCAAACAGGGTAAGGTCATAAATGAGACATATACTGGAATAAATGGTACAAAAAAGCTTAATGTTTACCTTCCTTACAATTATGACGAGAGCAAGAAGTACAATGTCTTTTATCTCATGCACGGCGGCGGAGAGAATGAAAATACCATTTTCAGCGACGATGTAAAATTAGACAATATGCTCGACCATATGATAGAAAACGGTGATATAGATCCTATGATCGTAGTTACGCCTACTTTCAACGGCGGAGGCTGTTCAGCAGAGAACGTTTATGATGAGGTGAAGCAGAGTATCGTTCCGTTTGTTGAGGGCAAGTATTCAACATATGCCGAAAATACAACTATAGACGGCTTGAAGGCTTCAAGGATGCACCGTGCATTCGGCGGCTTTTCGATGGGCGGCGGCGCTACATGGAATGTGCTGATCAACGACATTGATTACTTTGGATATTTTATGCCTCTCAGCGGACACTGCTGGGGCGGCGCTCAGGCTGTTGCAAACGCTATAGAGAGGTCTGAATACAAGGATTCCACATATATACTTGCTGCGACAGGCACTGATGATATAGCTTACGGCAATTTAAAGCCTCAGATCGACTCCATGAAGAAGATGCCTGTATTCACATACACGTCTAACTTTTCAAATGGCAATTTATACTTCTTAGAGGCTGACGGATTAACGCACTGGTGGGGATTTGTAAGACATTATGTTTATGACGCTCTGCCTTACTTTTTCCATGAATAACGAATGAAAAAAGTTATTTTTAAAGTTGTTTCATATTCGCAATATCGGCGAGTATATATCGTACTTTATTTTTCAGCAGACTGCTTTCGGGCAGTCTGCTTTTGTATTTTTGAGGGAAATTTGCAATAGACCTCCTCGAAAACTGGTGAAGTGCTGGATTCCGAGGAGGTCTAATAAAGTTTTACATACATTTAACATGAAATTGCTTTCAGAATTTACACTGAACAGAATATAATTAATATGCTGATAAAGCATATTAATACTAATTCATCATCGAATCTGCGGATAAAATTTGCGTTCTCTGCATCAACCTCCCTGACAGGCGACAGTTTTTCTTGATAGCGCATTTTCTATCACAAAGACTTGTCTGAAGAATGATAATGAATTAGTAAAACAGAAAGGAAAAAAGATATGAAAATTTTAAGAGCAGCAATTCCAATGCTTCTTGCAGCGGCTGCATTTACAGGCTGCGGAAGTACATCAGAAAAGACCGTATCTACAGACGGTTCGACTTCCATGGAAAAGGTTATCGGTTATCTTAGCGAGGCGTATATGGCAGATAATTCCGATGTAAAGGTAACCTACAACCCGACAGGTTCAGGCTCAGGCATTCAAGCTGTGCAGGAGGGACGCTGTGACATTGGTCTTTCGAGCAGAAGTCTTAAAGACGAGGAGAAAGCCGATCTTAACGAAACAGTAGTTGCGATCGACGGAATCGCAGTTATTGTAAATCCCGCAAATTCTGTAACTGACGTGACTCTTGAAGAGATCGCTCAGATTTACAAAGGCGAAATTACAAACTGGAACGAACTTGGCGGCTCCGATGCTCCTATTGTATGTATTGGCAGAGAAGCCGCGTCAGGCACAAGAGATGGCTTTGAATCGGTGACCGGTACTGAAGACAACTGCAAATATGCACAGGAGTTGACTTCCACTGGCGACGTAGTTCAGACAGTATCGTCCAATCCCAATGCGATCGGATACGCTTCGCTTGCTTCTGTAAGCGATTCTGTGACAGCTATAAGCGTAGAGGGTGTTGCGCCGACAAATGACACTATTCTGAACGGCAGCTACAAAGTTCAGAGGAACTTCGTGCTTGTCACGTCGAAAAACAAAGAACTGTCAGACGAGGCGCAGAAGTTTTATGATTTCTGTATGAGCAGTTCAGCAGACGAATATATAATAAAGGCAGGTGCGGTTCCTGTTGAAAAGTAGTGTAATTGAAGCGCCGGCTATGACGCTTAAAACCGGAAAAGTACGCAAAACATCTGAAATTATTGAAAGATCCATGAGCATGACCTTTACAGTATGTGGGTTTATCGCAGTAGGATTTGTACTTCTTATCACAATATTTCTCGTTGTGTCGGGAACGCCTGCAATTGCGGAAATCGGCTTTATAGACTTTATTTTCGGCGATAAATGGGCATCGACGGCAAAGGAGGCTTCTTATGGAATACTTCCGTTTATAATGTCGTCGATTTACGGAACGCTCAGAGCGATCATAATTGGCGTACCGCTGGGCATTCTGTGTGCAGTATTTCTTGCCAAGGTTGCAGGAAAGAAAAGTTCCTCTCTGGTCAGCAACGCTGTCAATCTTATGTCTGGGATTCCGTCAGTGGTTTACGGACTTGTAGGAATGATCGTTATTGTACCGACAGTAAGAGAGGTCTTTGATCTGCCCGACGGAGCAAATCTTTTCTCTGCGATGATCGTTCTTGCGATAATGATTCTCCCGTCTGTTATTTCAGTTTCTGAAACGGCTATTCGTGCAGTTCCGAGAGAATATGAAGAAGCCTCGCTTGCGCTCGGAGCAACCAAAACGGAAACGATTTTCAAGGTAACTCTCCCTGCCGCAAAGAGCGGAATTTTAGCGTCGGTCGTACTTGGTATAGGCAGAGCGATCGGTGAAGCAATGGCAGTTATGATGGTATCGGGAAATGTTGCGAATATGCCGAAGCTGTTCGGAAGCGTACGTTTCCTCACTACCGCAGTTGCAAGTGAAATGTCCTATTCATCGGGATTGCAGCGGCAAGCTCTTTTCTCGGTCGCACTTGTGCTTTTCGTGTTCATTCTTGCTATAAACCTTGTGCTTAATCTTGTGATAAAAAGGGAGAAAAAATAATGAACAGATCAATTTCCAAAAGCCGCAGAGTGAAGATCGCTTTGCTGAACGGCTTGATTTGGACAGCCGCAGGGATAATATGTCTGCTCCTGCTTGGGCTTGTGATATGTATTTTGTACAAAGGTCTGCCTCATATTACGGGCGAGCTTCTTACATCAAAACCGAGTCTTCTTGAAGGAACGGTCGGAATCCTGCCGAATATTCTCAACACGCTGTACATCATTTTTATGACGCTTATCGTGGTACTTCCGCTTGGTGTCGGTTCTGCGATATACCTGAATGAATATGCCAAAAACAAAAAAGCGGTCAAACTCATCGAGCTTGCCACGGAAACTCTTGCAGGAATCCCGTCGATTATTTACGGACTTGTGGGAATGCTGATATTCGTGCAGTTCTGTTCGCTCGGAACAAGCCTTTTAGCCGGAGCATTAACGCTTGTAATTATGACGCTGCCGACTATTATCAGAACCACGCAGGAAAGTCTGAAAACTGTTCCCGACAGCTATCGTGAAGGAGGACTTGCTTTAGGTGCGGGCAAATGGCACATGATACGCACAGCGGTTCTTCCGTCCGCAATTGACGGCATCATAACAGGCTGTATTCTTTCAATAGGGCGAATTGTTGGAGAAAGTGCGGCGCTTCTTTTTACTGCCGGTATGGCAAATGAAATGCTTGGGATAATCAGAGCTGCAACTCCGAACCATGCCGGTTCAACGCTTACGGTTTCCCTCTACATGTATGCAAAGGAGCGAGGCGATTTTGATACGGCATTTGCAATTGCGGCAATACTTCTTATTCTCACACTTATTATAAATTTGTCGGCAAAATTTGCGGCAAAGAAGCTGAAGAAAGGTGTATAAAATGGATATTATTAAGGCAGGAAATATGAATCTCTGGTACGGAAGTTTTCATGCTCTGAAAAATGTGAATCTTTCTTTGCCAGAGAAGCAGATAACAGCAATGATAGGTCCGTCAGGCTGCGGAAAATCAACGTTTCTGAAATCTCTTAACCGTATGAACGATCTTGTGGAAGGATGTAGGATCGAGGGGAAGATCACGCTTGGAGGAGAAGATATTTACAAAAACTTCGATGTGAATATTCTTCGCAAGCGTGTAGGAATGGTGTTTCAGAAGCCGAATCCGTTCCCTATGAGCATATACGACAATATCGCATACGGTCCGAGGATCCACGGAATAAAGTCAAAAGTGAAACTTGATGAGATCGTTGAAGGTTCGCTGAGAAAAGCGGCAATATGGGACGAATGCAAGGATAAACTGAAAAAGAATGCTTTGGGAATGAGCGGCGGTCAGCAGCAGAGACTCTGCATAGCGAGAGCATTGGCGGTTGAGCCTGAGATACTTCTCATGGATGAGCCGACCTCGGCGCTCGACCCTATCTCAACTTCCAAAATTGAGGATCTTGCGGTTGAGCTGCGTGAAAAATATACTATTATCATGGTAACTCATAATATGCAGCAGGCGGTAAGAATTGCAGATAAAACAGCCTTTTTTCTGCTTGGCGAAGTGATCGAATTCGATGATACGGATAAGATGTTTTCTACGCCAAGGGATAAACGTACAGAGGACTACATAACAGGAAGGTTTGGTTGATGTATGAGAAACAGATTTGATGAACAGCTTTTACAGTTGAATACCGAACTGCTGAAAATGGGAGCATTATGCGAGGAGGCGATCAGCTATGCTGTCAAGTGTTTGACGGAACGAAAGCCGGAGATGAAAGACTGTGCCGTTGAAACGGAAAAAATGATCGACCATAAGGAACGTGACATAGAATCTCTCTGCATGAAGCTCCTTATGCACCAGCAGCCTGTTGCAACAGATTTCAGAATGATCACATCCGCCCTGAAAATGATTTCAGACATGGAACGTATCGGGGATCAGGCAGAGGATATTGCGGAAATAGCTGAATACGTGACCAATGCTGATTTTCAGTCTAAGGTGAACATAACCGACATGGCTGAAACAGCGGTAAAAATGGTAATGAACAGCATAGATTCATACATAAAGAAAAATACGGATATTGCATATTCTGTAATCGCTATGGACGACACAATGGACGAACTGTTTATAAAGGTAAAAAATCAACTTATCAATTCTGTAAAAAAAGGCACTGACAACGCAGAGGCGCTCATTGATATGCTGATGATCGCAAAGTATTTCGAGCGGATCGGCGATCATGCGGAGAATGTTGCGGAATGGGTGATCTTCTCAATAACAGGCAATCATAACTCTTGAAAATTTTAGTGAATAGGAGTATAATATCAGTAGAGGAAGGTGACTGCACTATGAATAATATTTATTTGGTTGAAGATGATGACAATATACGCAAACTGGTTTGTTATGCCTTGACAAGAGAAGGCTACAATGCGGTCGGATTTGCGCTGCCAAGCGAGTTCTACGCCGAATACAGAAATAAAAAAGCAGACCTGATATTGCTTGATATTATGCTGCCTGAGGAGGATGGGCTGACCATTCTGAAAAAAATACGTGCAGATGATGAATTTGTACCTGTAATCATGCTCACAGCTAAGGACAGCGAATTTGATAAGGTTACGGGACTCGATATGGGTGCAGATGATTATATTGCAAAGCCTTTCGGTATGACTGAACTTGTTTCCAGGGTACGTGCAGTTCTGAGAAGAACAAAGCTTATGACAGCCGCGCCTAAAATTTACGCTGTCGGCTGTCTTGAACTGGACATGGAAAAGCATATTGTTAAAGTCGGCGGCAGAGAGGTGAATCTTTCGTTCAAGGAGTATTCTATACTTGAAATATTGCTTGAGGCTGACGGAAAGGCTGTTACAAGAGAGGAATTGTTTGTTAAGGTATGGGGAGAATACTACGGTGAATCCAGAACCCTTGACGTTCATATGAAAAATCTCAGAACGAAGCTTGGTAGTGCTGGAAAGTATATCCAGACGATAAAAAATGTCGGATATAGATTGTCGGGTGATGAAAATGAATAAAAAGATTTTTCGTTCCTCACTTCTTGTGGCATTGCTTGTACTCACGGCAAGTTTTGTAATGATAATCGGTATTTTGTTCAATTATTTTCAGCTCCAGATCGAAAAAGAACTGAAAAATGAAGCAATGTATATTTCAATTGCTATTGAGAATGAAGGAGCTGAATATCTGAAAAGTATTGTAAATAACGAGGAACGCGTAACGCTTATTTCAGCAGATGGTACGGTAATTGCCGATACGTCCGTTGAAGCGGAAGAACTTGAAAATCACCTTGACCGTGAGGAGATAAAGAAAGCGCTTGCCGATGGATACGGTACGAGCGTAAGGTATTCTGAAACGCTTACAGAAAAAGTAGTTTACTATGCGCAATTGCTTGACGACGGCAGTATATTGCGTGTTTCCACTAAACAATATACCGTAGTTACGGTACTTTTAGGACTTTCACAATCAATTTCGGCAGTTATACTTTTTACGTTCATACTGTCGTTTATTCTTTCAAGCCGAGTTTCAAAAAGTATAGTGAAGCCGATAAACGAGCTTGATCTCGATGATCCCGAAAATAACAATAACGCATACGAGGAACTTTCACCGTTACTGAGTAAAATATCTTCTCAGCATAAAACAATTGAAAAACAGCTTCACGAGGCTAAAAAGCAGCAGGAAGAATTTAGCCTTATTACAGAAAATATGTCGGATGGTCTGCTTGTAATTGATAAAAATATGCAGATACTTATGTGTAATACATCTGCCAAAAAGTTACTGAACGCAAGCGGAAATATCAACGGGAACGTTTTTTCAGTAAACAGAAGCAAGGCTTTTCGGCAGTCTGTTGAGAAGTCGCTGGGCGGAGAACGTTTTGAAAATGAAATGATATATAATGACAAGCACTATAAAATTATTGCAAATCCTGTTTATGAAGAATCTGAAATTATCGGCGCATTCATAGTTATCATTGATATTACAGATACGATCCAGCGTGAACAGATGCGCAGAGAGTTTACTTCAAATGTTTCGCATGAGCTTAAAACTCCTCTGACATCAATTTCAGGATTTGCCGAAATGATGATGAACGGCGGAATTGATGAAGCAACAGTCAAGGATTTTTCAAAATCCATTTACGAAGAAGCGCAAAGACTTATTTCACTTGTTATTGACATAATAAGAATATCTGAACTTGATGAAAAAAGCAATATTTTCGTTAAAGAAAAAGTTGATCTGTATGAACTTTCTGAGGAGATAATTGAACGCTTAAAACCTCAGGCAGATAAAAAGAGCGTTAAAATGAATATTTTCGGTGGGAAAGCTCAGGTATACGGAGTGCGGAAAATTCTTGACGAAATAATTTATAACTTATGTGACAATGCGGTTAAATACAATAACAACGGCGGAACAGTCGATATAATAGTTAGAACTACCGATGACGAAGCGATAATAACAGTCCGCGATAACGGAATAGGTATTCCTGAAAGCGCACAGAACAGGGTTTTTGAAAGGTTTTATCGCGTTGACAAGTCGCGTTCAAAGGAAAAAGGCGGAACAGGTCTTGGATTGTCTATTGTCAAACATGGGGCGGTATTTCATAATGCTCAGATAACACTTGACAGTCAGATAAATGAAGGAACTTCGATCACACTGAAATTCCCGACATGATTTAAGTATAGTATAAAAAGTCGTCTTATGGTTTAAAAAACTCAAAGACGACTTTTTGCCTTTAATCCTTTATTGTAAGACTGTTGAACGCATCTTTTACGACTTTTTCGTCAGGAGCTTTTGTAAAGCTGCTTACGATCGGCACGACAAGAAGCGAAACGATCATTGCAAACGCTCCGGCATTGATAGGGGAAAGCAGATTCAGCGGACAATTGAGATCTATAACTTCCTGCTTTATACCGTCAAATGCAGATATACCGAAGCTGAACAGAGTCATATGGATTACCGTTATTCCTATGCCTGTGCAAAGACTTGCCCATACTGCCGCAGGCGACGCTTTTTTCAGGAAAAGTCCATAGAGGAACGGACCGAGGAAAGCTCCCGACAAAGCTCCCCATGAGTAGGACATAAGCGTAGAAATGGACGCATTCTTGTTGCATGCGATTATTACCGATATTACAAGGAAAACAGCAATAAATAAACGTATGCAGAGCATTTGCTTCTTATCGTCGAAATTTTTTACTCTTGGCTTGATAAGGTCGTTTGTCAGTGTAGAGCTTGATGTCAGAACCAATGACGACAAGGTTGACAATGATGCTGACAGTACCAGAACTACAATAAGTCCGATAAGCATATTTGGAAGAGCCTGCTGTATAAGCGCAGGCACCATAGTATCGAATACAGGTTTGCCGTTTGCGACTTCAATAAGAGTTTTGTCTGTAGTATTCGGGTCAAGAGTACAGTACAGGCGCACAAATCCGCCCATAAAGTAGGAACCGCCCGCTACAACAATTGCAAAGAATGTGGAGATCACAGCTCCCTTTTTTATTGCGGCGTCGTCTTTGATAGCGTAGAATTTCTGCACCATCTGAGGAAGTCCCCACGTTCCGAGAGAAGTCAGCAGAACAACGCCGAGAAGATTTAGCGGATCGGGTCCGAAAAGCGAACCGAGAGTATTTTCAGGCGTACTGCTGTCGGAAATACCGTTCAGAGCGTCTACGGCAGCGGAAAGTCCGTCTTTCTTCTGAACCGTAAGGACTACTACAGTGGCGATTCCGATAAGCATGATTATTCCCTGAAAGAAATCGTTGAGAGCAGTTGCCTTGTATCCGCCCAAGGTCACGTATATAGCCGAAAGTAACGCCATAAGCACAATGATTATCGTGCCGCCGTTTTTGCCTAAATCAAATACCATTCCGAAAAGTCTTGACAATCCGTTGTAAACCGAAGCGGTATAGGGAATGAGGAAAACGAATACGATAAGCGCCGCCGCGGTTTTAAGAGCCTTTGAATCAAAACGTTTTTCAAAGTATTCGGGCATGGTTTTTGCGCCGAGATGCTTTGTCATAAGCCGAGTTCTGCGTCCTATTAGGAAAAACGGGATAAGGCTGCCGATTATTGCGTTTCCTATTCCGACCCACGTTGCGGAAATACCGTAGCTCCAGCCGAATTGTCCCGCATAGCCGATAAATACAACAGCCGAGAAATAAGTCGTACCATAAGAGAAAGCGGTAAGCCATGAGCCTACGTTTCGTCCGCCAAGCATGAAATCGTTTGTTGACTTTGTGCGTTTAGAGGTATAAAAACCGATACCGATCATTACTGCAACATATATGCCCAGTATTACAAAGGTTGCGGCTTTGGAACCCATATCATCACGTCCTTTCAAATATGTAAAGCTTGAAAGCTTTAAATTAATAAAGTGAACACTTGTAATACTATACCATATTTTTCAATAAATGTCAATAGTTTTTTGAAATTTTTTCATGATTTTTGGGAGTATTATTTTTTTCTTTATCAAGGTTTTTCTTTTTCTCAAAAAATGCCTTTTGTAAAGCTTCATATTCTTCTTTACTGCATACTTTTTTACATAACGGTGCAAAGGAGTCCGTGATTACAAAGCACTCTTTAAGATCGGCGCAAGGGTATTCTTTACACTCTCCGCAATTGTCAATATTATTTTTCACAGTACATTGTATTATATTATATCTGCACCAATTATTTAATTTACAACCTGTACATGAGATCTGTTCGTTAGATACAATGCGATCCCTATATCCTATTTTCAGCCATAATTCTGCTGTATGTTGCAATTCATCTTCCGTTCTTGGAAGATGTCTCGGACATGCAGAGCAGTCATTTCCACAAGCAGCTATTATCTTTTCCATATGTATGACCTCGTTTGCAATCTGAAATTATTCAGTCAATCTTATTAAAAATAACCGTTTTTTCTTTTAATGATATTTTTCCTACTTGATAACCGTATTCTTCAAGCTCCTTTTTGTAATTTAAAAAAGAGTGGTCTATTGGTATACCCGCAATATTTTGTATTTCTTCAAATGTAAGCTTAAAAGATATGCTCCCGTTACTTTGAACATATTCCCATAAAGAGCTATATTTACTCATATATTTTGTTCCTCCATAAATTCTAAATTAATCAGCCATACTGCAAATTATCTCATTAAATTTTTTTGCGAACAAAGGCGGTATATTATGTGCGGCTTTTTCCCATATTTCATATTTGCAGTGAGGATTTATTTCGGACATTTTCTTCACGCTGTCCTTGACTTCCTGTTGTTCTTTTTCGCCGGCTAATGCAATGATAGGTACAGAAACTTCCGAAAATGCAGGAACGCTGTCAAATGTGATCTTATTATCGACTGAATTTCGTATGGATTCAAGCTTAACATTCTGCATTTGTTCAACAAATTCCTTTCTTTGCTTAGAAGGAAGCCCATTAATCATTCCTATAAGGTTACAAAGCCACTTCTTCTTAAACGAAGCAAGTTGCTTTTCGTTTATATACATTATTTCCTGTATTTTTTCATTTTCCTTATTGAGCCACGGACTTACAATGATAGCGGCATAGAATAAATCTTCATGCTCAGATACTAATTTGAAAGCAAGTTGTCCTCCCAAGGAAAAACCTACCAGCAATACTTTTTTATCAAGATTTTTTATGTAGTCCGCAAGTTCTTTGACGCAAACGTCCGTTTCAAACGTTCTGTTCGCTTCATCGCCAAATCCCATGATATGCGGAACGATGATATGGTATCTGTCGGAAAGAATGTACTGCCGTCCATAACATTGGACGAAGTTCGCACCATGGAGCATTACAATTATGCTGTCATTTTCCTTTCCGTATTCTTCGATTTTCATTGAATTTCCTTCTTTCTTAAAGTTCGATCTGCTGTAAAGTATGTCCACACTGTTTTACTTATTATACCACAAAATTTTTGAGAATGTCAATTGTAATAATGGTTATAATCGCCGCTATTGTCTTTAGGGAATTGTCTGAATATAAATTGTGATTTATCATATAATAATACCGAGGTGATAGAAGTGGCAAAACAAGGAATGAAAAGGCCAAATGTTAATACTCAGTCGAAGAATAACGAGCTGACTGTACCTGAAATTCAGGGCAAAGCTAAGTCGGGAAAAGTTCATGCAAATCCGATAATTGCAGGAACGTCAAGCGCAGCCCAGAAGGTATGGCATAACAAATCATATTCACAGGAAATACCAATATCTTCTGCATATTCGACGATCGACAGCGATCTTGCACGGGATAATCTGGAGAACGACATTCCCGAAGCGGATTTGCAGGATATATAGAAATAAAACGTCGTTTGCAGCGGTTCAAACGACGTTTTAAAATGGAGGAAAACAATGGAATCACTATGGCATGTTAATACAAAACTGCCAAAATTTCCAAAGCTGGACAGAGATATAAAAACGGACGTCCTTATAATTGGCGGAGGAATAGCAGGAATCCTTACAGCATATTTTCTGCACCAGAGCGGAGTAAAATATACGCTCGTAGAAAAAGAAAGAATATGCTCAGGTACGACACAATATACAACAGCAAAAATCACTTTTCATCATGGTCTTATTTATCATAAAATATTTCAAAACAGTGGCGCAGAAACTGCACGGAAATATCTGAATGTTAACAGAAAAGCTTTTGAAAAATATGCGGAATTGTGCCGTAATATCAATTGCAGTTATGAGATAAAGGAAAATTATGTTTACTCTGTAAATAACAGAAAAAAGTTGGAAAACGAAACAGATGCACTTTGGAGAATCGGTTATAAAGCAGAATTGTGCGAAAATCTGCCAATACCGATAAGGACCGTAGGAGCTGTTAAATTTCCTGATCAGGCACAGTTTGATCCGCTTAAATTTATTTCAGCTATTTCGGACGGTCTTAACATATATGAAAATACATTTGTACGTACAATGATCGGTACTACGGCAGTTACGGACAAATGCAGGATCAAGGCTGAGAAAGTTATAGTTGCGTCTCATTTTCCTTTTATCAATAAACATGGCAGTTATTTTCTTAAACTGTATCAGCATCGTTCTTATGTTATTGTTCTGCAAAATGCTCAGAACGTGAATGGTATGTACGTGGATGAGGATCATAAAGGAATGTCATTCCGTAATTATAATGAACTTCTGTTAGTCGGCGGCGGAGGTCACAGAACAGGCGAGAGGGGAGGAAACTGGAATGAACTGCGCAGCTTTGTCAATCTCCGTTATCCTCAGGCTAAGGAGCTATATCATTGGGCGGCTCAGGACTGCATGAGCCTTGACGGTATACCGTATATCGGGAACTATTCGCAAAGCACTCCAAATCTGTATGCTGCATGCGGATTTAACAAATGGGGTATGACAGGAGCTATGGTATCTGCCATGATATTAAGCGATATGGTCATCGGAAAACGAAACGAATATGCAGATATTTTCAGCCCGTCGAGAAGCATATTAAAACCTCAGCTTTTCATAAACAGCGGAGTAGCCATAAAAAATCTTCTGACTCCAACAGTAAAACGATGTCCGCATATGGGGTGTGCGCTTAAATGGAATTCCGCTGAACACTCATGGGACTGTGCCTGTCACGGTTCGCGGTTTTCTCAGAACGGTAAAGTCCTTGACAATCCGGCTAACGGCGATTATAAAGTGCAATAAAATAAGATAACAAATAACCTCCACCATGTATATGGGGAGGTTATTTATTATCTAAAGAATTGAATCGACATTAATAATGGAAGATTTAAAATGCGGTTATTTTACAGCAGCATCGTACTCAGCCTGTGTCATGGGAAACTGAGTCTGCTGAATGAGTTTAGCGTCAACAGCCTGAATTGCAAGAGCGTCAGATGTCTTAACGCCGTCGCCATTGTCAATTACGTCAGCATTGAGAGCGCCCTGATCAGACAAAAGGTATTTATCAGGATTACCAAGTGACTGGAGAATAGCTGTAGAATCAGCGATCGTTACCTGACCGTCACAATTTGCGTCGCCCATAACACTTTCAGACGTGGGATATTCATAAGTAAGCTGAATGTTCTTATAGGTTACGTTGATAACGTCGCCTTCCTCCTGTTTTTCGGAGGCGTCCCACCATTTCTGCAATTCAACCTTTCCGTCAGCGATAGTACCTTCAACTGTTTCGCCGTCATTGTCGAAAGTGCCGTCGAAATCAACAGTTGCGGTCGAACCTGTTCCGAGAGAAAGCTGGTATGACTTTGATGTCCAGAAATCCGTGCCGTTCTTGTCTTTGGCATTGATGCAGACTGCACATCCGGCAGAACCCCATGATGAGCCGAGTTCCGCGCTGACGTCAGCAGTTATCTTTATATTTTTAAGATGTTCCGCATCTTCAACGGGAATTACTACGTAACCCTTGTCGTTTATATAATCTTCGGGATTATCAAAAGTAACAGTCTTTTCAGTTATAGCGTTTGGGTCGTAAACCGTCAAGCCGTCGAAGTCAGAGGCATCGTCTGTAACGATAACCATTGCTGCGGAAAGTGCGGGAAGCGTTACATTAACAGTATTTTTATCAATATTTTCAACAATATCAATAAGACGTATATCGCTTGAATCGCCGGATACTTCGTAAACAGCCGCAGCCTGGTAATCGGTGTCTGCATTATCCATAGATATGCTTGCATTTTCTTCCTGTGTAAAGCTCTTGTTTGTAAGCATTACTGAAACAGTTCCCTTGTCAGCGCCGTTTATTGCGGCATACGAACTTGCAAGAGAAACATCGTCCGTCTTGGCAGGAATAAGCGTATCACCGAAAGAGCTGCCGTTTCCGTCATAGTTTGTGTAAAGCTTTATTCCGGCATAAATGAACGGATTTCCCGACCAAAGAGTTGCAAAATACACGTTTGCGTCCGCGTAGCATCCAAGAGCCTCAGCCTGCGCAATAGTACCGCTCAGATCTTCGCCGCCGAAATTGTATTCGGTGATTCCTAATTTTGTTCCGGGATAATATGTGTCGATAGAGTTCTGAAGAGTGGGCAGAATAGGCACATTTTCCTGACACCACTGACCGATCCAGCTGTTTTCTTTGAATCCTGTAACTGCTTTTTATGGACTTGCCCGAAGTAACCGATACCGATAATATAATAAAGATTATAATGATAATAGTAAATTATTTAATATATCACGAATCAAATAATGAATTTATAGCAAATATGATAAAAATTTTTCCATAAAATATAAAATAAATATATAAAACATAGAATATAAAATAAATATTCAATTATTTTTCCAAAAAGTATTGATATTTTCGATTTGTCATGCTATAATAAATACATAATGCAAATTGTAACCAGCATTATACAGATTGTAATAAATGTCTATTAAGATATTATGGTATAATCAACTTTGAAAAGCGTACGGTTTCAATATTGATTTGCTTTAATATAAATTTTATAAAAATTTAGGAGGTACATAACAATGGAAAACGTTATGACTAATGGCTTTGAAAATCTTAATGCCGATGAGCTTGAAAATGTAGA
>CANQVK010000032.1 GCA_947627275.1 uncultured Ruminococcus sp. | reverse complement strand
CTGCAGGATATCAGCTTTCAGCGTTCGATGGCTCTTATTCTCCAAACTGTTATTGAAGTAACTGTTGAAAAGTATTGTCTGACTGAAGAAAAGGCTGAAGAGTTGATGGCTGAAATTATCTCTCGTCTCCCTTCCTGCTTGCGCGATATGATTAAGGTTTCTTGACACTTTTTCTGCCATCTTTTCCCGTTTTTATGCGGCTTCTACTTGAATTGTTTGTAGGAAGTTTAAGTAAATAATGATAATACTGATAAAACGGATGATTATAAGCAGAATGAAGTAACACTTGACTATAACTCAGGTCTTGTAGGTGCAGCCGCAGGTTTGTATTATTTCTACAACACAGGTCAAAAAGTATCTGATGCTAAATTTAATAGTGGAGATTTGGTAAATTATCCCGAGCTTAAAGAAGTTGAAGCTATGTATAATTTTAATCCAACTCAAAAAAAATCGGTTAAAGTCGTAGCTTACCAACAGCACGATTTGCAATTAGATGACAATAAAGAATTATCTCCTATGCTTCTCAACCTTGGCGATGAAAAGCAGTTGATTTACAATGGAACAGAAGTTACAGTCAGCGCTTCAAGCGCTCCTGATGTTGTTGAGATTATAGACGAACCAAAGGGTACTATCAGAGCCAAAAAGAATGGTGAAGCTAAACTTAAAGTAACGATTGGTGGAGAAAATAAAAACCTTAATGTTAAGGTAAATCTTTCTGCAGTTCCTCACGATGTTGAAAGCATTGTAGGCATTGAAAAAGTTCGAGATTTGACAATAACGAAGAACTCTTGGAAAGAAACAATTCATGGTCTTCCAATTTATGATCAGTACGGCAGACGTTATTACTACTACATCAAGGAAAGAACCGATGCGATCGGCAGCTATTACCCGACTTCATACGAAGACGGTAAGACTTTGAGTGAAAGTGAAAAAACCTTAATGGAACTTACCAATACCAAAGCTGAGAATAATGGCGCATCTATGCCGTCGGCAGGCGGCGAAGGTACTCGCGGTTATTATGTCATAGGCATGGTGATCATATGTGTGGCAGGTGCATTTATGTTCCTCAGACGCAGACGAACAGCAAAATAATTTAACACTAAAAGAACTGCTGTGTTCTTCACACGAAGAATATAGCAGTTCTTTTTTTCTGAAAATATTGACATTTAATAAGAAACCTGATATAATGAATTAATAAACATTATTTTACGGGATATGATATACATAGAAGGTAATACTAATTCATAATTAGAATATAGATAGATCTATAATACACGCTCCCCGCGTCAACTACTCTTGACAGGCAATATCCTGACAACAAGTATGCTTTCATCGTCTTTCTTGACGCACGAATTTTTTGTTCAGCATTCTTTGGACATTTTGCAATAGCGGCGAGTATAAATCTTGAAAAAAGTATGAGAAAAAACATTATTTAGTAAGTCTAATTAATATGGGGAGGTGCAGGATTGAAAGTTAGATCGTATATCAAGCTTATTCGTGTGAAACATTGGATAAAAAATTTGCTTATAGTAATTCCGGCATTTTTCGGCACTGCTCTCATTGAGGGTAATGTGATTCTGCGGCTTATATTGGGATTTTTGGTATTTTCCTTTTGTTCCTCGGCTGTTTATATAATCAACGATATGAACGATATTGAAAATGACCGTCAGCATCCCGATAAATGCAAAAGACCGCTTGCCAGCGGAGCGGTATCAAAACGTGAAGCATATGTTCTGATCGCCGTACTCCTGATTTTTGCCGCAGTACTGAATCATTTTCTTTGCGGATTGAGTATGCGCGCTCTTATACCATGGGTATACATGCTGCTGAATTTGCTTTACAGTATATCCTTGAAAAACAAACCTGTTATAGATATTGTTCTGTTGGTTTCAGGATTTTTCTTCAGAGTATTTTATGGTTCGGCGATTACCGGAATAAGAATATCGGGGTGGCTTTACCTGACAGTAATTTCCCTTTCGCTGTTTCTTGCATTCGGCAAGCGACGGAACGAAAAAATGTCATGCGGCGACTCTGCAAGAAAGGTACTGAGTTTTTACAGTTTGCAGTATCTTAACAGCAGTATGTACATGTATCTGTCGTTATTTGCGGTATTTTACTCGATTTGGAGCCTGAATGCCAATGATACGGGGCTGATGATCTACACCACTCCGCTTATTTTGATAATGATGATGCGTTATTCATATAAGCTGGAGGTTGATGTGAACGGCAATCCCGTTGACATGATACTCGGGGACAAGCTTCTGCTTACCCTCGGAGGAGTTTACGCTGCACTTGTTTTTGCGATCATATATTTCCCGGAGGAAGTCAATGAATGTTTACGATTTTGACGGAACGATCTACAGAGGCGACAGTACCGTTGATTTTTATTTTTTTATATTAAGAAGGCATCCGTCTGTAATTAGTGTACTGCCGAAGCAGATACTTGCAATGGCAAAGCATAAACTCGGAAAAATTTCTCTTACGGAGGCTAAGGAGGCTTTTTTCGCATTTTTGCCGATGATCGGCGATATTTCCGCCGAGGCTGAACTTTTCTGCGAGCGATCTCAAAATAAGATTATGCCTTGGTATAGGGAAAAGCAAGAAGCGGACGATATAATAATCTCAGCGTCTCCCGAGTTCCTTTTGAAAGGCTTTTGCCGCATATTGGGAGGGGTTCGCCTGATCGCTTCTGAGGTTGACCCGAAAAGCGGCAGATTTCAGAGCGAAAACTGCAAGGGCGAAGAAAAGGTGAAACGCTTTAAAAGGGCTTACGGCAGTGAAATAATTGAAGAATTTTATTCCGATTCCCATTCCGATCTCCCGATGGCTCGTCTTGCAGAGAGCGCATATCTTGTCAAAAAGGGCAGACCGTACAAGTGGAAAATCGGGAAAGGAAACGTATGAAAAAGCAATTAAAAAATATGTTCAGATCATCTGAAAAAAGCAAAAAAACAACCTCATCCATATTTATCAGAGCAGCCTACATCTATCTTGCCATTCCGATATATATATTTGTTTTCGGCTGGTTCAAGCTGCCGATAGCGTTGATTTCAGCGGCAGTAATTTCCGTGGGACTTTATTTCGCAATGAAGAACGCTCCAAAAACGGATATATCATTTTTATGCAAAAAAAATGCGGCAATAATTTTTGCTGTCGTAGTACTTGCTTTTTGGTGGATGTATATGTCGGGTATAGGCGAGTTTGCATATCAGAATTTCGATCATATGTGGCGTAATGCAATTCTGGAGAATCTTGTGGACAAGCCGTGGCCTGTAATAATCGAGGACGCATCTCCGCACTTTGAAAAGCCTGTGGCAATGGTATATTATTTCGCACTTTGGCTGCCTGCCGCATGTGCCGGTAAGCTTTGGGGACTTCATGCCGCCCATGTTTTCCTTTATTTCTGGTGCCTTATCGGCGTACTTTTGGTGTTTTACCTGATCTCCGCATATCATAAAAAGCTGTCCCTGCCGATAATACTTGCTTTTATATTTTTTGGTGGACTCGACATAGTAGGCTCGTTTATCTATACTAATTCCCCTGATTTTCTGTGGTTCAATTCGGGTCATATAGAGCATTGGTCAACCGGATTTCAGTATTCCTCTATAACAACGCAGCTTTTCTGGGTATTTAACCAAGCAGTTCCGGCATGGTTGATAACTCTGCTGCTGCTTCACATGAAAGACAGCAGATCTCTGGTATTCGTGTTCTCGTTCAGCCTGCTGTTCTGTACGCTTCCTGCCATAGGAATGCTTCCGCTTATTGGATACATGGCAGTAAAGCGGTCGATCGAGCTTTACGATAAAAAGAAGTCTATTAAAGCTAACATTCCTGTGATACTCCGTGATATAATGACCTTTCAGAATGTCATTGCAGGCGGACTTATCGGGATAACCTCCGCATTATTCCTGAAAGCAAACAGCAGCGGCACTACGGGACTTACATTTACAAAGCCGTCTTTGGTATTCATGACGTATATTGTTTTTCTCTTTTTCGAGTGTCTTATTTATTATATTCTCATATTCAAAAATCAGGGAAAAAAGCCGCTTTACTACGTGTCGCTTGTAACGCTGCTTATAGTTCCGCTTATCAGGGTGGGATCGGGAATTGATTTCTGCATGAGAGCTTCTATTCCCTCTCTTGTGATATTGTTTACCCTTATAATCGACGCCGAGATCACATTTATAAAAGAGAAAAAACGGACAGCAGCAGCGGCGCTGACTTTAGTTCTTGCGGTAGGCGGAATAACTGCGCAGCATGAAATAATGCGGGCGGTACAGCTTACTCCAAACAAGCTTGCAAATCCTGACGCAACGTCTGAAGCGGCGCATATAGACCTTCTTGAGGACGGAATGCGCAATAATTTCTTCGGTGAATTTGAAGATTCGTTCTTCTTTAAATATATTGCAAAATAAAAAATGTTGAGATCCTAAAACTCCCCCTTTAAAGATATTGCTTTAAAGGGGGAGTTTTAATACCACCATCTAAAACTTAAGCAGTGGAACTTTAGTAGGGACACGGCGTGCCGTGTCCGCACTGAGGGAACGCCCTCTCTTGCAGGGCGCACTACGTGCCGTCCCTCTGGAATACCGATGTTAGTTTGCTTAAGTTGTTGACAGTGGTTTTAATACACAAAAATTAACATATTCCCTCTTGATTTCCCGAAGAAAATAGTATATAATTAATATATCATTATATTTAAGGATTGAGAGTATGAAAAAATACATATTAACGGCGGCAGCAGGATGTCTCGCCTCTCTCTCAGCCTGCGGAGGAAACAGCGCCGGATTCACTCCGCCGGATGGTACGCTCGATAAATGTACTCTGCGTTTTTCATGGTGGGGAGGGGACGACCGTCATGAAGCGACCCTCAACGCTATTGAGCTTTGGAATTCAAAGCACCCCGACATCACGATAGTTCCCGAATACGGAGGCTGGGACGGCTGGACAGAAAAGGTCGGCACACAGCTCAGCGGCGGAACGGAGCCTGATATTATGCAGATAAACTACGATTGGCTCATTTCCTTTTCGTCCGACGGCAAGGGATTTTACGACCTTGAACTGCTTACGGATTACCTTGACCTTACTCAATTTGACAGAGATGTGTTGTCGTTCGGGGAGGTCGGCGGCGTGCTTAACGGCGTGACCGTTTCAGTCAGCGGCAGGGGACTTTTTTATAATTCCGAAACGTACAAGCATTTCGGTGCGGAGTATCCAAAGACTTGGTCGGAGCTGATCAATTTGGGTGAAAAATTCCACAAGGAGGACATTTATCCTCTCGATGTCGATATACAGTCAGGAGGAACAGCCTGGTATTTGGCGGTTGTGTATGTTCAGCAGCAGACAGGAAGACAGTTTATCACAATTGACGGCGAACTCGGCTTTACCGAGGACGATATCAAAGAAGCTCTGGATTTTTACAAGAAGCTGGAGGACGGTCATGTTATCCGCACAATTGATATGCGTACCGACGAGGACGGTACGGCTGCGCTTTATCAGTCGCCCGAATTTATAGACGGCAGAGTTGCAGGCGTCCTTGAATGGGGCAGTTCTGTGGGAAAGTATGAAATGACCCTTTCCGAGGGCGTTCTCGAAGCAGGGCCTATGCTTTCGGACGACAGCGGCAAAAGCGGCGGCTGGATGATAAAACCGTCTTTGCTGTACGCAATATCGAGGAACACTAAGAATCCCGACGAGGCTGCGGCGTTTATGGATTTCATGCTCAATGATACGGAGGCGGCTTCGCTGCTTGGAACTACCCGAGGAATACCGGCATCGCGAACTGCCGAGGAAAGTCTCGAGAAAAGCGGTCGGCTTACGGGTCTTGCACAGGAAAACGATGCGCTTCTCGAACAGCTCGATACTATGACCATAAGTCCGTATATGGAGCTTGCGCAGATGAAGGAATACTACAATTCCGCTATAGAAAAGGTTTCCTACAATGCAGCCGATTCTGCCGAAGCTGCCCATGAGATGTATGTCTCGATAACGGAATATCTGGAGAGGATAAGAAAATGAAAAAGAAATACCGTAATCCCGTGGGTGTATGTAAATACTCGGGGCTGCTGTTTATAACGCCGTTTTTGGCAGGTTTTCTGTTGTTTACGCTGTATCCTTTCGCTTCCTCGTTCATACTGGGGCTTACCGAATACGACGGCATACGTCAGCCTGAATTTACGGGATTCGGAAATTTCAGAAAAATGCTCGGAGACAGCAGCTTTTTAAATGCGGCGGCGGTAACGCTGAAATATACTGCGGTACTTGTGCCTTTGAAGCTTATTTTCTCTCTGCTTGCGGCGCTTACGCTCAATATGGAAATAAAAGGGATGGGCGTATACCGCACGATCTTCTATATCCCCTCGATCTTAGGCTCGAATCTTGCGGTAGTGATAATGTGGCAGTTTTTGTTTACTTCGGACGGACTTGTGAATCAGCTTCTTGAGCTTTGCGGACTTGCTCCTGTGGGCTGGTACGGCGATTCGGCTCACGCTATGGGGATAATAGTTCTTCTGCGTCTATGGGAATTTGGTTCGGCTATGATAATTTTTCTCAACGCATTACGCGATATTCCGTGTGAGTACTACGAAGCGGCAAAGGTTGACGGCTGCGGTAAAATACGCAGCTTTTTCTCCATAACTCTGCCGTTGTTGAGAAACGTTATTTTTCTTAACCTTATATTACAGATCATTGCGGCAATGCAGGAGTTCAATGCTCCGTATATGATAACGGGGGGCGGTCCTCTTAAAGGAACGTACACACTCGGAATGCTTATATATGACGAAATGTTCAAATATCGTGAAATGGGTTATGCGAACGCCTTGTCATGGGTGATGTTTACACTTATTGCGGCAGTTGTAGCGGCGGCGTTCGGCTTTACGAAGCGGCACAGGGAGGACATATGAAAAAAGCGGCTGCATATCTGCTGCTGACATTGGGGGCTGCGGTGATGATCTATCCGCTGCTCTGGCTTGCGGGAGCGAGTTTAAAGTCTAATGACGAGATTTTTTCTTCACCGTGGTTCATGCCTGAAAGTCTCGATCTTTCGGTGTATGCAAGAGCATGGCAGACTGTCACGGGTCACACAATGGGGCATTATTTTCTCAACACATTTGCCATAATAATTCCTAAAACGCTGTTTGCGGTAGTATCTTCTGTACTTACGGCATACGGCTTCTCACGGTTTGATTTCCCATTTAAGCGGCTGTTTTACGCCCTTTTTATGGGGACTATGTTTATGCCTGCCATAGTTACGATAATGCCCATGTACCTTATGTGGAGCAGGCTCGGCGTACTCGATACGTATATTCCGCTGACAGTACCGGCTTTATTTGCAGCGGAGGGCAGCTTCGTATTTATGCTGATACGCTTTTTCAGCGGCGTTCCTAAAGAATTTGATGAAGCGGCAAGAATAGACGGCTGCAATTCGGTGCAGATCCTTGTGCATATCCTTGTGCCATGCGTTCGCCCCGTTATCGTGTCAATATCGGTGTTTACGTTTTTGTGGACAATGAACGACTTTCTCACGCCGCTTATTATGATAAGCTCTGTGGAGAAGTATCCGCTGTCCCTGATACTGCGACTTTCCGCCGACAGTACAGGCAACGGCTACGAACAGTGCAAGATACTGGCAATGTCGGTTATCGGTCTGATACCGTCAATTGCAGTTTTCGGACTTGCTCAGAAAAAATTTATAAGCGGTATTACCGCAGGAGGCTTGTCGGGATGACGGACAAAACCATTATCGAGCGGACGGCTCATGAATATATAGAAAGGCTTGTGCTGAGCTCTGACCCGATGAATCCGAAGTGGAACAGGGAGAATTTCATTTTCCGCAAGCAGCCTAAGTGGAATTATATGGATAGCTGTATGATACGAGCCTTGCTTATGTACTGCGGTGATCGTAATATCGCTTATGCGGCAAGGTTTACGGACAGCTACGTTGATGCGGACGGAGTTATCCCCACGATGAATGCTTCGGATTTCAATCTTGATAATATCTGCGGCGGCATGAATCTGATAAAGCTTTACGAACTGACGGGCTGCGAGAGATATTGTATGGCATATGAACGTCTGTACAGCGAACAGCTTGCAGTCCAGCCGAGGCTTGAATGCGGCAGCTTTTGGCATAAAGCCATATATCCTTATCAGATGTGGCTTGACGGAGCGTATATGGCTCTTCCGTTTTTGGCGTCATACGGTAAGCTAAAGGGAGATAGGGAAATAATTTCGGACGCCCTGTCTCAGGTTCGGAACATTCGTCTGATCATGCGTGATGAAAAAACGGGACTTTATTTTCACGGCTACAGCGAGGACAGAAAGATGTTTTGGGCAGACTGTAAAACGGGACTTTCAAAGGAATTCTGGCTGCGTTCCAACGGCTGGCTCTGCGCAGGGCTTGCTGACATATATGAGATAACAGGGGACTGCGAGATCGGTGAAATGCTGAGAGAACTGATAGATTCACTCAGTCTTTGCCTTACCGACGAGGGAATGCTTTTGCAGCTTCCAGCACGTCCCGAGCAAGAGAAAAATTATCCCGAGACAAGCGGAACTCTGCTCTATGCTTACGGAGCTATGAAGGGCAGCAGGCTGGGCGCTGTGGGAAAAGATACGGCAGAGCTTGGCAAAGCGGCGTTATCGGCAGTGACCGAGAAGTATATCGACCGTTCGGGCGACATACCTGTGTTGAAAAACATCTGCCTTATGGGAGGTCTTGGCGGCGTGGGAAACCGTGACGGCTCGGCGGAATACTATCTCAGCGAGCGGATAGTTGAAAATGAAGCGAAAGGGATAGCGCCGTATCTTATGGCGGCATATGAACTGTCTCAGAATTAAAATAAAAAGCCCGAGACATGTTGTCTCGGGTTTGATTTTTGTAGGGATAAATAATTTTATTGTTCTACGTCATTTCCGGCAATACCCTTGAGACTTGCGGCAAGACCTGCAAGTCCCTGAATTTCGCTGGGAATGATTATTTTTGTGGATTTTCCGTCTGCTGCCTTTGCAAAGGCTTCGAGGGATTTCAGCTGAATGACCTTATCGGAGGGGTTAGCCTGCGACAGCTTAACAAGGCTGTCTGCCAAAGCCTGCTGTACAAGCTCGATGGCCTGAGCTTCACCGGTAGCTTCAAGGACTTTCTGCTCCCTTACAGCGTCCGCACGAAGTATCATAGCCTGTTTTTCAGCTTCGGCTTCAAGTATCTGAGCCTCTTTTTTAGCTTGTGCGCGGAGTATCTGAGATTCCTTTTCACCCTCTGCCACAAGTACCTGAGACTTTTTGTCGCCCTCAGCCTGAAGGATCTTTTCACGTCTTTCACGCTCTGCCTTCATCTGCTTTTCCATAGCGTCCTGAATCTCACGGGGCGGAAGAATGTTTTTAAGTTCAACACGGTTTACCTTGATACCCCAGCGGTCGGTAGCCTGATCGAGGATAGAGGTTATCTTTGTGTTGATAACGTCACGGGAGGTAAGGGTTGCATCAAGCTCCATTTCGCCGATGATGTTTCGGAGCGTTGTAGCGGACAGATTTTCAATAGCCGCCAAAGGTCGTTCAACGCCGTAGATGTACTGCTTTGCATCAGTGACCTGATAGAAAACGACCGTGTCTATCTGCATTGTAACGTTATCCTTGGTGATAACGGGCTGCGGTTTAAAGTCAACTACCTTTTCCTTTAAGGAAACCTTTCCCGCAATTCTGTCGAAGAAAGGAATGAGTATGTGAAGTCCTGTCTGCCATTCGCATTTGAACGAGCCAAGACGTTCAATTACAAAAACATGCGCCTGCGGAACGATTCTGAAGCATCTGATAAAAACGATAATGGCAAATACGACAACTGCCAGAATAATGATCGGGCCAATTTTTTCCATAGTAATAATCTCCTATACTTTTAATTTTACAACAAGCTTTGAGCCTGTGACAGCTGTGACTGTAACAATGCTGTCTTTTGAAATAACGTCGCCTTTTTCCGAGACAGCGCTCCAATCTACCCCATTTAGGGTGACACGTCCGGAATTTTTGTCAGCGTTTATTTCCTCGATGACCTCTGCGGACTTTCCGACGTTAAGCTCGGAATTTGTGGCTATGTGTTCTTTGTTCAACCGTTTTCTGATAAGCGGAACGGATACGCAGAGCATAACAGCCGATGTAACTACAAATACCCCGAACTGTCCTAAAAGCGAAAGACCATCGAATGCAGCAGCGCATATCATGGTTATCAGTGAAGCCGCTGCCAGCCATATTGAAACGAGCTGGACGGTGCAAAGCTCCAGAATGACGAAAACCACAATAAGTATCGCCCATATAAGTATGTCCATAAAATTTCCCCCATTCTAAAACATACGCTTTGAAAAGTCTTGATCAGACAAGCCTTTTCAAAATTTTTATCCCTACGATTATATTATATCATATTATCTGCAAAATTGCAACAGACGCGGAAAATAATTTCGATAAATATTTTTATAACGCGGCAAAGGGTGCGGCGACACGCCGCTCAAACGTTGAAACGGAAAAGAACGATGTCGCCGTCGTTCATAACGTACTCCTTGCCCTCCAGTCGGACAAGTCCCTTTTCTTTTGCGGCAGCCATTGAGCCGCATTCCATAAGGTCATTGAAGGCTACGACCTCCGCACGGATAAAGCCCTTTTCAAAGTCGGTGTGTATCTTTCCTGCTGCCTGAGGAGCTTTCGTTCCCTTTTTGATAGTCCATGCACGAACCTCGGGCTTGCCTGCGGTGAGGAATGAGATAAGTCCCAGAAGCGCATAGCCCTCCTTGATAATACGGTTAAGACCTGAAACCTCAAGTCCAAGATCAGCAAGGAACATTGCCTTGTCCTCGTCGTCCATTTCGGCTATCTCGGCTTCTGTCTGAGCGCATATAGGCAGTACGGCAGAGTTTTCCTCCTCTGCAAGACGGCGTACCTTGCAGAAATTCTCGTTATTTTCGATGTTGCCTGAGAAATCGGCTTCGGAGAGATTAGCGGCATATATAACTGGCTTTGCCGAGAGCAGGGGAGTGGACTTTATCAGTTCGCGCTCGTCCTCGGTAAAATCAAAGCCTCTTGCGGATTTTCCGGCTTCAAGGTGAGCTTTGAGCCTTTCAAGGAAGTCTATCTCCGCAAGAAATTTTTTATCGCCCTTAGCGGCTTTTTTCGCACGGTCGATACGGCGGTCAACCATTTCAATATCGGAGAAAATAAGTTCAAGATTGATAGTTTCGATGTCACGAAGCGGATTTATACTGCCGTCAACGTGTACGATATTGTCGTCCTCAAAACAGCGGACAACGTGGACTATAGCGTCCACCTCCCGTATATCCGCAAGAAACTTGTTTCCCAATCCTTCGCCCTTTGAAGCTCCCTTTACAAGACCCGCGATGTCAACGAATTCAAGAGTTGCGGGAGTAAACTTATCGGGTTCGTACATTTCTGCGAGCTTATCGAGACGCTCGTCGGGTACGGACACGATTCCGATATTTTTTTCAATAGTGCAGAACGGATAGTTTGCAGACTCCGCTCCGGCGTTTGTGAGTGCGTTAAAAAGTGTGCTTTTGCCTACATTGGGCAGACCTACCATGCCAAGTTTCATATTTTCTAACCTTTCATATTTTATTTGCGAGTATATACCTCGTTACAGCGAGTCAACAGTCAGTTGCTTTTGTGTTCTATGCGCTTGTTGTTGACGAGAGAATTAATGGTTGAATTTTGTATCTGGACGTCTCCTGAACCGGAGCAGATGTCACGGGGATTGGCGCAGAGCATTTTCATGTTGATAGCGGAATCCATGATAAATACGTTTCCGCTGCCCTGACAGTCGCCGATACCTGCCGCAATGTCGCCTTCGGAGTCGATAGTTATTTCAGCGTTCATTATCTTTGTGTTGACGCTTCCGCCGATAGCTCCGATACAGGATTGCTTTGCGGAATTCATTTTTACCCCTATTTTGCCCTTGCGGATAAGTATGCTGCCCTCGCCGTCCTCCAGAACGCCGATGCCGACCGCCTGCGCGCCGCTGCATGAAAGCGAAATATCAGCGGAGCTTGCGATAGTTGCAATTCCGCAGCAGCTTCCTATACCTGTTATCTTTATGCCGGAGATAGTCATATCAATCTTGCAGTTTTCCGACATTTCGATATTTGCATCGCCGTTGAAGCTTCCTATCGCAATACCGTTGTGGCTGTACATATATATTTTGACGCTGCCGGAATTGAGCTTTATTTCAGAATCATCGTCATTGTAGCCGCCGCCTATACATACTGTTTCCAGACCGTTGCATATAATTTCAAGAGAGCCTTCCATATCCACAGCAATATCTCCGTAGCCATGGTCGTAATCGTTTCCTATACCGATGCCGTAAGAGGCGTAGCAGTCGATAGTCAGAGAGCCTTTGCCCCTAAGCTCAAACTGTGAACCCATTGGGACGTAAATACCTGCATATCCCAGTTTGTTCGCTCTTGAAACATTGAGTACAAGACGTGCATATTCGCCTACGGAAATGGTAGGCTTACCGTTTCCGCTGACGATATTGACATTTTTAAGAGTAAGCTCACAACTGTGATTGTCCATAATAGTTATGTTCATTTTCACAGCCTTGTCAGGGTCTCCGACAATAGTCAGCTTGCTTTGGTAGATGTGTATATCGGTATATTTTTCAAGAGCAAGTTTAAGAAGGTCAAGCTCAGCGTCGTTTTGTGCCGTATAGATCTTCTTTGAACCTGTCGGGCGTATTTCAAGATTCGTTTTGATAATTTCGTCCTTAATGTCCTTTGAAATGCTGTCAAGGAAAAGAGGCTTTGGCTTCGAGGTGTAGTAGCCCTGAATGTAGTCTATACCGAGACGGATAACGGTTTTCATTTCCTGAGCCGTTTCAACGCCCTCGGCAAGCGTGCGTAACTGATTATCACGGCAGAACTCGATTATCTGCGTTACAAGCTGCTGTTTTTTCATATCGTTGTGAATGTCGGAAATGAGAGAACGGTCGATCTTCACATAATCGGGACGGTATTTCAGTAGATTTGTGCTGTTGGAGTAGCCTGTGCCGTAGTCGTCAATTGCAAGCTGCGCATGAGTAAAACTCAGTCGTTTTTTGATAAGTTCGATCGTATCGGGCGTAGCTGAACTGTCCTCTACTATTTCGATAACGCACTTTTCAAGAAGTTCTCCGTAGGTCAGGTAAAGCTCGTTGAAATCTTCTTCGTTGAGGGTGTAATCGCACATAGAGTTGATAAACAGCTTTTTATTCTCGAAAACCTGCTGGTTTTCGCTGAGGAGTTTGAGAGTATTGAAGAAGGTAAGCTTTTCGATAGCGTACAGGGAATTTTGAGAAGCCGCAATAGCAAGTATCTGCTTGGGTTCCATTTTAACGTCGCCGACGCTTCTCATAAGAGCTTCATAAGCTACTATGTTTCCGGTAGTAGCCTCAACGATAGGCTGAACGTGATATGTCAGCTGATTATCCATTATCATTCTGTTGAATATCTGAGCGTTTTTGTAAGCGTCCTTTTCACGGATATAGTTTTCTTCTGAGAACCAGTTTATAACGTGGCGGCAGTCTGTACGGGCTTCATAGAGAGCAAACTCTGAGTAATTCACCAGCATATTGAAATCCGTGGCTTCATTGGGATAGGAAGAACAGCCAATGGACAGACTTAGCTTGCTTTTATCGGAAATGTCGATAATTTCGCCGAAATCATCGGTAAGCACGCAGTTTCTCACAGCCTCGTCCATACTGTTGAGAATGTTATATATGAACATTCTGTCGCAGTCCTTGAAGAAAGCAAGCAGCTCGTAGCCCGATTTTGTGCCGATAAAGACGTTTTTCCCTGCAAAGCCCTTGATCACCTCAGAAACGGAAGCAATGCAGCAGTTTGTACTGTCAACGGTGAGGAAAGAGCCTAATTTTTCAATGCCATTGATGTAAAGCGTGGCAAGGCAGGCGTTCTGCACGTCGGGAAGCAGCTTTTTGATATGCTGAGAAAACGAAGGATACGAGGGAAGCTTTGTCACAGGATCGTACTCCATGAAGGAGCTTTCCTGTACCTGTGAGATCTGCCGTGTAAAATCCTGAACGAACCCCAGCCATTCATCGCTGGATTCATAGATGTTCATTTTAATGAATTTGGTCGTATTGTTTGTAGTGAAGCGGTAAATGTGCTTCTGTCCCTCTACGGGCATTTTGGAAATTTTCTCCAGCAGGTTAAAGAACTCAAATTCATTCAGCTTATTGCCTGAGCATGAAAGCATGCGGCAGGCAGCGTCGTCGAGATAGGCGGATTTATCTTTGGCGATATATGTAAAAGCGCCGATATTTCCGACGAACTGCTGAAAGACAGTCCAATCCCGGCTAAGCTCGGGAGGTTCTTTTGACAGGTTAAAGATACTCATGGCAACTCCTTTGATATTGACTGATATAATGGTTATGTAACAACCGCATTATTCATCCAGAAAATCCTTGACCTTCTTGCTGCGGCTGGGATGGCGGAGCTTACGGAGCGCCTTTGCTTCGATCTGACGTATACGTTCACGCGTAACGTCAAAACGCTGACCGACTTCTTCAAGAGTGCGAGCTTTGCCGTCCTCAAGACCGAAGCGGAGCTTAAGTACCTTTGCTTCCCGTTCGGTAAGCGTGTTGAGGACTTCGTTAAGCTGCTCCTTTAAAAGCGTATGGGAGGCTGCTTCGGCAGGAGCAGGGGCATCGTCGTCGGGAATAAAGTCTCCGAGGTGGCTGTCCTCCTCCTCGCCTATAGGAGTTTCGAGAGATACGGGATCCTGCGCAACACGCATTATATCGCGAACCTTGTCTACGGGCATGTTGAGTTTATCTGCGATCTCCTCCGGACTTGGATCGTGACCGTTTTCGTGGAGGAGCTGGGATGAGACTTTTTTGACCTTGGTGATAGTTTCCACCATATGAACGGGGATTCGGATAGTTCTTGCCTGATCGGCGATAGCTCTTGTAATAGCCTGACGAATCCACCATGTTGCGTATGTTGAGAATTTGAATCCTTTGGTGTAGTCGAATTTCTCCACAGCTTTGATAAGGCCTAAGTTTCCTTCCTGAATAAGGTCAAGGAACTGCATACCTCTGCCGACATATTTTTTTGCGATGCTTACAACGAGACGGAGGTTGGCTTCGCAAAGACGTTTTTTAGCATAGCGGTCGCCCTTTACCATGCGCTGGGCAAGCTCTATCTCCTCCTCCGTTGCAAGAAGGGGAACACGACCGATCTCTTTAAGGTACACCTTTACAGGGTCGTCAATGGCGATTCCCTCAGTGGAGAGCGCCATTTCGAGATCGTCGGTTATAGTGGAATCAAGACCGATCTTAAGATCCGTATCAACGTTCATGTCCTCGACTATCTCGATATTGAGAGCTTCGCAGCGGTCGTAGAAGCTGTTGATCTGGTCAACGTCAAAATCAAGCTCCTCGAGGGCATCGGTGATCTCCTTTGTGGTGAGTTTGCCGTGAGCCTGTCCTTGTTCGATAAGAGCGTCTATGGTATTTTTCTTGTTATCCATTATACATCCTCCTGTATTTTAATGATTTGGATGAAATTTTTGATTTTAGCCTTACAATATCATCAACTTAAGGAATTTTGTTTTCCGTTAAAGTTGATAACATTTTGGCAGCGGGACAGCGTCCCACGAAATAAATCGATCAATGCTTCTTAGACTGAAACATATTTATCAGTTCGTCGTCGGAAATATTACCGTCTGTTGGTGTGTCTTTGTGATGTCGGAGAACCTCCGCACAATCCGCAAGGGATGCCGAGGTTATTGTCATTTCACGGTTTTTTGCCTGTATGCCGTATATTTTACCCAGTTCATCGGGAGAAAATTCATCTCCGATCAGGGAAAGAGAAAATTTATCCGAGGTCTCCGCCGCACTTAGTATCGCTTCGTATGCTTTTTTGTTAAAAGCAGTAACAAAAGTATCGGGTGGAGCTGCGGTTCTGATTTTTGCCGCATCCTCGGGGTGGCGCAGAAGCAGGCAGATGATAGTTTCCTCAGCTTTCGCTTCCTTTTTGAACTTTACCGCCTCGGGGTTGATGTCGTCCCGAGGCATAGCCGTCTGCGTCTTGATAGTTCGCCATTGATTATTTTTCTGATTATAATTATTTTTTCTTATCAGGCTGTCAATATGGGTTTTAAGGACGTCAACGGAAAAATCGTATTTTTTTGCCGTCCTTGAAATATAGACCTCGCGTTCAAGCGCTGTAGGAATATCGGCAAGAACCTTTGATACACGCTTTAGAAGCTCCACCTTTCCTGCTTCAGTTTCAATGTCAAGGTCAGTTTCGCAGCGGTCGAGCAGGAAATTATTGGCGTCATGAGATTTTTCAATAAGCATTCTGAAACGCTGTGCGCCGAATTTTTTTATGTATTCATCGGGGTCTTTTGCCCCCTCCATGCGGAGAATACGGGTTTGAAGTCCTACGTCTGAAAAATGGGATATGGCTTTTCTTGTAGCCGCCTGACCTGCGCCGTCGCTGTCATAGGCTATAATGACTTCGTCGGCGTAGTGACTGATAAGCCGTGCCTGATTTGGAGTTATAGCCGTTCCGAGAGTTGCCGTGACGTTCTCGAAGCCTGCCTGATTGACGGCGATAACGTCCATATAGCCTTCGCAGAGAATTATCTGCTTGCTGTCTGAATTTTTCGCAAAGTTCATTGAGAAAAGGTTAGATCCCTTGTCAAAAACAAGCGTTTTGCTGGTGTTGAGGTATTTCGGCTTTGAATCGTCAAGAACTCGTCCGCCGAATCCGATAACGTTTCCACGCATGTCAACTATAGGAAACATTACGCGGTTACGGAACATGTCAAAAAGCTTTCCCGTTTTTTGAGAACGTCCGCCGAGCCATGCGTCGGCAATTTCATTTTCGGAGTAACCTTTCGAGATCAGCATTCGGCAAAGCTCGTCCCAAGAGTTTGAAGCATAGCCCAGACCGTATTTTTTTATGGTTTGCGGACTGAGACGGCGTTCTATGAAATAGTTTAGTCCTGATCGGTCGCTGCTGTTCAGAAGATTTTTATAGAAGAAATTAGCGGCAAGCCGGTTCATTTCGTAAATTCTCGTTCGTTTGTGAGCGTTGTCGGAAGATTTTTTGTTTCTTTCGGGGACTTCCATACCGCTCCGTTCCGCCAGAAGCCTTACAGCGTCCATGAAATCGAGATTTTCCGCTTTCATTATAAAAGTTATAACGTCTCCGCCTGCGCCGCAGCCAAAGCAGTAAAAGCTCTGCGTATCGGGGAAAACGGTAAACGAGGGCGTTTTTTCCGAGTGGAACGGGCAGTTGCAGACAAAAGTCCTGCCTCGCTTTTTCAGTTGAACATAAGAATTTATAACAGTATCTATAGGATTGGCATTTCTGAGAGCCATGGTAAATTCATCGTTTACCGCCATATTTCACACTCCTTTGCGGGCAATGTTCAAATGGGCAAGGGGACAGCGTTTCTTTATGATTCCTTAGTCCGTCTGAGCGCATTGCGGTTTATTTCCAGAATTTAGGAACAAAAAGTTCAGTGTAAAGATCAACGGCGTACTCGTCGCTCATACCCGAGATATAGTCGCAGACTGCGCGATCGAGATCCGATTCTTCGGCTATTTCACGGTAAAGCTCGGGCAGTTTTGCCGAGTTTTCCTTGAAATAGCTGTAAAGCTTGCGTATAAGAAGCTCCGCCTTGCCCTCCTCCTGCTTTGCGGCAGGATTGGTGTAGACTGTCTTGAACATAAAGCTTCTCAGGTCGTCATGAGCTTTGCGGATGTCCGGTTCAAAGTCGATTTTTTCGCTGCCGTGGGCAATAACCGAAGCTATAAGTGCGGTAATGCGTTTTGTTTTTGTTTCTCCGAGAACGTCGGTGCAGTTCTTCGGAAGCTGTTCTGCTTTGAGAACACCTGCGCGTATAGAATCCTCGATGTCATGGTTTATGTAGGCGATAGTGTCCGCAAGCCGCACAACGCAGCCCTCTCGGGTGGCGGCGGTCATATTTGTGTGGCACTCTATACCGTTGAGGACAGCATAGGTCAGATTCAGTCCTTTTCCGTCCTTTTCGAGACGTTCCGCCACACGGACGCTCTGGAGATAATGTTTGAATCCATGAGGGCATATATCGTTCAGCACCGATTCACCGCAATGTCCGAAAGGGGAGTGTCCGAGATCGTGACCTAAAGCGATCGCTTCAGTCAAGTCCTCGTTCAGATCCATACATCTTGAAATAGTCCGGGCGATCTGCGAGACCTCGAGCGTATGAGTCAGCCGTGTGCGGTAATGGTCGCCCACAGGCGACAGGAAAACCTGAGTTTTGCGTTTTAATCGGCGAAAGGAGTTGCAATGGAGTATGCGGTCACGGTCACGCTGAAAATCAGTGCGGTAAGGGCATTTTTCTTCGTCACGCCCACGCTTTGTCATTGCTGCGTCTGTACTCGTACAAGCAAATTTACACAGAGATGCCGCTTCAAGCCGTTCATTTTTTTCACGTACAGTCATTTTATTTCACTCCTTTTCAAATTGAATCTCTGATTATCTTATACTGTCGAAATAAAAAATATCCTTTATTTTTCTGCAAAAAAGTCAAAAATTTGTAATAACCGATGAAAAATCCTCGAATAATTCGCCCTCGTCTGTTACATTTGCCGAACCGTTGGTGACTTCCGTCAGTTCCTTTTTGAGGGCGTCAAGCCGTTCGGACATTACGAGAATTTCCAGCGTTACCGTATCGGCAAAGTCGGAGTTAACTGTGATAATGTTGAAATTCGGAAGAATATAGCTTATTTTTCCGTATAAGTTATAGTCTGTCTCGATTTTCAGACGTCGGCAAAGCCGCATATCCATTATGTGAGCGGCATCGCAGGCAATGGACGCCGCATGGGAATATGCGCGGAGCAGTCCGCCGCCGCCCAACAGGATACCTCCGAAATATCGGGTAACGACAAGGCATACGTCTGTCAATCCGCGCTTTTGCAGAACTTCCAGTACGGGGATCCCGGCTGTTCCCTGCGGTTCACCGTCATCGGAATATCTGGAAATATTGTCCTCACGCAGGATATAAGCGTAAACATTGTGGCGTGCTTTGCGGTGCATGGCTTTGATTTGGTTAATAAAAGCAACTGCTTCATCATTTGTTTTAACGGGTGCGATATAGCCGATAAATTCGGATTTTTTTTCGGTAAACGAACTGCTTGCAGGCCGTTCGATCGTAAAATAATTCATAGAAAACCTCGAAAATTGGCGAAAAACTTGTATGTACCAAAAAGCCGCTCGGGGTGAGCGGCTTATTGAAATTACTTATCTAAGTTGAAACGTCTCTTGAATCTGTCAACGCGTCCGCCTGTATCGACAAGCTTCTGCTTTCCTGTATAGAAAGGATGGCACTTTGAGCAGATTTCAACCTTGATATTCTCCTTTGTGGACATTGTTTCGATTACGTTACCGCAATGGCATGTAATAGTAGTCTTTACAAAGTTAGGATGGATTCCCTCTTTCACGATTTTCACCTCATTTATATTTATTTTCTGTAAATCGTGCAGCCCATCAGTTACCTTAGACAGTAGTGCAAGCATACATTAGGATTACATTATAACATAGTCCTGATAATTTGTCAAGAGTATTATAAATATTTTTTATATTTAACTTTTATGCTGCGTGCTTTAATTAATTGTATGCACTTTTTTTGACTGACGCTACATAATTTATAATAATTATTGAGGTTACTAAAATTATGAGTTCTATTACTGCATTAGAAGTTGAAATTGGTATTGGAGTTGTTGGAGTTACTACTCCCTCAAAAAGAAAAATTTTGCTTTCAAAGTGACACTTCAAATTAATCGGGTCGTACTTAAGGAAGGGTGGGGCAAAAAATGAAATAACGCTTACTACAATTGTAATTGCCGTGTAACAGTGAAATATATTGCTTATAGTATAGCCGATTTCAAAAAAGATCATTGCAACAAGAAAAACATATATTATCTGATGCGATATATTGCTTTTTTGAACGAAATTTATTGTGAATGGCAATGTATCAGATATTGACTGTAAATCATTGTAAAAGATACGATTTAAAATTTCAGTCAATCCAAACCCTACAGAAATTGTTGTAAGCAACAATATAATGCCTGAAATTTGTTTGGATATTACAAAACGTATTTTTCCGTTTCTTGCCACCTTTAGTCTTGCCGTTTTATTTTTTTCGTCGTGCGAAACAAGAAGCGAAGCAACTAATACGGCTATAATTGGTACAAATATTGTACAGCTTTCTCCATAAGAGGCGAATATATTTTGTGGAGATATATTATGTATACTTTTTTCTGCTTGTTCTTTGAAATATGACAACGGATTTTCTATATTATTTCCTTCATGAAGAATGTAATCTTTGGAAAGTTCAGCTTCAATATCAGCGCCCGACTCTACCATGTAATTGTAGGTGTTTCGGTATTGTTGAAGCGATTGGTTTGCATACTGGTAACACATAAATGAATTGGCGAAGCACAATATACCGAATAAAAGAAAAATCCACAAAATAGCTTTTGATATGAAAAAATAGCGAATATCGGCTTTAATTAAGTTTTTCATCGTATATTGCCTCCAGCCCGATATTGTTATTTTTATCATAATCTACTTGAATCAAAGTTTCACCTTTTTTTACAAAAACATTATCTGCAATATGCTGATAAAAAGCAAACTGATGTCCTGTTAGGATTATAGTTGAATCTTTCGCTAAATCGCAAATATTCTTTTCGAGACTTCTCATTGTATCAATATCTAATCCGTTTGAGATCTCATCCATTAAAATGTATTTTGGTTTCAGAATATTGAGCAATACAAGAGCTAATTTTTTCTTTTGACCATATGAATAAGTTCTGACATTTCTTTTTAGAGTTGAGTAATCAATGTATTCAGAAGCTATATCTGTAATCTTGCGTTTACTGATTTTATCCTCACAAAAAAGGTAAATATTGTCTATCCCGCTTAATTTTTGATAAAAAGGCGTATCGTCCCAAAGAATGTACAATTGGTTACGGATATCGGCTATCGGCTGGTTATCGAAAGTTATTATTCCATCGTAATTTTCCAGTCCGGAAATACATTTAAAAAGTGTTGTTTTTCCACAGCCATTATTACCCATAATAAAATTTATACAATTATCTGGAAAGGTTATTGTAGTATCAGAAAAAATACTATTTTTGTATTTTTTACTAATATTTTTAAGTTCGATCATAATTCTTTATTTACCAGACTACCCAAGCACTGCCGGAGTTGGATAAAGTAATTGATTATTTTAATTTTTTTCATAATTAACTCCTTGTGTGATTTATAGTACTGTAATATATATTACTATTATAGTATATCATTTAAGCATTAATAAGTCAAATGTTTTATATACATATGCGTATATAATATTTATATAAAAGTGTTAAATGAAATATAAAATCAATGGTAAACTAAAAGACAAGGCGAACTTCGGTTCGCCTTGTGCATTATATTTTACTGAAAATTCTTCGCAAAATCCTCATGAAGTTTCTGTTCAAGAATCTCGGCTTCGGTCCTTGTAGGCTGCTTAGCAGTGAGATAAGTCTTGATCTTAGGCTCAGTACCCGAGGGACGAACGATCACCTTTGAGCCGCCCTCAAGGAAGAACGCAAGCACGTTGGACTTGGGCAATGAAAGCTCCTTGACCTCGCCGGTAGAAAGATTCTTTGATGTTCCCGCTTTGTAGTCGTCAAATCTTACAACAGGAATACCGGCAATAGCCGCAGGATGATCGTTTCTGAGGTTGTTCATTATCTCGTCCATTTTTTTCATGCCGCTTTCGCCCTCAAAAGTGAAGCTGTAAAGGGTCTGATAGAACATGCCGTACTTTTTGTACATATTCTCACGAGCCTGAAGGAGGGAAATTCCCTGTGTGCGGTAAAATGCAGCCATTTCACAGATAAGCATGGAAGCGTTTACAGCGTCCTTGTCACGCACGTATCCGCCCGAGAGGTAGCCGTAGCTTTCCTCGAAACCGAATATATAGCGGTTTTCTTCGCCTTTAGCTTCTAAAAGTCCTATCTGTTCTCCGATGAACTTGAAGCCTGTGAGAACGTCAATTATCTCAACGCCGTATTCCTTGCCGATAGAGTTGACAATATCAGTAGTAACGATAGTTTTAACCGCTACCGGATTTGCCGGCATAGTGCCTTTTTTGATACGCTGGTCGGCAATATATTCAAGAAGCATTGCTCCGACTTCGTTGCCGCTGAAAAGAGCGTAGCCGTCGCCGTCGGGAACGGCAATTCCCACACGGTCACAGTCGGGGTCGGTTGCGAGAAGAAGGTCGGGTTTGACCTCGTTACAGTAGCGTAATCCGACTTCAAGAGCCTCACGTATCTCGGGATTCGGATAAGGGCAGGTAGTGAAGTTTCCGTCAGGCTCCTCCTGTTCCTTAACTACGGTGACGTCGGTAATTCCGATACGTTTCAGTATCTCACGGACGGGCTTGTTACCCGTTCCGTTGAGGGGGGTATACACAACTTTAAGTCCGCTGGATGCGCAAAGGTCAGTGTTGATGCCCTCTGCAAGAACGTTCTCGTAAAACGCTTCTGTAACATCATTTCCGATAAACTTGATGTTTCCCTTTGCGACTTCTTCATCGAAGTCGGAGGACTTTATGTCATTGAAAATATCGAGAGAATTTATTTTTTCAAGGATTATCTCAGCGCCGCGGAGAGTTATCTGACATCCGTCATCGCCGTAAACCTTGTAGCCGTTATACTTTGCAGGGTTATGACTTGCGGTTATCATGATGCCGCCCTGACAATTCAGCTTGCGAACAGCAAAAGAAAGGCAGGGGGTAGGCATAAGCTCGGGATATATATGTACCTTGATCCCGTTGGCTGCAAGAACCTCCGCAGCAGCCTTTGAGAAAACATCGCTCTTTATACGGCTGTCGTAGGAAACGGCAACGCTCGGGGAAGCGTATTCCTGATTGAGGTAGTCGGCAAAGCCCTGAGTTGCACGCATAACTGTATAGATATTCATGCGGTTCGTACCTGCGCCTATAACGCCGCGCAGACCGCCGGTTCCGAATTCAAGGTCTCTGTAGAATCTGTCTCTTATAGCTTCGTCGTCATTTTTTATGCTAACAAGCTCCGCCTGAAGGTCGGGATCGGCTTTTGCATTCTCGCACCAAAGCGTATAAAGCTCTCTTTCGTTCATAAAAATACCTCCAAAAAGATATATTGCATTTGCATGGCAATTTATCTCGATTCTTAGCGGCTTATCATACATCGCAGGCACCGCATTCTATTTATCCTATACAAATACACTTATATTATACCATATTTTTCTCAGTTTGCAAATAGCTTTTTAATATATTTTTTTATTTTAACATGATACTATAAATGAGCATTTTCAAAAGAATTCGTTAAAATGCACAAAAAAGATCAAGCGATCTTCTGCAAGAGAGCAGAC
>CANQVK010000031.1 GCA_947627275.1 uncultured Ruminococcus sp. | reverse complement strand
TAGCTTAAGTAACAAGTGCGTGTAAACCCTCGCTGGCTGTGAGGGATTTACCCGACTAATATTATTGTAACAGGAGTACGATCCGATGGAGGCGTTTGGACGCATAATTCAAAAAGTTGACAATGTGGTATGGGGAATCCCGCTTATCCTCCTTATACTTGGCTGCGGACTGTTTCTCACACTTCGGCTTCGCGGACTTCAGATACGCAGACTATGGCTTGCGCTGAAGTACATGTTTGCAAAGGAGGACGGAGGACAGGGAGAAATATCAAGCTTTGGCGCGCTTTGTACCGCACTTTCCGCAACTATCGGCACGGGAAACATCGTAGGAGTTGCTACAGCTATCGCAGCCGGAGGTCCCGGAGCATTGTTATGGATGGAAATTGCCGCTTTTTTCGGAATGGCAACTAAATATTCCGAAGGACTTCTGGCAATAAAATACCGTGTTAAGGACAAAAACGGCACTATGCTCGGCGGTCCGTTCTATTACATCGAAAACGGCATGGGCGCAAAGTGGAAGTGGCTTGGCAAGATGTTTGCTGTTTTCGGAGTATTTGTTGGACTTATGGGAATAGGAACGTTTACTCAGATAAACAGCATTACTTCTGCCGCAAACAGCTTTTTTGACCCTGATAAGTCTCATACCGTATCGCTTTTCGGGAACGATTATACAGTTACACAGATAATCGTAGGAATTATAATAACTGTTCTTGCCGCCCTTATTATTTTAGGCGGAATACAGTCTATTGCAAAGGTTTCAGAGGTTTTTATCCCTTTGATGATAGCCGTTTACGTGTGCTGCTGTCTTATAATAATTTTCACTCATCTGACTGCGATACCATCAGCCATTGCCGAAATAGTTCAAAGCGCGTTCGGCTTGAAAGCTATATCGGGAGGAGCACTCGGAGCGATCATGGTTTCTATGCAAAAAGGCATAGCACGAGGTATCTTCTCGAATGAAGCAGGTCTTGGTTCTGCTCCCATTGCAGCTGCGGCTGCAAAAACAAACGAACCTGTACGTCAGGGACTTGTTACTATGACAGGTACTTTTATTGATACCATAGTTGTTTGCACTATGACGGGACTTACTATCGTAATTTCGGGCTGTCTCACGGAAAATCCCGATTTGCAGGGAGTTGAGATCACAAATGCGGCATTTCGCAGCGGTCTGCCATTTCCCGAAAGGTTTTCTTCGTTCCTGCTTATGATGTGTTTGATGTTCTTTGCTTTCACGACAATTCTCGGCTGGAATTATTACTCTGAACGCTGCCTTTCATATCTGACTAATTCAAGCAAAGCTGCAACAGTTATTTTCAAGGCGTTTTACATAGCAGCAGTATTTATAGGTCCATATATGACTGTTGCGGCTGTCTGGAATTTAGCCGACATTTTCAACGGACTTATGGCGCTTCCTAATATCACTGCACTGCTTGCGCTTTCAGGTGTGGTAGTATCGGAAACAAAAGAATATTTTAAAAAAATTAAATAAAGTTAGCCTCTAATAATCTGTTTGATCAATCGAAAATCAGATAGATTTTTAGAGGCTGACTTTTTTACAGCCTGTTCTTTTTAAGACTTTGTCCGCATATTCTGTATAGACAAACCGTTGTTTACTGCCTTAATGCTCAAATGCAATAAACAATTTCCAAAGGAGTGGTAATATGGGTCTTACAGAAAAGGAAGCAGCCGCAAGACTGAAAAGAGACGGTGAAAACATACTGGAGGAAAAGAAAAAAACAAGCGCCGCAAAAATTTTCATAGGGCAGTTCCGTGACGTTATGGTAATGATTCTTCTTGCAGCCACGGTTATCTCCGTACTGCTTGGAGAGGTCACGGATGCCGTGACAATTATCCTGATAGTGCTGCTGAATGCGATACTGGGGTTTATTCAGGAATACCGCACGGAGCATACTCTCGAAGCCTTGAAATCCATGACAGCTCCAACCGCAAAATGTTACCGTGACGGAAAGCTCCGCGAAATAGAAGCGTCAAATCTTGTCTTGGGAGACGTTATAGAGCTTGAAGCAGGCGACAGAGTTCCGGCAGACTGCGTTATACTGTCAGCCTCGGGATTTTATACAGACGAATCCATTCTTACGGGAGAATCCGAGCCTGCCGCAAAAAAAGCCGCCTCCCCCGACGATGAGGACAACAGCATAAACAAACCGAATATCGCCTACTGCGGAACATCCGCAGTAAAGGGAGTATGCCGAGGACGTGTGATCGCAACGGCTAAAAATACTCAAATGGGAAAAATTTCGGAGCTGCTGTCGGATATTGATAAAGAACCTACTCCCCTGCAAAAAAGGCTTGCCGAACTGGGAAAAATCGTTGCCGTTATCTGTCTGTTAGTCTGCATTGCGGTTTTCGGCGCAGGAGTTCTCAGGGGCGAGGACATTTTTGAAATGGCAATGACGGGAATAACCATAGCCATTGCAGCTATCCCCGAGGGACTTCCTGCTACGGTCACCATTGCTCTTGCATTGGCAGTCAACCGGATGCTGAAACAGAAAGCTCTTGTCAACAAGCTGCACAGCGTTGAAACTTTGGGCTGTGCGTCCGTTATATGCTCCGACAAAACAGGTACTATCACCGAAAACAAAATGACGGTTACGGAGCTTTCAACCGCTGATTCAGACTACTTTTTCAGCGGCTCCGGATACAAAATAAGCGGTGAAATAACCAAAGGCTCTGAGGGTATCGCCCCTAATCCAAAAACAGAAAAAGCATTGACCGAAGCTCTCAAATGCGGCGTTATATGCTCTACGGCAGAAATTTCTTCCGATAAATTCGGGTCGAGCCGCCGCAGAGGTTCTCTTAAAGGCAAAGGCGAATGGACGGTCACAGGCGATCCGACGGAAATAGCTCTCCTCATCGCCGCTGCTAAAGGCGGAATTACAAAAGATATACTCGGCAAAGTCACGGAAAAGCTTAGGGAGTTCCCTTTTGACAGTGAGACTCGCTACATGGCGGTCTACTGCCGTGAGGGAAGCGAGAAGCGAATGTATTTCAAGGGTGCGGAAGAAGTCATTCTGCCGAGATGTTCACGATATGTCAGCGAAAAAGGCGAACTTCTGCCCATGACTTCATCAATAAGAAGCCATATTGCCGCAAAGGTCACGGAAATGTCAAATAAAGCGCTGAGAGTGCTTGCGCTTGCCTACTGCATAAGCGACACATTCGATCCCGAATGCGGAAATCTTATATTTCTGGGAATTTCAGGAATGCTCGATCCTCCGCGTGAAGAAGCCAAGACTGCTATTAAGAAGTGCGCGTCCGCTTCAGTAAAGACGGTAATGATAACAGGCGATCATAAAAACACCGCTGCCGCAATTGCACAAAAGGCGGGTCTGCTGAAAAACGGAAAAACAATAACAGGGGCAGAGCTTGACCGTATGAGCGATGAAGAACTTGATAAAAAAATCGGAGAATATACAGTATTTGCACGAGTAGAGCCTGCCCATAAGCTGAGGATAGTCCGCAGTTTCAAGCGCAACGGTGAGATTGTAACAATGACGGGAGACGGCGTAAACGACGCTCCCGCAATAAAGGAAGCCGACGTCGGCGTAGCTATGGGAATTACGGGTACTGATGTAACAAAACAGGCAGCTGACGTGATACTTCTTGACGACAATCTGGCGACCCTTGTAAACGCCGTTGAGCAGGGTCGGTGCGTGTATGCAAATATCCGCAAATTTGTACGCTATCTGCTGTCATGCAATATCGGAGAAGTACTGACAATGTTTTTAGGTATACTTATGGGAATGCCTATCATACTCCTCCCCGTACAGATCCTTCTTGTCAACCTTGTAACAGACGGTCTGCCTGCTATAGCGCTTGGACTTGAGCCGCCCGACAAAGATATAATGACACGTCCGCCGAGAAAATCAACAGAGGGCTTTTTTGCAGGAGGACTTATGTGGAAAATCGTCCTCCGCGGAATACTTATCGGACTTTCCACACTTGCCTCATTCACATCGGTAATGCGCATGGGCGGAAGCATCGAAGCCTGCCGAACCGCAGCATTGATAACGCTTGTAGTATCGCAGCTTATACACGTTTTTGAGTGTAAGTCGGAAACAAGATCAATATTCGGTATAAATCTTTTTAATAACGTAAAGCTGATTTTAGCCGTACTCGTTTCGGCAGGAGCGTTAGCGGCAGCCGTCGTACTTCCTCAGATGCAGGGAATTTTTACAACGGTAATGCTGAACTCCGAACAGCTTTTCGCAGCGTTGGGATTCAGTGTTGTAATTCCGATCGTAAGCGGCATTTTCGGAACTTCAAAGAAAAAACGATAATAAAGCCTTTCGGCGGCATATTGCAAAAATCGCTTTAATGTCAGACGTTGACATTAAAGCGATTTTCTATTAATATTGTATAAATCAAAGCGACTCTATAAATCCTTTGAATCGCTCCATTGCTTCAACAGTACGCTGTCTGTCGCCGAAAGCAGTCAGCCTGAACCAGCCCTCGCCGTTTTTGCCGAAGCCCTCTCCGGGAGTTCCGACAACTGCGATCCTGCTGAGCATAAGGTCGAAAAATTCCCAGCTGCCCATATTATTCGGACATTTGAACCATATATACGGAGAGTTGACGCCTCCCGTGAATTTAACTCCAAGCTCAGTCATGGTATCGGCGATAATACGTGCGTTCTCCTGATAATATGCAATATTTTCATGTATCTGCTTCAATCCCTCGTCTGTGAAAACAGCAGCCGCCGCACATTGCACGGGGTAGGAAACTCCATTAAACTTGCTGCCTTGACGGCGTCCCCAAAGCTGCGCCAAAGATACATCCGAACCGTCGCTTGCCTTTACAATAAGGTCGTTCGGAATCACCGTATATCCGCATCTCATACCTGTAAAGCCGGCAGTTTTTGAAAGAGAACACATCTCGATCGCAACTTCCTTAGCTCCGTCAACACAGTAAATGCTTCTGGGAATGCCGTCCTCCGTGATAAACGCCTCATAAGCGGAATCGTATATAATTACGGCGTTATTCCGCTTTGCATAGTCGATCCAGATTTTCAGCTGCTCCTCCGTATAGACAGAACCTGTCGGATTATTCGGCGAACAAAGATAAATAATGTCCGCATGAACGCCGAAATCAGGCATAGCAGCAAAACCGTTCTCCTCATTGGAATCGGCATAGATTATCTTTCTGCCGTTCATAAGATTTGAATCAACATAAACTGGATAAGCCGGGTCTGTAACGAGAACGATATTGTCATTGCCGAAAATATCAACGATATTTCCGCAGTCGGACTTTGCGCCGTCGTTAATACGTATCTCCTCGGGAGCAACGTCAGCTCCGAAACTTTTATAGTAGCCCGAAACAGCTTCACGAAGAAAATCGTAGCCTGCTCCGCTGTCCTCATAGCCTTTAAAGGTTTCCTTAACTCCCATTTCGTCGCAGCCCTTTTTCATAGCCTCAACGACTACGGGGGCAATAGGCAGAGTAACGTCGCCGATACCCATTCTGATTATGTCCGCCTCGGGATTTTCCTCTTTAAACGCATTTATCTTCTTTGCAATATTTATAAAAAGATAATTCTTTTCAAGCTTCAAAAAATTCTCATTCAATTGCGGCATAAAAATACCCCTTTCTTAATTTTTTAAACCAGCCATACGCCGTCGCATATAAACTCGGCAGGCCCTGTCATAAGCACACTCTCATCAGACTTATAGGTGATGCGCAGATCTCCGCCTCTGAGATGAATAAGTATCTCCTCGTCCTGTCTGCAATAGCCATTGAGAACTGCCGCAACTGCCGACGCACATGCTCCCGTACCGCACGCAAATGTCTCGCCGCTGCCTCGCTCCCACACGCGCATATTAAGAGTATGGTCGTCAACGACCTCGATAAACTCGGTGTTGATACGCGAGGGGAACAGCTCATGATTTTCAAAGTACGGACCTATTTTTTCAAGCTCAAGGTCTGCAATACCCTCCGTAAACAAGACAGCATGAGGATTGCCCATAGATACACAGGTCAGATCATACGTTTTACCGTTTACATTCACCGGAACGTTTACAAAGCGCTCCAGCTCGCTTGTTACCGGAATTTTACGAGGATCAAGCACAGCCTTGCCCATATCGACGCGGACAAGCTCCACTTTGTTTGATTCGTTGACAAAAAGCGTAAGATATTTTATGCCCGACTCGGTTTCGAGCGTTATCTCGGTTTTATCGGTAAGCCCCTTTTCGTAGACGTACTTACCGATACATCGTGTGGCGTTCCCGCACATCTGAGCCTCAGAACCGTCAGCATTAAAAATACGCATACGGAAATTCGCTTTATCAGACGGCATGATAAGCACAAGTCCGTCCGCTCCGATACCCTTTCGCACATCGCTTACGGCAACTGAAAGCTTTTCGGGCTGCTCGACAGTCTCCTCAAAACAATTGACGTAGATATAGTCATTGCCGATACCGTGCATTTTTGTGAACTTCATAGCATCTTCCTTTCATTATACTCGCCGCTATTGCAAAATATCCAGTAACGCAGACATTGTACTAAACGCTATAGCAAATCACGCATATCTGACAGCATATTTTACACACAGCATCGTTGTCGTCCTTGCCATACGACAGTATGCCTGCGTCCTCCGCCTTGCTATGTGCAAAATCTGCTTGTCATTTATTGCGCGTTTTGCTATAGCGTTTAGTATAAATCTGACATACGAATTTTCTGTTCAGCATTCTTTGGACATTTTGCAATAGCGGCGAGTATATAATTCCAAATCCTTTTCTCCAATATTATTATAATACACTAAAGCGGAGAAGTCAAGAGTTTTTGAAATGAGAAAATAAATTTTAGAGGTTGCCTTTTTTGACTTGTCTGGTCAAATGAGTTCTGCATCATACTGCAATAAATGATTTTTATATTTTTTCGGATTTTCCTTGACGTTTTGCCAAAAATATGTTATGATGTTATTATGGAAGTTATGTCTGTTTAAGAAAGGATAAATATGCTGTTTAATGAATTGAATCTTTCTCAGGATATTCTGAGAGCCGTGGAGGAGCTTGGCTTCTCCGAAATGACCGAGATACAGCAGGAAAGCATTCCCCTGCTTATTCAGGGACGAGACGTTGTCGGACGTTCCAACACAGGCACGGGAAAAACCGCCGCTTTCGGTATTCCCGCAGTTGAATCCATTACGGATTCCAACAAAAAAAACGTGTCCGTACTCATTCTCTGTCCCACCCGTGAGCTTGCTATGCAGGCATGTGAGGAAATACGCAAATTCGCCAAATACAAACGCATTGTCAAGGCGTCCGCAGTATACGGCGGCGCAAGTATGGAACGTCAGATAATGGAGCTGAAACGAGGCGCAAATATAGTCATCGGCACACCGGGGCGTGTTATGGACCATATTCGCAGGCGGACGCTTAAGCTCGATAGTCTCCGTACCGTTATCCTCGATGAAGCTGACGAAATGCTGAATATGGGCTTTCGTGAGGACATTGAAGCAATTCTTGCCGATGTTCCCGAGGAAAGGCAGACAGTGCTTTTTTCGGCGACCATGCCTCCCGAAATACTCGCCATTACTGAAAAATATCAGCACGACCCCATTCAGGTAAAAATAAAATCCGCACAAAGAACCGTCGAGCTTATCGACCAATACTGGTTTATGACGGCTATGGGCAGAAAAACCGATGCTTTGAAGCTGCTTTTGGCGGCGTATTCTCCCGAATCGGCAATGGTTTTCTGCAATACAAAGAAAACGGTGGACGAGCTTTCCGAGGAGCTTATTAAAAGCGGAATCCGCGCCGCCGGTCTGCACGGCGATATGAAGCAGGCTCAGCGTACTCAGGTGATGAACAGCTTCAAAGCAAAGACCACTGCCGTTCTTGTCGCTACGGACGTTGCCGCAAGAGGTATTGACGTAAGCGGAATAGACGCTGTTTTCAACTACGATCTTCCACAGGACAACGAATACTACATTCACCGTATCGGACGTACCGGCAGAGCAGGCATGAAGGGGACGGCATACACGCTTATAACAAGCCGCCGTCAGCAGTATGACCTTAAAGACATCGCACGGTATATCAAAGCGAAAATCACAGAACTTCCCCTCCCAGACAAGGAAGATATTATTTCAGCCAAAACCGAATCAATAGTGCGTGAAATAGCCGAGACTCCCAAGCCTGCCGAGAACGCTTACGATATTCTCGACCGTCTTGCCGCTCAGGGCGTTGACTATCGCGAAGCGGCTGCACGTTTGATCGGCGGCAGACTGCAAAAGGAAATTGAAGCCCTTCCTGAATTTGATATGCCAAAGCCCCTCAAAAAGGGCGGCAGAGCCGGTGCGAAAACCGTAAAGATCGACCTCAGCATCGGAAGAACAAAAAAAGCAGCACCTAATTTTATTCTCGGAGCGTTGGTGGACGCTACGGGAATGTCAGGTCAGGATTTCGGCAAAATAGATATTTTTGACACTCACACTACCGTTGAAGTCCCCGAAGCCGAGTACGACTACATACTCGACAGCACTAATTCCATGAAGATAAACGGTCACAAGGTAGAAGTCAAGCTCTATAAAGGCGGTTCTAAGGAAAAATCATATTCAAAAGACAAAAGCCGCAGTTCAAATCGTAAAGCTTCCAAACCCGACCGAAAAAAATCAGCATATGGCAGCAGAAAGAAAACCGAGATCTTCGGTGATTACACGCCGAACAGACGCAAACGTACAAAAAATCGTCACTAAGAGGTGAGACAATGAACAATTATACTAAAAAGCCCGAAAAGAGAATTTGGATGAGAATTTTAGTACTCGCTTTAGCCGTACTTATGATGCTCGGAGCAATCATTCTTCCGTTTATTACATGATATATTCCCGTTGTTTCCCTTGTTTTCGGCAAACAAAAGACCTGTACGCATGTATGGGTCTTATTTTTTTACCCCGACCCGATTCGACTTTTTTCGCCGGCTCGTTGAGTTATAATTGATACAAGGAGGTAACATGATGACTATTTACATTGACGTTTTAATTATTCTCAATGTCTACGTAAACTTCTTCCTCCTCCGAATCACTGCAAAGCTCACAGGGTCGCCTCTTAAGCCGTTCCGCTGTATCGCCGCATCTCTGTACGGAAGTCTGTTTTCTCTGCTGATACTTGCTCCTGAGCTGCCTGCCTTTATAAATCTGATTATCAAGCTTGCAGCTGCTGTTACTGTAGTGATCGCCGCATTCGGTATTCACGGAAAAGTCCGCCTGCTAAAAAACTCCGCAGCCTTTTTCGGCGCTAACTTTATTACTGCGGGCGGAGTTTACGCTGCCTACTCATGGCTTAAGCCAAGCTTCATGCACTTTTCCAACTCTTATTTCTACATAGACTTTTCACTCCTGCTGCTTATCGTTACAACCGCCGCGCTTTATTTTATCGTCAGCCTGTTCCGACGAATGTGCGACAAGACGCCTATGGACGGCTTTTCGGTGATCATTCGCCTTAAAGATAAAATACTTCGTATAGACGGACTTGCAGACACAGGAAACGCACTGACAGACTTTTTTTCAGGGAAACCGGTAATAATCTGCTCTCGGGAAGATATAGGCGATATACCGCATGATGTGCGGATACGGCTCGTACCTCTTTCAACTGTGACGGGCAGCGGTCTTATGAGACTTTTCAGTCCGGACGAGGTGCTTATAGTCAACAAAACAAGCGGCGAAAGAAAGCCTGTGAACGCTGTGATAGGGCTTGGTGAAGCTCAGGGAAAAGCCATTTTTAATCCGAAAATATTAAATAATTAAGAACTTATGTTCATATGAATATAGGTTCTGAAAAAAGGAGACAGCTATGAATATTATTGAGAAGATCATGTCAGGAATCAGAAAAATACTCGGAGGAGACGTCTACTACGTCAACGGCTCTGATACGCTCCCCCCTCCCCTTTCCCGTCAAGAAGAAGAAACCGTTTTTGCAGCTCTTATGGATGACGACCCCGAAGCCCGTAAAACTCTTATCGTCCGAAATCTCCGCCTTGTGGTCTATATCGCAAAAAAGTTTGAATCAACAGGTATCGGCATAGAGGATCTCGTTTCTATCGGAACTATAGGACTTATCAAGGCAGTAAACACATTTTGTCCCACCAAAAATATAAAGCTCGCTACTTATGCCTCACGCTGCATTGAAAACGAAATACTTATGTTTCTGCGAAAGTCCTCTCAGTATCGGGGAGACCTTTCCATTGACGAACCGCTGAACATCGACTACGACGGCAACGAACTGCTGCTTTCGGACGTTCTCGGCACGGACGACGATATTGTCAGCAAGGGTATCGAAACGGAAGCCGAACGCGAACTTCTCAGGAATGCCGTCTCTCAGCTTTGCGACCGTGAAAGAGAAATTATGGAGCTGCGCTTCGGACTTATTGACGGCAAGGAAAAAACTCAAAAGGAAGTGGCAGACATGATAGGAATTTCGCAATCCTATATCTCACGTCTCGAAAAAAAGATCATAAAAAAACTGAGGATAAAACTGGAAAGCCTTTGTTAAATTGTTTTTCTTCTAATTGAAACAAAAAAATATTATTCATAAGAACTTTTTTTACAAATAGTATTGAAAAATTCATAAAAACATGGTATAATATAGTGTGAAAAGTAATACATATTTGTAATTTGGGAGAAACATATGAAAAAGTGGAGCGCAAAAAAATATGACAGATCGCTTGTTTCCAAGCTTTCCTCGAGCTGCGGCGTATCGTCCCTTACCGCTGCCGTTCTTGCTGCAAAGGGGTATTCCTCTGCTGAATCGGTCATGGAACGGCTGGAGCTTCACGAACTTTCCGACCCGTTTCTTATCAAAGACATGAAAATTGCTGCCGATACAATAAATAAAGCCGTTGAGGAAGGCGCGCGGATCTGCGTTTACGGCGACTATGACTGCGACGGCGTTATGGCAGCGGCGATCCTATATTCATATCTGCTTGAAATCGGTGCAGACGTCTCATACTACATACCCGAACGCTCCGAGGGCTACGGACTAAATAAAAATGCCGTTGACAAGCTCCGCGAGGACGGCGTTGAACTTATTGTCACCGTAGATAACGGTATATCCGCAATCGACGAAGCTGAGTACATTTACTCGCTCGGCATGAGACTTATCGTTACCGATCACCACCAACAGGGAGACACGCTTCCAAGAGCAGAAGCGGTAGTCGATCCGCATCGCCATGACGACTGCTCCCCTTTCAAGTTTTCATGCGGCGCCGTGGTCGCAATGAAGCTTGTTGCGGCGCTCGACGACGGCGACTATACTATGTCTCTTGAACAGTTCGGCGACCTTGCCGCTATTGCGACCGTTGCCGATATTGTCAGCCTTACGGGTGAAAACCGCTTTATAGTCCGCTACGGTCTTAACCTCATCAACAATACAGACCGACCGGCTCTCATCGCTTTGAAAGAAGTCAGCGGTCTTACGGATAAGTTTGTGGATTCCCATTCCTTAGCATTCGGACTTGCTCCAAGAATAAATGCGGCAGGCAGATTCGGTTCGCCAAAAACCGCAATGGAGCTTTTCCTCTGCGAGGACTGTGAAGAAGCGCTCACATTTGCACAAGAGCTTGACAGGCTCAATAATGCCAGAAAATCAGCGGAAAACGATATTATTTCCGAGATCTATTCCATTCTCGACAGCGATCCTTCTATCCTCCGTGACCGCGTGATATGCGTATGCGGAAAAGGCTGGCACCACGGCGTTATCGGAATTACCGCTTCAAGGATAATGGAAAAATTCGGCAAACCATGCTTCATTGCTTCGGAAGAAAACGGCGAACTTCGCGGCTCGGCACGTTCTTTCGGCAAATTTTCCGTATTCGACGCTCTTACTTCCGCTTCTGAGGTCCTCGAAAAATTCGGTGGGCATCCCGCTGCTGGAGGGTATACCATAAGATCCGGCATGGGCGATGAGTTCCGCCGCCTTATCAATAAGTTCGCTATGGAAAACTGCAAGGATATGCCGTTGCCCGAGCTTTCAGCCGATATGACCGTTACGTCCGCAGAGCTTACCGTTGATAACATAAACGGTCTTAACGTTCTCGAACCTTTCGGTACAGGCAATGAAAAACCGCTTTTCCTTATCGAGAATGCAGAGATCACCGATGTTATCCCTCTTTCGGGAGGAGTTCATTCAAAGCTTAAAATAAGGCTTGACGGCTTTGCCTGCGATGCCTTGATGTTCCGGGTGCAGCCTTCTGAACTGCCTGTACAGCAGGGTGATATATGCGATATGATAGTGACCCTCGGCACAAATACTTTCAGAGACAAAACTTCCGTCAGCATTTTTATTTCCGACATCCGAAAACATAACTTTGAACAGGACAAATATTTCGCCGCCCTCAGTGCATTTGAAGCACATATGCGAGGTGAAGAACTTCCTTCAAATTATTACCCAGTAATGCTCCCTTCACGGGAAACAGCGGCAACAATATACAAGCTTATACCTGAGGACGGTATAACCGCTGACAACCTTTATTTCAGACTAAGCAGTGCGAAGCTGAATTACTGCCGTTTCTGCGCTTCTGTTGAAGCTATGAAACAGCTCGGGCTTATTGTTCAATCCTCCGCAGACTCAATAATACGGCGTGTAAAGGTATCGCAGAAAGCCGACTTGAATTCAGCTCCCGTTCTTGTCAGCATTCGGGAAAAAATAAATTAATGCAGCTTCAAAAATGCTTATTCTTACTATTTCCTCAAATACGGATGAAAGGATGATCAGAAATGAATGATGAAAATAACAAAGTATATCGGGACGTACCTATTCCCACAGCTGTCGACGACGCTTTAAATGCGGAATATATAGCGGCTATCCCCGATTATGACGATAATTTCACAATCGAAACGATCATCCAGAAAATTCTGAAAGACGACAGGCAGTACGATCTGAGCAAGATAATTTCCGCATATGAATTTGCCGCTAAAGCCCACGAAGGTCAAAAACGTTCTTCGGGACAGGATTACATTATCCATCCGCTTGCCGTAAGCTATATTCTTCTGGAACTCGGTATGGACACCGATACTATATGCTCCGCCCTGCTCCATGACGTGGTCGAGGACACGCCAGCTACTCTGGACGATCTGAAAAAACGATTCGGTCAGGACGTTGCTCTGCTTGTTGACGGAGTTACAAAGCTCGGAAAAATCCCCACCAACTCCAAAGAACGTCAGCAGGCTGAAAACGTTCGTAAGATCCTTCTCGCTATGTCTCAGGATATTCGTGTCATGATAATCAAGCTTGCAGACCGACTCCACAATATGCGGACGCTGAAATACCGTCCACACGAAAAACAGCGTTCCACGGCAAGAGAGACTATGAACGTATACGCCCCAATCGCTCACCGTCTCGGCATACGTGCGATCCAGGAGGAGCTTGAAGACCTTTCGTTCCGCTATCTTGACCCATACGCTTACGCTGAAATAGAAAATATCCTTGAAAATAAAAAGGAAGAACGCGAGGCTTTCATTGAAATAATCAAGGAACGTATCGAAGATCGCTTCAAAAAAGAGGATTTCGCCGAACCGCCCACTATATCGGGACGAGTAAAAAGTATTTACAGCATTTATAAAAAGATTTTTATGATGCACAAGAATATGGACGAAATTTACGATAAATACGCTGTCAGAATCATTGTTGACACCGTACCGGAGTGCTACAGCGCTCTCGGTCTTATTCATGACATGTTCCGACCGCTCCCAAATCGCTTCAAGGATTACATCGCAACTCCTAAGGCTAACGAGTACAGGTCACTGCACACTACCGTTCTCGGCAAGGAGGGTATTCCCTTCGAGGTGCAGATACGCACATGGGACATGCACGAAACCGCTGAATACGGCATCGCAGCCCACTGGAAATACAAGGAGGGCATCAGAGGCAGAGACAGAATGGAACAGCGTCTCGCATGGGTCAGACAGGTCATCGAAGCTCAGCAGACCTCCGACGACGTTGAGGAGATCGTCCGAATTATAAAAACCGATATTGCTCCCGAGGACGTTGTTGTAATGACTCCCAAGGGCATGTCCGTAATACTCCCGATGGGTTCGACCGTTATCGACTTTGCCTACCGCATACACACCGAGATCGGTCACAAAACTATCGGCGCAAAGGTAGACGGTAGAATAGTCCCCCTTGATTTCAAGCTTGAAACAGGTCAGATATGTGAGATCCTTACGTCCAAAGACCCTGAAAAAGGTCCGAACAGAGCATGGCTCAACACCGTTTATACCAATGAAGCACGTTCAAAGATCAGGTCATGGTTCAAAAGAGAAAAACGTGATGAAAACATTGCCGAGGGAAAAGCCGAGCTTGATAAGCTTTTCAAACGACACCATATGCTCATTCCCGAGAAAGAGCTTGAAAACTTCCTTAAAGACGACTTCTCAAAGCATAACTGCGAAACACTCGACGATTTCTATGCTTCTGTGGGATATAAGGGTATCTCCCTTGAAAAAATGCTTCCGAGACTAAAGGATAAATACCGAAAGCTCTACGATGAACATGCACAGGAAGACGAGGCTCAGGATATTTTAAAGCCCAGAACCAATGACATGAGCAGCATCATTCTTGATAAGATAAACGATGTTGCCATAAAATATGCACAGTGCTGTCATCCTCTCCCGGGAGATGATATTGTTGGATTTATTACCAGAGGATACGGACTTTCCGTACACTCTAAAAAATGCGTCAATTACTGCTCTGCATTGCAGCGTAACGACCCCGAGGAGCTTGAACGCTGGGTCAACATCCAATGGTCGGAAACGACAAGATCGCAGTTCCAGACAAGCTTCGAGGTCATCGCCGCCGACCGTGTCGGTCTTGTATACGATATTACGGCGATACTCATGGAATCGCACATCCCAATAGTCCATTCCGCTTCACGTATGCTGAAAAACGGAAATGCGGTTTTTGAAGGCACTATCATTATTTCCGGCACGGAACAGCTTAAATCGCTCTTTGAAAAGATCAGAAAGGTCAAAGATGTCATTTCCGTAGAGCGATCGGTAATTTAAAGCTACACATGTATTTTTCGCAGTCTTTCGGCTGCGGTAAAATAACCGACATAATATGCTCGGCGCCGTTTCAAAATGGAGCAGATTTCGGAAAGATTTTCTGTCAGCAATGGAGCAGAACGCAATACAGGCTTCCGCCCGTCGTGGAGCTGCAACACAGAATGACATGATCTATGCCGTAATATATGCACGACCTTGAATAGCGTGGAGTGCAATTGACAGAATGCTTGACACCTGCGCTCTCGTTCTGCTGAGAACGAATCTCGCCCGTGAGTCAGGGTAAAGGCTCAAATCCAATTCTTCATCCCCTTTAACTTACTGCTGAACTGTTGCAACAATAATTTATAGGAGGAAGAATCTATGAAAAAAACTCCCGGAACATTCATCGGCATTGCCTCCGCGCTGATCACCGGCTTGTGGACTGCCCCCATACTTATGGGGAATAATGCGTTCGCTGCCGAGGATGAAGCGATGTCTGCGCAGAACGAGGTTGAGCTGGAGTTCACCGACTGCGGAGATAGCATAGCGGTCACAGGATGCAGCCGCTCGGCGGTATGTGTTGAAATACCTGCTGATATGAACGGCAAACCTGTAACCGATATTGACAGCAACGCATTCTTTGGATGTACTGAACTTAAAACCGTGGTCATACCAGATACAGTAACTACTATCGGCTACAATTCCTTCTGTGAATGTCAGGAGCTTGCGGAAGTAATAATTCCCGACAGCGTTAAAGTTATTGACGCTTACGCTTTTTACAACTGCAATAATCTGACCTCCGTAGTAATTCCCGAGGGAGTTACTGAAATCGAATGGAGCGCATTCGCTCAATGTTCAAATCTGACCGATGTTACAATACCTGCCACTATTGAAAAGATCGGCTACAATGCCTTTGCCGACACACCTTGGCTTAAAGCAATGTATAAGGAAAATCCCATGCTGATCTTCAATAACACTCTTTTTTCCGCAAAGGAAACTGAATGGAAACCTAATGTTCCCAACGGTGTTACAAAAATAGCCGACAGCGCTTTTGAAGCAAGCGAGTATCTCAGAAAGATCACTCTGCCCTATTCCCTTGAGGAGATCGGCTCATTTGCCTTTGCTGAATGCAATTACTTATCTAAAATCGAGATTCCAAACAGCGTTACACACATAGGAGAGTCGGCTTTTACAGACTGCATCGACCTCGAAACCGTCAAACTGCCAAAAAGTATTACTTCCATTGAAAAAGACACCTTTGCTTACTGCTCGGGTCTGGAGTATATGCACTTCTCCGAGAGCATAGAGTCTATCGGCGAATGTGCTTTGGTAAGCTGCAAATGCCTTAGATCGGTAACTATCGAAAATCATGATTGTCAGATTTTCGATTCACCCCAAACTATCGCCAATTACTGCGATGCTGAAAACGAATATGCCTTTACCGGCACACTGTACGGCTACCCTCAGTCCACAGCTGAAAAATATGCCGAAAAATACAGTATTGATTTCAGGATCATCGGCGATGTCAATTATGACGGGCAGTTCAATGTCGCTGATCTTGTCGCTTCTGAGAAATATCTTCTTGGCGGCGGAGAGATGAGCGACTGGAAAGCAGGCGATCGTGATGGCAACAACGACTTCGATGTTTATGACCTCATTCTTATGCGGCAGCAGTTGACCGATCAGATATGATGCAATCCACAGCTGCATCTGCTGTCTGCTGCGGTTTAAGCAGGGGAGGTCTGCTCCCCTGCTCCCATTTGGGTAAAAGTACTTTTTTCATGTCGGATGTATCTGACTGAAATGACAATATATCTTCCAATTGGAGGTCTTTATGCTTATTAAAACCTTACAGCTCGGCGAACTTAACTCAAACTGCTATATTGCGGTAACAGCTCCCGGACAATGTATTGCCGTTGACGTTGGCGGAAGTCCGAGACTTCTGCTGGAATATCTTAAAATGAACAGGCTTGACCTTACGAAAATTCTACTGACGCACGGTCACTTCGATCATATGGGCGGAGTCGAGACAGTACGCAAAACCACGGGAGCTGAAGTTTTCGTTCATGAGAGCGACGCTCCTATGTTGGACAGTTCAGGACTTTCGCTTCATTCAGCCATTTCCATTATGCCGTTTGAATCAGTTACGAACTATGAAATTATCAGGGATAACTGCATTATACATGACGGCGAATGCAGTTTCCGTGTAATTCACACTCCGGGACACTCTCACGGAAGCGTTTGCTATGTTTGCGATGAGGAACGAATAATTTTTTCGGGTGATACTCTTTTCTGCTGTTCTGTCGGAAGAACAGACTTTCCGGGAGGAGATTCTCAATATATGATGCGATCGCTTCAGGTTCTTTACGACCTTGACGGAGACTACAAAGTTTATCCGGGTCACAACGAGTCCACAACTCTTGAATACGAACGCAGAAATAATCCGTATATGAAATCGTTCAGAGGTTAAAAATGATAAACAAAAATAACGATTATAAAATGCCGATCGTTCTGATCGGCAATTCTTTTAAATACGAAATAGAATCCATATGCAAACTGTTTTTTCATACAGCTCGATTTAATTTTAAAGACGATATTTCCGAAGCCTCGGGAGATAATTATATTACTGCCAAAACCGAAATTATCGAGGACGATCTCAGACTGTCGGCAGAAGTACGTCTGAATGGCGGCATTGTTGAATACGCAGAAAAAACGCTACCCTCGTATTCCGAAAAAAACATCGCCGAGCATGAGCTTTGCAGACTGATATACCATATTTTATGCCGAAAAACTGGCATTACTCCACCATGGGGACTTATGACGGGCATTCGTCCCGTAAAAAAGGTCACGGAACTTATGGAACAGGGATTGACCAGAGCAGAAATAGAAAAAAATCTTTCGGAACGATATGAACTTTCTCCCCGAAAGCTTTCGCTTGCCTATGAAACTGCTGTTAATCAGCTCCCTATAGTCCAAAATATTGACCGTTCGGCGGCAAGTCTTTATGTATCTATCCCTTTCTGTCCTACAAGGTGCAGCTACTGCTCTTTCGTTTCCCACAGCATGGATTCGGCAATAAAGCTTATGCCGCAGTATATTGACGCACTTTGCCGTGAACTTGAGATCATAGGAAAAATCGTAAAAGAAACTGACACAAAAATAGATACAATATACTTCGGCGGCGGAACTCCTACATCAATTTCTGCCGAATATATACGAAAAGTCATGGAAGCTGTAGCTGATAACTTCGACATCGCCCGAATACGTGAATACAGCTTCGAGGCAGGCAGACCCGACACGATCACCGAGGAAAAACTCCGTGTTATCAAGGAACTTGGAGCTGACCGCATATCTGTAAATCCTCAGACGCTTAATGACGATGTTCTGAAGGTTATAGGCAGAAAGCATTCGGAGGCGGACGCTCTCAGAGCTTTTGAACTGGCACGTAAGATCGGATTTGACAATATAAATACAGATCTTATCGCAGGTCTGCCCACAGAGTCCGCCGAAAGCTTCAAAAAAACCTTAGACACAATGATCGAACTTTCCCCGGAAAGCATTACCGTGCATACTCTGACGGTTAAACGGTCGGCGGCGCTTTTCCGTAACGGCAGCGAGAATATGGCAAATCCTGCTGCCGAAATGGTGGATTACAGCATAGAAAAGCTTATGTCTGCCGAGTATCTGCCTTATTATATGTATCGTCAGAAAAATACTGTTGACAATCTTGAAAACGTCGGCTATGCCAAAAAAGGCTATGAGAGTCAGTATAATATTTTTATTATGGATGAGACGCAGACTATTCTCGGAGCAGGCTGCGCAGCGTCCACTAAGCTGGTCTATCCAGACGGACTTATCAACAGGATACATAATTACAAATACCCATATGAATATATCAGCCGCTTTGAGCAGCTTATGGAAAAAAAGCAGGAGGTCACGGAATGCCTGAAAAAAATCAAATCTATACCGCTGAAATAACGGGTATGACTTCTGAGGGACACGGAGTATGCAGAATCGACGGTATGGCAGTATTTGTCCCGGAAACGGCTGTCGGAGACATTGCGGAGATAAAGATCGTAAAAGTCCTCAGCAGCTACGGCTTCGGCATTGTGAACAGAATAGCAGTCCCCTCCCCTGACCGTGAACTGCGGCAATGTGAAGTGTACAAAAAATGCGGCGGCTGCGTTTTCCGCCATATAAGCTATGAAGCCGAATGCCGTGCCAAAGACGAAACGGTAAGGAGCGCTTTTGAGCGTATCGGCGGTCTGTCACCGATATATGACGAATTCATTCCCTCCGAAAATCATGACCGATACCGTAATAAGGCTCAGTACCCTCTTGCATCGCTGGACGGAAAAGCTGTCTGCGGATTTTATGCTCCGAGAAGCCACCGTGTCGTGCCTGTTAATGACTGCCCACTCCAGCCTAAGATTTTCGCTGAAATAATCGACATTATCCTTAAATACATAAACGAAAAACATATTTCAGTTTATGACGAAAAAACAAATACCGGTCTGCTCCGCCATATCTATCTGAGACAGGGAAACTATTCAAAAGAAATAATGGTTTGTCTTGTCGCTCGAAAAAATATCAGCAGACAGTTAAACGTTCTTTGCAGTAGACTTACCGATAAATTTCCTGATATACGAAGCATTGTCCTTAATATCAATCCCAACAAAACTAATATTATCCTTGGGAAAGAATGCCTCACTCTCTGGGGAAACGATACTATTTCAGATACGATGTGCGGAAATAAAATAAAGATATCTCCCCTTTCCTTTTACCAGATAAATACCCGTCAGGCAGAAAAGCTTTATGCAAAAGCTCTTGAATACGCTGCTCCCCAAAAGGACGAGATCATCGTCGATCTGTACTGCGGTGCAGGTACTATAGGTCTGTCCATGGCACAAAAAGCAGGAAAAATCATCGGTATCGAAATAATTCCAGAAGCTGTCGAAAATGCCCGTCAAAATGCTGCTGTAAACGGCATTTCTAACGCTGTTTTTTTCTGCGGCGATTCTGGCGAATTGTTCGCTCAGCTTCACAAAAACGGCTGTTTCCCCGACATTATCATAGTCGATCCACCAAGAAAAGGATGCTCCCAAGAAACCCTCGATAATATCATTGCTTCGTCACCAAGAAAAATTATTATGATTTCCTGCAACCCCTCTACTGCCGCCCGTGATGCTATGTACCTTTCCCACCACGGCTTCTTCGCTGATATGGTCTGCGGCGCGGATCTCTTCCCAGGGACACGGCACGTTGAGTGCGTGGTTTTGCTGACACGAGGCAATCGCTAAAGTCCCGATTTTACGCAGTTTTTCAAAATCTATGCCAAACGGTGAACACTCAAATCAGACCGTTTTTCGTGTAAGTGGAAAGGTATCGGGCAATTTGAGGAGGTGCAAAGAAATACACGAGTGTTCAGCATTTTTAAGCACTCGGTCGGTTGGTGTGTGAAACTGTTTTGCGGTTTTTTCAGTGTGTGAAAATGCGGACAGGCTCGAAAACGACGTAAAATAGAGAAAAATGAGTGCTAAAAGTCTATTACTATCTGGAATATAGACGAGTGCTTGAATATGCAGACGGAGATTGGATGTAAAACGAAGAAACATAGATATATTTCTGTACAGCGTTGTCAATGCGCAGAAGGAGAGATTATGAATTCAAAAGATATGAATACATTTACAGATAAAGAAGGGGCTTCCGCCATGGTATCCCCCTCTCCATTGAAAAGGGGCGATAAGGTTACCATTATATGCCTTTCAAGCGGCGTTATCGGTGAGGCTTACTGCGAACACGAAAGGGAGCTTGGTATGCGCCGACTTCGCAGATTCGGGCTTGAACCCGTTTTCACAGAGCACGCCCTCATGGGAAAAGACTACATCCTTGCTCATCCTGAAGCGCGTGCTGCAGACCTGAAAGCTGCTTTTCTTGATGATTCCATAAAGGGCATCATCACTGCCATAGGCGGCATAGAGACTTTCCGCACCTTCCCGTACCTTATGGAAGATGAATCGTTCAGAAAAGCTGTTCGTCAGCACCCCAAGTTCTTTCTCGGCTTTTCGGATACCACAAATAATCATCTTATGCTTCACAGACTGGGCTTGCAGACTTTTTACGGTCAGGCTTTTATGTGTGACCTTGCAGAGCTTTCGGGAAATATGCTCCCCTACTCAAAGGCACAGTTCCAGAGCTGCTTTACCACATATCACGGCAGAAAGATAACTCCGTCCGATGTATGGTACGAGGAACGAACCGACTTCTCCGAAGCAGCTGTAGGCACTATGCCCGTTTCTCATAGGGAAGAACACGGCTATGAGCTTTTACAGGGCAGTCCCGTTTTTGAGGGTGAGCTTCTCGGCGGCTGTATCGACAGCATGGGAGAAATGCTCATCGCAGGGAATATCGAAAGATTCGGCGAGTTTCTCGCATCAGACATTGAGAAATGTCCACAGCTTGCAGAAGATCTGAAAAATCAGAGCAAGATTACTCGCAGATACCATATCTTCCCGACAGCAGATGAATGGCGGGGCAAAATACTCTTTGCAGAAACAAGCGAGGTCATTCCCACTCCCGAAACATTGAGAGAATACCTCACAGCACTGAAAAGCGAGGGAGTTTTTGATAACATCAGCGGCGTCATCATCGGCAAGCCCATGAATGAGAAATACTATGAGGAATACAAATCTGTATGGCGCGATACCGTCAATAACAAGGAGCTTCCAATGGTTTACAATGTTAATTTCGGTCATGCCTCACCAAGAGCAATACTCCCATACGGTGCTATGGCTCGTGTTGACGCAGATAAGCAGGAAATATCCCTTATATAGTCAACAAAAAGCCCACTCATCACCGAATAACCGATGATGAGGGATTCTCATATCTATTCACTTTTCGACGGTTACCGTCACGCCCGACTTAAACTCAAAAACCAGATGCTCCGTAAATACCGTGACCTTTGAAAGCAGGCGTTTAACCAGCCCGTCATCAAATGTCAGCTGTTTCGGCTGTTATCGGATAAACGCCTGTAATTCCTTGATGCGGTTCTTGTGTTCCTTCATGATGGCATCGTCCATGCCTTTCTGCTCCTGCAACTCTCGCAGGCGGAGAATCTCCTCAGCAACGTCATCGTAGTTCATACCGCTTTCCGTCCGGTCAATCAACTCCTGCTGCAATTGCCACATTCTTTCGGCGAGGGCTTCTGCTGACTGCGGATTTGCAAGATTGATCGCGGTTTTCAGGTTGCTTTTCAGCTTTTTCAGGTACTCGTCGCTGTTGCCAAGCATCTCATTGATTGCCTCAAGGAACGCCTCCTGCAAGGTGTCCTCGCTGACCGTCCGTGCCGAGCATCGCGTCTTGTCCTCCAGTCTGGTCTTGCAGCGCCAGACGATCATCTTTTTGCCCCGGTTGTTCCAGTGAAGCCTGCGGAAATGCTCGCCGCAGCACTCGCAGGTAACGATCTGCGAGAAGGCGTGGTTCGCACTGAAGCCCTGACGCCTTCCGTTCATATCGCGCTCGGATGACCGCCGCGCCATCTCCTCCTGCACTCTCAGGAACAGCTCCTTCGGAATGATCGCTTCATGGTCGTCCTCGATGTAGTATTGCGGCAGGGTACCGTTGTTCTTGCCCCGCTTCTTATTCAGAAAGTCAATGGTGTAGGTCTTTTGCAGGAGCGCGTCACCCATATACTTTTCGTTCTCCAGTATTTTTCGGACAGTGCTGTCGTGCCAGCGTGGATTGCCCCTTGCGGTCAGAATTCCGTCACGCTCCAGACCTCTGCCGATCTTCTGACAGCTTGCACCCTCCAGATACTCCCGGAAGATACGCTTGACGATCTCCGCCTCTGCCGGGTTGATGATCAGATGTCCTTCCTCGTCCTTGTCATAGCCGAGAAAGCAGCGGGCGTTCACCATCACTTTCCCCTGTTGGAAGCGGTACTGAATCCCCATTTTCGTATTCTTGCTGAGCGATTCCGATTCCTGCTGCGCCAGTGACACCATAATGGTTATCAGAACTTCGCCCTTTGCGTCCATCGTGTTTATGGACTCCTTCTCGAAGAAAACCGGAATATTGATCTCCTTCAGCAGGCGGATGTATTTCAGGCAGTCCAGCGTGTTGCGGGCAAAACGGCTGATCGACTTCGTGAAGATCATGTCGATTTTTCCCGCCTGACAATCCTCGATCATCGCGTTGAACTGCTCTCTGTTCTTGGTCGAGGTCGCGCTGATACCTTCGTCCGCATACACTCCGACGAACTCCCACTCCGGATTTGTCTTGATGAATTCCTCATAATGCTGAATCTGCGCCTCATAGCTGGACGCCTGTTCCTCATTGTCCGTCGATACACGGCAGTATGCCGCTACCCGCAGGCGCTTCACTTCTTCCTTCGCCGCCGCATTGCCTTTCTGCGGCTTTGCAGGAATGAACGTCATATTTTTCATGTCTTCACCTCAATCAAGCTATAAATGTATTCGGCTTGCTCTGCCGGATCGTTGTGATGTGTTTCCGCAGTAGCCAAATTGAACTCCTTGTGAATCGGCGGTGCGGTATATCGCTTTTTGCAGCCGTGCAGATTCGCACGATACAGCCTTCTACCGTTCGCCTTTGCAAAGGTCTCTCGGCTGATGATCGCAGGATAGTAGTCAGTGCCAATGTAGATATCCTGCATCAAAATTCTATTTACAGTGCTGTGCTGCATGGATACACCTGCTTTCTCCGCAGCCGCCTTCATGCTCAGCCCGGAAATATAACCATTGAAAATGCTGACGATGATTCCGGCTTCCTGCTCGTCAATGACAGCCCTGCCGTTTATGATCTTGTATCCGTACATAGTGCCTCCTTCAATGTCAGCCCACATTTCAGCTTGAAACCGACGCTGTCTCTGCTGTAAACGATGATACTGTCCACAAAGGAAATGAACAGTTCCTCGTTATAAGCGTCCTGCATATCCGCTGTATCAATAAAATGAAGCAGCTTTTCGGTTTCCCGCAGCATCAGACCAGATTCAATATTGCCGAGGTTCTGTATTTCCCGGCGGGCTTCCTCGTTCTGCTTCTCGATGCGGTTCAGCTCCTGCGTATATATCACTGCGTCAATGATACCCTTTACACGGAGCTTCCGCAGCTCGCTTTTCCGATCAGCGTTCTTCTGTATGCTCTCTTTCAGGCTCATGATACGCTGCAGGTTTTCATCACTGTCTGTTACACGCAGTGCATTGTAATATGGGCGGAGCAGTATCTTCCGGCTGAATATGAGCTTGTTCAGCATTGTCGTAAACGCAGACCGGAACGCTTCCTCATGGATAAACTTCATCGAGCAATGATGCTGTATAATAAAACTTGACACATTTGATAAAGCCAAAGTATAATAAAAACTAAAGGAGTGTATCAAAAATGAGTACGGAAAGAAAATACGATGATGAATTCAAAAGGCAGGCCATAAAATTGGCTAAGGAGGTAGGAAC
>CANQVK010000030.1 GCA_947627275.1 uncultured Ruminococcus sp. | reverse complement strand
AGTCTGCTCTCTTGCAGAAGATCGCTTGATCTTTTTTGTGCATTTTAACGAATTCTTTTGAAAATGCTCATTTATAGGATTATAGTGAAATAAATTTGTTACAAATGCTGAAACCAAGCTGAATTATACAAATCGTTATAGCGCTCGATGTTTTATATAAAATCATAAAGGGAGGCAATGAAATTGAATGAACTGTTAAATTATTTGAATAATTACACTAAGAATAGAAAAAATAAGCACAGATTTTCGGCGGTAATGGTATGCCTTTCCGTTATTGTGTCTTTTACTGTGTCTATAGGACTTATCGAGCCTGCGGAAAGTCTGTCAGGTGTGCTTATTTGCGGCATGGAAGAACATGAGCATACGAGGGAATGTTATGAGCTTATCTGCGGATTTGATGATGAAACAGCGGAAGAAATCGTTGTTGAGTTTACGGAGTGCGGCAGCGAAGAAACTACTGAATCCGTCTGCGAGACGGAGGAAACCGCAACTTCAACAAAGGCTGATGAAACAGCGGAAGAAATCGTTGTTGAGTCTACGGAGTGCGGCAGCGAGGAAACTACTGAATCCGTCTGCGAGACGGAGGAAACCGTAACTTCAACAAAGGCGGATGAAACTGCTCCTGTACATATACACAGTGACGAGTGCTACAGGCTGGTATGCCTTACAGAAGCGCATATTCATACGCAGGATTGCTATAGCCAGCTTGTATTTGAATTAACAAAATACGCCTCACCATCGCCAACCACAGAATTACCAGACACAAGCGCTTACTATAAAATCAAAACAAGCGGCGGTCATTATCTTAAGTATAGTGCCGAAGTAAATAAATTTAATCAGGTAAGTGAAGCCGATTCCGATAACAATAACTGTAAATTTAAATTTGAACATATTGGAAACGGTGTTTATTATATTGATTCTCTTGCTGATGGAGTAGGAGGAAAATATGTTACTGTTGGTAGTGATGAAAAGTTAACTATTGCTGATAAAAATTGGAGTAATACACAGCAATTTAGAATTACAAATAATAACAACTCGCTTCAGTTCTTTTCACAAATTGAGGGTAAAACAGGCAAGGCAATTGATGCTAATCAAAACCATTGGAATGAATCAGCCCAATATGTTAGCATCTATGATTACAAGACGAGTGCAGGTTCAGATAATAGTAACCGTAATTTCACATTAGTTTCGACAACGCATCAAACTCCTACAACTACAACAACAACTACTACAACAACTACTACAACAGTTCCCTCACCCCAGCCTATTGAACCTGGAAATGTCAGAATAGAGGCAAGAGTTATTTTTGGTGATTATAATGATAGAGACGATAGCCAAGGTATTCGTTACAGGGAAACAAATTTTTATGCTCCAAAGATAAACCTAAAATATCGTAATGCTTCTTCTACTAATAACGATTTTAATGATCCTAAAATAGGTGAACTTGTAGTAGATTCTACCGAAGCAAGAAAGGATTGGTGTTATCAGTATAATTGTTATTGGGATGTTGAACCTATTACTGACGGTAATGAGATCGGATACTATGTTGAATTAACAACTAATAATGGTCAAACTTCTACTACTACTAACGGTTTTCAGACAATAACAATGAATGGCAAACAATTCAGGGTATATTATCTCAGAGATGATTATTTAGGTCATCCTGGCAATAACCATACTATAAACCAAGATCAAGGAAAGGCAGATGCGGCTGGAAATAGGCAAGAATACGCTGTACAGCCAAAAGATTCATTCAGAAATGACAGCGGACCTCTCTATATCTTTCTTGATCCAATAAATGACTTAAATGGAAATCCAAATAAATTTGATCTCACAATGAAAAAACGTTGGGACGGACATAACTCTGGTGGCTATGATAACCGAAAAAAAGAGAAAATTGAGATACAGCTTCAAGCTTGGAATGGATCAAAATGGGAAGAATATCAGAATAATAATTATTATAACGAATTCTATTATTCAAGAGAATCTGATGCGTATACCCTCGATTTGAACGGAATATCCAAGGACGAGGTATTCAAAAATGAAAATGAACTTGATAATAATGACAAACTGAAAATCACAGTAAAAGGCGAGACACGTATATATCGAGTTCCAATTGGTGAATACACAGGAAAGTGCATCGACAAAAGAATAATAGAAGGAAATAGGGTTACATGGAAAAGTAAAGCGTCGGATGTTGATTCTGCAAATCGTCTTAGCTTATATCTTCCGATGTCAGATTGCAATAACATAGTGTTGACCTATGGTGGTAAAAATAATCCGCAACACTTTACAGAGGGTTATTATTACAACTGGAAGAATATTCCAAAAGGTCAGTACAGAGTAATAGAAACCGCAAGTTTCTATGACAAAAATGATAATAATGTATACGATCCGGGTGTTGACAGAGACACATCTTCCGAATACTACTATATGTCATTCCCTCCGTCAAGAGACTCAAAAGGCGTACTCCACATTCAGAACTTCACAAAGGATATGGTTATCGAGGTGCAGAAAGAGTGGTATGATGAAAGTGGGGAGAATCTTATTGATAACAGTAAAATTCCCGATGAAGCCCGAAAAGTAAAATTTGAAGTTTACAGATGTCTTGGCGATCCCGGAGGTGATGTCCCTGCTGCTCCAGAAAAAGTTGGTGATTTTGAAACCAATAATAGTGGCTATGCCTTTATCACAAGCCGTGATCGCGATACGACTGATCCGCAGGGCGAAGGTTACTACTACGACGTTCCGAATATGGAAACTAAAAACGGCGATACAAAGTACTACTATTTAATCAAGGAAATAGTTCCCGAGGGCTATAAGCTGATGAACGGTAATAATAACGGATTTGTTTTGAAATCAGGGAGCGACAACGATTATGCCATTGACTATGAGGACGGCGACGCAAGAAAATTTATTATCAAGAACAAAGCGAAAATCGGTCTTAAGGTTGAAAAGGAGTGGTATCAGGACGACAATAATGTTGACTATTACAATATAGAAAATAATCCGATTCTTCCAAAGTTTGAGGTTTACAAGGGCGATCGTCCGGGTATTCCTATGACGGATAGTACAAGTGCAAGTGGTTATTCTGTAAATGGCAGTCCATTAAGTAAAATTACAAATTCAGAAGTAAAGCTTGGAAAAGACGGTCATTTTGAGCTTGTAAGTGATAATAATTATAAATCGGGTGATTCAAGTTTCGTTAATTCTGAATTAAATATGTTTAGTAGTACGAAGTATGAGTTGTATGCAGACAATGGATATATCACAAATACTAATAGCCAAATATTTAAAACAACCGATTTATCCCCTGAATATGCTGGTAATCTTGCACAGGAAACTCATAATTACTATCTGAAATTTGATAATGATAATGATAGACTTTGGGTAAAACCAGAAGTGAATGGAACATTATACTTATTATTCGCAGGCAACACAGGTGAAATAGAGATATATGATAAAACTGGAAATATAGATGTAGGAAAAATAGGAGATTATAAAATAAATGATTATAATAGGATAATTTCTATTACTGGACTTAAAGCAGGTGGAAATTATCGAATAAGGAGAATAAATGGAAATCCCTGTCTCCTATATGCAAGCTACACCAACGACGCATACTACTACATCCGTGAAATACCAGACGACTACAACAGATATACGCTTTCCAACGGAGACAAAAACGGATTTGTTAAAGTCAGTGGCGGTGTTTACTACACAACTATTACAGCAGATAATCGTTATCCCGTAGTTACAGCAAAAAATACAGCAGAAGTCAAACTCAATATCGCTAAGAAGTGGCGTAATTCTTTAAACGGTACTGATATTTTGGGTATTACTGATAAATCAATGAGGTTTCAGATTTACACGGCATATAAAAAAGATACACCTATACTCGATCAGCTTAAAAAATACACAGGCGAGTTGAAAGTTGGTGATACAACAATTTCATACAATCCGCAGGGTTACTATGAGTTGACAGGCGGAGAACTGAAAATCACCGGCTTGCCTGCATTTGGAAAAGGTGACGACAACAAGTACCACAAGCTGTATTATTATGTCCGTGAAATTGAGGGTAATTATAAGCTTCTTAATGCAGATGCTTCAAATGGATTTATTAAGAATACTCAAGGAAATTTCGGTTCAGCCTTTGACGACTTGAATGCTTCTTCTGGACATAACTATACTTTTCAAAATCAACCGCTTATTTCAATAAAAGTAAACAAGGAGTGGAAAAATGCAGATGGAAGTCCTAACCTTGTGCCCAAAGAAATGAAATTTGCACTTTGTCGAACAATTAAAGATGATTTTACTCCAACATTGGATGATAAAGTACAAGAGTATGCAGAGTGTGTAACGGTAAATCAAACATGGCAAAGCCCAAAACTTCCTGCGTATGATGACAGCGGAAATAAATATAATTATTACATTATGGAAATTGACGGTGACTACTTTGTTGATAATTATAATGTAACCTATGATAAAAGTAGCGTGAGCTGGAAAAAATACGATGATCCACCCGTTATCAACGTCACCAATCAAGCGAAGCCGCAGAACTACGAACTCCCCGAAACAGGAGGAACAGGTACTCATGGTTACACTGTAACAGGCGGCGTAGTTGTACTTCTTTCAGGGGCGGCATTGCTGTTGATACGCAGAAAGCGTGGGAGAAAACGCAATTTAATTTGAGTTTTGCGGATTCAGGATATATACATTATCCATAACTTAAGTGGGGGACGTTGGCTTATCGCTGCGTCCCCCTGCTTAAGTTTTCTGTTATAACTTTAAAAATTGATTTTCATGTCTTTTCATTCTATGCCCTTGACTTCATATCCTGCGTCCGTTACCGCTTTGATAAGCATGTCGTCTGATACTTCCTTGGAAAGCTCAATATAAGCACACTTTTTTTCAAGTGAGACCTCAGCTGATACGCCGTCTACGGCATTGAGGACTTTGGTCACTGTTCCTGTGCAGTGACTGCACATCATGCCGTCGATATACATTGTCTTTTTCATCGTATTCACCTCCTTTCGCTGAATTTCTTCTCTGCTTTGAGGAATACTATCACTGCTCTTTACAGTTTTGAAAAAATTGAGCCTGAGAGCGTTTGTAACCACGCAGACAGAGCTGAGAGACATTGCCGCCGCTCCGAACATTGGATTTAGCTGCCAATGGAGTATCGGGTAGAAAAGACCTGCCGCAAGAGGGATACCCAGAGTATTGTAGATAAGCGCCCAGAACAGATTCTGCTTGATGTTGCGGATAGAAGCTCGGCTCAGACGTATTGCCTCCGCTCCGTCACGCAGGTCGCTTTTCATAAGGACTATATCCGCAGATTCTATAGCAATATCCTGTCCTGCGCCTATAGCTATTCCAACGTCTGCCGCTGCCAATGCAGGAGCGTCGTTTACACCGTCTCCGATCATTGCGACCTGCTGTCCCGATTTCTGCAAATCGCGTATCACCGCAGTTTTATCTGCCGGAAGAAGCTCCGCTCTAACCTCGTCAATACCGAGATCTTTCCGTATCGCTTCGGCAGTCCTGCGATTATCGCCCGTCAGCATCACAGTTTTTATTCCGAGAGATCTGAATGTATCTATCGCTTCTTTTGAGGTTGGTTTAACGGGGTCTGCAACAGCGATAATTCCCACCGCAGTTCCGTTGACAGCCGCATATAGGGGAATCCCACCATTTTCAGCCGATTTTTCGGCTTTTGGGAGCAATCGTGAAATATCGGTATTTTCCATTTCCATGAGTCTGCGGTTTCCGATAAGGATTTTTTTGCCGCCTACAATTCCCGACAAGCCGCCGCCTGCGGTTTCCTTATAATCAGTGCATGGCAGAAGGCTGATCTTTTTTTCTTCACAATATTCAACTATCGGCTTTGCAAGCGGATGCGAGGAGTTGACTTCCAGAGAACCGGCGATAGTAAGCAGTTCGTTTTCAGAAAGTCCCTCTGTAATGATTTCACGGAGCTTCGGTTTTCCTTCGGTACATGTGCCTGTTTTGTCGAGTACTACAGTTGTTATTTTATGCGCTGTTTCAAGGCTTTCCGCTGATTTTATAAGAATGCCGTTCTGAGCGCCCTTGCCTGTTCCGACCATTATCGCTGTAGGTGTGGCAAGTCCAAGAGAACAAGGACAGGAGATTACAAGAACCGAAACGCCTGCCTTTAAAGCTGCTGCAAAATCACCTGTTACCGCTATCCATACTGCCGCCGAGATAAATGCGATCGCTATAACCGCAGGTACGAACACTCCGCTTATCTTGTCCGCTAAACGGGCGATAGGAGCTTTTGATGCAGAAGCCTCCTCAACCAAAGCGATGATTTTTGACAGAGTGGAATCTTTCTCGGGACGGTCGCAGCGGCATTTTACAAATCCGCCGACAGATACGCTTGCAGACATGAGAATATCACCCTCCGACTTTTCAACAGGAATACTTTCTCCTGTCAAAGCCGACTGATCGACCGAGCAGCTTCCCTCGATCACCGTACCGTCGCAGGGAACGCTTGCCCCTGCTTTCAACAGAAAAATATCACCTGCTGCAAGCTCGGATGCGGGAATTTCCGTTTCTTTGCCCTCACGAAGAACTATTGCGGTTTTGGGAGCTAAACTTACAAGCTTGTTTACTGCGTCGGAAGCCCGGCGTTTGCTTTTGGCTTCGAGATATTTTCCCACGGTAATAAGCGTCAGTATCATTCCGCATGATTCATAGTACAGATTCATCATATAGCCGTGAGCCGCCGACGTATCGCCTCGTCCCATAAAATACGCAGTCATATATGTGCCGTAAACGCTGTACACAAAGGACGCCGTCGCACCAAGCGCGATAAGACTGTCCATATTAGGGGAGCGATTGATAATGTTTTTAAAACCGTTTCTGAAAAAGTGAAAATTCAGACCTATTATCGGAACGGTAAGCAAAAGCTGAGTTAAAGCGAAGATCATGAAATTTTCATTGCCGTTAAGAATTTCAGGCACAGGCAGCCCGAGCATATGTCCCATACATATATAAAAGAGCGGCACAAGAAAGCATATTGATAAAATCAGGCGGAGTTTCATGGCTTTAAGCTCTGCCGAACCGTCAGACGAATCTTTTTTTGCCGCTTCACCTCCAACCTCCGCAGCGCCATAGCCTGCCTTTTCGACAGCGGCAATGATTTTTTCAGGGGAAACCCTTGTCTCGTCATACTCTGTCTGCATAAAATTACGAAGCAGATTGACGTTTACCGAGGAAACGCCGTCTATACTGCGGACTGCTTTTTCAACGTGAGCCTGACATGCCGAACATGTCATACCTGTAACATTAAATTTGGTTTTTGCCATCTTTTCGCCTCATTTCAGCTTTTTCATAAGTTCGACCGCTTCAGCGGCTATTTCGGTATTGCCCTTTTTTATTTCTTCAACAACACATGTCTGCATATGGTCGTTGAGAATAATGTAGCCGATACTCTGCAATGCGCTTTCAGCGGCGGCGATCTGCGTAAGAACATCACCGCAGTAGCGGTTATCGTCAAGCATTTTCTGAATACCGTTAAGCTGCCCGATGACCCTGTTTATGCGGTTTCTGAGCTGCTTGGAAGTCTCCTCGCTTCGGGGAGTGCTTTTGTAATGACAGCAACAATTATTATCCATAGTATACCTCCGTGGGGTATTTTTATACTATTATTATATACCCTATCGGGGTATTTGTCAAGTAGTTTTTAAAAAAAACTGCACACGCCCCGAAATTGAGCATATGCAGTTTCTTATTATTTATTCATCAGCTTTTTAAGCTCGCCGAAAAGCGCTGTATCGTTGTCGTTTACCTTTATATTGGTTTTCATTGTGTAACCGTCGGCATTTTTTACCGATATTTCAACAATACTGTCTTTGCTTACCTGTCCCGCCGCTGCTGAAAGAAACATCAGCAGCTTTGGATGATCCTTGCTGAACGTTTCAAAAAGCGGCTTTATTTTCAAAAAAGCCATTGGATTCATTTCAAATTCTCCTCTCTATTCATCGTCCGCATACTTGATAACAAGGTGGTGCGGAAGGCAGACCACGGGTATGCCGGAAGATTTCAGAACGCCTGTTTTTACGCAGGTTTGGTCGGGACAATCAGCATCAGAAATACATATTGCGCCGTCTTTTATTTCAACAATATTGTATCCGTTTTCAGGATACTCAATTTTTATAGTCTGATCTTTGGTGTTTGAAAGGTCGAAAGTATAGAGAATCTCATTATCCCTGCTGATTACGACTTTATTGCTGTTTGGTTTACGAAGCAGGTATATAGACGTCATCGCAGATGCTGCAATTATTGCCGTTACAGCTGCAAGAGATATTTTAACTCCCTTAGTCACTTCATACCCTCCCGAGGTATAACCGAAAATAATCCGATCACTTTTTAATAAGCGATTTGCCCGTCATTTCAGCAGGCTGGGGAACTCCCATAATATCGAGCATTGTAGGCGCAAGATCTGCAAGAACTCCGCCGTCTGAAAGCTCGCCGTCAATGCCAACGGCAATAAGAGGAACAGGGTTGGTTGTATGCGCTGTAAACGGACTTCCGTCAGGCTCGTACATCTTATCTGCATTGCCGTGGTCGGCAGTGATAAGAGCCGCACCGCCCTTTGCAAGGATAGCCTCAACCATTCTGCCAACGCACTCGTCAACGGCTTCGACAGCCTTGACTGCCGCGTCAAAAATACCCGTATGACCTACCATATCGCAGTTAGCATAATTAAGAATTATAACATCATATTTATCGGAATTTATAGCGTCAACAACGGCGTCGCACACCTCATATGCGCTCATTTCGGGCTTCATATCAAACGTGGGAACGTCGGGCGACTTGATAAGTATCCTGTCCTCGCCCTCAAACTGCTTTTCCTCGCCGCCGTTGAAGAAGAAGGTAACGTGAGCGTACTTCTGAGTTTCCGCTATACGAAGCTGAGTTTTTCCCAGTTTAGCAAGATATTCGCCCATTGTCATAGTAAGCTGCTCGGGAGGATATGCGACCGACACATTAGGCATAGTCGCATCGTACTGAGCCATGCAGACAAAGTGGAGGGGGAAGAAGCCATTTTTCCTTGTAAAGCCTGTAAAATCAGGATCGACAAAAGCTCTTGTGATCTGTCTTGCACGGTCGGGACGGAAATTGAAGAAGATAACGCTGTCGTCGGCTTCAATTGCTGCGCCGTCTGCAATAACAGTCGGGAGCATAAATTCGTCCGTTACTTCATTTGCATAGGAATTTTTAATAGCCTGTACAGGGTCGGTTTCCTGAACGCCCTCACGGTAAACGAGAGCGGAATAAGCCTTTTCAACTCTGTCCCATGCGTTATCTCTGTCCATAGCATAAAAACGTCCGCTGATAGTAGCTATTTTGCCAAGACCTATCTTGTCAAGCTCTGCAACGGTTTCAGTCATGTATTCGGCTGCGGAGGAGGGGGGGACGTCGCGTCCGTCAAGGAATGCGTGAATGTATACCTTGTCAAGTCCGTTCTTCTTAGCCATTTCAACAAGTCCGAACAGGTGTTCCATGTGACTGTGAACGCCGCCGGGAGAAAGCAGTCCCATAAGATGAAGTGAAGAATTTTTAGTCTTGCAGTTTTCCATTGCATCGAGGAGAGCTTTATTTTCAAAGAAAACGCCGTCCTTGATGTCCTTTGAAATTTTAACAAGCATCTGATAGACGATACGTCCCGCACCGATGTTAGTATGACCTACTTCGGAATTACCCATCTGTCCGTCGGGCAGTCCCACATCAAGACCGCTTGCTCCGATAAGAGTATGAGGTCCTTTCATGTATTTATCAAGGTTCGGCTTTTTTGCGGCAGTGATAGCATTGCCGTAATTGTCGGGATTATAGCCGAAACCGTCCATAATTATAAGTGCAACTGGTTTTTTTGACATAATTATTTCTCCTGTAATTTATTCACGTATGTCCTGCTGACCTACGTTATCAGTACTTTCAAATCCGCTTAATTTAAAAGTCTTTTTATCACTTACTGCATAAACATAATTACCATTTTGAGCAATTATATAGTAATCGTATGGCTCATATTTATCTTCATATGTTTTGAACAGCATTTCCGCATCCGAACTGCTAAGTCAATAGCATATATCTATATATTTACCGCCTTTTTCAGCATAAACTCTTTTGCCGGAAACATTTGTATCATATATTTGGTCAAAAATTTCGACAGTATAACCCTTATCATTAAGATTATCCGTCAATTCTTGCATACTCGGAACGATTTCATCAGGATTAGGGACACTTGTTCCGATTTCAGATTCTTTTACTGAGGAACAGCCTGAAAAAGCCATAGTACAGCAAAATACAGTTGCCATTGTTAAAAGTTTAATTTTCATTAATGCTCCAAAATCTGCGGTTTCAGCCGCGCGTATATAAATATGCAGGCAACTGCCGAAACAGTTACAAGAAGAAGATATATTCCGGCAATTGTCCGCACTGTTTTCATAATCCGGTAGTCGTGTAATTTTCTGCTGAAAAATATAAGGGATATAGAAGCTATGAAAATATTTGCATAGAAAAAATAATGCAGTAAATCGTTTTCTTTAGCAATACCCGTATAAATTGCACAGGAACATGCTGTGAAAATACACAGCAGAACTCCGTTTTCGCTTTTCAAAATCAGCCGTTTACAGCAGCCTGAACGATAACATTGAAGTCGTCAGCCTTGAGTGAAGCGCCGCCGATAAGACCGCCGTCGATGTTCGGCTTTGCAAGAAGTTCAGCACAGTTTTTAGCGTTCATTGAACCGCCGTACTGGATAGTAACAGCGTCAGCAGTTGCCTGATCGTAGAGCTTTGCAAGCTGCGCACGGATAAATCCGCAAACTTCTTCAGCTTGTTCAGGTGTAGCGGTAAGACCTGTACCGATAGCCCATACAGGCTCATAGGCGATAACAACGTTCTTTACCTGCTCAGCAGTAACGTCCCAAAGATCGAGTTTGATCTGACGAGCGATAACTTCTTCTGTGATGTTGCACTGACGCTCCCATTTGAGTTCGCCGACGCAAACGATAGGCTTAAGACCTGCTTTGAGGGCTGCAAGAGTTCTCTTGTTTACAGTCTCGTCTGTCTCGCCGAAATACTGACGTCTCTCTGAGTGACCGATTACAACATACTCAACGCCAAGCTCAACAAGCATGGGTGCTGAGATTTCACCTGTGAATGCTCCCTTTTCCTCAAAATGTACGTTTTCAGCGCCGATCTTTACGTTAGAACCTGCTGTTGTATTTATAGCTGTTTCGAGGTTTGTGAAAGGAACGCAGGCAATAACTTCAACGTTTCCCTCGGCATTTGCAACGAGAGGCTTGATAGCTTCGAGAAGCGCCTTAGCCTCGGGTCTTGTGTTGTTCATTTTCCAGTTTCCGGCAATGATTGCCTTTCTTGCTGACTTGTTCATGATAATTAACTCCTTAAAAAATTTATTTGTCAGATTTGTTTTTTCCTTTGTTGACTTTGTTTGAATCAATGACTTTATTATTACAGCCGTTATAGCTTCCGATTATTATTCCCTTTTTAGCGGGTGAGATAATAAATCCGATCGTCAATCCGATCAAAAAGCAGAGAAAACATGAAAACAGGGTTTCAACCGAATAGTTTTCTTTTATTTTATTAATTATTTTCATTAAAAACCTTTCATCACAACAAGGGCGAATATTTCTACTCGCCCTGATGTTCTATTGAATTACTTTTCAGCGATCGCTGCAACGCCGGGAAGAACCTTACCCTCGAGGTATTCGAGAGACGCGCCGCCGCCTGTGGAGATGTGGCTCATCTTGTCAGCAAAGCCGAGCTGCATAACAGCTGCCGCAGAATCGCCGCCGCCGATAATAGTTGTAGCGTCTGTTTCTGCAAGAGCCTTAGCTACAGCGATAGTACCCTTTGCAAGAGTGGGATTCTCGAATACGCCCATAGGACCGTTCCAAACAACAGTCTTTGCAGTCTTTACAGCCTCGGCGAACATCTGCTGAGTCTTTTCGCCGATGTCAAGACCCATTTTATCAGCGGGAATTTTGTCGGAATCCACGTTTTCAATAGAAATTTCAGCGTCAATAGGATCAGGGAAAGAAGCGGCTACAGCCGTATCAACGGGGAGAAGGATCTTCTTGCCGAGAGACTCAGCCTTTGCGAGCATCTCCTTGCAGTAATCAAGCTTTTCATCGTCAACAAGCGACTTACCGATAGAGCCGCCCTGTGCCTTGATGAACGTGTAAGCCATACCGCCGCCGATGATGAGCGTATCGCACTTTTCAAGGAGGTTTGAGATAACGTTGAGCTTGTCTGCTACCTTAGCGCCGCCGAGAATAGCAACAAAAGGTCTTTCGGGAACTTCGACAGCGTTGCCGAGGTACTTTATCTCTTTCTGCATAAGATAGCCTACAGCAGTTTCCTTAACAAACTTTGTAACGCCTGCTGTTGAAGCGTGAGCGCGGTGAGCAGAACCGAAAGCGTCCATTACAAAAACTTCGCCGTCAACGAGGTCTGCAAGCTCCTTAGAGAACTCTTCGCCGTTCTTTGTCTCCTCTGCGCCGCGGAAACGTGTATTCTGGAGAACAACTATCTCGCCGTCATTCATTTCGGAAACGGCTTTCTTTGCATTATCGCCTACTACTGTATCGTCAGCAGCAAATACGACCTTTGTGTTTACCAGTTCAGCAAGTCTTGCAGCAGCGGGAGCAAGAGAGAACTTATCCTCAGGACCGTTCTTGGGCTTTCCGAGGTGTGAGCAGAGAACTACCTTTGCGCCGTTTTCCACAAGCTTATTGATGGTGGGGAGCGCAGCCTGAATACGGTTATCATTTGTAATAACGCCGTCTTTCAGAGGTACGTTGAAATCTACTCTTACGAGTACCTTTCTGCCCTTGACGTTAATGTCCTCAACTGTAACTTTGTTTAATCCTGCCATTGGTATGACATCCTTTCATTGAAAAATATATCAATATAATGTTGTTAATTAAATAACAACCCTATATTATATTGTACACTATTTCGGAAGAAATTTCAAGTGTTTTTGGAATATTTTTAATATTTATTCAAAATTTTTTTAGTATGACTTTCCTCCGTCAGGTTCAGTCATTTTTCGTCAATTGGTAAAGCTCATCGTAAAGCTCCTCAGCGCTTTCCTCCGCAGACGCTTTACCGTACAGCACCTCATTGCATGCTGCGGTATACGCGTCTATCATATTCTCGTTTTCAAAATAAGGGCTTATTATTTCAAGTTCATCTTTTTCCTCGGTCATTTTATTGAACGCTGCGTACTGGATACCGCCCAAAAAGTCGTTTTCCTCAAGAAACTGCCTTGCGGACCTGCTCAGTGGAGTTCCCTTTTCAATTTTTTGATAGCCTGCCATTTCAGCGCTGTTAAGAAGATAATCCAGAAGCTCCGCCGCAGCCTCGGGATTCTCAATATCACGGCGTATAGCGTACATTGTAGCAGGTTTTGCATACCAGCTTTGCAGATCGCCGTCAAAGGTCGTATAATCGGCGACGACTATTTCGCTGCCGTTTTCCGCAGCTTCGCCGCAATAGCTGTCCGCATCGCTCAGCCATGCGACCACCCCTGCATATTCGCCGGAAGTGATCGCAGCTTTGTCGAAACTTTCAACTTGCGGCATAACCTTTTTGTTCACCATTTCGCAGTAGGTTTCTATCATGAGACGAAAATCATTTTTATCGAAAATGAGATTTCCGCTGCTGTCCATGAGATCCTTTTCGGTTTTCTGACCAACGTATGAAGTCATATAAAACCATGCTGATTTTTGTGACATCGCTATCGGATAATTGACGCCGTTCATGACTTTTGCCGCTTGGCAGAGATCGTCCCATGACTTAGGAATTTCCAGCCCATAGTCCTCATATACGGTTTTGTTGATGTAAACGGTCATTGTGTTGAGGGCGATCGGGATAGCATTGAGCTTTCCGTTCTGTATTCCGTATTGCAGATCCTCCTCTGTGAAGTTTGAAAGGTCGATACGATCGCTTAGCTGATATATGTCGTAATATCCGCTTCCGTCCGGTGAATACTGATTCAGCCATGCGTAATTTATCTGCATTACGTCGGATTCCGTATGTGAAACCATGCGGACATTATTTCTCGTCTGATAGCCCGACCACTCGGAATAATGGCACTTTACGTTAATATCGGGATGAAGCCGTTCAAATTCCTCAATAGCTTTAAGCGTATAATCGTGCCGGTCATCGTTTCCCCACCATGAAAAGGAGATCTCAGTCTGCTCGGTCTGACTTGTAACGATCTCATTATTGCCGCAGCCGGAAGCTCCCATTAGTATCAAGGCAGCTCCCAAAAGTGAGATTTGTTTTAATTTTCTCATTCCGAAGCCTCCGTTCCGCATATAGTAAAGGTATCCTTGCCTTTTTGCTTGGAGATGTATAACGCCTGATCTGCGGAATTGTAGAGCTCTCCGAAAGTTGCGCCATTATCCGGAAAAACAGCCGCGCCTATGCTTGCGGAGATCTTATAATCGCCCTTTTCGCCCGAATAGTAATTGTCAAACGCTTTGCTTAGTTCAGCGCATTTTTCTTCAATATGCTGTTTATAGCTGCCCTGTCTGAGATCGGCTATGTTAAGGTATACGCAGAATTCGTCTCCGCCAAGTCTGCCGAGATAGTCGTCGCTTCTGAAAACACGCTTCAGAATTTCTCCAACGCCGGCAAGAACCTTGTCTCCGTAAGCGTGACCCAGAGTATCGTTTACGCCTTTAAAGTTGTCAAGATCAAGAAGAATAAGAGCCTTTTTCTTTGAATCGAGATCCTGTTCAAGAGCCTCTGCGACCCTTTTTTCAAATGTACGCTTATTCAGAATACCTGTGAGGAGATCCGTATGCGCTTCATCGGAAAGCGAATTTACTATCTCATTTACAGGCGTTATTATTTTAGCCGTAAGAACAGCGCTTACCGCAGCCGCAAGTATCGCCGCCGCCGCAGCAATAATTACAACATAAAGAGTTACGTCGTTTTTTTCTTTCAAAATCAGCTTCGTGGGAGCTGAACATACAACTCGCCAATTGTCACCGCAGTCGGTAAGAGTAATAAGGTACTTGTTATCTATGATCGTCACAGATGAACGATCGCCTATTCTTTCGGCAATATCCGCAGAAAGTACGCCGCCCTCCTGAGAATCTTCCGAAGAATATATGACTCTGTTGTTTTCTTCAATAAGCTGAACCTCAATGTCCTCGATCCCACCCGGATGCTCGAAAACATCGTCAAGCTCATCGGTATAAAAAGAAATTACAAGGACGGCGTTTTCGTTTACTTTTTTAACGTAATATATTCGCTTGTAATTGTCCTTATATCCGGTAGACCAGCCATCGGCGGTTTTGGGACGGTTTATCATGCTTGTGAGATCTTCATAAAGCTGATTTCCGAAAAGTTTTACCGTACCGTTAGACATTTTTCCTACGTGACTGTTGTTTCTGTATACTATTGCAAAATCAACAAAGTTCTCCATGATACATATGTCATAAAGCTTTTTGGCAATAAGCTGTTCTGTCTTGATAGAATCGTATTCATCGTTATTTTCGTCAGTGGCATCGTATTTGTAGACCTCCTCGGCGGCAAAAACAAGAGTTCCGATAGTTTCCATGCGTTGGAGATAGCTGTCCATATTTTTCTGCATCTGAACGTTAAGAGCCGAAACCATAGATGTTACTTTCGTTTTCAATGCTTTATCTGTTTTATTTATCGTTAAAAATGAGATGCTCACCGTCATTGCAGCTATAATAAAAATGTAAATAAAAAGCATGAGGTTCTTCAGCTGTCTGACATGTGCCGAGGAATTTTTACTGCTTTTATTCTTTTTATTTTGTTTCATAATGCACCTTTCATATGTTGAAGTTAGGAATCATAAGGGAATAAGTTGTGCGTTTATGCACAGTGCAAATCATACGAGCAGAAACGTGTAACTTATTTCTTTATGATTCCTTAGGAGGTCTACTTGCTAAAAGGAGATTTTTCCGGATTCAGCCGCTTGTCAAACTCTTCCTCCGGAATAGGCTTGGAATAATAAAATCCCTGTGCCGTATCACAGCCGCAGCTTTGAAGAAATTCAGCCTGATCAACGGTTTCAACGCCCTCAGCGATAATATCGAGTCCGATGTCTCTTGACATGGAGATCGTGTGGGCGATTATCTTTCGTCCCCGTTCGCTTTCCATAAACTCCGACAAAAATCCTCTGTCTATTTTAAGAACGTCAAAGGGAGTGGTTTTCAGCATATTCAGCGAAGAAAATCCCGAGCCGAAGTCGTCCATAAGCATGGTAAAGCCGCATTTCTTCATTTGTCTCACCACATCAGCGGTTTCGGCGGCGTCTACGGATTCGGTGATTTCCGCTTCAAGCAGATGAATAGGAATGTTGTATTTATCTATAAGCTCTCTGAATTTGCCCACTACGTCAAAGAAATTAAGATACTCTCTGGAGATGTTCACAGAAATAGGCACAGGCGTAATACCGCTGTCTATCCAACTGCGTATCTTTACACATGCCTTTTCCCACATAAGCTGGTCAAGCTTTACGATAAACCCGTTCTTTTCAAACACGGGAACAAAATCGCTGGGAGGTATCAGTCCCTTTTTAGGGTGCATCCATCTTGCCAAAGCTTCCGCGCCTATTATCCTGCCCGTTGAAATACTGTATTTGGGCTGTAAATACATAACAAATTCATTGTTGAGCATAGCGTCCGCCATATCTTCTTCAATGTCATTCTGACGATATAGAGCTTTTTTCAGACTGCCGTTGTAAAAACCGATATTGTTGAGGGCATTGCCTTTCACAGATTTGCGTGCAAGGGTGGCGTTATCGCCGTGACAGCGGCTATGAAGCTTTCTGTCCTCTGCAATCGCAACGCCGAATGTCAGGCGGTATTCAATGCCCTTATATTTCTTGCCCATAGTTGATTCGATGCTGCGAATGAATCCTACAATTTCATTTTCGGTATCAAAAGCGGTAACTATCATAAACACATCTGCGGTCAAGCGTGTAAAGGGCTGTTCATCGGTGCATATGACCGTAAGCGAATCTTTGATATACTTCAAAAGCTCGTCGCCCATTTCAACTCCATATGTATCGTTGATAAGCTTGAATCTGTCAACGTCAAATTGGATAAAAGCGATATTTCGGTCGCGATTCTTGTCCATAAGACGCGTTATCCGCTGTGAGAAAATTTTCGGCGCTTTTTCCGAAGTAAAAATATCAATTATTTCACGCTCCGAAATTTCCTTTTCGCTGTATGGAGTGATATTAATGTGAGCGGATGTAAATCTACCGTCGTCTCCGCAGCCGAAAAGTATACTTACGTGGCAAAGGGTGTAAGCGATGCCTTCCCTCAGCCGCAGAGGTATGTCTATGGCAAGCCGTTTATCTGACGCCCATTGGTTTATTTCAGAATTTACCTTATTGCAGAAAAGGTCGAAAGAAGGTCGTGCGGAGGGTTCGACAAGCTCTGAGCATCTGAGATATTCCAAAGGATCTTCAACGCCGTCGGGAATAAGTCTGCCGCAAAGCCGAACGGTTCTTTTTTCAAGGCAGTTCCAAAAAATATGAACGGTTTCTCCGTCTCCGGTAAAAGTTTCTATAAAAAGTCTACGGTCTCTGTCAGAAAAATTATTGATACTCAAAGCTATTCACCTGCCAATCATAACTATTTTAGAAAATTATAACACATTTTTCACAAAAAATCAAGTCTATCTATATAATCTTTACAAAATTTACAATATGTTTACAAAAAGCGTTTCTCTGAATCAAAGAAACGCTTTAGCTCCCGAGGCGGTCTAATATGTGATCACTTTTCCCTTGGCATTGTCAATGTCCATTATTACTTCGCCTACCGAAGGGAGTTTCACAGTTCCGCTGAGGGGATTTTTTATGCTTATAACATGGGTGGTAATTTCAGCTTCTACCTCGGAACGTTCAAAGCAAAGATCTGCATTGTTCAGCTCGCAGTTGATAAGTTTCAGATCCTTGCAGTAGCAAAAGGGCTGAGTACCGCTTATTTTGCAGTTGATAAGCGTCAAGCCCTCGGAATACCATGCAAGATATTCACCGTTTATCACGCTGTTTTTCACAATTATATCCTTGCCGTGCCAGAACGCATCTTTTGTATTGAATTCACAGTTATCAAAACGAGCGTTTTCTATATACTGGAAAGAATATTTACCGTTAAGCTTTACGTTCTCAAAGCGGAGCTTCCTGCTGTTCATCATGAAATATTCACCTGCTGCCGATGAATCCTGCATATCCAGAGCTTCGCAGTTCCAACCGAATTCGGGAGAATTTATATCGCAGTCCTTTATTGAGATGTTTTTACATTCACGGACTGCTTTTATACCGTGAAGCTTTGAGTTGTTTATCTTCACATTTTTTGAATACCACAGTGCGGCACGGCATTTTTCAGTCATTTCAGCTTCGTAGATTTCAACGTTATCATCATGCCACAACGGGTATCTGAGATTGAAGAAGCAGTTGCTGATTATGAGACTTTCGCTTTCTTTCAGAGCAGATTCTCCGTCAGCCAACCCGTCAAATGAGCAGTTACGAAGAACAAGCTCACGACTTCCGTACAAAGTGCGTTCTTCATCAAAGTTCTTGTTTTCAATTGTTTTTCCGTTCAAAAGCATTTTTTACATTCTCCTCTGATCTATATACTCACAAAAGAAAATAAATAGACCTCCTCAGAAACTTCCGAAGAGCTATTTTCCTTGTCTCTTTGCCTTTTTTTCTGATTTAATCATATTTAGCAATAGCGGCGAGTATATCACCTCTCTTTCAAATCAGTCTCTATTTTATCCACCATTCGGGAGTTATTTCCCCAAGCTTGACAGTACGTCCCGTGGAATAATCAAGCATTATTTCAATATCCTTGTATTTACCCGGCATAAGCTGTACCATAAGTTCACGACAAGCGCCGCATGGCGCTCCATTAGAGCCGTCAGGCAGAATACAGAGAACCTTTTCTATTTCCTGTTCACCGTTTGTGATCATATTGAAAATTGCGTTTCTCTCAGCACATATTCCCAAAGTCGAACAGGTGTCGATGCAAACTCCTATATATATTTTTCCTGATTTTGAAAGAATTGCAGCAGATACCTCTCCACAAGTAACATATTCTGAGATCCTGCGTTCATTCAGGACTTTTTTGGCAGCTGAGTACATTTCGTTCCATATTTTTTCCATAAGTATCTCCTTTTCAAACTTGTCTGTAATTTCCGAATGAGTTGATTATATCATAAAAATTCCAAAATTGCAACAGGCGTGGAAATAAATTTCGATAAATATTTTTTAACGCGACACAGGGTGCAGCGACACGCTGCTTATATCATAAATGTCAACTAAGTAACAATGATCTTTTCTCGATTTCAACTGAACAGCAGCATAGCTGTCCGTATCAATTTTTTCGTTTGGGAGCGTATCTGCTTATCTGCACAGCTTTTCAGGAGCCGTAAGGGTCTTGTCAGTCATAAATTCCAGATAAGCCTCTTTAATAATAACGCCTGTATCTTCGCCGTTGGAATACGCTTCTGCGTCATAGTCAACGGCAGAAACTATCACTTCATACTTGCCGTCCTTTTCAACCGTTCTGCCGTCCGAGAGAACAGCGGATGCTATCTTGTCATTTTCAATCACTGCGTCCATGCCCGACCAGTAGTAATCAAACACAGCGTTTTGATCTTCATAGGTCACCGTCCTGCCGTTTTCGAGCAGACTGAACAGTTCCTCGCCTGTAAGAGTAAGTTTTACAAGGTTATTTCCACTGTTGCCGGGAATGCAGATGCTGAAACCATCATTATCAAGCTCGCCTGCGAAAAGCCTGCCGCTTACACCGTTCGCATTAGGTACGCCGTTGATCGCACCGCCATCAGAAACAACAGCTACGTCGCCGCCTGCATTAAGAAGTAAGTCAGCCATTAATTGAACGGTCTGCGAGTGGGTCAGATCTTCGGGGACTGACGCTACATGAACGGGCGCAGTTCCCTTGCTGAGAGCGACTTTATGAAGCTCGTCCATCTTCTCGGACAATCCTTCAAGACTGCCGTTGGTGAATAACTCGTCCTTGACGAATGTTCCGGCTTCTACCCATACGTCTTCGTAGCCTTCAAGAATGTAGGGAGCAGCCGAGCCTGAACCGAACACATCCCATACATCCTTATAAGGCGGAAATTCCTTGGAGGGAACACTACCGGCTAACGGAGAAATATCAGTTTCCGCCACGTGCATAGTTTTTTGTCCATCCTCAGAGGAGATGTATTCCATAACCTTAAGGGCTGCCTCCAGTTTTTTCTCATTACCCGGCTCGGAAAGCTTCTTGCTTATGCCGATGTTACTTACGGAAATATTAAGGAATTGCTGTTCGGGAGTGTCGCCGAGGTATGGGATACCGCCGATCTCGTCGTTGCAGCTTTTGAGATTAGTTACCAGATAAGGAAAACCGCCTATTGTAAAGGACATAGCTGCCTTGCGATTGAGGAGGTTGTCGGTCACATCGTTGTTTTTCGCTTCCTTATCCGAAATATCAAATGCGTCCGCATCGATCAATGCCTGAAGCTTATTTATTGTGTCGCAAAAACCTTCCTCAAAGGATGCCTCGCCGGCAACATATTTTTCCTGTCAAAGCACACCGTCCTGTGTGCCTAAGAAGCCGCACTGTGCAATTTCGCCCATAAGCCGCCAATAGGTGCCTGCCATAGAGCCGGGGTGGGTAATAGGTATAAGTTCGGGTTCTTCCTCACGAATCTGTTTGCACAGGGAAACCAGCTCGTTATGAGTTGTGGGGACTTCCCAGCCGTGTTCATTAAACAGCGTCTTGTTGTACATCATACATATTATCGAATAGTTTGCAGGCAATGTGTACACCGCACCGTCAACATCACGCTGATTTACAAGGGACAGATTGTAATTCTTCAGAAAATCATAGCTTGAAATATCCAACAGGTATTCTTGCTGGAAATCGTCGGAAGGCACACTTGTAAAATAGACAATATCGGGCGGCTCCTGACTCATCAGCTTCTGCGTAATGTAGCCCGTTGGATTTGAACCGCTGTAATACTCTATATTCAGCGGCATATCAGGATTACTGTTTTTGACTGCCTGAGTGAAACTTCGGAAATAATTGTTGTTGACTTCCAGCAGATTCAAAGCAACTGTTTCATCATCATCGCTGCCGGCGGAGTTCGGTATATTGTTGCTGCATGAAGTAACGGAAAACAGCGCTGCTGCACACAGGCAGACCGCTGTCAGTTTTTTTAGTGCGTTATTCTTTCTCATGTGTTTTCCTCCCAACTATATTAAGTTTGGAAATTCTATTCTGCCTTGGGGCGATGATACAATTCGTCAAGTGTTCTGTAAAGCAGAGCGGTATCAATAGGCTTTGACAGATGACCGTTCATTCCTGCCTCCCGTGTATTACGGACGTCATCGTCATAAGCGTTAGCCGTCATAGCTATAATCGGGATCGTTTTTGCGTCAGGGCGATCAAGTGAGCGAATGGATCTGGCGGCGTCAAGTCCGTTCATAACAGGCATCATAATATCCATGAGGATAACATCAAAGCTTTCAGCTTCGCTGTTCTGGAACATTTCTACGGCAAGCTTTCCGTTTTCAACGCAGGTAACGGAAATGCCAACATCTTCCAGCATGAACTGAGCTATCTCCATGTTGATCTCATTGTCCTCCACCAGCATTATCCGCATACCCTCCAGATGAAGCTCTTTCTTCTCTGATGTCTCGGCAGTATGCTTAGCGTTTTGGTCGATATCGAAGCCAAGGTCAATGACGAATTTGCTTCCTTCATTGAGACGGCTCTCCACAGTAATTGTTCCGTCCATCATGTCAACAAACTGTTTTGTTATTGCCATGCCCAGACCGGTTCCCTTGTAGTTTGTACGATTTCCGCCGTCCTCCTGTGAAAAGGGTTCCCATATATGCCGTATGTACTCAGGTTTCATGCCGATGCCGGTATCCTCGATTTCAAAGCGGAAGTGTGCTTTGCCGCCGGTACAGCCGATTTCCTCGACACGGAAGTATATCTTGCCGCCGTCAGGCGTGAATTTTACCGAGTTTCCCAGAATATTAATGAGTATCTGTCGCAGATGCAGCTCGTCTCCAATCAGATCAGGATGTGCAAAGTCGTCAAATTCACGAATAAATTCTACATTTCGGTTGAGGAGCTGTCCGCCGATAATAGATGCGCATTCGTCTGTGGCGGCGATCATGTTCATAGGTGCGGAATTGACAGTGACCTTTCCGCTCTCGATCCGGCTCATGTCAAGCACATCGTTGATCAACGACAGAAGATGCTGTGAGGAATTGCTGATCTTGCCAAGGCAGTCCTCCACACGAGCGGCATCTGATACGTTTTTGAGCGCAATTTCCGTCATACCCATAATTCCGTTGATCGGAGTGCGAATATCATGCGACATATGTGAGAGAAACTCGCTCTTTGCCTTATTGGCGCTGCGTGCTTCCTCGGCTGCCTCTTTCAGTACTCGGTTGGATTCCTCTTTTTGCTCCATGAGCTTACGGTTGCGGTTATCGGTCAGGTAGAACACCAGACACGAGAAATCAAGGATCAGCAGTATTCCCAGGAAAATGAAGAAACGGCGAGTGCTGCCAAGCATATGATTGGCGCCTTCGCCCAGTACGCTTGTAGGCACAAGCATCAGAGTGTTCCAGCCCTCGCCGCCAACGCTGTGGCAGGATACAAAATAATTGGTTTCGTCACTGCGAAATTCCATTACAGCCGACTCAAGGTTTTTGAGTGATGCACGGAAGTCCTTCGCAGTACCGCCGTGAATGAATTTCTCATCTTCAAGAGCTTTGGCGATGTTGTATGCCTTGAAGCGGCTGTCTACGCCGTTCGGGACAAAAAGCGCACGTCCGTCACGGTTTACGATATATGTATAACCTCTGCTTTCAAAGGTGTTGACCGAAAATCCATCGTTGATCGAGTGTATATCCACCGCCAGCATTACGTAGGTGATGGATTTGCCGGTTGCCTCCAGCGCAAGTTTTTCGGGCAGCTGCTTCAAAAAGCACAGGTAGGTAAAGGAACTGTTCTGATAAGGCAGCGTTGTAATCAATTCCTGAGTCGTGCTTTGATTTTCGATTATCATGGGAAGTTCTCTCCAATAACCTTTGTTGCCGTCCGAGGCATAGTAGCGGAAATCGTTGTCCAGCAGCATAAAAATATTGTCCTGATCGGTGCGGAAACGGCTCATGTCTTTCAGAAGCCGCATAAGCTCGTCCTCTGTCTGCGCTTGTGTTCCTTCCGTAGAGAGAAACTGCTCCAAGGTATTTACACTGTCCCATGATCTGGCAATGGTAATATCAAAAATATCGGCGACCTTCTCCGTAATTTCCTGAAGATGACTGCTTCTTTCTGCAAACAGCTGATTGTCCATTTCCGAATAATAAGAACGTATCGTGAAAAATATCAGAACAATTGAGATCAAGAGCAGCGCTGACATAGAGACGCCCCGCAGCCAGACTTTGGTGCGTTTGTCGGATACAATATTTATTTCATTTTGATCTTGCATGGTTTTTTCTCTGATCATTTCAGAACCTCTTTCCATTGCGTTATTGAGGAGCGATAGCAGAATGATTTTTCCTAAGTTTCACGATGAATCGACGACGCTTATAAATATCTGCTATTACTTTTTATAGTTTATCACATTTCAGAAAGATTTTCAACCCATTTTTCAGGCAATATTACAGTATTTTACGGGGGATTTTTTTATCACTGTCTGCAACTTGAGCAGGGGAACTCTGTCCCTAATGAGATTTCCCCACATGGGACTATCCGATGAAAAGAAAAACAACGGCAATTTTATGCCGCTGTTTTACACTGTTTTATTTTATACTCGCCGCTGTTGCAAAATGTCCTGATAATACTGAACTGCTTACGGATAGATTATTGATTATGCAATCTCCAATTTGATGCAAGTTTCCAGAAACGATTTAAAAATCCCGTGCAGATCAATACGCAAGCTGATATAACGATCAGATTTGATATTATTATTTCCATGTATGGCATTGGAATTTGGATTCTTGAAAGATACGTAAGATCGGCATATTTTATATCTGTTATAATAAGCGCCAAAATATCTGATACAATAAGCGAACTGATTATTACACCGCAGACCTGATATATAACCATAAGCGAAATATTGCAATTGCTTATACCAATAGCAGACATAATTGCATATTCCCTTATGTTACGCTGAATGCTAATGTATGCGGTAATACAGCAGTTAATCAAAAGGAAAAGGAATGCTGCCAGAATTATAAACAGATTTATCGAATCGCAGATATTCAGATACTTGTTATTGCCTTGTATTTCAGAAATATCTTTTAGTTTCACAAAATCCTTTTTAGCTAAAATATCTATAAGCTCATTTCTGCTTTCATTATTAACTTTATAGAATATACGTGAAGGGACCGGATATTTACCAAAGAGATCGCTAAAAGTTTCCATATTTATCATTAAAACATTAGCGATTTTCGATGTAGGCAATAAATCGTCATACTCGTTCTTTACACCGATTATTTCAAGTTCATTTTCTTCATCCAATGGGATCTTTGAGTAATTTTCAAGTTTTACGCCGATGATATTTTTATTGCTGTTTATAAGATTACGATAAGCAATCGCTTCATTTTTCTTTAACTCTATTCCGAGTTGTTTTTGCCTTTCATATGTAATACCTATTATAATAAATGGGATCCGAATAGTGTCGGAATAATTATTGCTTAATTCATACTGATAGTCTTTTTTCAGCAACTCGGCATATTCGTCTGATATTGTTTCTTTATAGACATTCAGTGCACAGGTTTTGCTGTAAATTGGTACGGAAATACAACCGTCAATAACGGGATCAGCGATATATCTGACATAATCATAAGTTTTTGATCCTGAAAATCCTCCGTTTTTCGGCAGCCTATGCTCAATTATTTCTGCAACATAGTCGTATCCTTCATACATTTTCACGTCCTGTGTGACGGATGAAAAATACAGCTTGAATATAGGGATCATACATATAAGAAAACAAATCGTAATAAACGTAAGTACATTTGATAAACGCGCGTTTTTTATATGACGCTTGGCAATGCCGTAATTTGTTAATCTGTCAGCAGAAATCCTGCTTCCTGTCTTAACTGAATATTCATTTTTTACATTTTGCAGATCTGATTTTCTTGTTTTCTGAAAAATTGTTAATATCAAAGACAGTATATATATTGCAGTTAATATAAGTGAAAGCAGACAAACTATTAATATTCCTTTTTTATAAACAAAAGACGTAACATCTGAAGAATATGCGTATTCATAGATTTTCTCAACTTCTCCCAAAAGGAGAACGCTGCATAAAACGCCTGAAACTCCGGCGATCGCAATAGTTTTTAGAATACTGAGAAATACGCATTTCCTGATTGTTTTCCGAGGTATTCCGACAAGACTTAAAATTCCGATATTTTTATTGTGATACATAAGCAGCATTGAAACGCAATGGATAAATACCGCAGCCATAATAGAAAACATTACAACAAGCAAAGGCATGTAAAGTTCACGATGCTGAAAGGAATTTGATTTTATTGCCCAGTGATTCATATTATATTCGCAGTATGCGGGATCATTGTCATATTTTGCTACAACAGCGTCGCATCGTTTGATATTCTTTAAAGAAAATGCTGCGGCATTCGGTTTTATCGGTTCAGAGGTAAAGCACTGAACATAGTAGTTTGGCAGCGTGGACCATAAACGGTGGGATGTGAATGTACCTGTTACCGTATATTCCTTTTCACCTAACATTATTTTGCTGCCTATGAAATTATTAGAAATTACACGCGAAAGTAGAAAGGATGATTCACAACATATTTCACTGTGGTTTTTTGGAAATCTGCCGCTTGTAAGCTCATATTCAGTAAAATCAAAATAATTCTCTGGGACTGCATCCAGAAATAAAGTTGCTCCGCCAGATAATTTGAATGAGTTTCTTTCAAATCTGATAACTTTATCGACCGATCTTTCTTCTGAAAGCTTTCTTAATTTTGCTGCATCCATATTATACAGAATTCCGTGATATGTACCGTATTTATTATTGTTATACTTCATGTCAAGGAGAGCTTCATAAAACAATGTTACAGTGTTTATAAATACAATAGATATAAAAATCAGCAGAAAAAAGATAATATGATATTTATACGGCTTTTTAAGACTTTTTAAAAGTAATTTATCACTCATCTTCACGCTCCATATCAGATGAAATACTGCTGCATCTTCCGTCTAAAACTTCGATCCTGCGGTCAGCAAGAGATGCAAACTTTTCTTCATGAGTAACATATATAAGGCAGCTTTGAGTGTTTTTTGCATATGAAATAAGCAGATCAAAAACTATCTTTGAATTATGTGAATCGAGATTTCCCGTAGGCTCGTCAGCAAAAATTACTTTCGGTCTCATGAGTAACGCTCTGCATATTGCAACACGCTGCTGCTCTCCGCCTGATAATTCATGGGGATAGTTAAGCAGTTTGTTTCGCATCCCGCATTTATTGATAAGTTCGTCAAAAAGCGCTTGATCATATTTTGGGCATCTCTAAAAACCCCTGTACAAAAGGCGAAAAGTATGCTATAATATAGGTATGAAAGTAAGGCAGAAAAGCT
>CANQVK010000029.1 GCA_947627275.1 uncultured Ruminococcus sp. | reverse complement strand
CAGAGATTCCAAAGGGGTCACCCCTTTGGCAGGGGGTGCAGGGGGACAGAGTCCCCCTGCTTAAGTTGTAGACAGTGATTTGAAATATGCAAATCACCGTTCTCTGAGATGCTTTGATTTTTTCTTCTTACGCTTTGTCTCATACATTACCTTATCCGCCTCGGTAACGAATCTGAAAAGATCCTCGCCCATTTTCGGAACGGCAATAACATAGCCAGTAGAAGCGGAAAGCTCATATCCGTTATCCGACGCATTGTTGAACCAAAGTATATTTTCCTGTATCTTGGCTGTAAGCTGCCTTGCGTCCTCATCGGAAAAATCAGCAGCAAAAACTATAAACTCGTCTCCGCCGAAACGACAGAATATCTCCCCTTCGGTACATGAACGCGTAAGTACGTCGGCTACCGCGCGGATAGCCTCGTCGCCAACAGCGTGACCGAACGTATCGTTTATCCCCTTCAAGCCGTCAAGATCAATGAACATGAGCATGATATTTCGGGCAGTCTCGGCACAATTTTTAAAGATCTCCGTAGTTGCGAGAACAAATCCGTTGCGGTTGTAAATGCCCGAAAACGTATCCTGAGCATAAAGATTGCCAAGCTTTCTTACAGCGTAATCGAGGGCGTTCCTCTTGCGAATATTTTCAAGGGAATTGTTTACCGTAATGCACCATGACTGAAACATGGCGTTATGAAGCGATACACGGCAGTTATTTGTCGCCATATAGCCAAGACATCGTTCGCCGAAATGAAGCGGCAGAAAATAATAAAACTTCTCGCCCTCCTGATTATCAGGAAGCTTCGGAAGAAGTTCTCTGACACTTATTTTTACTTCGTCAAAAAACTCCCCTTTACAATAGGCAATAGGAATACTTACATTTTCAGTATAAGCGGTAGGAATATCCTCCTTTTTGCGGATATTACCGTTATCCTCGATAAATTGTGAATCCCAGTTCTCGTTGAGACAGAAATAAAACTCCTCGGGATCCATGAATTTTATAAAATTCTTCATTGAAATGATATAATCGTCAAAATTATCAGCGCCGTTAAGCTCACACGCAAGCCGGTTAAAAACAGACATATAGTGATTCATGGATTCGATGCGGCTGTAATTGGCGATATTCAGTTCCTTGTATTCCTTAACGTCATGTATGGCGCTGTCCTTGCAGCCGCAGCTTTCGGTGAACCGAGGAGACATATTCAGCGTCACGCTTGAGGACTGTTTTATATCGTTGAATTTATTGAAAAGCATCTTGCAGGCAAGCCGTCCCGATTGCAGCAAAGGACGGTCTACGGATGTAAGCTCTACCCTCAGATTATGATTGCTGAAAACATTGTCAAATCCCGACACAGCTATTTCCTTTGGAATTAAGTACCCTGCCTCATGAAGGCTGTTTACGGCGGCGGCAGCCATAACGTCGTTTGCACATATGATAGCCTGCGGCAGAGGATCGCCGCTGTGCAGAAAATACTCGACAGCCGCTTTGCCCGAAGCTCCGCGGAAATCTCCGTAAAAGATACGGTCGTCCTCGATAGTCAGCCCGTTTTCGTCAAGAACCTTCAGAAACGCTCCAAGACGGTCGGCGCTTTCAGGATTATCGGCAGGGCCGGAAATATAATTAAATCTGTTGAAACCATGAACTTTTATAAAATGCTCCGTTATCTCTCTCATGGCGGAGCAGTTATCTATACCTATATGAAAAAGTCCCGGCACGTCGTTATCAATGCTTACCGCCGGTATGCCGGCAGAAATAATGCGTTTGAGAATATCGGAGACGGCAGGCTGATAGTCGATCGTATTTGTAAGCAGTATCGCACCGTCGAAGGCTTTGAAATCAGGCAGCTTAAAAATGTTCATTTCACCGAAATCATGGCTTTTATTATCCATTACCCCCGTAAAAGAGGCAAATATAAAACAATTAAGACCCAGTTTTGAAGCCGACGACTGTATTCCTTTAAGTATACTGCTCTGATAAGTTTCATCTATGCCTGCAACGATAACAGCTATTTTTTTATTCATTAATGTAATCACCATCCCGTGTAGTCATACAGAAAAACTATGACAGAGTTCCGTTTAAACCCGACGCTGTTATACTTGCCTCTACTGCAAAATATACAAATCAACGGCAGGTACATTGTACACATAAAATCACGTTCCATAACATCTATTAACATTATACAACAATTCAAAAGAAAAATCAATAGTTTTTGTTTTTTTAATTTATTTAACCGGTTTGCTTTTTTAATAGAGCAAATATTGCGTTTTTGCGTTCAGTTGCCGTAAAATCCAAAAAATCCGCAGATAATTTCAAAAAAATTCGTCATTTAGACGAAAATCAACAAAGGTTCATTGTTAATATTGACAAACCGTGAAAATATGCTATACTATTATTATAAGAATTTCTGATCTGTTATCGTTATGCGGACAAGCTGTCGCCTGTAAAGAGCGTTTGACGCTGGGAGCGATTATTATGACCGCATATCTGTCTATAGGTCGATAACTGATCAGTATGAAAGCGCCCTCTAAAAACCTGTTTTTTCAGAAGAGGTTTTTAGGGGCTGCCTGAAGTATATTCATCCGAGGGAGAGCGATTTCATGAAGAATATATGGCACGACATAAGCCCGAAACGAATAAGTCCGGATCAGTTCTTCGCCGTTATTGAAATAGGCAAGGGCAGCAAGATAAAATACGAGCTGGACAAAGAGACAGGATTTATAAAAATGGACAGAATACTGCATACATCGACCCACTATCCCGCAAATTACGGTTTTATCCCGAGAACCTACTCCGATGATAACGACCCTTTGGACGTGCTTGTGCTGTGTTCGGAAAAGCTTATGCCCCTTACGCTCGTCAAATGCTATCCTATCGGCGTTATCCGAATGATGGACAACGACCATGAGGATAATAAGATAATAGCCGTCCCCGTAGACGACCCGAATTACAACATGTACATGGATATAGAGCAGCTCCCAAATCATGTTTTCGATGAAATGAGACATTTTTTCACGGTCTACAAGGAGCTTGAAAGCAAAACGACGGTAGTCAACGAGGTTGACCACGCAGACGCCGCAAAGAAGATCATTGAAAACGATATTGAAAATTATATCGAAAATTTCTGTAAATGAGCTTTTTATTCATAAAAAATTAAATAAAATTTAAGGAGTCAAAAATATGTCCGCATTCGGAGGAAATCTTTTCAGCAGCGAAATTTCCGCTGCGCCCATCGGAATCATCGCAATGAACAGCATCACGGAGCTTGGCGCTAAGATCAACGATTATCTCGTCGACTGGTCAAGACTTGCAGGCTACGACACCGACAGCTTCCTTATCGAGGCTGAATGTCCCCGGTTCTCCTCGGGCGACGGCAAAGGTCTTATCAAATCGACAGTTCGCGGTAAGGATCTTTTCATTATCGTTGACGTCGGTAACTACAATGTGAAATACGACTACTTCGGCATGGAGAACGCCATGTCCCCCGACGACCATTTTCAGGATCTTAAGCGTATCATACAGGCTGCGTCGGGAAAGGCTCACCGTGTAAACGTAATAATGCCCATTCTCTACGGCGGCAGACAGCACCGCAGAAGCTACCGTGAATCCCTTGACTGCGCATGCGCTTTGCAGGAACTGGAGGCAATGGGAGTTTCAAACATCGTAACGTTTGACGCTCACGACCCGAGAGTTCAGAACGCTATCCCACTCATGGGCTTCGATAACGTAATGCCCACATATCAGGTGCTTAAATGCCTGCTCCGCGATGTAAACGACATCGAGCTTACAAAGGACAAGTTCATGGTGGTTTCCCCCGACGAGGGCGCGCTTAACAGAAATATGTACTACGCATCTGTCCTCGGCGTCGATATGGGTATGTTCTACAAACGCCGTGATTACTCGACTATCGTAAACGGCAGAAATCCCATAGTCGCTCACGAATATCTCGGAAATCCCGTTGAGGGCAAGGATATTTTCGTTGCGGACGATATTATCTCCTCGGGCGAATCAATGCTCGACCTTGCGTATAACCTCAAGAAAAAGAAAGCGGACAGAATTTTTACTTATGCGACATATGCTATTTTCACCAACGGTCTCGAAAAGTTCGATAAAGCTTATGAGGAAGGCGTTATCAGCGGAGTTCTCGGAACTAACCTCACTTACCGTTCTCCTGAGCTGCTGAGCCGTCCATGGTTCCACGAGGTCGATGTTTCCAAGTACATTGCGTACTTTATTGAAGCTATCAATCACGATGTATCTATCAGCAAGATACTTGACCCCCATGCTAAAATAGAAGCTCTTCTCAAAAACAGAAAGTAAACTAAAAAAATCGGGTGAATTATTTCACCCGATTTTTTTAATATTGCAATCACTATCTACAACTTAAGCGGGGGACTCTGTCACCCACGATAGCGGCGAGTATACCGACATAAGCGATGATTGAAAATATCCCGTCAACTCTACGTTGGATCGTAGTTTTGACGGGATATTTTATAAGTTTTTACATTCAAAAATTATTTTTATGCAAGTACAAAGCCGCCGACCTTTTCGTCAACAACATAATAAACCATGTTATCCTCAGGTTTAACATAGAGATTTACAGACTTGGGAGACTTTACGCCTGCATCAGACTTAGCTCTCTCGATAAGGTCTGAGTAGGAAAGTTCTGCGCCCTGATACTGAATAAAGAGATTTGTCTGTACAGCAGCCTTTGCAGAAGCTTTCTTTGAAGCTGTCTCAGTTTTCTTGGAAGCAGTCTTTCTGCTGGAAGTCTTTTTCTCAGCGGCTTTCTTTCCAGTTTCTTTAACGGGAGCTGTCTCTGCGGGAGCTTCGGTTGCTTCCTCAACGGGAGCAGCCTCAACAGCCTTTACCTCTTCTTTTACCTCTGCTGCCATAGCAGCTCTTGCTTTTCTTGCCATTATAGTTTCCTCCGTAAATTACTTGTTTACTGCGTTCTTAAGCGTCTGACCTGCCTTGAAAGCGGGAGCCTTCGATGCCGGAGCTGTCATCTTCTCCTTAGTCTGGGGATTGATAACCTGCTTTTCCTTTCTGTTGCGAACCTCGAATGTTCCGAAACCTACGATCGAAACCTTATCGCCTTCTACAAGAGCGTCTGTAATAGTAGACACGATCGCATTAACGGCAGCCTCGGCGTCCTTTTTGGTTGAATCTGTCTTTTCAGCAACTGCGCTGATAAGTTCTGTTTTGGTCATTTCATATTTCCTCCAATTCTTTTTGATAATTGCATTATATACCTATTATTGCGATTTGTCAAGTGATTTACGAAAAAATGACATTTCGACCGATTCTACGCCAAATTTACGGTTCTTTTTATCGAAAACGACCATAGAAAAACCGCTATTTACCGTCATCGACCTAAGAAAACCTTTCTCTTTTGCAAGGAAAAGGGACGCTCTATGGGTAACGTTTATTATACTTTCCTCTATTGCAAATCCAAATAAAAATGATGAATAGAATTTTCGTCAATCAAGGAAGAAAACCGAAAGCATGCTTGCTGTATGGTGAGGGTTTCTGACGCAGAGTGACGGAAATTATATCAGCAGTATTGTTGGAATTTGCAATAGAAGGAAGTATATACTCGCCGCTCGAGTATAGATCAACATTACTCTGCCGTAAGCTCGCCGTTATCGAGGTCAATTGTAATGGTGTCTCCTGCGGAGATATTTCCGCCGAGCAGCCGCTTAGCCGCAAGCGTCTCAACCTTGCGCTGAATAAATCTTCTCAGAGGTCTTGCTCCGAAATTCGGGTCGTAGCCGCAGTCTGCAATATAATTCTTGGCAGCTTCGGTAACAATTATACGTATGTGCTTATCGTCAAGTCTCTTTTGCAGATCGGCAAGCATCAGCTCTACGATCTTCATTATTTCTCCCTTTCCGAGAGGCTTATAGAAAATTATCTCGTCAAGCCTGTTCAGAAACTCGGGGCGGAACTGCTGTTTAAGCATTGCTTCGACCTTTTCACGCGCCTCTGACGTGATCTCTCCGTCCGCTCCTATACCCTCCAGTATATATGGAGAACCGAGATTCGAGGTCAGAATTATAATAGTATTTTTAAAATCGACCGTTCGACCCTGTGAATCGGTGATACGTCCGTCGTCAAGGATCTGAAGCAGTATATTGAAAACATCCGGATGCGCCTTTTCTATCTCGTCAAAAAGCACAACGGAATACGGCTTTCTGCGTACTGCTTCGGTAAGCTGGCCGCCCTCGTCGTAGCCGACATATCCGGGAGGCGCTCCGATAAGTCTGCTTACGCTGAATTTCTCCATATATTCGCTCATATCGATCCGGACGATATTTCTTTCGTCATCAAAAAGCGCCTCCGAAAGAGCTTTGGCAAGCTCGGTCTTTCCTACGCCTGTAGGGCCTAAAAACAGGAAAGAACCGATGGGTCTGTCGGGAGACTGTATCCCCGCACGCGAACGTATAATAGCCTCGCTGACCTTTGTTACCGCTTCGTTCTGCCCGATAACTCGCTTATGAAGAAGTCCGTCAAGACCGAGTATCTTCTCTTTTTCGCCCTCCATAAGCTTGGAAACGGGAATACCCGTCCAGCGGCAGACGATCTTTGCGATCTCATCCTCGGTAACTCTGTCACGCAGCAGTCTGCCGTCTTCCATATCATGTTCCGCCTGCGCTTCAAGCTCGGCAAGCTTATTTTTCAACTGCGGAAGTCTGCCGTACTTCAATTCAGCCGCTTTATTCAGGTCATACTCACGCTCCGCCTGATCTATCTGACCGCTGACCGCTTCTATCTCCTCACGAAGCTTCTGAACCTCCGAAATATCGTTCTTTTCATTCTCCCACTTGGCTTTCATTGCATTGAACTGCTCCCGAAGCTCTGAAAGCTCTTTCTGTATCTCCTCGAGATGTTCTTTGGATATTGTGTCGCTTTCCTTTTTAAGAGCAGTCTCCTCTATCTCGAGACGAACAATTTTTCGTGATATTACGTCAAGCTCTGTAGGCATGGAGTCCATTTCGGTGCGTATCGTCGCGCAAGCCTCGTCTATAAGATCTATAGCCTTATCGGGAAGAAAACGGTCGCTTATATATCTGTTGGACAGCACAGCCGCCGAAATAAGCGCATTATCGCTTATTTTAACGCCGTGGAAAACCTCGTATCTTTCCTTGAGTCCGCGAAGTATGGATATAGTGTCCTCAACGGTAGGTTCGTCAACCATAACGGGCTGGAAACGCCTCTCCAGAGCTGCGTCCTTTTCGATGTACTTACGATATTCGTTAAGAGTTGTAGCGCCTATACAGTGAAGCTCTCCCCTTGCAAGCATCGGCTTTAAAAGATTTCCCGCATCCATTGCGCCGTCGGTTTTTCCGGCTCCTACAATTGTATGCAGTTCGTCAATGAAAAGCAATATCTGACCGTTGCTGTTCTTTATTTCATTAAGAACGGCTTTAAGACGCTCCTCAAATTCTCCCCGATATTTTGCGCCTGCAACCAAAGCTCCCATGTCAAGCGAAAAGACCTTTCTGTCCTTTAAGCTGTCGGGAACGTCGCCGGCAACTATACGCAGAGCAAGTCCCTCGGCGATCGCCGTCTTACCTACGCCCGGTTCGCCGATAAGCACAGGATTATTCTTCGTTTTTCTCGATAGTATACGGATAACGTTGCGTATCTCGCTGTCTCTGCCGATGACGGGATCAAGCTTGTTCTGCCGTGCAAGTCCCACAAGCTCCTGACCGTATTTTGTCAGAACATCGTATGTCTCCTCTGGATTTTCACCCGTGACACGCGTATTTCCACGCACGGACATAAGAGCTGAAAGGAATCTGTCGCGTTCAATATTAAACATTTTAAGTACTGCCGAAACGTCCCTGTCCTTGCTTTCTATCAAAGCAAGCATTATATGTTCAACAGAAACATACTCGTCTTTCATGTTTGCGGCAATATTTTCAGCCGTTGTCAAAGCCCTGTCACACTCTGCGGAAATTCCTATATTGCTGCTTCTGCCGCTTCCTGTCACCTTTGGAAGTCCGCCGATCCTCTTGTCTGTTTCTCTTTCGAGCATATCGGGATCAATGTTCATTTTCTTGACAAGCTGCGGAATAAGTCCGTTCTCCTGCCCGAGAAGTCCGCCGAGAATATGGATAGGCTCAATAACGGAATTTGCCTGCATAACGGCAATACTCTGTGCCTTCCTGATGGCATCAGCCGATTTCTGAGTTAATTTTTCTGCATTCATAATCAATTCCTCCTATTAGGCAACATCTAAAAACCTCTTTTGACAAAAATCAGCTATGCACGGCATATGCTGCGTCAAGCACCCTCGGAGGGCGACAGCCCGCCGTCGGGCACTTTCCTTGCCTCTGCCGTACCTATCTGATTTTTGCTTTATCAAAGAGGTTTTTAGAGATTGCCTATATTTCATATTTTTCTCTGAACTTTTCGTACTCGTTTTTATATAATACTCTCAAGGCTTCAATGGAATCGGTATCGGCAAAATAGAGCTTGACCGCCTTGGTGAGCAGAGCGATATAATTTCCCAAAGCCTCCCCTTTCATATCATCGCTCAAAGCCTTGGGATTCAGGAAACGCCTTACACAGCCTAAATCGCTAACCGACCATATAAGGCTGTCCTCCCCTCTGCCGAGACTCAGTTCCACACCCGTTTCAATACTTGCGAACAGTGCGAATCCCGTCTCAAAAAAATTTCTGAGTTCGGCATTCTGAGTGCGTATATTTATTTTAAGTCTGCCCAGATAATCGCCCGGAATACGTTCCAATTCGATCCTGTAACTGACCGTAGGGCGATATTTGTATTCAAGCGCCGTTCTGAGCTTCATAACAGCCTCGGACTGCTGCCGACGAACGCACGCACTATCCACAAAACCGGAAATAGCGTCAAATATCGTCCTCATACGCATTTCCGGCGTAATACAGGAAAGCCGTTCCGCCAATATCTGATTTATGAGGTTTGAACGGTTCGTCCCGAGACGATACGCCTCCTCGTCAACTGCCCTTATAACATTATCCGTCAGAACTATGCTGTAAACGTTTTTGTTCAAATTTTTCGCCTCCCAGAATTAAAGTATATCAGGTAACCCATGCAGTCCACATCAACTTAAGCGAACTAACATTGGGATTCCAAAGGGACGGTGTCCCTTTGGCGGAGTCTAGAGGCAGCGCCTCTGGCAGGGTGTGGGACAGAGTCCCGCATAGCGTTTAAGCGCTCCGCAAAGGGTGAATTTCAAAACAGCCCACGGGACTGTTTTGAAAGAGGGAACGCCCTGCAAGAGAGGGCGTTCCCTTAGTAGGAACACAGAATGACGTATCCCACTAAACAGAGAAAATCCCTTAAGCTGATGATATTGCACTGTGCAAAAGTAAAACTCTGTCTTTTATAAGCATTGTCAATAGCTTATTGCTTTATTTATATTATACAGCGATTTAAATAACTCGTCAATAGGTTTATATATATTTTCACACAAGTTTCACAAAGCAAAAAAATACACCTCAATTCGAGGTGTCGGTTTCGCTTCATACGGTTTAACCGTTTAGCACTGAGAAGCAAGCCGTAAAAATAAGTTAAAATAAGTTATTGAGAATAGAAAACATGAAAAAATCACAAATGAAAGGAATTAATTCAATGAAGAAACAATTCCGTTTCTGCAGTAAGCAGTTGTTTAGCGCTCAAAGTCAAGCACATGAGAGGGAAGGATGTTCGCCTTTGAATGCCAATATTCTCAATTGCTGATTCTATTATATTGCAAAACGGAATCAACTGCAATACACAAAAGTACACAAAACTTAACTTTTATGTATTTTACCTCAATTTTTGTCTGTTTTCAATCTTAATATCCGGTTAATTTGTTATATTAAATACCGAATTAACCTTTAAGTAATGCAAAAAGTATAGCACATAAATCCGTGATACGACCGCATTCAAACAGCCGCCCGTATATACTCGCCGCTATTGCAAAACCACTGTCTACAACTTAAGTGGGGGACGCTGTCCCCCCCCTGCCAAAGGGGTGACCCCTTTGGAATCTCAGTTTTCGTAACATTCTGCCCCAAATGGAGCAGAATGTTACGACATTGATTCAAACAGTCTCCTTTTGACAAGAAGTGAAGTGAAACAATATCCGCTTAAATTGTGGATAGTGATTGCAAAACGTACAAAGAATACTGAACATAAAAACATCGTTAGCCTTCGTAAACCTTATCGTCATACTTAAAAAAAACAAGATTTATAGTCATATTGCCGTTCAAGGCCCGGAGTTCGTCAATAAACTTCTTCTGATCTGTGTCCTCATTGACGTCAACGGAATAGATAAGTTCAAAAAGCGTACCGAAATTGGCGGTTTTAACTCTCCTGAGCTTGTGGAAATTCGTATACTTTGCAAGCACATGGTCAAAAACTCCCTGATAATCGAGGTTTTCGGGAATGGTTATCTTCAAGGTCATATGATGCGTCTTACATCCGCCGAAGTTCACTTCGGAAAGCAGGAACATAACAACCCCCAGAACAACGAAGAATACCAGTCCGAAACCAATATAACCGATACCGCATGATACGCCGGCAGCCATCGCAAAGAATATGTACGCTATATCCTTCGGGTCTCCCGGTACGCTTCGGAATCGAACAAGGGTGAACGCTCCGGCAAGGCTCAACGCTCCGGCAGTAGTGTTGATAAGCAGAAGAATAAGCGATACGATCGTTGGGAGCATTATCATTGTAAGCACATAGCTCTGAGAATAGCCTTCTTTTCTGTGACAGAAAATGTACACAAGACTGATAAAAAAACCGATGATAAGCGCCGAGCCTACGCAAAGACAGAACTGCCTGAATGTAATATCGTCATTCAGCGCAGTAGTCGTATCGGGAGTAAAAATATCAGTTCCCGCCTCCTGAGTGTCCTTAGTCAAAACGTTTCCAAAAAAATCAAATGCAGCCGTCATGTTTCACACGCTCCTATTAAGTAAAATCTTATTATTAATCATTGAGATCCCCGAAGTATAAATACGTCTCTCCGCTGCCTGCTCCTTTACGAAATCCGTATAAGCTCTGCCGTACTTTGAAAAGCTTGTCTTATAAATTTTCAGCTCCGAAAGCTTTCGCACAAGCCATTCCGGCATCGAATCCGAGACCTTGACCTCCATAAGCCGCCGATCCTTTTCGATGATAAAATTCCCGTAGCTTCGGCAGTTCAAACTCAGGTCGTAACGACGCTCTGTGAGCCTGCGGTCAAAGGTAAGCCGGAAATCCTTGTTGTCCTTGCCGAAAAACGCTTCACGCTGATAGCTTATATATTGCTTCGGGGCGATCGGATAGTGGTCGAGAAACGCATCAAGCTCCGTAAAGACCTGATTTGTTATGTATTTATCGGAACGTGGTTTTTTACGTGTTAAAAAGTACTCCTCACTCTCTGCAAGCGTCATTGAAACGCGTCTTTTTGTAACGATACCGCCGATTTTCTTCTTTATTTCAAGAAAAACGGGAGAATCAGGCTCGGCAGGAGAATAGTAGCTCCTCAACCTTATTTTTTCCTTGTAGTATGGCTTGGCAAGGGATTCTCTTATAAGAAAATCATCGGGTGTATCGTAATAAATGTTGTAAATTCCGTATTCCTTGCCGCCAACGCAGTATTTATCGGGGTTCATATATTCGCCTACGACTTCCATAAGCCCGTGATACTGCTCCATATCGAGAAGAAATTTGATCTCCTTTCGAGCGAAAGTATTTATCGCCATGTTTACAGCTCCTTTCAAATACTAATCATTATCTTCATGATTGTGATGAATTAGTATAAAAACTTATCTTTCAAGTATATTATAAAAGAGCTGTCTTAAAATAATCTTAAAGAATTATTTAAAATGAGAAAAATTGGCGAAAATTTTTATAAAAAAAGCTCCTCGGTTTTCAGAATCGCTTTTCTTCCGAGTACAAGATCGTAAACGTCCACCTCGCCGTCCTTATCAAGGTCGTATTTGGCAAGTTCCGCCTCTGTATAAGTAAGTTCTTCTGAACAGCCAAGAAGATAACGGCTCATTTTAACAAGGTCGCTTACTGTGAATCTGTCATCTTCAACAGGCTCTGTAGGAGCTTCGGTAGTCGGCTGTTCATCGGGAGACGTTTTCTGTCCTTCGAGGTAATTAAGTATTGCTTCGGAATACTGTCTGCCTATCGCCCTATAACCGATATTATTCGGATGTACGCCGTCAAAAAGCTGCGTCTTAACATCGGTTATCGCTTCAAAGTTTCTTATCGTCCCCACTTTTAACAAAATCGTTGACATACCATTTTCATCAGTCACCATAAAATCATCATGCGAAAATCCCCAGTCCATATTCCTATCCAATGCAATGGCGTCAATATTCGCATTATATTTCATAATATTATTCTCTATCGCTTCCGCTGCTTCTTCGTCTGTATACTGTGTCTGCCAGTCAGCGGAGTGACGATAATTTGTGAACCAATCGTATACCTCCGGACGATTCGGGTCAACAGGCGGTATCTCGGCTATGAAAAGCGCCGATTTTTCAGGGATATTCTCCAATATATAGTCCACAAGCTCCTCAAAGGAGGCATAAGTCTCATCGGCATTGTGGTTGTCAATAATATCGTTCGTGCCGATTTGCAGGGTCACTATGTCGGGAGCGTATTTTTTCAGGCAGTCTGTCTCAACCAATTTTTCGTAAATTCCGCTGCGACCACTGTAGCTTTTGACAGCATAACCGCTGTAGCCCACATTCTCGTTGTCATACCCGAAGCTCTCCCCCGTGTCGGGATCGGTATATACAGGAGTCCAGCCGCCGTCCTTTACGCCTACCATGTCCACGTTATAGCCCTTTTCAGTAAGGTCACGGTACAGGAATTTACGGTACGAACCCATATACTCCGGGACGTAGCCGTCTGTTATGGAATCGCCGATGCACATTATCCTGATCATATCATCGTCCGCCGCCTCCGCAGGTTCATATGGATTTTTCAATACTGTGGTAGATGACAAGATCACAGCAGCCGCCAATACCGTTGAAATAATTTTTTTCATGATAAAACCCCATTTTATTTTATTTAATCTTTAGTCGGATATTTGCCCGATTTTTCCAGCAGTTCCCGTTTCATCATGCACAGGTCAAATACGTCAAGTCTTTCGTCTGCAACGAAATCAGCGGCTCTCCAGTCTACAAGGTGCGTGTCGGGAACAGCAAGCAGCCATTTCTGCAAAAGCACTGCATCGGAGATGTTAAATTCACCGTCCGCATTTACATCTCCCCGAAGCGTATCTCCTTTCAGCCGGATTCCGTTTTCTTCTGCATAAGATGTTCCTGTTCCGTTTGGCGCATCCAGAATAAAACCGTTTTTTACGCTGTAGCCGTTATCATAAACGTAGCCCATAGATTTATTGCCAAAGACGATTTCCGAGCTGGAAACTGTTATCATATCCAGAGCGTCGCAATCCATAAAGGCGTAGTCGCCGACAGCCGTACAGGTTGCCGGAATGTTGACCTCTGTAATGGAATCACAGCCGCAGAACGCTCTTTCCTCAATAACGGCAAGATGTTCGGGAAGTTTCAGTCCTTTGAGTTTCGGGCAGTCGTAAAACGCATACTGCTCGATCGCATAAAGCGACGTCGGGAGATTTACCGTTTCCAATGCAATACAGTGCGCAAATGCGAATCGGCTGATATGCGTCACTGTATCGGGAATAGTCACGCTTTTCAGGTTGTAACAATGCTCAAAGGCATACCAGTCAATTACCGTTACAGGTAAACCGTCGATCGTGTCGGGGATAACGATATTCTCCGCCGACGGGTCGCAGTCTGTAATGCGGATGCTGTTTCCCGATACTGTATAGCTCAGATAATCGAGGGAAGTTTTATTCCATTTAACTGCGGCTTGGGTGTTCGGTGCGTCTGTCTCGGCAGCGCCGTTATTTGTAAGTTCGGGAGTTACAGTATAACTGCTCTTTTTTGAAACATTGCCGCAGACATCAACGCACTCAAATTCGTAAACCGCCGTTTCTGCATTCACATCAAACTCATAGTCTATCCATACATTCTGAACGGTATTTGAACCCGAGCCGCCGACTCTGACGCCGGGAACAAGAAAATCGTACAGTTCGCCGTTTTTGTAGATATTGGTCTGCGCCACGGAGGTATTATCGGTCATGCCGTAGAAAGAAATTTGCAGATGCGGAGCGTTTTCTGCGGTAACGATCTGAGTATTGACAACATTCGGCGGCGTAGGAGGTTCAGTCTCTATTTCGCCTGTACGTAGGTACTTGACAAAATTCTCGTGAAATGCCGGAATAGTATTTATCATGGAATAGTGGTGGGGATAGGCAAAACAGAAAAGAGAATCCGTATAGGGCTGTGCAATTTCCAGCCTTTCAGAAAAGTCGCGGACATCCTTGATACCCACATAGGAAACGCCGTGAGGATTGCTCATGCGGCTCGCATCGGGCGATATGAACAATTCAGCGTTAGTGCCGAGCAAGAGCTTTGTGCCTCTGACTGCGTTGGAACGGTCAACGGCGTTCCGATACGCCGCCGTCCACTCATCAAGATGCGCAATATCGTTTCCGCCTGCGCCGCAGCTATCCTGCGGACAAAGCATATCCCCGTCGCGGAACGGAATCCTTGACAGTACGTCCGCCCAGTATTCCGTGTAGCGGTCAACATTGATAGATGTATATCCATAGCCGAAAATATTGATATACGGACTGAACAGAAGCGGCATTTCGGGGTCAAGCGCATTGCAGTTGTCGATTACCATAGTAAACATTTCGTCAAGCCCGTCCGCATAGGCGTCAATGCCGGTATCTGTCTCCATATAAATTGTATTGTACAGCTCAGTTACAAAATAGAAGCCGTAATATGTATCGGGATACTGCGATTTATAGGTATTATACAGCTCCGTTGTGATACGGTTGCATTGCTCCATGTAGGCTCGGTTCGCTTCACGTCCTGCATCTGAGGCAATGTCGCTGTTCCAGCCGCAGTCCAGTCCCATGCCCAGATAGAGCTTTATATCGTACTTATCGCAGTAGTAGAGAATTGGACTAACTGCATCGTAGGCAAAGCCGCCCTGTAATTCAGGAAGCTCAGAGGGATAAAAGACCGTCCAGCTATCGTCTGCATTCTGGTTGGCAACGTCGCCCATGATGAGATATTCCACGCCTATATCCTTCAAGGTCTGCATTTCAGCGTCCCATTGCGCTTCATCGTAGGTCATATAAAGCCACGGCTGGATAAAAGTTCCGTTGACAGCGGTTACATGGTTTTCCGCCGCTTGGGTTGAGACAGGCTGAGGGAAACTCCCTGCTGTCAATAAACAGACGCCCGCCGTTAATGCGGACAAGCATTTTTTAATCATCATATGATCTCCTTTTTCAGCATTCTTTGGTCATTTTGCAATAGCGGCAAGTATAAAAACGACGCGGGGATACCGTCGTGTTTCAAAGAGCTTTTGTGCGAGACGACATGCAAAACCTTCAACTTCGCTTTGTGCGGTGTTCTACTTATATTATATCACTTTTCTAAGACATTTTCAATAGATTTTGTAAAGCTGTTTGTTTATTGATAAAATTAATTTGTATAGTGTTTGTTAAAATATACAAAGCAGCGGCGATTATATTGTGCAATGTGCTTTTTACACAAAAATTTTCAAAAAACTCTTGAAAAAATCAGAGGATTATGCTATAATAATATTGATGATCGGAAAAAGTACCTCTATGATAGATTTGAGGCGAGTATATAAATTTCTTGGAAAGGAGGGAATATCGCTTGAATAGTATTAATTTTCTGTATTCTACCGAGCAGGAAATGGCGGCTCTGATAAAAAGAGTAGGGCTGTCCGCTGATAAAGATTATTTTATAAGAGTTCATACCTGCATTCACCGCCGTGACAATATAATGCGGTTTGTTGAAACGCTTCTGAAGTATTTTCCGAAAGCTCGTATTATCGGCAGCTCCACATCAGGAGTTATTTTTAAGGGCGATATTCATACAAAATGCTGCTTAGTTTCCGTAACGCAGCTTTTAAACAGCGAGATCAAAACGTGCCTTGTTGACCTTTCCAACAGCGAGGGCGGCGACCTGAGAGGCTCTGTTGTTGCGGATAAGGTCATTGACGCCGTAATTTCCGACAAGTCGCAGTTTATGCTGACCTTTTTTGCACGCCCTTTTATAAAGGTCGGCAGCTTTGTTGACCGTATCAACGACCGCACCGGAAATGTCCACCTCATGGGCGGAGTTGCCAATACCCCCGAAAATCCTGAGATAAGCATAATCAGGGACGCTTTCGTTTTCGATAATAACAGAGTTTCCGACGATTCCGTTGCCGCTGCGGTCATTGATTCAAAGCAGCTCACAGTATGCAGCGACCTTATATACGTTACCGAGCCGGTAGGAATACAGCATACCATAACAGATGCGGACGGCATGATCATCAGGGCTATCGACGGTGTAAACGCCGTTGAATGGTATCAGAAGCAGCTCGGCATTGACCTCGGCAGCAAAATGGATTACGATATGACCGTACTTTTTCCGCTTGTACGGTCGGATCACGGCGATATGCCGTGGGCGCTGTCATATTCGCCGCAAAATGACGGAAATCGTCTTTTCCCCGATGAGCCCGAGCCTGTTATGTTCGTTCCCAGCGAGGCGAAAACAGGCGAAAGAGTGCGTATTTCCTATTCCAGCATTCAGAAGAGCATAGAGGTCTGCGAGGACGTCTGCAACAATATAAACACTCACCCTGCCGAGGCGCTTTTCGGCTACAGCTGCGTATCGCGTCAGTCTCTTTTCAGCAATTGCGCCAAATGGGAGCTTATGCCTTTCGAGAAAACCAATCTCAGCGGCGCTTTGGTAGTCGGCGAAATAGGCAATATAAACAACGTGAACTGCTACTGCAACTACTCCTTCGCCGTTGCCGCATTGGCTGAAAGTGCTTTGAAAATAAGAATAGACTCCGATATACTCAGACAGAATTCGGGAGAGCTTGTAAACAAACAGGAACATATAGTTAAATACCTTATCAATATGAACAAATTGTCTGAGGCGAACGAGGAGCTTACAAAGCGTCAGCATGAGATAGAGGAGTCGCTTTTCAGGGACGATGATTCGGGTATCAGCAATATTACGAAATATTCCTTTGATTTTGGAATGGGCAGGTTTGATAAGATATGTATGCTGACCTTCCGTAACGAGGGACTTCTTAACTCATTCATGAGCAAATCGAAGTTCAATATGTACCTCAACCGCTTCTACAAGGCGATAATTGATTTTATAAAAGATGACGATTACAGCTGCTATGTGTATAAAAAGACCTCTCTTATTATAACATGCAGTCCGAATGTCTGCGACGGGGAGTTTACAGATAAAATGCGGTCATTGCAGAATGTTGTATCGGATTACCGTTTTGCGGAATACATTCCTGTGACCGAGTTTTCCATTGTCATGCACGAGGAGGATATGATAAACAAGGCGGAGCTTACGTTGGTAAATATGAGGTCGAAAAATATTCTTTTTAACCATTACACCTCCGATCTGGGACTTGAACAGATACACGCCCGACGTCTTAAAATGCTTAAGATTCTCAACGACGCCGTGGCAAATGACAGAGTAGTGCCGTTTTTTCAGGGCATCAGGGATAATTCGGACGGGAAAATAAAAATGTACGAGTCGCTTATGCGTATAAGAGATGAAGACGGAACTGTTTACGACCCCGGAAAGTTTATGGAGATCGCCAAGGAATACGGCTTTTATCCCGATATGTCGTATCTTATGATAATTAAGGTAATGAAATATTTTCGTGACCGCCATGAAACGGTAACTATAAATCTGAATATCAGCGATATTTACAATTATAAGATAGTTCATTTTATTCTGAAATACCTTAAAAACGCCCCTCATCCCGAAAATTATGTGTTCGAGCTGACAGAGACGGAGGAGATAAAGGATTACCAGCTTATCACGGAATTTGTCGAGCAGATACATCAGATGGGCGGAAAAATAGCTATCGACGACTTCGGCAGCGGTTTCTCCAATATAGTTAATATTTTTAAGGTAAAGTCGGATTATATAAAAATAGACGGCGAGATCGTCAGAAATATCAAAAATGACATTTACGCCCGAGAGCTTCTCGAAATGATCTCGCTTTGGGCGAAAAAACACGACAAGGAGATTGTTGCGGAATTTATCGAGGATCAGGAAATACAGGACATTATCCATGCCAACGGCATACGCTATTCTCAGGGCTACCTTTTCTCAAAGCCTATGGAGGATCCGGCAGGAAAAAATAATCAATAAAATAAGATCGCTTTAGACACTAAAGCGATCTTTTCGTTTATATATACTATCTACAACTTAAGAGGATTTTGTTTTCCTTCACTCTTGCCAGAGAGATAACTCTTAGAACACAATATCGTAAATTCCCTTGTATAAAGCCATGTGAAATTAAATTTATAAATAAATAAGAAGGCTTTATACAGGGAATTTACGACAATTGAGATTCCAAAGGGGTCACCCCTTTGGCAGGGGGTGTGGGGGACAGCGTCCCCCACTTAAGTTGTGGATAGTGGTTATATAAAACATCATCTCTTTCTGAACATAACTGAGGAAACTGCTGAAAACAGCAAAAAAACTGCAAGGTCAGCCGCTACGATAGTTGCGCCGACGGGAGTTGAAAAAATAAGCGACATAATAATTCCCGAGCCTGCGCATATCACAGAAATGACCGCCGAGCATATCGTAACGCTTTTGAAGCTTTTGAAAAGTCTCATGGCGGAAAGCGCAGGGAAAATAATAAGCGCCGAAATAAGCAGAGAACCTACAAGGTTCATGGCAATAACTATAATTACGGCAATAACAACGGCGATCATCAGGTTATAGCCGTCGGAGTTTATCCCCGTTGCCTTTGAAAAGCTCTCGTCAAAGGTCACGCTGAATATCTTGTTGTAAAAAAGAATGAATACGGCAAGAACGACCAGCGACATTATGAAGCACAGCCATACGTCCGACTTATCCAGAGTAAGGATAGAAGTTGAGCCGAACAGCGAACCGCATACGTCCGCCGAAATATTTGACGATACGGGAAAAAGATTCATCAGCATATAGCCGACAGCCAACGCTCCTACGGAGATAACGGCAATCGAAGCGTCCCCTCTGATCTTGGCGTTCTGCCCCGTTCTGAGCAGAAGAACTGCGGAAAGCACCGTCACAGGAAGAATTATTATCATTCTGTTGGTGATGCCCGTAACTGCCGCCACTGCCATTGCGCCGAACGCAACATGCGAAAGCCCGTCGCCGAGAAAGGAGAAACGTTTCAAAACAAGTGAGACTCCGAGAAGCGACGAGCATAGGGCAATAAGAAGTACCACGATAAGGGCGTACCTCACAACGGGATATGAGAAATAATATTGAAGTGTGTAAATAAGCTCATTCATCGCATTTATCCCCGCTTTCAAGAAACCTTCTGCCTGCCGGACTTCCGAGGTAATCCGCCGTAGCGCCGAAAAAAAGCTGTTTTTTTGATATATGGAGAATGTGCGAGGCATATTTCAAAGCGGAAGAAATATCATGAGATACCATTATAATTGAAATGCCGCTGCGGTTGAGCTTGGCAACAAGCTCGTAAAGCTCAGTCTGAGCGTGAGGGTCAAGTCCCGTTACAGGCTCGTCTAAAAGAAGCATTTTGCTTGCCGCACACAACGCTCTCGCAAGGAGAACTCTTTGCTGCTGTCCGCCCGAAAGCTCTCTGTAGCAGCGGTTTGCGAGAGCTTCAATGCCGAGCTGCTTCATGGTATCGAGGGCAAGCTTTTTTTCGGCGGCTCTGTAAAACGGACGGAATCCCATTTTTGAAAGGCAGCCCGAAAGCACGATCTCCTTTACCGAAGCCGGAAAATCCCTCTGGACGGGCGTCTGCTGGGGAAGATAGCCTATATCGCGCGCGGAAAAATCTCCGCACCAGTTTATTTCGCCGCTGACCTGCGGTTTAAGTCCGAGGAGAGCCTTTATAAGGGTGCTTTTGCCCGAACCGTTTTCGCCGAGTATGCAGAGGTAATCTCCGCTGCTTACGGTAAAATTCAGTCTCTCGGTAACAATGCCGTCCTCATAGCCGAGAGCGGCGTTTCTGCATATTATCTGTTCGCTCACGAATCGTAGACCTCTTTCAGGATTTCGTAATTTTCTTTCATAATTGATAAATAAGCCGCGCCCTCGTCTATTTGCTTCTTGTTTACAGACTGAATAGAATCGAGAACCTTTATATTCTGTGATTTTGTTTTCGTGTTTTCAATAACGGCGTCCGCTATCGTACAGTCGGAATTTTCTATTGTGAAGATAGCCGTCGCATTAAGCTCGTTCGCCTTTTCAGCAAGAAACGTTACTGTTTCAAAGCTTGCTTCGGTTTCGGCGGAGCAACCTGTAAATGCGGCGTAATAATCAAGTCCGTAGTCCTCCGTCAGGTAACGAAAAGGAAAACGGTCGCCGAATATAAGCGTCTGCGGACGGTCGTCAAACAGCATGTGAAAGCTTCTGTCAAGCATCTGAAGCTCGGTATTATAGGCGTTGGCATTGCTTTTATATGCAGCGGAATTTCCGCTGTCCGCCGCACACAGCCGTTCGCATATATTTTCTACGCACATCTGAGCGTTATTGAGCGAAAGCCATATATGCTCGTCGTATTCCGTATTATCCTCGTGTTCGTCATGGCTGTGTTCCTCAGCCATTCCCTCCTTGCGTTCTTCCTCGACTATATGTCCGGACAGAACGTCCATGAGCCGAACGACCGTCATGTCCTTATTTCGGGCGTTTTCAAGAGCCTTGTCCGCCCATGCGTCCGATTCTCCGCCTACATATATAAATACATCGCAGTCGGATATTTTTATTATATCGTCCGCGGTAGGCTGGAAACTGTGAAGATCCGAACCGTTTGACATCAGGTAGGTCAGCTCGATGCCGGAGGTATCTCCGATCACCTGTTTAGCCCAGTCGTAGCAGGGGAAAACAGTGCATACAACGTTCAGACTGCCGTTGTCGTGGGCGGAAGCCGAACAGGAAAACAGTGAAGCGGATAAAACGGCGCTCCCGAGGAATGCAATAATTTTTTTCAGCATACGAAACTCCAAATTAAAATTGATAATCATTCTCATTTTTAGATTATAGCATAAAAAGTCATGCTTGTCAAGAGGTATGCTCGATCGGTTCACGGTTTTATACTAAACGCTATTGCAAAATATCCAATGAATTTCAGCCGATAGATATGAATATTTTGCAATAGCGGCGAGTATAGTATAGTCAACTGAGAGCCTGTTTAACTTCTTACAAGCACCTCCGTTTCGTAAGAATAATGACTGAGGCGAAGTCTTTTAAGCTCTCTTTCCGCCGCCCTGTAGCTGGGAAAAACACGTCTGTTGAGCTGTAGGTCGCAGAGATACGCTCCTGTTCCCGTGTTGCGTATCACGTAAAGGAACTTGTTCTTCTGCTTATGATGAGCTTCCGTTTCAAAAGGTTTTCTGTTCATATTTTTTACCTCCCGTTTTTTGTAGAACGTTCTTCAACATCTTTATTATATCATCTTGTTGAAGAAATGTCAACAGCGTTTTTGAAATTATTACGCTTTATTTTAAATATTTGTAATATTGCACAATTTTTCAGTGTTAAATCCCTAAAACATAACGCAAACGTATAATTTTGTAAAAAATACACTCGACATGTTGACAAATTGGAAACAGCATGATATAATAAAAGAAAACGACAAAGGAGCTGAATTTATGAAAGATATAGGCGCAGCCATCAAAAACAGACGCGAGGAACTTGGAATGACGCAGGATGAGCTTGCCGAAAAAATCGGCTATAAGTCCCGATCGTCCGTAAACAAGATCGAAAAGGGCTGCAACGATCTTCCGAGAAACAAGATAGAAATGTTTGCAAAGGCTCTGGATGTTCCGCCCGCTTTCTTTATCGGCGGTAATTCCGACGATATGTCTTTTGACGAGTTGTGCGAGAAATACAGCAATATCCGCCCCGTCCGCCTGAAACGCTTTCCGCTGCTGGGCGAGATCGCGTGCGGCGAACCGATATTCGCCAACGAGGACAAGGAGAACTTCGTTATGGCGGATATGGACATCTCCGCCGATTTCTGCCTAAAAGCCAAGGGCGACAGTATGATAAACGCGCGCATTTACGACGGAGACATCGTGTTTATACGTGAAATGCCTATGGTTGACAACGGCGATATTGCCGCCGTGATAATCGACGACGAGGCTACTCTTAAAAAGGTATACTACTACCCCGAAAAGGGCAGACTTATTCTGTATCCGGAAAATCCCTCCTATGAGCCGTTTGTTTTTACCGGCGAGGAACTGAACAATATCCGTATACTCGGGAAAGCGGTCTATTTTATGAGTTCGCTTTAACCGTACCAATATCGAAGAATATGCACAGATCTGAAAGGAATAAAAAATGATAACTCCGTATGAGCGCAAGGTTTATTATTACGAAACAGATAAAATGGGAATAATGCACCATTCAAACTACATAAGAATATTTGAGGAGAGCCGTGTTGATTTTCTGGAAAAATCGGGAATGCCATTTTCGGAGATCGAAGCGAGAGGGATCCTCATGCCCGTGCTGTCGGTGGAATGCAGCTACAAGCGTCCGCTGAGATTTGAGGACGCTTTCTCGGTCAGACTGACTATCACTAAATTCAACGGAGCGACCCTGTATGTCTCCTATACGGTCACATCCAAACTCACGGGAGAGCTTTGCGCGGAGGGGAAGTCCTCGCACTGCTTTACGGACGAAAAACTGAATCCCATACGCATAAAAAGATCGCACCCCAATATTTTCAAAATTTTTTACGATTATATGAAAAATAATTCTTGATAAAACCCTTGTATTTTCTTGGAAACCATGTTATAATATACTTACATTATATCCGCCGACTGAAAAAGCAATGTCGTCAGCTTAAGGTTTTTTCTCTCTTTATCAGAAACACAGCGTACCGTGTCCTGCTAAGGGAACGCTTAAGTTTTCAGACTTTGCATAAAAATCTGCGCAAAGGAGAGTCAACATGGCTATTACAGAAGCAGTTGAAAACTATCTTGAAACTATATTGATCCTGTCGAAAGCACAGCCCGACGTACACGCAATAGATATATGCTCATATCTGGGATATTCCCGACCTACCGTGTCTATCATTCTCAAAAAAATGAAGGACGAAGGACTTGTTTTCGTAAACAGCGATAACCACATCACATTGTCGGCTGAGGGTAAAGAGGTCGCCGAACGAATATACGACCGCCACAATACGCTGTCGGCTTTCTTCATTCTGCTCGGCGTTAAAAAAGATCAGGCTCTCGAGGACGCCTGCAAAATAGAACACGATCTCTCGGACGAAACCTATTCCCTTCTCAAGCAGCACTATCTGGAGCTTGCGGGAGAAGCATGATCTCGGAGGAAAAATGGATAAATTTGAAACCTTCCGCAGGGAAGCTCCCGAATTCGTATACAAAAATTTCACAATAAACGAAACAGAAACGGCCGTAGAAATAAGCTATTTTTTTGAAATTGCGGGACTTGCCGCATTCCGCCCGGGCTGGTGCTTTCCAAAGCCCTCAGACGTCAGCGTGAAAAACGACCTTGCCTTTGAACGGCTTGCCTTTTCTCTGGGAATGGCGGAGGCTGTCAGCTACTGGAAAGCCGTCTGCTCTCCCCTTATGCGAGTGGAATGCGGAGAGCTTTCCGCAGAACAAGTGAAATGGTGGAAAAAACTCTATTTTTCGGGACTCGGCGAGTTTTTCTACGTCAACGGAATAAAAACCGATATTGACAGCTTCGTGAATATCGAGACTTCGGGCAGCTTCGTAAATTCCGCCGAAGCCGAACGCCGTGAGCCGAAAGGCTGCCTTGTTCCCATAGGCGGCGGAAAGGATTCTGCTCTTACCCTCGAAACCCTTGTCGGCGCAGGTATGGAATGCCGCTGCTACGCCATAAATAACCGAAATTCCACTATCGAAACGGTCAAAGCGGCAGGTCTGACCGCCGACGCGCTTATCACGGCAAAACGCAGGTTCGACCGTTCTCTTGTGGAGCTTAACAGCCGCGGCTATCTCAACGGTCATACGCCGTTTTCTGCAATTGTAGCGTTTTCCGCGGAAATCACGGCGTACCTCAACGGACTAAAGTACATCGTTCTGTCCAACGAGGACAGCGCAAACGAAAGCACCGTTGCCGGTCAGGCGGTCAATCACCAGTATTCAAAAAGCTTTGAATTTGAGCGGGATTTTCATAATTATGAGAAAAACTATCTCGGCACGGGCGCTTATTATTTCAGCTTTCTGAGACCTCTTTCGGAGTTTCAGATAGCAAAAATGTTCGTCAGCCACAAGAAATATCTTCCCGTTTTCAGAAGCTGTAATCTGGGAAGCAAGGTCTCTCCCGATATTTGGTGCGGAGAATGTCCGAAATGCCTGTTTGTGAGTCTTATACTTTCGCCCTTTCTCGGCAGAGAAGAGCTTTTTTCGATTTTCGGCAGGGATATGCTGAACGACCCTGCAATGGAAAATTATTTTCTCGAACTGACAGGTCAGTCAGAACATAAACCCTTTGAATGCGTCGGAAGTATCGACGAAGTAAATCTGTCTGTTTCACTTGCGGTCAGAAACATGCTTGAAAGCGGTTCGGAACTCCCTTACCTTTTCAAAAGATACGTTGAACTCGGATTATATTGCCCTGAGACTATCGACAAAAAAAACAAAACGTACTGCGCAGGCTGGAGCGAAAACAACCTGCTGCCCGAGGAGTTCAGAAACATATTACGAAGCGAAATGGAGCGGTTGCTTTGAACATTGTAAAAAATAAATTCACCGAATATATACGAAAGTACACCGAGGGAAAGTCCGTCTGCATACTCGGATTCGGACGTGAGGGCAGGGCGACTTACGACATTTTAGCACGATATTGCTCGCCTGCAAAAACAGCGATAGCCGACTTGAATGTCATCGACCGTGCCGCAAACGGGATTCCCGAAGATACGGAGCTTATCTGCGGCGAAAATTATCAGAAATGTCTGGACGATTACGACATGGTTTTCAAAAGTCCCGGCATCGTCCTTGAAAAACAGCCCTCGGAGCTTAAATGCAGAATAACCTCCGAAACGCAGGCGTTTTTCGAGGTCTATCGGGAACAGATAATCGGCATCACGGGAACTAAGGGAAAAAGTACCGTTAGCTCGCTTATCTATCACATATTGAAGAAAAGCGGCATAGACTGCCGTTTGGCAGGAAATATTGGCATTCCCGTGTTCAATATCGCCGAAGGAATGACCGAAAACACGATAGTTGTATGCGAGCTTTCCTGCCATCAGCTGGAGTATATGACAGTCTCCCCTGCCTGCGCGGTCTTTCTCAATCTCTTTGAGGAGCATCTTGACCACTACGGCACAATGGAGCGTTACCATAAAGCTAAAAAAAATATTTTTACTCATCAGGAGGACGGCGACTGTCTGCTGATAAACAGCTCTATCGCTCCGAAGCTTTCCAATGCCTTTATCCATACTATCTCGGCGGAGGACTCCAAAGCCGATATTTACGTCAGCAGCGGAATTGTTGATAATAATGCCAACGGCGATACGTATATCATTCCTGTAGATAAAATAAAGCTTCTTGGCGTTCATAACCATTACAACATTGCGGCGGCATATTTCATTACTGCGCCGTTTGTAGACCGTAAGCAGTTTGAAACGGCTCTTTGCAGCTTCGATCCGCTCGCCCACCGACTTGAATTTGTCGCGGAGGCAAAGGGCATACGCTGGTATGACGATTCGATTTCAACTGCCTGTGCAACTGCTATCGAAGCTCTGAAAAGTGTTCCGGAGCCGGGTACTATTCTTATCGGCGGCATGGACAGAGGTATTGATTACACGTCCCTTGCCGACTATCTCAAAAAATCGGACGTCAACGTTATCTGCATGGAAGCTTCCGGCAAGCGTATTTTCGATATGTTAGAACCGAACGAAAAAATCCACTATGTTCCGCATCTTGAGGACGCCGTTAAGCTTGCCGCCGAGATAACTCCCTGCGGTAAAAGCTGCGTTATGTCCCCTGCTTCGGCAAGCTATGGTATATTTAAAAACTTTGAAGAACGCGGAGACGTTTTTCAGTCCCTTGTCAAAGCTCTTCATTAAAAAATTACCGCTCCCCCAAAAGGATTGCGCTCATATAGAAGTTTTATTCAAACTACTATAAAAAAGACCTTTACAGCAGGCTATTAAACGAACAGGCAGATACTTTGATTACGGTATCTGCCTGTTTTTTTATCAGTATCAGTTGATATACCGATATACTTAACATTATCAACTTAATTTCAAATCGTCATTTTCAAATATGATAATGCCATTCAAAACTTGTCCAAACATACAATCTGATTTTATTTCGTAGTCTTGATCAATTGGTATTAAGCAGCTCAAGTCTAAATGAATCCGGCTGTGCTGCATTAAAGTTATATATCAGGTCTTCTTCTCTATTACTTGAAAAAGATTCTCCTTCGGCTACAGATGATGAGCTGAATGTTCCTGATTGAAATACGTTTCCATTTGAATCATACAATTTCCAGCCTATTTTACAAGGTGAACTCTGCCCAGAACCTTTCGCGTCATATGTTTTATATCCTGAAAATTTGCAGTTTAGTATAATGGTTCCCTCATCAACCTTATAAACTTCAAAATTGTAGCTTATATCTGTTATTACTACTGTAGTTTTAATATTATTCTGATAATCATATTCATTAAGTGTAATTGGAAGTGAAGGCAATGAAAGTGAACAACCACTCAGTATTTCAGAACATCTCGGGTCAGGTTGTCCGCATCTGCTGCATTTGTTGGATATGTAGCTATGTCCTTTGGCTTCTCCATCAGTTTCACCACAATACGAACATATCCTTGGTTCAGTGCAAGTTGCTGAAGACCAATCATGACTTTTGGAAGCTCCTTCTGTTTTTCCACAAATTTCACATGTTTTAGGTTTTTTGCATGTTGCGTCTATCCATTGATGATTATCAGACACTGTACCTTCAGTTTCAAAACATACTTTACAAGTTTTTGGTTGTTTACACGTTGCTTCTTCCCAATCATGCCCTAATACCTCTCCGCTCTTTTCTCCGCACACAGAGCAATGTTTTGATTCTTTACATGTTGCTTCAACCCATGCATGACTATCTGTTTTTTCTCCATCTGTTATGTTACACAATTTGCATGTTTTGGGTGATTTACAAGAAGCCTCAATCCATTCATGTTCAAGTTTAGCTCCTTCCGTTTCCCCACAAACAGTACATGTCTTAGGAACTTCGCAGGTAGCTTTTTTCCATTTATGCTCGCTTAGATCGCCCTCGATTTCTCCGCAGACTTCACAAGTTTTAGGTGCTTTACACGAAGCATCTTTCCATGTATGTCCCAGAGGCTCTCCCTCAGTTTCTCCGCATTCAGCACAGGTTTTGGGAGTAGTGCAGTTTGCGTCATTCCACTTTTCGTGTTTGCAGGCACAGCCAGTCAGTATAATAGCACTTACTGAAAGAGCAGCTAAAATTAACGGTATTTTTTTCATTGATTCTCATCCTTTTCTTCGTAGTAATCACATTTTGAGGCACTATTGCAACTTAATAAATACTTATTGCATCTATTGCATTTACAAATTCTTTCTTTTCCTTTACCTTCATGAAATCTGCAATGTGCAGGATGCCTGCGTTTTCCGCCTGCTTGTAACGTTTCCATATGTGCCGGAACACCTTGCATTCGTCTTAATTTTGCCATAGTAATTCCTCTAAACTATCTATTCTTTGTCAGCTCAATCGTAATTTCATTGATACGTTTCTGAGCAGCAGTAATCTTATCCCTTATTGGCTTTGCCTTTTTTTCAACATCGCTGATCTTTGCATCGCATGATTTCTGCTGTTCGTTTTTCTCAGTTTCTATTAAATCGTTGATAGAAGAAAGCCTTGAATTGAGTTCATTGATCTGATTTTGTAACTCTTTCTTTTGCTTTCCCTTAAACAGTCCAAGATTGCCTTGCTCTGTACGAAGTCTTGATATCTCGCTCAGTACAGTTTCCTTTTCCTGCTCCGAAGGAACGGGGTTTTCTCGTTCCTTTTTGATTGCGTTGATTTCTTTATCAAACGGAGAAACTTGAGTCTGAAGTTGTTTTAATTCAGCCTGTAAGCTATTACGCTCAGATTCAAGCTTCTGCTTTTCTTCGGCGTGTTCAGCCCAATAAGCTTCATTACGTTCTTTCTGTTCCTGCATCTTTATACGGCGTTCCTCTTCCCTTTTTTTAGCTATATTCACTTTACACTGCTCAATTTTAGAATTGTACTGTGAGATAAGTTTTTTTCTGGAAGTAATCGCCGAACTGTTTAAAGTTTTACTTTTAATCCAATAGATATTGTTGTTGATATCAGGAATACCTCCAATTTGTTTTACAATATTAACAGCTTGCTGAATATGTTGTTCTCTCCAATACCTATTGTCATCTGATCGTACAAATCGCCGAAAATTGAAATACTCGCTTTTATAAGAACAACTTGTGATACAACGATTATGAATAGCAATTAAATTCTTATAGCGACTAATATCAGATTCATCGTCATCATCACACAATCCGATTGCATATTCAAGTAAAGCAGTACAATATTTTGCTCTTTCAAGCAATTTACTAAACGCATAATCGCTTGGATGTCCTGATTCATCATCGTTTACATATTCAGGAAATACAATATTATTCCATGCATCCATAACAGCATTATTTATTGCAGTTGCAATAGCAGGCATTATATCAACAGGAGTAAGAACTGCTTTCATATAAATGAGGACAGGTTGACAAATTACTTTTACAACATTCATCAATCCATTACCTTCGTCTGCATCAGGCCATTTAGCAAAACGATCGCCTTGAAGTTTTACGAGTGCGACAGATATCTTTTTTATTTCCTCGGTTGATTGATCAATCAACCTTTTGCGAATATCAACCGTTGCATCGACTTCTGTCCCCATAAGATCAAGTTTGATTGGCTGAAGTTCTTCTGGAGCAAATTTAATTGCATTCAAAAAACAATTAACAGCTTCACCAAGTCTAATATTTCCTAATGATGATTGCCATCCGGCTGACTGACCTTTCAGCATCCATGCATCATAGTTCTGTGGGGCAATCTCAATAACCCTGTTGCAATATGTTTCGGCTTCTGTTGTATTATTAGCATTATAAGCATTCTCAGCCATCGACATATATGTATCTATTGAGTCTGAATTATCGACCTTTACTGTACTTCCCGATACATCAACCGTACCCTCGATCATCATCTTCTTAGCTTCCTCAACAGAATACTTCGTTCCGCAAGT
>CANQVK010000028.1 GCA_947627275.1 uncultured Ruminococcus sp. | reverse complement strand
AGTCCGTCGGGCAGCTGCTCGCTCATATCCCATACAGAGTTCTCGGGGCATGTTATATAAACCGCTTTATCGGCTACGGATACAAATTCAGACCAGCTATCGACTATGTACGGGTCTGCCTGCGTTCCTGTGCCTGTCATGTTAATTCAGCTCCTTTTGCCGTATCGTGTACATATATTCTTCCTGCAAGCTTTCTGTAGCTCAGACCTTGGCTGTCAACAAGGCGGAAGTGGATAAAGTGCATTCCCTCGCGAAGTTTAGCCGTATCCTCAGAAGTGAGCCGTACCGAAAATCCGCCGCTGTCAGATGCGCATTCCTTGCATATCACGGAAAACTCAGGAGAATCGTAGCGTACAATAATTACCTTCATTCTGCATCCGCTGAAATCTCCCGATCTTGGAGCTACTTTGAAAGTTCCGAGCGTATCTCCCGACAGGCATTCCATGTCCGGGAGTTTGTCATAAAATTTCATCATGTACCCCTCCCTGTTATAGCGTCAATGGTTTTCCAGATCTCCTGAATTTGTCCCCAGCACTGATCATAATTATTCTGAATCTGATACTTTACGGAAACATTTTCTCCGTCGTCGTTTTTATAATTCAGATCGCTTGCATAAACGTTTCCGACGGTGTGAAGGCTTCCCGTTCCCGATTGCAGGGTAAATGTCTGAGTATTATCGTCAGCGGAATCGGAAAAACCGAAAACACCGTTACCGCATACTATAATTTTTCGTCCGCCCTCCTGCAATGAAGTAAACCCGTAAGGGGAAAAATAGCCGTGAAATTCATTGCAGTTAAGAGAAATTTTGTCATTGTATTCAGAATCCGTCGATATATTCACAGAACCTCCCGTGATGTTTATTGCTGAAGCATTAACAGTTCCGTCGGGCAGAACATGAAAAGTTCCGTCACCGTTTACGATTTCAAGACCGCGCAGAACGCCTGCCGTAATAAAATCGGCGACTATTGCGCCGTCCATAGTCATTGCGATCCCGTAATCGCCGTTGTAGCCGTTTTTGCTGTAGCCGATGCCGCCCAAAGAAAAACGCCATAATTTTTTTGCGGTTTCTTTGTTGTCGGTATCCATGATACAAATTTCTTCATCATTAGTAACGACGTGACCGTTGAATCCGGCTTTGATAAGTGCGGACGCCGTAGCTTTGGCAGCTGAAAGAATACCTATCTTCTGTTCGGGCAGAGCGTATTCGATAAGCCTTGCCTGACGAGCGGCAATGTCAGTGATACTCTCCGCTTTGTCGCCGATCTGCAATACAGGCGTGTACGGTTTGTAAATATCGACTGTCCGTTTCATAATGCGCAGTTTTTCGTCAATGCCGAAAAGTTCGTTCTTAAAAGGGTGAATATTGCCGCAGCGGATACTTTCCCTATTTTTATAGATCGTTGACAGATCGAGAGCCTCTGCCTCATAAGCTTTACGTATCCTGTTGTTGTTTTTTTGATGTTCACGACCTTTTTCAAGGAGATTTTCGGGCTTTGTGATGTTGTCAAATTCGATCTTTCCCACAATTATGCCGAATTTCCTTATCGCTTCTTCATCATCAATATACGCCTTTCCGCCGTTGACCGATTCTATGGTCAGACGCTGTGCGGAAGTCTCCGGGGCGAGCTGACAGCCGAGAGGGATAAGCCGTGTTACAATATTCGTTGAATCGGTATCAACGTTAAGCGAAACAAGATTATCGGCAAGTCTGATAGGCGTTGTTTTTTCCGTGCCGATGCGTTCCAGGTAATCGAGATAAAGCTCGCCGTTCGTGCGGCGCACACGTATCTCGCCGCCGAGACGGTCTATAAGGTTTACCTGTATTTCTTCCAGAGTGGAGCGATAGGCGGTAGTTTTGTCTGCGCTGTAGTCGCTTTCGTTTATCTCGACCTGACCGAGCTTTATCCGCTTTTCGGGACATTGCGCATTGTGAGCTTCAAGAAGCTCCGTAAGGAAGTCCACAGGACGTGTATCCTTATAAGTTCTATAAAGCTGTACGCTGTCGCAGAGATAGCCTAAAAAGCCTTCCGCCACGATTTTTTTGACGAGCCTGCCGTTTCTGTCCATGCTTTCGCTGTGGGTCAGGACAGTACCCTCAAATTCCGTTTCTCCCGTGAGCGTATTTATGACCTCCGCAATATCGGTCCGGTCGTGAATGTCGTTGGTAAAACGGGGATTTGACACGGGTATCGCAAAGGAAAACGACGGCGTTTTATTCACTTCCTCCGTGAACTTTCCGGCAGAAAGTCTGAATCTGCTGTTTACGCTTGTTTCGTGGAGCAGTGTTCCGTTCAGCATTATTTTATACATCAGATCACCTCGTCTCTTTTGCTTTTCAGATCGTTAAGGAATTTTATCCACCCCTCTTTTGTACCCAGATAATTGCCGATGGATATTTGCGAATAAAACGCCTGTACAAGAGCTGCATCTAATGAATCTATCATGCCGTCCATATTGGCGTCGGCGGCTTTTTCCTGCGCTTCATCAAGTCCCGACGGCTGACCTGTTGATAATTTGCCGTATGCCGCTAAGATAAGTGATGCGTCGAAAACATCGACCTTTCCGTCCTTGTCAACATCGGGAAAAGTGACATTATCCGCCGAAACATCGGGAATAACGCCTATTCCCGGAAAAGTAAAGGGAACTATGGATCTCATTTCGGGACTTGCCTTGAAAATAACTTTAATATTGTAAACTCCGTGATTTTCCGTAACCGAAACAGACGGTTCGCGCACCTCGAAATAATAATCGGGAAACAGGTCGTCATAAAGCTTTTTGCGACCGTCCCATTTAAGCCGCTTTTTTAAATTAAGAATTTTGTTCTGTGCAGTTTTTTTGTCGAAGCACAGAAATTCAAGAGTATACGTCAAAGTACGTTCGCCGTAGGTCGGAGAGCCGTAAAGCCTGCCGAAGTCATACGTAACGTTTGAAAAGGGTACTCGCTCGATGTATTCGTCTTTCGGAGCGTCGCCTATATCACGTTCGGTCAGGCGCATACCGCAGGTGTAAAAACTGTGAGTTTCATTAACAAAAAATCCTTCTTTCATCGTGCAACGCCTCTTTTCTTCATCTGCACCGTAACGCCTTGCTGCTTATCCACCTCGTCAAGAACAATATCGGCTACTCCGTCTGCTATGACCTTTCCGTCCATATTCAGCGAAACTGGTATCGTTATATGTTGTGAACCCATATTAGAGCCTTTGTTTACCGTGCTGTAGCTGTAATTGTTCGTTATTTCGGACGTTGGAGACGGCTGAGAGAATCCCGTATTCATGACGGCTCTTGCGCTTTCCAAGGCTCGCAGACTCTCTTTATCGAAGCTTATGACGCTTATTTTCTCTATGGCGTCATGTTCCGCTTTCGGAGGACGGCGTTTTGGGAAATCATCTTCAATGTCAATGGGCGGAATCTCAGGTTTTGTGAGTTCAATGTCAATGGGCGGAATCTCGGGTTTTATGAGTTCAATGGCTGGAATTATCTGTTCAGCCGCATTAACAGCCGTTTTTCGCACCGCAGGCATTTCCTCGACAAAGCCTACTCCGATACCCTGTGCAAGATATTTACCAACACTGTCACGCATAACTCTTGACGGAGAATGAATGCCGAACGATTCCTTGAATCCGTTAATAATTCCTGAGCCGAAATCTGATATTTTGCTTTTCAGCCAGTCTCCTGCGCCGGTGATACCGTTCCACAGACCCTCGACAAGATTTTTTCCTGCGTCAGCCATTTTATCGGGTAACGTTCTTAGTGTTGATGTGATTTTTTCAACGAGATTTTCAGCTGCTTCTTTTCCCTTATTTTTCAGATCGTCAGCCCATTCTTTGACTTTTGAGATCGTGTTATCAAGATGTTCTTTTGCTGCTGACGGCAGCTGACGAATAAATTCCTTGATATTTTCAAGAAACTCCCTTGCCGTGTTTTTAGCTTTTGAAGTTATTTCATCAGCCCATTCTCTGACATTTGAAACCATATAGTCGAAGTTTTCCTTTGCCATAGAGGGGAGCTGTTGGATAAATTCTTTGACGTTCTCAATAAACTCTGATGCTGTTTCTTTTGCCTTTTCTGTGATTTCAACTGCCCAGCGCGCAACATTTCCGAGAGCCTTTCCGAGCATTTCGCCAAGCTTATCCGGGAATTCATTAAGAAACGTGATCGCTCCTGTAACGAATTCCGCTGCCGCTTCTTTCGCCTTTATTGTAATGTCAGACGCCCATGTTGAAATAGTGTTAATAACTTTATCGAGTATTTTTCCGAGCTTACCCGGAAGCTCACTCAGGAACGACAGCGCATCCGTAGCAAAGTCCGTCCAGAAATCAACAGCAAATGCAAAAATTTCCGAAAAGTATCTGCGAATTTCATTTACAAGCAAAAAACCTATTTCGCCTATAGCCTCCAGCAAAAGCGGAGCAGTTTTTTTCGCTCCGTTGATGAGTTGACCGATCAGGTCGCGCCCAGCTTCTGCAAGTATCGGCGCAAGTTCTGTCAATATACCGAAAATATTTTCGATGATTTTCGGCATATGCTCATATACGATAGGAGCAGCTTCGATCAATCCTTCAACGAGTGCTGATACTATAGCTATTGCACATTCAACGAGTGAGGTCATAAGCTCAGGCTGAGTCAGAGCCTCGATAATCGTATAAGTGACCTCAAACAAGCCTGAAACAAGCTTTGGCAGATTATCTGTCAAAGACTTTTTCAGAGTGTTTATTATCTCTATCGCTATCGGGATCAATTTTGAAGTAGCACAAGTTATGGTATCGATAAGCGTAGAAATAAAAGAAGCTCCATCTTCAAGAATCGTTGGAAGTGCCTCTGCAAAACCTTGCAGCATCTGTAACGCCAAATCGAAACCGAGCTTTATCATATCGTCTGATATTTCAAAAATTCCTGTAAGCAGCGAATTTAACGCCGATACGAAACTTTCCGCTATTTGTCCCGAGTTTTCCGAAATTCCGCTTACAAGGGACTGCACGAGGGATACGCCCATATCGACAAGCTTTGGAGTATACCCCGATAACGTTGTCAAAGCGTCGGCTGCAACAGAACCAAAGGATTCTGCAAGACCGTCAAAACCGCCGTCTTTAAAGGCGGCAGTGAGCTGAGAGATATATTCTCCGCCCTTTTGCGCAAGCTCCCTCAGCGGCTCGTTAAGCCCCTCATAAATGGATATTCCGAAAGCCTCGGCTTTGGAAGAAAGCGATTTAAGGTCGCCCTCGAGTGTGTCGTTCATGGTTTCCGCCATTTGAGACATTGCGCCGTCACAATTGGCTATTTCAGACGAAAGGTCGCTGAATTCCGCTCCGCACCCTGCAAGGAGAGCCTGCGCGGATTTTAAATCGACCTTATTGAATATCTCGTTGAGAACTTGTGTTTTTTCGCCCTCGGACATTCCCGAAAGAGAATCGTCAAGGTCTTTAAAAATATCGTTAAGAGGACGAAGGTCGCCCTCAGCGTCGAACGCCTGCACTCCAAGATTTTCAAGCTCCTCAGCCGCTTTATCCGTAGGAGCTGACAGGGCAAGAATGACGTTTCTGAGCGCAGTACCGCCTTCTGCACCTTTGATTCCGCGATTTGCGAGAACGCCCAAAGCAGCGTTAAGCTCTGTTGTTCCGCCTGCAAGAGATTTTGCCGTACCGCCGACAGTGAGAATAGCCTCGCCGAGCTGTGCGACCGATGTATTAGCTTTGCTTGCGGTTTTTGCCATTTGGTCGCCGAAGCGTGTAAGATTATCGCCTGTGGCTTCGATTCCGAGAGCCGCCATAGCGTCCGTAGCAAGGTCGGAAGCGTATGCAAGGTCAAGACCGCCTGCCGCCGCAAGGTCGAGAACTGACGGCAGAGCGTCCGCCGCTTTAGCTGCGTCATATCCTGCGAGAGCAAGATAATTGAGAGCATCAGCGGCTTCGGAAGCGGAAAATGTCGTTGTTTCGCCTGCATCTGCGGCGGCTTTTTCCAGCAGTTCATAGCTGTTTACGCCGTCAACAACAGTGTCCTTGGTAACGCCCATTGTGGCGATGACCTGCGCCATGCTGCTTTCAAAATCCTTGCCCACGCTTACCGCATATCCGACAAGAGCCGTCACAGCCGCCGATGCCGCACCGACAGCCGCCGTCACTACAGCCATACCTTTTTTGGCAACGCTCTCGAGACTGTCAAGTCCCAGCTTGAAGCCGGTTTTGTCAATAGCGGTATCAAATTTTAAAGTGCCGTCAAAAGCCATACCCTTTCCTCCTTACGTCTTGGAAAAGTACGGCTCATAGGCTCAGTATACTTGGTTTCCGTTTTTTATTTTAATTTCAAATTCTCGTTTGCAGTTTCTTGTACACTTTTGAAAAACACCGCTGCAATTAGCGGTGTTGTCGTACAATATCGTTTTCGCTCCGCAATATGGGCAGAGCAGCCATTTTCTTTTTAAAGCAGGCTTAGGAATTTCAATCATTGCATCACCCCTCAAAAATCGTCGCCATATCGTCATCGTCCAACTCAAAAGGCAAGGCTATCTGCCGCTGAATTTTGGCTATCTGCTTTCGCCTTTCTTTATCCTTGATTTGCGAAAGGTCTTTGGAACGAATGTCTATTCGCTTACGGCACATGGAATCATCAGGGAGAGCTGCGAAAAGGCAGCGGAACTCCCACCAGTGCATATACTTTACCGACAAAAGGTTGATTCCGTAGTACCGCCTAAAGTCGCCGATCAGAAACTTTGCGTCATACTTCCAGTCAAAAACAGGAGGACGCTTTGGTTGTGGACTTTCGTCCTCCTGTTCTTCTTCACTTTCTATAGGGACGGGATTCAGCGCGTCTGCTCTAAAAAAAGCAAAAACAGCGTTGACAAGTTTCGCCGTGATATTTCGTGGAGTTTCCGTCAGCCAATTCGTCAGCAGATACAGCTTTTCTTCTTTGGTAAGCTCGTTGTCGGCAAGCATATCGGAAAATCTTATCCACTCGCGGAAATCAGTCAGTATGCCGTATTCTTCACCGTCAACTTCTATTGTTTCGGGAAACTCCTCATACAGCGGATCTATCATTTCTTTTTGCTTCGTCTCTGCTGACGATTTGGACGATATTTCGCCAGTATTTCCTTAATATGCGCGTTCGCCTCGTTTGTTTGCTGATTGACAAATTCAAGGAAATTATCGTAAATTTTAATGTATTCCGAAAAGTTTACGGGAACTCCCGAAAAAATCTTTTCAGACGTTCCGCCGCCAAAAATACGATCAAAAAGACGTTCAAAAAGCGAACACGCATTTCTTGTAAATTCTGAAAGTTTTCCGTCTTGCGGAACATGTTTTCTTTCCTCATTAAATAATTCAAGAGCGTTTTCATAACGCTCCTGAACATCCGCGTCCTCCATATTAAGTTCAAGCTCAATGCCGTTGATATTCCATGTTTTCAGGCTCATAAGGGCTCATCTCCTCAATGTCATTATTGTTGTTTTCATTTTCGAGGTCGCACTCTGAATCGGAAAGATTCAGAGCCGAAACCTCGGCGATCTAATCCGTGCCGGAATCCTCTGTAAATGTAATAGTCTGCCAGTTGTCTGTACTGGTGGCTGTTCCGTGGATTTTTTCGCCCTTGCATTTGAAGTCTCCCGAATATGTGTAAATGTTGATGTTGTCGCCCTCTGTATTGGGTATGACAGAATAGGGACGTTTCGTTGCAGTACCCGTTTCGACATCGACAACGATAATGTCTCTCACAGCGTCGTCGCCGATAAGCTCGCCGTCGGTTATCTTTACGATGTCCTCCTGTACGGGAAAGTTGCGGTAATAATCAAACGCATATGCGATAGACGGCGAATATCCCGTAACATCGGACTGCTGAAACGGTTCGTCAACATATTGGCGGTCGTATGTGATAGGGTTCTTGTTCTGGTTCAGCTGCGTAAACTTCGGCATTCGGCAGTATGTTACTTCCCCCGATTCATTAGGTACTCCGTAGAATGCAACTTTCTTGTGTCTTGCAACAAGTTTTGTTTTTTTCTCCTCAGCCATAAAAATTATCCTCCTCGCATTTTATTCATCTTCATACAACAAACGTAACTGGATCTGATACCTTGCGGTATTCGTATCAGCCGAGAGCTGATAACCTCCCGTCAGTATCTCGATACCCAGCGCGGTGCGGTCGTCTCCGAGATCGGGAAGTATTTCATTAAAATTCCGTTCGTATATCCATTTGGAAAAATCCTCGTAAAATGAAAGATTCTCGATATTCCGATTAACGTCCTCGCTGTAATACTCACGGCTTGCGAATAAGAAAAGAAACTGCTTTAAGCAGTCTCCGCCGGTATATTTTTTGTAAACAGGGTTGCACGGTACAGGCTCAACGGTATACTCGACAGGTTCATTGCCGAGAAAGTCCACAAGCAGACAGCCGTCTTTCAGCTTCGGAAATTCCATAATGTAATCGCGGACGGCTTGTATAATTGTTTTATTCATGTGAATTTCTCCTTGACATTATGCTCGATCTCGTCGAGATGATCGGCTTTCATGCGCTCAAACCATTCCCGACCTCGAAGTCCCTTGTTTCCGTTGGCGGCGTTCAGACCTTCTTTGCCTCTGCCTGCGTTGTTGTAATACTGCTCCTTTGCATAGGGAGCGGTGTATTCTACAACTCCCGAACCTATGACAGTTCCCAAAGTTCCGCTTTTTTTCAGGGTTCCTGTCAACATTGGCACATAAGGATCGCTTAGTCTCAGAACCTCGCTGTCAACGTATTGCTGCGCTCTTTCAAAATTCTTCTCAGCGTTATCGGCAAAATTCGGGTTAAACGTAATTCCTGTGAACCTTATCATTTTGCAGTCACCTCGATATGACGCACTCCCGGCGAACCGTAGCGGAAGTCCCTCACCTGCATAACTGTGAGGGCGCAGTCGGGAGGACGTTCGTCCCCGATAATTCTATCGACTATCCTGTCGCCGACCTTCGGCACGTATTTGGCGGAGCTTTCGGGGATCAGCACAAGTGCGCCGTTATCGGGTATTCTGTCCGAGCCGCTGCGCTGTCCCTGCGAACTCTGCCAATAAACAGCCCCCAGCGTATGACGGACGTAGATATGCTCACGGTTTATCGCAGTTTTCTCATAAACCGTACAGGCTTTTCGGTTGGTAAACATCTAATCAACTCCTCTGAAAAGCAGTCCCGTATGCGCTAAATGGCGGACGATGATACCATAGCAGATATTTTTCCTTTCCCGTTCCGACTGCAAAAGTTCCGTATCGCTGCGGTATGTCACGCTGTATTCCCCGATCTTCTCGGACGCAACAGTTCCGCCGCTGTTGTCCGCATTATCCGAGGCGTTTTTGTACATAAGCTCGGCAAGTTCACAGCAGCAGCGTCTGACGTTCCCTATAAAATTTTCGGGAACGTCTCTGTAAAAGATCGCCGCTTTTATCATGTCGGCTGCTTTTTCGGCTGCGAATCTGAAATCGCCCTCGGGGATAAGCTTTCCGCCGTATTCGTCGGCATAATAGCCGTAATCAGCGTAAGCCATAGTTACTTAGCCGCTTCAACGACCATCTGAATGCCCTTGTACTTCTTGTTCAGGATAAATACGTCCTCGAAGCTCTCCTCGTAGTAAACGTATTTGCCCTGCGACATGGCAGAGGGCGGTGCAAGCTCTGCAAATTCGTATGATACGATAGGAAGTACGCAGGACGGGTGAACAAGGAACATTTTTATCTGTAGCGCATCGGATGCGGCAGACCAGCCGTTTGTGAAGCTGTATTTTGTTTTGATAAGCTTTGTGGGAACGGAAACTATTTTAACCTCGTCGATACGGGATATAGTCCTGTCTATGTTTTTTGTTCCCGATGTACGCACGAATGAAAGTTCAACGGCGTTGTCTATGAGCTTTTTCGTGTAAGTATCGACATACAGGATGCGCCCCTGAAGCGGAACGAGAGCCTCGTCCATTTCAACCATAAGCTCGTCGAATTTCGCAAGAACGTTGTCCTTGGTGAGAGAACCGTTTGAAATGGGCGTTAAAGCCTCTCGTTCATTCCTGAGCTCATAGAGACGGGAGATAAGATAAGCGTCCATTTCGGGGAACTTCTGCGTTTCGTTCATGGTCTTTGTGAGTTTCTGTATAGAAGCGACCTGATTTGTCTCGTCAATATCCTTCGGGTGAGCGAGGGTCTGCCACATACGATGATGCGAAAGGGTCTTTGTTTCCCAGTCGTTCTCGAAGTTGCGTGAAAAGCCGGAGATCGTTTCTCTGCTGCCGTCAACACGTCCTCCCGTGGAAAGATTGGGTATCTTGATAGTCTTTGCGTCCACAGCGCGGTATTTATCGGAATTTTCCGTATTCCACAACGCTCCGTAGTTCAGCACATAGGGGTATGCGTTGGCGAGAGCCGAGGAATACTGTTCAGCGTAATTTACAGGCATAATTATTTACCTCCGTTCATGGTTTTAGGGCGCACGCCCGTGAAATTGAAATCAAATCCGCTGCCTCCGAGCGGAACGCCTTTTGTACTGCCGCCCATATCTACCTGCGGCTTATCGGTGATAAACGCATCGGGGTGAGCTTCCTTGAAGCTTTTGATAACATCGTCGCTGCCGATCAGCTTATTGCCGTCAAATTTAAGCTGCTTTTCAATGAGCTGATTGACAAGATAATCCTCGTAGATGGGATCTTTAAGTGAAAGCTCTTTCACAAGGCTGCTGACCTTTGTTTTATGCTCGAAAGCCGCTCTTTCGGCTTCGGACTGCTTGAACTTTTCCTCCCATTCCGCCGCCGATTTTTTGACGGATTCAATATCCATGTTCTTGAATCCCTCTATCTGAGAGTTGGCTTCGGCAAGCTGTGTGCGGAGCTGTTCCGCTGCGTCCTTTTCGGTCTTGATGTCCGCTCCGTATTCGGAAACGATCTTTTTGACCGTCTCCTCGTCGGTAACTCCAAGACCCTCTAAAAACTTTTTGTCGATCATCAGTTTTTCCTCCTGTTTTATTTTTGGGTATAAAAATAAGACCTTTCGGTCTTTTTAACGGTGTTTAAGTATAATAAAAACGCCCTTTAAAGAGCGTTTTGCATTTAATTAAAGTAATCTTCAAGCCTTATTTCAGAATCAATATAGACAGCTCCAACGTAATAACTGTTATGAACAGTTATCTGTTTGTTTTCAACAGAATATATCTGAGTAACTGAGCCGTCAACATCTTCGATGACATTTTTCTTTACAATCGAAGGAATATGTTTTTCAAGTGCAAGGCATTGCTTTTTAAATATATTTTTGTCAGCTTTATTGCAAATGTTATAGTAAAACATGTTATTCCTCCAATCCTAACGATTTATTTACGGATTTTCTTGTTTTAGTTGCAGTACTAATAATATCCTCTATTGCTTGCTCTCTGGTTAGATTTTTACGCTGCATTTTATCGGAAAGCAACTCTTCAAAACTTCTGTTTGGATCTGTAATGTCAAGCTGTTTTCGTTCATTTTGATTAATCATTAAGTCTCTTGCTTGCGTCCTGAATTCATTTCTGAGTTTACAAGCTTGGCGAGCCTGTTGTTCAAGCGGCAAAGTTTTATCTATCAAATCTGGAATGGTCTTGTCATGAGCCAAATACCATTTTCTGACTTCTACATTTGATAGTTTTCCTTTTAAATGAATTATATCATTAAAATCTTTACTTGTCAAGTCATTTTTGTTTGCCCATACCGCTTTCTGCGAAACGCTCTTGTTGAAGCCGTTGACCCATACACGGGCGTTATCGGGAAGATTACCCGTATCTTTAAGGAACTTTTCAAGCTGCCGTTCCTTATCTTTCAGCTTAACGGAAACGGCTGTAAAATCGTCCGAAAACTGCTGCTTAAGCATGTTGTCGGCAGCGGTGGAACATCCCGTATCGTAAGCGACGGCTTCGCGTTTAAGACTGCGGATGTCACGTTCAAATTTTCGCTGCATCTGCGATATTTCGTATTCTGTGTACTTTTTGCCGTTGTATTCGATGTTTTTGGCGTTCAGTTCTTTCAGCCGTTTGTCGGAATAATTTCTTGAACTTATGCCCTCGAAAAACGGATACCAGTCGTGACGGCAGTTCCAGCCGCCGAAGCCGTCCCCCGTGCCGAAGCCGATGTCTTTCAGCGACAAATAACCCTTTCTGCCCGACAAGCTTACAAGCTGTCCCTGCCATTCTGCATGAGAGGGACGCGCGCCGGAATGAGCCGTAATTTCCATAAGATCGCAGCCCATATCGTTAGCGTTGGTAAGCGAAAGCTGACGGCAAGTCTGACCTACGCCCGTAAGAACGGAACGGCGCACGGCAACGTCAAGCTTATCAATATGACCTGACGGATAAAGAACCTCCGTACCCTGAGCCGCCGACGCTTTTACGGCGTTTCTGATAGCCGTATTGTAGTCGAACGCTCCGCTCGATACCTGCATGTATGCGTTGTTGCAGGCGGTAATATAGGCTTGCTCAGCCGTGTTTGCCGTTGTGAGCGTGAGATTGCTGAGTTCACCCAAGCACTTTTCATATCCTGCGTTCAGAACCTGCATTGCCGCAGGGGAGAGCTTTATTATCCCCTCGAGACCTGCCTCGCGGTAACGGACGTTATCGTTTTTGACCGATTCAACGCCTGCGTCCTCGAACAACGCTTTGACGTGATTTTTTGTTGCGTCGGTACGTCTTGCGATCTCTGTCAGAACATCATCGTAAAGCATTCCCGATCCTTGCAGCTGCTTTGCCTGCCATTTGGCAGTATCGGTCATTTCGCCCGTTTTGAGCAGCCGTCGGACAATATCGCCGACAATAACGTTATCAAGCTCGCCGTACAGCGTTATCAGCTGATCGCAAAGCTTGTCATAGTATGACGGCGAAAGCATTACAGATCGCCTCCGAACAGCGGTGCGGCACTGGGAATATATTCGGCTGCCTTTTCTTCGGAGCAGCCGAAGTACCATGCAAGAAAGCTCTCCCATTTGTATTTTCCGGCAGAGGCAAGCTGCAAACGGCGTGCAAATTCCTTGTCCCTGTCCTCGGTAACGCCGTCTCCCCACTCGAATACCGTTTCATATTCCCCTTCCCGGGCAAGTCCGTACAGATCGGCATAAGCGTCCAGAATACATATAAGCCCTTGAAGCGCATCTTCAAGAGCCGACTGTATATTCTGAATATGCGTCAGTGAACGCTGCTTGCTGCCCCGCACTTCCTCGGCGGTTTTTTCTACCGTCTGAGGGTCTGAGATAACGCCGTAAGCAAGTCCGCAGTTGAATTCGATACGCTGAAATATCCTGTTCAAGCCGTGGAACAGCGAGCTGTCGCGTATGTTCGGCGCAAACTCATGGAAATATTGCTTTTCTCCAACTTCCTGAAAAACTCTGAACAAACGCTTGTTTCCTTCGGGTATTTCCTCCTTGTTCCTGACTACTTTAAACATTCCGGCATCAGCCATTATTGCAAGTTCCGAGCCTTGAAATTCCCACATTATGCGTTCCCATTGCTCGTCCGCCTGCCGTATCTGACCTGTCGCACGCGCATAGCAGGAAATTCCTATAGCGGAATTACGGTCGATATTATTCGCAACGGGAAGCTTAAAATAAGAGAAAAGGGGACGCTTTATATTTCTGAATTTTCTTTCCGCTTCGATCCCCGACCACTGGGGGACTGCTCCGAGGTCTGTTTCCGTTCCCAGCGAACAGGCGGTCGATGAACAGAATATCCTGTTTGTTATCGAATATGTCATATCGGGATCCCATTTGTGCTGTTCAAGACGAGTATAGTATTTATCTCCGATAACGGCTGACGACAGAAAAACAGCGTCCGTAATGTTTCCGTCGAGGTCGAATGCGCATGGGATAAACCTGTCGTTGGAAATAGTATCGACATAAATTTTATCTCCGACAACGTATGGTTTCAGAACCATTCCGCCAACTGCGCAGGCGATCTCGAGCTCAGGTCGCAGTCCTTTCATGAAATGTGAATACTGCTCCTGAAGCCATTCGGAACGCGCGCTGCTTTTTTGGTTGCCCTTTCCGCATATCCACGATTTGCCCTTATAGAGCGTAAGCCGTGCAAGCTCAGAGGCTATGCCTGCCGGCAGTTCTAAAGAAGAAACTCTTTTCTCGTAATCGGAAACGAGCCATGGGGCTTTGTTTTCGTAAATTTCTCCCCACTCCCTGATATTATTCATCATATCTCCGCTTACAGCTATGTTGCAGCCTGCCGCCTTTATTTCACTAATCGGTATCAATATCACTCACCTCCGATGCTTCTGAGAAGCGTTTTTTTCAGGACTGTATTTACAAGATACCTCGTATCGTCCATAGCGTGGTCGTTTTCTTTGATAACGCTGTCTGATGCGGCTTTTTCATCCCAGCGGTATAGCTTTACTTCTTTAAGGAATCCTTTGCAGCTTTTATGCACACGGAATTTTCCGGCTTTTATCAGAGTTGAAGTACGTCTAATTCCACTTAGAACGTCATTGTTTGCTTTGCGGACATTGAATCTTCCGTGACGGCGTATGCACTCGATAAAGCTTGCTGCCGATGGATCAACAATAACAGCCTGAATATTGTCAATTCCGGCTATTTCTGCAAGTTTTTCAAGCTCCGCGTAATGCTCCTCATCGGTTCTGGAATGCTTTTCGCTGCGACTGTCATAGTAATATTCGGCAACACGGACAGCCGTGTCATCAGTAATGCACCACAGTCCCATTGAACATGGATTGACTGTTCCGTAGTCCATGCTTATATACCACTGACACCAATCCGGAGCTGTGAGCTCTTCGATAATATACTCGTCCTTCCAGCAATCGTAAATAATTCCCTCGGTAACGCACCATTTCCCGTCGATGTAGCGTTCCTTGAAAACTCCTGTATAAAGGTTCTCATAACGTTTTTTGACAGCAGAATCAAGGGAATAGTTGTCATCCATTGTAAAGTGCAGATATGCCGCATTCTTTTCGTTCAACTTTTGAATCCACTCCTTGTAGAACCAATGCTCCGGGGAATCGGGATTGCAGTTGAACCAGAATCTTGAACCTGTAACGGAACATCTTGCAAGAGCCTGTTCCACAAAGGATTTCGGCATAAGAGCGACTTCATCAAACATAACTCCGGCAAGCGTCATGCCCTGAATCAGCATATATGAGCTTTCATCCTTGCCGCCGAAAAAGTAATAACGGTTTGTATTTCCGCTGATCGTCACATCAAAACAGCTTCTGCTTAATTTCAGGCTGATCATTGCAACGCCCTCAAGCCATTGCTGCATTGGAAGTATGACGTTTCTCTGGATTGATCCTGCCGTTTTTCCGCAAATTGCAAAGGTCTGACCGTTGAATTCTGAGCAGCTCCAGAGTATGAATCCTATCGTCATGGACAAGGATTTTCCGGAACGCACTGAGCCGTCGCAGATCAGAGCGTCGTGCTTGTTTGTCCTTGGGAGCTTCCACCAGAGCATCGATTCGACCTGTTTCGGGGAAAATTTATTAAATATCATCTGCGCTCTCTCCGATCATTTCAAGTAAGTTGGTAAGCTGTACATTGTCTGCTTCCGAAGCTTCGCCGGACATTGCAGCCTGAACAATTTTGGTTATTTCAGTCTCAGCTGAGATAAGCTCTGTATTTTCCTTTATGAACGCATAAAGCTCCAGATGACGCTTTTTAAATTCCTCGGCAAGCTTATTTCGCTGTCTGGAGTCGGGAGTATTTAAATAGTCTTTGATAAATGATTTAAGGTCGGTAAAGTCGGAGTTTTTTACAGCGTTTCTGCTGTTTTCAAACTTAGCAAATCCGTCCGCAAGAGCTTTCAGACTTTTCTTTTTTATGCTTTTCAAAACCTCGCTTCCTTTCGGGTATAAAAATAAGGGCATAAATGCCCTTTTTTAGCGTTCTGATTTCAGGAGTATAATTTCACGTCCAAAATAATTTAAACGCCTGTACGCTTTGTTAAACGCCATTTAAACGCATATTCTTTCAGGTATGCTCCGCCATTCGGATTTAGGTATCTGAAAATCCGTTTCTGACGTATACTCACTTGCTCATCAGCCGGGACGAATCGACCGTTCTGATGTTGGACGAGCTGGTTTTTAAATTGAAATAACGGGCATTGTTACAGTATGAGGCTTTCCTAAAAGAGTTACTCTGATTTTGGCTCGCCGCTGTCTCAGGTCAAGACTGACAATGTTGTTTTGGTAGTCTCGCAGGATTCCAGACAGTACCATTTTATCACCTGCGGAAGTCGTGTAGACCTTTGACGCTTCAATGGGTCTGCCCTTATTCCAAAGAAGTCGGATATGTGCCTGTTCGTCTGATTTAAGAGGTTCAGGTTTGCCGAACCCAAGAAAGCGAATAACACCAAAAACTGATTTTATCCGATAATAGGTTTCCTCATCAAGCTCGCACTCAACGAAGATGTACTGAGTGAAAACAAGCTTCAGCCTTTTATGCCATACTCCGCCGGATCGCTGATATATTTCCTCCGTCGGACACATTGCCGTGTACCCCTTTTCGTTTATCAGCCGGACTGTCGTTTCCTCGTACCCCGGTTTTACTTGCAATACGTACATATTCATTTTGTTCACCCGGCTTTTGTTTTGGATTTAATGTATGCCTTAAGTTCTTTATACAGAGTCGGATTATCCTTCGCCATAGTCTCATAAAGATACGACATGAACTGATCTGCGCCGTTTTCAAGAGTTCCCTTGTTTTTAATATCAACATTTTTCTTGTACGCAGCAGCTCTGGTGAGCGCAACCGCATTCTTGGCTATGGACTCAAAATCCAGTTCGTCGAGTTTCTTTTCGGGCATTTTGTTTATAGCGTCAAGAAGATGATTGCTCAGCAACTGAAGTATTCCATCTGTGATGTCAAGATCGGGACATCTGTCCATTTCATCACGGAGTATTCTGAAATTCTCCTGTGTCATACGAAGATTATCAAGCGTTGTCATGAGTTTACGTGCGTAATCCCCGACAGCGGTAACGGATATGCTGATACCGTGAGACCTGATGTATTCAACGATGTCTTTGTAATACATACCGGCTTTTATCATTTCATCAACAGTTTCTCTGAGTTCAGGCTCGAGTTTGCTGATTTTTGAATGCGATCTGTGTGCCATACCGTCACCGCCTATACTTCAATGCACTCGTCTGTACGTACACAGGCAATAATTTTAATTCCGTCAGCAGAAACTTTCGCTTCGATCTCGTCAAAATTGCAATCGGCAAGAGTGGTATCTTCTCCGCTGTCAACATGTCTCATGTTTATGTAGCCTGATTCGGAAAGATAATTCAGACTGTCTCTTAATTCCTGCTCGCTCATCGACGGTTCAAAAGCGTATTTAAGTTCGGTAAGTCGAACGTATTTATCCCGGAGCAGGTTCACTCCCTTAAGGACTATTCCGTTGTTGTGGAAAAATTTTTTCTGACGGATGCGCTTCTGAAGTTCTTTTGTTTCCATTTTTCAGACCTCCTATCTGTTGCAGTAATTGTCTATCTTGCTTTCAAGACGTGTCATAACACGAATAAAATCTTCATTTTTGGTTGTATGTTCTTTTATATAGTCGATGTTGTCCGAGAGCTTCTGCATAGCCGCTTTTATTTCAGCAACTTCGGCTTTTGTAGCATATTTATCCGAGAGTGTGAATTGTGATTCTTTAAGCTCCTGAACAGATTCTTCCAACTTATCGCTTCTGTCAATAGTTCGTTTCAGAAAATAGCTTATGATGCCGATCGCGATCGTGATCGCCGTTGTTATTCCGAAATATATCAATTCCTGCGGCATTCTTTCACCCCCCTATAAAAGAAAAATACTATAATCAATTCTTCTTTAAATTGATTATAGCATTATAAATAAACAATAACAAATAATGATTTTATTTTTATTTACTTTCTTCTTCAAAACTCATCTGTCCTTCTATCGGAGCAAGCCTGAGCCGTTTTCTCTTATCCGATACAATATCTCGTATGGTCATTTCCGATATGCCGTATTCAAGAGAAAGCTTTCTATAATTTGTTCCGTCAAATTTTTCGTTGATCTCTTTGTCCCTGACATCTTTGAGAACCGAGTCGGTTTGCTGAATGTACAGCTGATTTCCTCCGTAATTTTTAATTAACCGTTTGTATGCTTCAAGACCTATCGTTTCAGCAAGCTCCTTCTGATCATCACGAAGCTGATCAATTGAAGTGAGTTTATCAATATTCATTATCCGTCACCAGCCTTCTTTTCTGAACGGCGTTCAGCAGTACGAACATACCGCTTTAAGGTCTCTATAAGCTTTTCCGCATCATCAGCTTTCACCCAATAGAACGGATCGCTTTCCGCAGCTGACGTGTTTAATATTTTCTTTATCGCTCCGATAAGCCTTTCAACAGGTCTTGCCGCCGTTGGTTCAAGCTCGCATAATCTGTATATAAGTCTCCATACAAGACTCTGCTGAGGAATACTTATCCTGTTCGGAAAGTTCTTTAGCCTCATTCGTTCAAGAAGTTCTTTTTCAACCGACTTTGCTTCTTTCGGCGTCAGATCGTTTACATGTTCTTTCCCTGTAAGACCGTACACTAATTGGTGAAACGGATCATCCTTATTGCTGCGTTCTACAAGTCCGAGACCCGAAGCCAAAGCGTAGAGCCTTTTGGTTGTTGTCGCCATAATTTTCACTCCTTTCGCAGACGATAGTTTCTGTTTCGGTCATAAGGAATAATCAGTCTGAAACCTCTTGACATCTGCAATATACGGCTCGCAAGACCTTCGTCACATTTTATAAGTGCATCTTCATCTATTTCCGTTGAGATGACCGTTTTAAGCTTCTGTCTCAGTCTGTAGTCAATCAATTCAAACGCAAGCTTTATATCAGCGTCCTTGACATCTTTTTGCTTAAAAAGATCGTCAATATACAGCACGTCTGCGGTTTTGAATTCGTTTATGCGTTCTGTGTATTCACGGTCGTTTACCATTGCCTTTAGTATGGTGGAATCTTCTCGCCAAACGAAATACCGTGCTGATAATCCCTGCTTTATAAAGTTTCCGATTATTGCTGTGCATATATGTGTCTTTCCGCAGCCGCTCTGACCGCCGATAAAAAATCCGATTGAATCGCTTTTGACAAACTCGGCGGCAGCGGCTTTCATTTGCCGCTGCCATTCGCTGTCTGTCTGAAAGTTTTTAAAAGTGCAGGCTTTCAGCTGGTTTTCAAGACCGCTTTGCTTGATTCGATGAAGAGTGCTGCGTATTTTCATACACTTGCATTCTGACATTACTTCGTTGCCATCGCTTATTTTGGCGATATATCCTTTGTTAAGACATTCGCAGCAATCATAACCTGTAAGGCTGCCTTTGACGGAATTGTATGCTTTAACACGCATTTCCATCATTTCATCGTAAGACGGTACAGCATCCTGTTTCGGAATATTTGGAATTGCTTTCAGTATCTGTTCCATTCTGATTTTCCTCCCAGTCCCGGCGGTTCAGCCACGTCTGTGCAAGCGGTATGTACTTCGGTCTGATATGCTTCCAGTCTTTCAGCTTTGACTGACGTTCCAGTTCTGCGAGAATCTGTTTCAGCGTTTCCTCAGTGATTTTCAGCTTTTCAAATGTCCGCAGAGCTTTCGGTTTTCCCTCTTTACGAGGGTACGCTTTCCAGAAACGGTCAAAAAGTTCATTATTCGTCTGAGTTGGCGTTCTCATGTTCTTCCTCCTTATCGCCTGTTTCTAAAAGACGTTCTCTTTCTTCTTGAAAAAGCAGGCGAACTAACATTCCGATAAACTCCAACGGATCAGAGTGCTGCCCTGTGAAAGTGTTGATCACAAAATGAAAGGCATGAAGCATAGCAAGCACTAAATCATTTCCGTCAGCATTCTCTAAGTCCACATTAGGCATAGTGAATAATTCTCTGTCATCTTCATCTTTGAAAGCATCGGTTAATGCTGTAACAAATAAAATTTCAAGTTGCTGTTTTTTCATTTACTTTCCTCCATTACTGCTTCTCATTTCTTGTAATGATCGCCAATGCTGTACTGCTGATATTCTTCAGCAGTACATTCAAACCAGTATGTTACAATTTCTTCATTCTTTTCACCTTGTATCTCCAAATTATACGATTCAGGATGATATACTTCTTGTGGAATCTTAGTATCGCCGACTTTGGTATATACAACCGTTGTATATGCGTTGCTGTAGTGTTTATCAATTACAGTTCCCTCGCTTATTCGGTTGTTTTCGTTCATGACTGATGCTATAATTGTTAATGTCATTAATCCTGTAATGATGATTATAATAATTGCTATGATAATTTCCCAAACATGTTCGCCGATCCATTCAAGTACTCTCATTGTCAATTTCTCCTCCGACAGTAACCTCTGTTTTAATTCCTCTGGAAACATTGACAGCGGAATTGACCTTGGTTATAACGTCGGCAAGAATTTCATCGTTGATTCTGCCGTTGTTGTTGACCTTGACAAAAGTACAGATCTGTTCCCACGCCGCAGCCTCGTTTATGAGATAAGCAGTATCGGAGGCATCGGCTTCGGAAAGTCCTGCGTAGTTCATGAGATTTTCTTTATCCTTGTCAAAATTGATACCTTTGAGCTTTTTAAGCAGCACCTTTTTAGCCTTTTCGTCACAGTTCAGACCGCCGACAATTTCGGCAACGCTGCCCTCGCAGTATTCTTTGTGCCATATCGCTGAAAGAATCCGTTTTGCCGGAGCTTTGAGAGTGTATGTGGTCTTCTGCTCAACCATGGACGGATAAACGCTGCCGAAAATTTGGGATAGCAATTCTCCGGCAATTACCGACACCGTATCGGAAGTTGTGACTGTTGCGGTGTTTCCGTTTGTTCCCGAATAACCCATGGACTTTATCTTGGTATCGGTCAGGTCGCATTCGGCGAGTATCTGAAGCTGAGCTTGCAGCTTGTCATACTCCGCTGTTAAAGCCTTTTTCTTCTGCTTGATCTCAGCCATGCGGTCAACGATTTCGGAAATTTTCATATCAGACAGCCTCCTTCATCTCAGCGGAGCACGACGGGCAAACGCACACGTCCTTGTATTTGCGGATATTTTCTGTTGTTCCGCAGAAGCGGCAGCGATCGACGTGCGGTCTGATCAGCAGCCCTCCGTCGCCAGTGGTTTCCATATCCACCGACATTCCCGGCTGCCAGCCAAGCTGCAAGCGGACGTCCTTCGGGATCGTGATCCCTGATTTGCTTGTGAGTCTTTTTGACGTCATAATTTTTCCTCCTATTCAGTTTTCAAAATTCTATGACCTGCCTTCATCAGTGCCGGGAGGTCATTTCCGGCAGACAGCGGAACTTGTCCGCTGTTTCGGCTGTTATTTATACAGTTCATGCAGTTCCTTTTCAAGTTTGTCACGCCGTTTGCTAAGTCTGAGGTATTCAGTTGTATTATCATTAATCGCTATCATAAGCTCCCTTGTATCGTCATTAAGTATATTTCTTTCATATTCAGGTATGGCATTGAGTTTTTCTCTAAGTATCTTCGATTGAGCAAAGTTTTCATCTATCTTTTTATCAATAGTGTCGATTCTCTTTATCATGACTATTTCTACAGGGGAGCGAAACGTTGACAACTGATACTTACTGAGTTCAACAGCAACTTCTATTAATTCTGCCTTACTGCATTTTTCGAGGAATTCACGCAGCGTCAGTATCTTTTTCTGCATCTATCACTCCCTCCTTATCGGGAATAATGATTTTATAGCTGTGGATCTTCTTGCCGTTATCGAAGCCCTTTTGATATATCTGCTGACGGCGTGTCTCATAGAAATACGTCTCTGAAAGCTTCCAGCCTATGTATCCGACCAACATGATCATCACGGGTATAATAAATTCCCCTCCGATCGAAAACGGACGATCCAGCCATGTCCATACTGCGATGTTCATTATCTGTGTGACCGCAGCTCCAACGCCTGCTCCGGCAATCAGTATTTTTATAACCTCTTTCATTTTACACTCTCCTGCTTTGGTAATGTTCTTTTAGTTCCTGTATGTTTATGAACGACAACGATCTTATCGCTGTCATTTTTCTGTACAAGCCAGTTCTTAGGGTCTAATCTGTAATATCCAAGCAATATTTTCTGTGCTCTTGTTGGGGATTTTCCGGGTCTCATGCGACCTCCTTTCAATATTCCATAGCCATAAACTGAGCCATGGCTATTAGTCCGTTGTATGTGTAATTTTCGTTATCATAGGCGTTTGAGAAAAGATTTATTGCTCCTCTTATTGCCTGCGGCGTGCGTGCGATGCGATGCAGAAAATCAATTTCCTTATCCATATGTTCTGATTCAAGGATAGGAAAGAGCTTCTTTATATCGTCTTTGAGAATCTCAGCCCTTGAATAGGTTTTACTTTGCTTTGTTCTGTTGGCTATCTGTGCAAATTCTGCTCTTTTGCTTCCAACACGGGCGATCGTTTCTGTGTTTCCGATAAAGCATATGCCAAGAGTTTGTTTTTTGTCGTTAAAATAATCAGAAAAGCTTCTGAGAACTTCAATATCTTTTAATGTCAGGTGCTGTGCTTCATCGAATATCATAACCATTCCATCAGAGAGCTTTTTAGCAATTGAAGCCCACAGTTCATCTCTTGACCGTTCAGGTGCAGCTCCAATTCGTTCTGCGATAACCTTAAGCAGACTTTTTATACTGGTTAAGCAAGGGTTAACTGTTATTAAAATGCTGTTTGCAGGGTGATCTTCAACGAACTTCTGAGCAGCTTTCGACTTACCGATTCCGGCATCTCCGGCTGCGACTGCAAGTCCTCCCTTGACCTGACATACGCTAATGATGTCATAAATTTGTGTAGAAATATTTGTAGGAGCGTAGTCGATCTCTGTATAGGTCAGCTTTGCTCTTTCCTTAACGCCGAAGTATTCGGCAATTGCATCAAAGATGCTTTGTGGATCGGCAGGATATTTTCCGTTTTTTATCTGAGAAAGTGCTGTGCCGGATATTCCTAAAAGTTTTCCGACTTCGTTCTGACTTATTCCTTTCTCTTTTTTCAAAGCCTCTATCTTAGACAGCAATTCGTTTTGTTCAGGTGTGTACATAAAATCATTTCTTCCTTTTTGCCGCATTTGATGTGATCAATTTGATATTAATAGGAACTTTAATATCTTCTGCTCCAACGGCTTTTTTGGCAACTGAGATCTCTCCGTTTGTAACTATGGGAATAATTTTGGCAGGCATCTCTATTTTGAATTTCTCGGACTTTCTTTGTTCAGCCCGCTGGATCGAAATATCAACCATAGAAACTCGCTGTTCGGGAGTAAGATTATCAACAATACCTTGCGCCTGCTCCTTTATATATTTTTTTGCCATTTTATGTCTTTTCTGCGGTTCAGCAATGTTCTCCTGAATCTTTTCAAGATAGTCCACCATGAGATAATCTGCATTTTTCCACTCAAACAGGAATTTTTCATTTTCTGCATCATAAAGGCGAACTTGCCTGAGATCAGCTGGATCATATCTGACAAACACTTCTTTTTTTAAATTCATCAACGTCTGCTCCGGGTGCATGAACCATATCTGTTCTCCTGCAATAGTAACGCAAACGCCGTTTCTTTTGATTTGCTGTTTCCTTGTTGAACGCATCATAAGCAGATGTAACACATCAGGGGACGCTTTTCTAACTTCTTTTATTGTTTTGTTCCAAACGTCTATACGTGTCATACCTTTGAAACAACGCTCTGAGCCACCGTATTCCTGACAGTTGTATTCACCGTCTATCCAAGAATCAAGAGCTTCACGTATTTCATAATCGCATGGAATATCTCCGTTTTTTATACGACGCTTTAGGCTTTCCTTACGTTCAAGTATCGTTCCGCCGCAAAATCCGCTCCATAGTTTTGAAAACTGATTCTTCACAGTGCAGAAAGTTCTTTCAATCGGTTTTGCCTGTGCGTTGCATACGATAGCATTATGCATTTCAATTCCCAGTCTCTTTAAAATGGGTGTTGGATCAACTTTGTTAGTATCAGACTTTCTTGTTCTGTTGCCCTTGCCGCCAAAATTTATATTAAGAAATTCACGTCCATTATCCACGTAAACTGCCTTTGGTATACCGAAACGTAGTATTCCGTGCCGTAAAGCCAGTGTGGTGGACTGTGAATCAGGGGAATCTGTTATATTCCAGCCCGTCAAAACGCCTGATTTGGCATCAAGAAATGCCGTGAGATAGAGTCTGTGCTTTGTTTTCCCATCAAGAGAAATGATGTCAAAAGTATGATTGTCAGCTATCCAGCAGTCATTAGCTTCGAGCATGTCATACATTCTTACGATGTATGGCATACATCTGTCGTGAAAAGCTTTTTCACCATCGCGCATATACGTTTTGAGTGCATATTTGACATCGTTGTCGATTTTTCTGCGGAACGCTCGTTCTGTCGGGATAAGGCTTACAAGCTCAGGGTAAAATTCTTCTGTCCAGATTATTGTGTTTCTGTAGCTTAAGCTTACTGTAGGTCTATTATCGTCAAGCCAATACCAAAGGAACGCATTCCACACAGTATTGGGTATTGCGCTGCTTCCTCTATTCCATGCTCCGCGCTTATCGATAAGACCTTCGATGTTGTTATTACGGTAGGCGTTCCATTTCCTGTACAAAATATCCGTAGATATTTTCACTGACGGATGTTCAAGCTGACATTTTCCTACATAGAGCTTGTCAAATTCAGTTTTGCTGCCTTTGTATGCGCTGCGCATTCCCTGCCATTCCCTGACAATATCTGTCCAGAGGTTGACCTCTGATCGTTCATCGGCGGACAACTCTTCAAAAGAACGCTGTGGAGCTGTTGGTTTTTCTGTTTTTTTCTCCTTGGCAGCTTCTTGTTCAGGGAGTAATCCTGCTTCTGTCCGCTTCTGTCTGTAGTATTTCGCTTGAAGTTCTTCTGATAAAGATGTAAGCGGAATCATATAGCAGGGTTGTTTGTTCTGCGGATGCAGTTTAATTTCCGATCGGATAGCTTCATCTTTGCAGAGCTTTTTTATATATCGTTCCGAACATCCTTTGAGTTCAGCAAGCTCTTTAACCGTCAAATAATCCACATTGTCCTCCTTTCTATCGGGAGCAGGCAGCTCCCGATGAAAAATTTTTCTTGACAAATTCTGCAATTTGTGATACAATAATGTTGAAATCATTAAGAAAGGTTTAATTCTTCTCTTAATGTTTCGCACTCCAGTTTCAGGGCTGTACGTAACTCATTCAAGTTGTATCCCACCTGAAGCTGGAGTTTTTCTAAATATCCAATTGCCACTTCGTTCGCACGAATAAAACCGCCTCTGCAAAGTTTGGCGGATTCCGCAGAAATGTCCAGTTCGGCGATAAAATCAGCAGCGGACTGCTCCAGTTCAAGCATGGTTACTATAACCTTGGTCATTGCAGGCGGTTCAATAGATTCGCCTGCCATATCGCTCAGTGACCGTACAGCTAACGAAAGCTTAGTCAGGTATACGGACGCTTTAAAATTAAGATCCATTTTATTCACCTCTTTTCATTTTTCAAGATGCTTATAGCTTTGCAAACTCTCGAAATACCGCTGACTGCTGCGCTTGCTCTCGTCACGATGTTTCTGCTGTTTGCGGTCTGCCATCGTCAGCGTTGGGCGACCATTCCCAACGGACAGCGGAGCTTGTCCGCTGTTTCGGCTATTTTATTATATTACATCCCTCAATGTAATAAGGTAGTTCTGAGTATTCGGATTTGGCTATGAGCTTTTTCACAGCTCTGCAAGCAGCCGGAACGTCAGATTCACAAACTTCATAATGATTTGTAAAGCTCTCAAACCTTACAACAAGCGAGTACCATCTTTTAAATTTCTTATAGTTAATCATAATAGAACCTCCATTCATTCTTCTATATACACCTCACACTCACCGAGCAGGTCGATAATGTTTCTTGTGTATCCGATGATTCCCTCATATCTGAGCCATGTATCAAGTATTTCGGTAACATCGTATTTACGTTTGATGCTTTCAAACGATTTGAATTTCTTGTTGTAGGTTTCGTTGAAAGCCTCAACGATCTTCTCACGCATATTTTCACCTCGGTTCATAATAATGCAAAGGAATTTGTCTGAATCCGCTCATAACTTGAACTTTATGATCGCAATCAATTATTCTGTACAGATTGACATTGTAATCAGCAAGAATCGGTTCAACGTCACAGCGATCTGTTATAAGTTCAATTACTCCCGATATATCCGAGCCATTTTGAATGTTGTGACGAGTGAATGCTGTATGCTGTCTGAAAATCACTTCAATTTTAAATCTGTTCATTAGCTCACCCTCCTTTCTTCTTTGAGAAATGCGTTGGGCGCAAGGTCGAGGGCGAATGCAAGAACCATGAGCGTTGTTGCTTTAGGTGTGAACGCGTCTCCTTCGACTCTTGAAATATATCCTTGCGTGAGTTTGGTTCTTTCCGCAAGCTCAACCTGAGTAAGTCCAAGCTCCTCTCGGCGGCTGCGGATTTTGTTTCCTAATGTCATAAAATCAGTCCTTTCTATTGTAAATAATCGGGATTTGGTGTATAATGGTTGAGAAGGGGGTGAAAAAATGAAAGAAAAATGGGAATTAATTCTCGAAAGAATGTTTCCGGCAAAACGATATGAGCGTGACATGATTTGGGATATGTGTACTATATTAAGCGACAGATTAACATTTTTTAATAATATTGATGAATTTGAATGTGATCGTGCTAAAGATTATTTAAAAAGTATAGTTTCATATTCTAAAAAACCTGTCAATAAATATCGGATGTATATCGTATCCGGAATACAATTTGTTTCGTTTGCTTGGCTTAATATCAATCCAGAAGCGTTTGAACAACTTTTCAACACAATGAAGTGTGAGTTTGCTTTGTGTGATGAAATGCCTTCAAATTCCTTAGATCCTAATTTAGTAAGTACGGTATATCTGCTTAAGGGTGAAGAAATAATCTTTTCAGAAGATATATATCCATCACACCTTACATGGCTCGCACTGGGATTGTCTAAATTCAATTTGATAAATCACAGAGTGTTATAAATTGAAACACTTAACATACTCTGAGATTTTAAGATCAGGGAAATATCGCATTGAACAGTTTTTGACAAGTGGGTTATGAACCTTATTGTAGATTTTGTCTATCATATCAACAAATGCAGGCTCTGGTATTCTGTCTTTTCGATAGAGGTTGCTTTGGTGCAGTTCATTAGTCATATCTCGAGCAGCTTTCTGAGCTGCTGAATACAGATTAGGACTACTTGAAACCATAGTTTCTATTAACACCTGTTCCGTTTTAAGAGGAGCAGGTGTTTTTTTACGCTTTCTTACTTTTACTTTCATAAAATCACCTCTGATACAAATGCTTTTTATACGCTGCGATAGCGGCACATGAAATGCCAACACCTTGTTCTGCAAGGAAAGCCTTAATTTCTGCATATGTGTATTTCCGCGAAATAATCATATCATCAACCTCGGTTCTTAACTCCAGAGAAAGTTGACTAATCACACTGCGTGGATATTTGCGCCTATCATCCGGCTCATAGGTGTTATAAATCACCTCAGGAGCAGGTTGCTCGAACATTGGAGCTATCGCTTTGATAGTTTCACTGACGGCGGTTGTTACCGCCTTTGTAATAACTTCTTCGATGTTTACACTGCCGTATCCGCCCGTGCGTCTTATCTCAGGAAGTACCTCGTCAAATACCCAGCGTTCAAATCTCTTCGCCGCCGGAAGCTTGGAACGGACGATTAGTCGGTAGAGGTTGCCCTCGGTGATAAATTTCATTTCCTGCGTTCCGCTGTTTGTGAGGACGTCACGTTTCGTTACCCCCTCATCTTCGCAATGGTCAATGATCGCTTTTCTTGGGTTTGAATAACCTAAAAGTCTTGCACACTGAGCGGCAGGGAAGTATTCTTTGCCGTCGATCATCATTACTCCGAGTTCGCCAAACTCGCTGTTTTGAAAAATTTTGAGTTCATTCATAATTTTTTCCTCTTTTCTGTTTACTTTTCAAGTTTCTTGTGGTAGAATTATCATAGGGCTTTTTGCGCCCTGCGATATTCATTAATAATATTATAGTACAATTTAATTCAACTGTCAATACTTTCGGTGCAATAAAATTGTACTTCTCTATTTTGCACAAATGTTAGGAGGTTTATTTGTGGATTATGCTGTTTTTGATAAGTTATGTAAAGAAAAAAACACAACTCCCACTGCGTTAGCTTTGAAATTAGGTCTAAGCAAAGGAAATACAAGTAGTTGGAAGAAAGGCGGAAATCCTAGTGCCGATGTTTTAATTAAGATTGCGGATGAATTAGATTGCACCATAGACTTGCTTCTTGGAAGATTAAAAAAAAGACCGTCATCAGATAATTTATCTGATGACGAGCAAAAATTAATTAATATATATAAAGGATTGTCTCCAATGAACAAAGGAAGGCTAAAAGAGAGAGCCGAAATGCTTGCTGAAATGGAAATGCCTGTCCTTAACGAGCCGGTTGCTGTGGAAGAGCCGGAGGAAAAACGTTTAAAGATTAATTGCAGTACATATCAAGTTTCGGCAGGAGCAGGCTTTGAACTTGGTGAAGGCGATGAATGGTATGAAATCGAAGTTCCTGACACATCAAAAGCGCGAAAGGCTGATTTTGCACTTCATATCAAAGGGAATAGCATGGAGCCTATATATTTTGATGGTGATATTGTTCTTGTCAAAGAACAACCGTCAGTAGATTTGGGTCAAATCGGAATTTTTAGTATAGAAGGCAATGGATTCATAAAGAAGTTTGGAGGCGACAGATTAATTTCTCTTAACGCCGAATATGATGACATAGAATTTTCTGATTATGACGAAGAGCGTATTCGTTGCTTTGGAAAGGTAATCGGAAGGGTTTAAGGCACAGTGATAATATACATATTGTATAATAATGAGGGTGGGAACTGGTTCCTACCCTCATCGTTTTTAGTTCCCAGGTTCCCACCCTGTTTCAGCGATTATTTTTTACTGTTTATCGCAAAGAGCGTTTAAATCCCTCGTTTGCTATTTAAACGACTAAATCGCGATATATAGCCATTTTGCAAAATTCTTTAAACAGCAGACAGTCTGTTTAAACGCTGATTAAACACCATTTTATTAAAAATTAAGAATGCGCCTAATTTGTGGAAAGCTCCCCAAATCGGCGCATTTATTTTTGACACATTAAATCTATTAACTTTTATAAAGTCGGATAAGAGACGTCAAAAATCAGACGAAATACAGGCAAAAATCGGCTTATGTCAGGAAAATAAAACCCAAGTCAGTCAAATAAAGCTTTTTTGTATTCTGCTTGTCAAATAACAATAAGGACATCAAGAGGGGCTAAGTTCAATAAAAATTCTCTGCACACAATGCTGAAAAATAAACGGTATATCGGGGTATATACATATAAAGGTACTGAAAAGCCCGGTGGTATTCCGAGAATTATTACAGATGAATTGTTTGCAAAAGTTACGGAGATAATGAACAAAAATAAAAAAGCTCCCGCAAGAGCGAGAGCTAAGGTCGAATATTTACTTACAACAAAATTATTCTGCGGTTACTGCAAAGAAATGATGACTGGTTTTTCGGGTACTGGCAAGTCGGGTAAAGTCTACAGATACTATGTATGCAACGGTACAAAGAAAAAACTTTGCAAAAAGAAGAAAGTCAATAAGGAATACATTGAAGATTTGGTCGTTGCCGAATGCCGTAAACTGCTGACAAATGAAAATATCAAAAAAATTGCAAAGGACGTTGCTGCGATAAGCGAGGCTGAAAAAGATACAAGCAATCTGAAATATCTGAAAAAGGTTTTATCTGAAAATGAAAGAAAACGTCAAAATGCTCTGAATGCAATTATGGAATGTGATATTGAATCTGTAAGAAAATCATTATATGAGCAGATACCCATTTTGGAAAAGGAGCATTCCGAACTTACAAAACAAATTGCTTTGGAAGAAAAGAATTTCCCAGTGCTTACAGTACCAATGGTGCATTTTTTCCTTAAAAAGCTTAAAGACGGCAATGCAGACGATATAAAATACAGACGAACACTAATTAATGTTTTTGTCAATAGAATCTATCTGTATGATGATAAAATTACGCTGATTTTCAATTCAGGGGATAATCCAGTTACAATTAATGATATGCTTTTATCCGAAATTGAGGATAACGCAAAAAAGGCAGAGGGTTTGTTTATGGATAAGGTTGGTCCACCATATTGGTGCTATAAAATAGATGCACACCGAAAAATCCGCTATTTATAGCGGATTTTTGGCGTTCAAAAGCAAAAAAATTCAAGTGTAAAACCATAGATGTTTTTCAGCCGTTTTTATGGTGTAGAGGGAATTGAA
>CANQVK010000027.1 GCA_947627275.1 uncultured Ruminococcus sp. | reverse complement strand
TCTCTATAATAAGTTACAAAATAGTTACAAATATTCCGCTTCAGGAAAGGATAAACTTTCATGCGTATGGTCTGGATCAGTATAAAATAGTACTTGATTTAATTCCCGAAATATGGTATCATATTATCATAACACTTTGAAAAGGAAGATACTATGCTTGTCAGCTTAACAAATATCAATAAATTTTATAACGGTAAACAGATACTTAACAATGTTTCTCTTACCGTTGATGAAAATGATAAGATAGGTCTGGTGGGGAATAACGGCTGCGGCAAGTCAACTTTGCTGAAAATTCTTACAGGCTCGGTCGAACCCGACCGTTTCAGCGAAAAAGACGGAATAATCTCCTTTGCCGCTAAGACGACTGTCGGCTATCTGGAGCAAATGGGAGGTCTAGATTCAAACTCCTCCGTTATTGACGAGATGCGCAAGGTTTTTGAACCAATGCAAAAGGCTATCGACAGACTTCGTGAGATAGAGCGTGAAATAGAGCGCGGAGATAACTCATCGGCGGACGAATATCAGCGGCTTTCCTCATGGGTCGAAGCCAACGACGGCTACAATACCGATGTTAAGATACGTACTGTTCTAAACGGAATGGGTTTTTCCGTGGAACAGCTTGACCGCACGGTCTCGGGATTCAGCGGCGGCGAAAAAACACGTCTCTGCATCGCAAAGCTGCTCCTTGAAGAACCGAATCTGCTTATCCTCGACGAGCCGACCAATCATCTCGATTTCAAGACAATTATGTGGCTGGAGGATTACCTCCGCAGCTACCGCGGAGCGGTGCTTATAGTAAGCCACGACCGTTATTTTCTGGACAGGCTTTGCACCTCCGTATGCGAGATAGAGCGAGGAGTTCTTACCCGATATAAGGGGAATTACTCCGCATTTGTGCGACAGCGTGAGGAAAACGACGTCCGCCGCCGCCGTGAATACGAGCAGCAGCAGAAGCAGATAGCGAAAATGGAGGACTACGTGGCACGTAATCTTGTCCGTGCCTCTACAACAAAAATGGCGCAGAGCCGCAGAAAACAACTGGAAAAGATCGAACGTATCGAAAAGCCGTTCCATGACGAAAAGCGTGCGAAAATAAGCTTCACTTATGCAGTCGAACCGCCGCTTGACGTTCTCAAAGTCAGAAATGCGGATATTTCCGTAGGCGAGGGCGCAAACAGAAAAACTCTTGTTGACAGCGTGAGCTTTGAAGTCCGCAGGGGTGAAAAAGTAGGCATTATCGGCGATAACGGCATAGGGAAATCCACCCTGCTGAAAATTATTCAGGGATTTCTGCCGCATGAGGGTTCTGTCCGCTGGAACACAAACGTTAAAATATCTTACTTTGATCAGGAGGGCGCAAATCTTAACCGTGAGCTTACCGTAATGGAGGAGCTTCACAGCCGTTATCCGTCGCTTTCCGATCTGGAGGTACGCAGTCTGCTTGCACAGGTCAGATTCGTGGGCGAGAACGTTTTCAAGGAAACGGGCGTGATAAGCGGCGGCGAACGTGCAAAGCTCTGTTTTGCCATAATGATGCAGGAACACGGAAACGTACTTATCCTCGACGAACCGACAAATCACCTCGATCTGAACTCCAAGGAGGCTATCGAAACGGCTCTGGAAGAGTATACCGGAACGATAATTTTTGTTTCTCACGACAGGTATCTTCTGAGCAGGATAGCGGACAGGCTTATCGAACTGACGGACGGTTCGTACCGTGAGCATAATTACGGGTTTGAGAAATACCTCGAGGTGCTGAGGACGGAACAGGCGGAAGAAAAGCGTTCGGCGGAGGCTGAAAAGCTTGCCGCAGCCGCCGAGACAGCAAAGGAGAAGCAGGCTAAGACCTACCGGAATAAACAGCAGAGAAGCGCCGACGCCGCCCGTAAGAACGAAATGCGCCGGCTTGAAAAGGAAATCGACGAGCTTCAGGAGAAAATAGATATGCTCAGCGAGGAGATCGCTCAGGAAGAAGTGTATACGGATTACGAACTGATGAACGCAAAATGCAGGGAGATCGACGAGCTTAAAATGAAAATAGACGAAAATTTCGAGAAGCTTATCGAGCTTGACGAGTGAGAGCGATTTCCGAATCCGTTAAGCATATATTGATTTTTTGATGTAACATCTTAACATCTTTTTGTGTTTGAAATTGTTCAAAACGCTAAAAATGATCAATCGGCGAAAAAACTATTGAAATATTTCCAGAATTATGATATAATAGCATTAATCAATTTTTAAAAATCTAAGGAGGGTCTTACAATGAAACATATTAAGACTATGAACAAGGCTAATCTCAAGGAGTCCGCTCAGAAGGGCGGCTGCGGCAAGTGTCAGGCTTCATGCCAGTCTGCCTGCAAGACTTCCTGCACAGTCGCTAATCAGAAGTGCGAAAGATAAGCAAAGCTCTTTTAATGAGACGTTCGGGGCAGTGGGATACTGCCCTATATTTTTTTCGGAAAAATTTAAATATTTTAAGAGGTTGTTTGTATGATACATAAATATAAGTTAAACGGCTTTAATATCGTTCTTGACGTAAACAGCGGCGGCGTTCATATCGTTGACGAGCTGACCTACGATCTGCTTGACAACGTTGAACCTCCCTTTGAGGAAAAGTGTCCTCAGAAGGTAATGGAGAAACTTTCAAAGGTGTATACCCCCGACGACATCGAGTCCTGCTACAGCGAGATAGTCGAGCTTTACAACGATAAGATCCTTTTTTCCGAGGACGATTACGAGAAGTATGCGAAATATTCCGTCGCTTCTCCCGTTAAGGCGATGTGCCTAAATATAGCTCACGATTGTCAGCTTAGGTGCAAATACTGCTTTGCGTCTACGGGCGATTTCGGTCAGGGCAGAAAACTCATGTCCTTTGAGACGGGCAAACATGCTATTGATTTTCTTCTCGAAAATTCAGGCGACCGTCCGAATCTCGAGCTTGATTTTTTCGGCGGAGAGCCTCTTATGAATTTCAAGGTCGTCAAGCAGATCGTGGAGTACGCCCGTTCCCGTGAAGCGGAGTACGGCAAGAAGTTCCGCTTCACGATCACCACCAACGGACTTCTTCTGGACGATGAAAAGATAGAATTTATAAACAAGGAAATGTCGAATGTGGTTCTTTCCATCGACGGCAGAAAAGAGGTCAACGACTATTTCCGCGTTCTGCCCAACGGTCAGGGATGCTATGATATGATACTGCCGAAGTACAAAAAGCTCGTTGAGGGCAGAGGCGACAAGGAATACTACGTAAGAGGAACGTTCACCAACAAGAACCTCGATTTCTCAAACGATGTTTTTGCATTGTATGAAGCAGGGTTCGACCAGATCTCGATAGAGCCTGTTGTTGGCGAGGGAGAGGAGTACGCTCTTACCGAAAAGGAGCTTCCTGCCGTATTTAAGGAATACGAGGTGCTTGCAAAACGCATTCTCGAAAACGAGAAAAAGGGCGGCAAGTTCAATTTCTTCCACTTTATGATAGATCTCGATCAGGGACCGTGCGCTATAAAGCGTCTGAGAGGCTGCGGCTGCGGAAACGATTATGTCGCTATTACTCCCGACGGCGATATTTTCCCGTGTCATCAGTTCGTTGGCATGGACGAGTACAAAATGGGAAACATCGACGAGGGTACTTTTAACAGCGAGATGAAGGCGGATTTTGCAAACTGCCACGTTTACTCGAAGCCCGAATGCCGCAAATGCTGGGCGAAATTCTATTGCAGCGGCGGCTGCAACGCCAATAATTACCAGTATATGGGCGACGTCCGTTCGGCTCATAAGCTTTCCTGCGAGCTTGAAAAAAAGCGTCTCGAATGCGCTATTATGATAAAGGCTGTCCGTACATTCGGCGAACAGGAATAGAAGCGTTTCCAAGTTTCCGAGGAGAGGCGGTTGACAAATCCGCTGAAATGTGATACAATAGCATTTATCAACCAAAACAACCACGCTGATATTCAGGAGGACAAAATTATGGATATTTTAAATACTCTCATTCTTGCAGCCGATTCGCCTGCAACAGGCGATGATTTTCCTGTCGTACCGCTTGTTATAGCTATTGGTGCGGCGGTCGTGATCGCTGTTGTGTCTACGGTTATTGCCGCTGTTAAAAAGAAAAAGGACGACGATGATAAATAATTGAGCATTAGCCCTCCTCGGAATAACTGCCAAGCATAAACGCATACATTTATAAAAAACGGAGGCGGTTTATGGTTTGCAGTCTTGAGGAGCTTAAATCGAAAGAAGTAATAGATATAAAAACTGGGGAGAGACTCGGGTTTATTGACGACGTCCGCATGGACGTGGCAAGCTCGGAGGTACTCTCCCTGCTCATTTACGGCGGTTATCGGTTTTTCGGTCTTTTCGGAAAGGAAAACGATACCGAGATACCGTGCGGAGCTGTTAAAGTGATCGGCAGCGATACGATACTTGTCGATTCTGTTTCGGTAATATATACAAAAAGCAAAGCGTGGAGAATCAAAAGTTTGTTCGGATAGACGTTGCAAAAATCGGCAGAATATGGTATAATATTAAGGCAATTCGCACGCAGTATTTTTGCGGGTCGGTGCAGAGCAGACGAGCTTTTGCAGCTTCTGTAATGTGGCACGCAAGCCAAATGCTGCGGAGGATTAAACAAATTTAAATTAGGAGGACTACACAAATGGCAGTAGTTTCAATGAAACAGCTTCTTGAAGCGGGCGTTCACTTCGGACACCAGACAAGACGCTGGAACCCCAAAATGGCTCCGTACATCTTTACAGAGAGAAACGGAATTTACATCATCGACCTTCAGAAAACGGTCAAGAAGCTTGAAGAAGCTTATATGTTCGTTCGCGACATCGCTTCTCAGGGCGGCGAGGTTCTTTTCGTAGGTACAAAGAAGCAGGCAGGCGATTCCGTTAAGGAAGAAGCTACGCGTGCAGGCGCACACTACGTAAACGCAAGATGGCTGGGCGGTATGCTCACTAACTTCAAGACTATCCAGACACGTATCAAGAGACTTGAACAGCTCCACACTATGGAGGAGGACGGCACTTTCGATCTTCTCCCCAAGAAGGAAGTTGTTAAGCTCAACCTTGAGATCGAAAAGCTTGAAAAGTTCCTCGGCGGTATCAAGACTATGAAGAAGCTCCCGGCAGCTCTCTTTATCGTTGACCCCCGCAAGGAAAAGATCGCTGTAGCAGAGGCTAAGAAGCTGAATATCCCGATCGTTGCTATCGTTGATACGAACTGCGATCCTGACGAGGTAGATTACGTTATCCCCGGAAACGACGACGCTATCCGTGCCGTAAAGCTTATCGCAGGTACTATCGCAAACGCCGTTATCGAGGGCAGACAGGGCGACGACGCTGTTGCTGCCGAAGCTGAGGAAGCTCCCGCAGAGGAAGCAGTTGAGGCTGCTGAATAAATTCAGAATGCTGAGTTCAGAGTTAAGAGTTGCGGCATAACTCATGTTCGACCTTAACTCTGAATTTGTAATGATAAAAAAGCTGTCGTTCGGGCGGCGGATACTAATATTCAAACAGGAGGAAATTATAATGGCAAAGGTTTCGGTTGCGGAAATTAAAGATCTTATGAAGTCAACAGGCGTTGGCATGATGGACTGTAAAAAGGCTCTTGAGGCTAACGACGGCGATATGGACAAGGCTATCGAGTTTCTCAGAGAAAAAGGTCTTGCTACACAGGCTAAAAAAAGCAGCAGAGCTGCTGCCGAGGGTATCGTTACAGCTGTTGTAAACGGCAATGTGGGCGTACTCCTTGAGGTAAACACGGAAACAGACTTCGCTGCAAATACAGACGACATCAAGAACTTCGTAAACGGAGTTGCAAATACTATCATTGAAAAGAACCCTGCGGACGTTGAGGCTCTTAAGGCTGAGACTATCAGCGGCGGCACATCTACAGTAGGCGATGTTCTTACAGAGCTTGCAGGAATGAAGATCAGAGAGAATATCGTTATCCGCCGTTTCGTAAGAATGGAGGGCGTTCTCGCTTCTTATATCCACAACGGCGGCAGCATCGGCGTTATGGTAAAGCTTGATACAGACCTTTCCGCCGAGCAGGTAGCCGCTATCGGTAAGGACGTTGCTATGCAGTCGGCAGCTCTTAACGCTCCTTACCTCAGAAGAGAGGACGTTCCCGCCGAGGTCATCGAGAAAGAGAAGGAGATCATGATGGCTCAGATGGCTGAGGATCCTAAAATGGCTTCAAAGCCCGAGCAGGTTCGCGCTAAGATAGTTGAAGGCAAGGTAGGCAAGTACTACACAGAGAACTGTCTCCTTGAGCAGGCTTTCGTTAAGGACGACAAGATGAACGTTAAGGGTTATGTTGACGCAGAAGCTAAGAAGCTCGGCGGTTCTATCACCGTAACAGACGTTATCCGCTACGAGAGAGGCGAGGGTGTTGAAAAGAAGGAAGACAACCTTGCAGACGAAGTGGCTAAGATGATCAAGTAATTTTTTTGCGGTGTCGTTTTGACACCGCTTTAATTTCAGAATGTAAAAAGGTGGTTTTAAAATGAAAAAAGCAGCAAGAGTTTTATTGGTCGTAAGTATTATAGGTCTGATATTGGCGCTCGGCGGATTCAGCGATACGATGCTTCTTTTCAAGGGCGACACGGTGAATATCACAGATCCTCTCAGCGAATTTGACGAAAAGGCGCTCGTACAGGGAGACATTGATTTCGTTTACGGACCTTTCGCAACTCTTGAGGAAACTCAGAAAACCTACGGTATCACAACAAGCAAGAAAGAAACTGACTTCTACATTGTCGGAAATATTGAGTCCGGCGAGGGCTATGCGGTTCTCTCCACAGGCAACGACGATATGAAGGCTGAACTTTTGGCGGCTGCCGACGAATGGTACGAATGGCTCACTTCCGAGGAGGACACGCCTGAGCCTGAGATAAACATAAGCTTCAAAGGCAAGCTCTGGAAACAGTACGACGATCCCGACTACGATAAATATTACAGCGAAGCTAAGACCGACCTGACAAACATTGGTATCGGCGAGAACGAGTACGCTTCTATGAGAATAATCGAGGGAGAAGTTTCCACGGTTTCCGTTGTTATGTTCTTCGGAGGCATAGCGGTATTCCTTCTTTGCATTATCCTTGCTGTCGTTATGTTTGTTAAAGCCAAAAAAGCGAGCAGCACGGAGCTTTACTAATGAAGAATAATATTTTAATTAAGGTCATGGTCGTCCTTATTGCGATAGGAGCTGTTCTGACTTTCGCAGGCAGTAAGGATTCAATGCTGATATTAACGGGCGATAAGGTCAAGCTTTCAGAGACTTCTTTAAGCGATTTTCACGAACCGAAAATGATAGAGGGCGACGTTTTTATGATCCAGAGTATGATGGACACAGAGCAGTCGTATACCCGTTTCGGTTTTATAAGGCAGTCAAAGCATACGGAATATTACCTTATTGTAAACTGCTCCCGTGAGGACTGGAAAAATACTGTTGAAACAGGTAAACTCGGTTCGCTGAAACAGGCATTTTACGTTATATATGCCGTAACCGACAAGGACATGATCGAAAAATGCAATGCGGCTGTCATTGAATACGACAAGTATTACAACGAACTCGTTGCAGGCAATATTGACGCAGATATACCTGATATAAAACTGAGCTTTGAAGGCGTAACTGCCGAACAGCGCAGCGACAGTAAGTATACGTCAGGCTTGGAGAATTGGCTGAAGGGTTCGGGCATAGATAAGTCGGACCTTGCCGAGTTTATGATATATGACGGAAAAGCCGATTCTGCATCGCTGGCGCTGTTTTTCGGAGGTATCGCTCTTATAATCATAAGCATTGCAGTTATTGTCATTTCAGCAATAAAAGCAAATTCCAGCGCAAAGCGTGACGAACTGTGGTAAGGGCGTACCATTTTGAACGACCGATACATATTTTACAATAGACAATTTTTTACCCGCATTTTTGTGCAAACCGCACAAAAGTGTGGGTTTAATATTTATGTATAAATGACTTGCCATATTGACAAAAATATGTTATAATTATAAAAGCGTGAATGTTTACGCTTACACAACAAAAACATTTAACAAACTCTTTCTAAAGGTAAAAGCTATGAATAATAAAATAAAGCTCCTCGCCGACTCTATCGGCAAGGTCATTGTCGGCAAGGATGATACGGTAATAAGGCTTATCGCCGCTATGCTTTGCGAGGGTCACGTCCTGCTCGAGGACGTTCCGGGCGTGGGAAAAACTCAGCTTATAACCGCCCTTTCACGCTCGGTGGGAGGCAGATTCAACAGGATCCAGCTCACTCCCGACGTTATGCCCTCGGATATTGCCGGATTTACAATGCTGGACAGCAAGTCGGGCGATTTTATATACCGCGACGGTGCGGTTATGTGTAATTTTCTGCTGGCTGACGAGATAAACCGCGCTTCGCCGAAGGTGCAGTCCGCCCTCCTTGAAGCAATGGAGGAACGGCAAATTTCTATGGACGGTGAAACGCATGTCCTCCCCAAGCCTTTTTTGGTAATGGCTACGCAAAATCCCGTTGAGACCTACGGAACCTTTCACCTTCCCGAGGCGCAGATGGACAGATTCTTTATGAAGCTGTCAATGGGCTACCCCGACGAAACAGAGGAACTGAAAATACTTGAGCGTACCGAAATGCACAACCCGATAAATAATATCGACGCTCCAGCCATGTCGGTAGAGGAAATACTTGATATGCAGCAGGCGGTGCGGCAGATACGTGTGACCGATACCGTAAAAAAGTATGTGGTCGATCTGGTGCGTTTCACAAGAGACGACAGAAATGCAGCTCTGGGAATAAGTCCGCGCGGAAGTATAGCGCTTTATAAAGCGGCAAAGGCTTTTGCATACATATATGAACGCGACTACGCTACCCCCGACGACGTTAAGAAAACGGCGGTATCGGTGCTTGCGCACAGGATAATCCTTTCGCCGCAGGGAAAGAGCGAATTCGGCACGGCAGAGGCGTATGTTGAAAGTATTCTGAACACGATACCCGTTCCTGCAATGGGAAGCTGATATGAGGAACATCATCTCAATACTGTCGATCGCCGTTACACTGTTTGTTTTTACATTTTATATAGACGGCGACATCGGCATAATAATAATCGCTTTCATGGTGTTTGCGCCGCTTGTGTCCTTTATTTTTGCCTTTTTCGGACGCGGCAGAGCGTTGGTAAAATTCGACTGCGACGGCTACGTCAAGAAAAACAGCAGCCTTGCGATCAATGTGAGCGTTGAAAAAACGGGATTTTTCCCTCTCGGAATAATCGAGCTGAAATTTGCCGCAAGCGAGGTTTTCGGCAGTCTTGACAAAATGTACAAGCTGTCGGTGATAAGCGGATATAAAAAATCCTTTACGATATATCTTGACGCTAATGTAGGCGGAAACGGCGAGATCTCCCTGATCTCCGCAAGATCCTGCGGATTTCTGGGATTTATCGGCTTTAAGCTGAAAACGGAGCTTCCGCCGGCGAAAAGCGTAGGAGTTATCCCCGAGCTGCCCGATATAAAATCCTCGTCAAAGCTTTTCAGAAGCATTGCGGATTCGGTCATGACATCGGACGATGAAGAAAACAGCGACGCTTCGCTGCTTTACTCCGCTAATACAGCTCCCGGCTACGAACACCGCGAGTACGAACAGGGCGACCCTTTGAAACGCGTCAACTGGAAACTCTCCATGAAAAAGGGAAGCCTTATGGTGCGGCTTGACGAGGCTGTGGCGGCTGTTCAGCCGATAATCGCTCTCGACCTTTTCCGCAGCGGAAAAGCAAAACCGGAGGAGGCTGTGGTTTCCGAGGAAAAGCTGATATGCTCTGCGTTCGGACTGCTGTCCATGCTTGTTAAACAGGGTATCGCCTCGACTTTCGTTTATTACGGAGCGAACGGCGAGGTAGTTTCCGAAAGCGTGGATAATCCCGATTATCCTCCACAACTGCTTTTAAAGACGCTTGCGGCGAAGGTGATACCCGACAGGCGGATCGTCCTTGGTACCGACTCGGCATGCGCATGCGTGATCGCCTCGACCGACTGTTCGGCAGGCATCAACAGCGTAATATCGGCGTTTGAGGACAAGGACAGCATAAGTCTGATCGGCGTTTCGGCAGATTCCAAAAACGAGACGGGCTGCCGGATGTGGTATCTCGATGGTGACAATAACTTCAAACTGGTATAAAAATATGATAGATACAGTTAAAAAAGAATCGCTGAAAGAGTTCCTGCTCAGAACTCTTGCCGACCCTGTGCTTATCTACGCAGTTATCGCCATGATGTCGATAATGAACCATTACAGAAGCAGTCTTACGGCAGCGTACGGGATAGCGGCATACATAGCAGGCTGGGCGGTATTCCGTCTGTTCGATTATGTGAACAGGCATCATTTTATCGGAGCTGTCGCCTATATAGCGTTATTTGCGGCTTTTATTACAGGCGCAAGAACGGCGGTCGTCAAGGGCGGCGAGGATTATCCTATCTCATGGGGACTGTGGTTTCTTACTCCGCAGGACGCATTGCAGTACAATAAGTGGTACACTCTTGCAATGTTTATGCTTTTCCTCATTTTTATGCTGTCCGTTATCTACTACTTCACACGGGTGCGGTACAGGCTTTTCATGAACTTTCTGATACTCATTATTCCTTTTTCCATATACGGTAAGGAAAACGAGGAAATGGAGATAGGCTTTATTATCGCCCTCTGCGTGGGATTTTTCGTGGTTCTGGCGAATTTCAGGCAGCTTTCCGACAGTAAAGAAGCCGCTGCGGTGGACAAGCCCGAAATGCGGCGGTCTGCGGCGGTATTTACGGTACTTTTCGCCATTGCCGCTTCGCTTGTGCCTAAACCCCATGTTGAAGCGGACAGAACCGTGATAGAAACTCTTATTGATGCGGACGCTCTTACGGATAGATTTCTGTCCATGCTGAACGTGTTCCGTGAGGACTCGGGCGGAGAGCAGTTCCGAGGCGCTTTGGGAAATATACCGCTGTATTATGCGGTTTCGCCCCAGCCTCTCCGCTTGAAAACGGCGACCTTTACAAGCTATAATTACAGTAACGACAAATGGTCAAGCTCCGATATTGACAGCCGCTATTGGTATAAAGAGGAAACGCCTTTTACTATATACTACGGCGGCGGAGTTGCCGAAGCGGTCATGCTTGCCGCAGACAACGACAGCGAATTTGCCGAAAAATACGGACTTTCCGAGCTTGTCAAGGACGGTGTGACATCGGTCGGCGAAAGGAAAATGACCATATATTCTATAAATAACAGCGGAAGTTCCGCCCCTGTGCCGATGGGCGCTATAGAGCTTTCAAAAACTTCTTTTGAGGACACTATGGGGCTGACAAAGGCAGGAACTGTGTTCGCCGATAAAAACGACTTCGGAGTGCAGGAGCAGTTTTCGTTTGCATTCGTTCCGCAGGGATTTTTCAGCTTTGAAAACAACAAGGCGGCGGTTGACAAGATCGCCTCCGTTGAGAATTATGACGAGTTTCTGTACGATACTTGGGATTCTCTTTGGGATTTGTCGCAGGAGCTTGACTATGACGACCCGCTTAATGATACAGTCGGGGAATATCTGGAGCTTATAGATGAAAATTCCAACTACTATAAATCCGCTGTGGAGGAACTTCTTGATTACGGCGGAAACAGCCGTATATACGACCTTGCACAACAGTTGACGGCAGGTACGGAGTCTCAATACGAAAAAGCCAAGGCTTTAGAGTACTATTTCATAGAAAACGGCTACACCTACGACCTTGATTATCAGAAGTCGGTCGGAGAAAACGCCGAGGATTTCCTTTTTGATACAAAAAGAGGAGTCTGTTACGAATATGCAACGGCTATGACTCTCCTTGCACGAGCGGCGGGAATACCCGCACGATACTGCGAGGGGTTCAATATGCAGACAAAAAACGGTGACGAAAATGGTGAAAGCTACATTATAACAGCGCAGGACGCTCACGGTTTCCCCGAGCTTTACATAAAGGGGTACGGCTGGATGTCCTTCGAGCCAACGATGACAAACGATATAATTCAGGAAAAGAAAAGCGCAACGAGTATGCTTTCAAGGTCGGGATTGATGATCCTTATTGTTTCCGTTCTTGCTTTGGGGCTGATATTGCTTGCGCCTGAGATCGTACATCGCTTCTTTCTGATACGTGTAAGACGCAGACCGCCGAACGAGGCTATTTCTGCGGTTATGCGGCGGATATGCAGGGTGTACGGCATACCGTACACATCGTCCGTCCATGAGGCGGCGTATGCTGTTTCACAACGTTCGGGTGCTGACGTCTCGGCGGCAGCGGAACTCTTTGAAATGGCTGAATACGGCGAAAAGGAGCTTTCCGGGAACGACAAAACAAAAGCGATAGAAGTTTATGTTTCCGCCTTCAATGCTCTGAAAGAAGCTAAAAAGGCGGAAAGAAGATCACGCAGAGTCAAAATCAGGACTGCAAAATGATATTCTGAATAAGGAGAATGATTCCAATGCAGCATAAAAAAATCATAGGCATACTTACGGCTATAGTTACGGCGGCTTGCTGCGGTGCGGCGGGAACGGCGTCCGCAGCGGCAAAGGCGGCTGAGGAAACTTCCGTATCGTCCGATCAGGCGGCATCCGTTTACAGTGAATACCGTGAATGGAGCCAGCTTGACCCGAGGTGGGGCAATACTCCTATGGGCGGCACGACGATAAGACGTTCGGGCTGTCTCGTTACGTCCTTGGCGATAATGGCTGTCCACTCGGGTTCTATCGACAGCGCGGCGATGGCAAATCTCGGCATATCCGATATTGAGCAGTTTGACCCGGGAGTTCTTGCCAACGCTTATACAAGCGTGGGCGGTTTTTCCGGCGGCGGCGCTATCAGCAGTTGGGGAACTATACATACTCTTATCCCGAATATTACATGGGGCAAGGACGCATATCTTAAAAACACTTCAAAAACGGCAGCGGCGAACGAACTTAGCTCCCTTATGGACGAGGGCTGGCACATAATTGCGCGTGTAAACAACGGCGGTTATCATTGGGTTTACATCGAGTCTGTCGGAGAGGACGGCTCGATCACAATGTGCGACCCAGCTATGGATACTCACGATCTTTACGAGGGCTATCCCTCGGGACTTCAAGGCGAATACTGGGCGCTCAAGGGAACGAACGCTCCCGGCACGTCCGGCGCTGCTCCCGAATATGAGGCGGCTCTCGGTATCGAGATAACGTCTCTCCCCGAAAGAACGATCTTCCAATACGGCGAGGAGCTTGACTTAACGGGCGGCACGGTAACGCTAAGCGGAGTTGACCCGAAAACAGGCGAATGGACAGGCGAGCCTGTTCCGATGACTTCCGAAAACGTCAGCGTTGACGCGTCAGCTTACGACCCGGACGCTTTCGGCAGCTATGATATTGTCGTAAAGGCTGATATGGGCTACGCTTCGGCTGAAACGGTATTTCAGGTGACTGTTTGCAACGGCGAATATTTTGTCAGCGACGATTCGCCCGTGGCGGTATACTCCGAGCAGGGCGGCGGTACGATGCAGTTTTCTCTTAAAAAGGGAAACGTTGTCCACATTGAGGAATACAACGGACAATACGGACTTATCACTTCCGATGATGTTTCAGGTTGGATCGATATGTCGCAGCTCGTAAAAACCGAGGCTCACGTTCACATAAAAGGCGACCTCAACGATGACGGTATCGTTGATAAATACGATCTGTCCCTGCTAAACAGCTACTTACAGAATAGGGAGCATCTCCCGAGCTGTATTTCAACGCTTACAGTCTCACAGCTTGACGCGGCTGACCTGAACGGGGACGGCAACGTCGACCTTACGGACGTTAGGGAATTTCTGACAACAATATAGTGCGGAGGTGAAAGCATGGAATGGACGGAAGTTAATATATTTACCTCTGCCGAGGGCATAGATCTTCTGTGCGCAAAGCTCCTCGACGTTGGCGTAAAGGGCTTTGTTATAAAGGATTCCGAGGATTTCAAGGAGTTCCTTGACAATAAAAACGGTCAATGGGATTACATTGACGAAGACCTCATGGGACTTGCAGACTGTGAGACATGCGTTACCGTATATCTGCCCGGAAATGAGCAGGGCGCGGACATGCTCATATCCATAAAGGCAATGCTGGCTGAACTGAAAGCAGCCGATACGGAAAAGCTTTACGGCAGACTTGAAGCCGAGCTTTCAAATATTCGCGAGGAGGACTGGGCGAATAACTGGAAGCAGTATTTCAAGCCGTTTAAGGTCGGTGAGAAGCTGGCGGTAAAACCCTCGTGGGAGGAGTATTCGGACGACAGCAGGGTCATTCTTGAAATTGATCCCGCATCAAGCTTCGGAACAGGTCAGCATCACACAACACGGCTTTGTCTCGAGCTTCTTGAGAAGTCTCTGAAAAAAGGCGATACGATACTCGACATGGGCTGCGGCAGCGGAATACTCTCGATCGCGGCAATGCTTCTTGGAGCGGATCATGCTGTCGCCGTTGACATTGATGAAAACGCTGCGGCAACAGCAGAGGAAAATGCGAAAAAGAACAATATCCCCGAGGCTGCCTACAGAACGTATTTCGGCAATATTCTGACCGACGAACAGCTCGCGGACGCTATTGACGGAAGTTACGATATTATAACTGCGAATATCGTTGCGGACGTGCTTATCGCTATGAAGGAGCATTTCGCGCGTTACCTCAGAGACGGCGGAACTCTTATAATTTCGGGCATTATTGAAGAACGTATGGACGAGGTGCTGTCAGCTGTCGAAAGCGTAGGTTTCACTAAAAAGGAAGTCAGCGTAAAAGAGGGCTGGGCTGCGGCTGAATTTATAAAATAAAATTTAAGGAGAATGATACAAGTGGCTTTATTTAAGAAAAAGAATCAGACTGAGGAGAAAGCTCCGGCTGCTGAAAAGAATATCGACTGCAAGGAACTGGTTCTGGCTGCACTCGACAAGAAAATGGAAAAGGGAAATCTCTACGACGGCTGTATAATCATGCCGAGAGGTTTTACTATCGACGTTAAAACAGGCAGAGTTGAGGATAAGGACGAGGTCAAGCTTATGCAAGTCATCTTCATCGTTACACACGACGATTTTGACGAGCCTCTTATCGACCCTGTAGACGCTCAGGGCAAGACCTTTGAGGAAGCCGCAAAAATGGCGGTCGAGATATTCTACGGCGGCGTATGGCATCCGCTGGATCAGGCTCTTTACAAAAAATCGCCTATCCATATTCCCGTTACCTATCTGAATCAGCGTTACAATTTCGATATGTATGCGCAGTCTATCGTAAGGATAGGTGCGGCGGAAAAGGGTCAGCCCACAATGCTGGTAGGCTTTATCAAAAATGAAATACCGAAATACCTCGGTTCAAAGAAGTATTACTGGTTGAGGATATATCTTGCCAAGCACAGGGACAGAGAGATCATCGAGATAAGAATAAACGGCTCCGTATGCACCGAGCTGAGCAGATTCTTTAAGAGCTACGTTGATTCATGGAACGCCGAAAACACGTTTATCTGTGAAAAGCAGTACGCAATATTCGTTCAGCGCGAGGACGACCAGTGTCCGTTCAAGAAGGAAACTGTTGTCGAGGGCGCAAAATTTGTCGTTGAAAAACTTATCAATGTTAAAAATAACGACGAATACATGGCAATGGCAAACGAGCTTGACCAAATGGTAGGAAACAAGGATCTTTCGGCTGAAATAAGGATTTTCGTTCCCGAGATCATGGCGAAGCTTACCCTCGGCTATCAGGAGGGCGACAGCCTGTTCCTCCTTGACGGCGATAATAAGATAGAGTTCAAGAAAACTCAGCTTCGTTCTTATTTCTATATTCAGCAGGTAATTCTGGAGTTCCTTAATCAAAGACCTCCGCAGGAAGCGGTTCAGAGCATTGTCGGCAAGAGCGTTGCGTTCAGAGAACTGAGAAAAATTATTCAGAGCGCAAACGAGAAGGCTAAGGCTGAGGGCAAAAACGCCGAGTTCGCTCCAAAGGATATGTTTGTTCCCGGCACGGCTTATAAGGTCGGCAACGAAAATTATAAGGCTTGGTAATAGCCTGTATTGATTCAAGAAGTAAAGGAATACGAAGTCTCGACTAAAAAACTACTAAAGCGTTCTAATACTAATTCCCAAAAATCCGATAGACATCGGATTTTTGGGAAACGCCCTGCAAGAAAGGACGTCCGCTTAAAAGACCGTGACATTGGTTCAAAGGATCGAAAAATGTTTTTTATTCCTCTTGACAAAATGAGGAAAGTATGATATAATAATACATGCCGCTTGCAGACAGGCTCAAAAGCTGAATTTATTCACGCCCGTTGCAGCGAGTTTTGAAAAAGGCAGGTGCCATAAATGTACGCAGTTATTGAAACCGGCGGAAAGCAGTATCAGGTCAAGGAGGGAGACGTCCTCTTTATCGAAAAGCTCGCAGTTGAGGCTGACGAAACAGTTACTTTCGATAAGATCGTTGCTCTCGGCGCTGATGACGGCATCAAGGTAGGTACTCCCTACGTTGACGGCGCGGCTGTTGAAGCTAAGGTTATTAAAAACGGCAAGGCTAAGAAGATCACAGTTTTCACTTACAAGCCTAAGAAGGGCGAAAAGAAAAAGCAGGGTCACAGACAGCCTTACACACAGGTCAAGATCGAAGCTATCAAGGCTTGATCAATGATTAGATCAGTTTTTTATCGAAAAGACAAGCAATTCTATGCTTTTGAAGTGAGAGATCATGCAGATTTTGCCGAATCCGGAAAGGACATCGTGTGTGCAGCTGTTTCTTCTGCGGTACAGCTGACTGTAAATCTTCTCGATGCTTTCGGTTGCAAAACTAAAACGGCGGTTGCCGGCTGTCTCGTGAGATGTTTTACTAACGCTGAATACGATTCCGCTTCGAGAATTATAAAACAGCTTATCATACATCTTGATTCAATTGCAGATGAATTTCCAGAAACAATTAAAATAACAATTTCGGAGGTGTAAGTATGTTTAAGATCAGTATGCAGTTCTTCGCTCATAAAAAGGGTGTTGGTTCTACAAAGAACGGACGTGACTCCGAGTCCAAGAGACTTGGCGTTAAGCGTGCAGACGGACAGTTCGTACAGGCAGGCAATATCATCGTTCGCCAGAGAGGTACTCATATCCATCCCGGCGTTGGCGTCGGCATTGGTTCTGACGACACGATTTTCGCTACAGTAAGCGGAAAGGTCAAGTTCGAGCGTTTGGGCAGAAGCCGTAAAAAGGTTTCGGTTTACGCAGAGCAGTAAGCATTATTGCGTCATAAATCCCGAGCTTTAGCTTGGGATTTTTCATTAGATCCATGATGTAACGCCGAGCTTTGAAAAGGAGATTCAGAATGTTCGTTGATAAGGCTAAAATAAAGATCAAGGCAGGAGACGGCGGCGACGGCGCAGTTTCCTTTCACAGAGAAAAATACGTTGCCGCAGGCGGTCCTGACGGCGGCGACGGCGGCAGAGGCGGCGACATTGTCTTTCAGGCGGACGACAATTTTTCTACCCTTGTGGACTTCCGCTACAAAAGAAAATATGTTGCCGATAAAGGGCAGAACGGCTCGTCACGCAACTGCACGGGCAAAAGCGCAGAACCGCTTATTATAAAAGTCCCCCGCGGTACGCTTATCCGCGATGCCAATACGGGACGAATCATGGCTGATATGTCAACGGACGAGCCTAAAGTACTTGCCAAAGGCGGAAACGGCGGCAAGGGAAACGTTCATTTCGCCACGCCTACCCGACAGATACCGAAGTTTGCAAAGCCGGGCTATCCGGGCGAGGAGTTCGAGGTAACTCTTGAATTGAAGCTTTTGGCGGACGTTGGACTTGTGGGATTTCCGAATGTTGGAAAATCCACGCTTATATCCGTTGTCAGCGCCGCTAAGCCGAAAATTGCAAATTATCACTTTACTACCCTGACGCCTGTGCTGGGAGTTGTACGCGCCGATGAGGAAAAGTCTTTCGTTATGGCGGATATTCCCGGACTTATCGAGGGCGCAGGGGACGGCGTTGGTCTTGGTCACGAGTTCCTGCGCCATGTTGAGAGATGCCGCCTTATCGTTCATGTGGTGGACGTTTCGGGAATCGAGGGACGCGACCCGAAAGATGATTTCCGTATCATAAACGAGGAGCTTGCGAAATTTGACGAGGAACTTGCAAAGCGTCCTCAAATAGTTGCCGCAAACAAATCCGACATGGCGACAGAGGAGCAGATAAACGAGTTCAAAAGCTTTATCGAGGAACAGGGAATGGAATTTTTCTGCATCTCCGCTGCGACAACGCAGGGAACTCGTGAGCTTGTGATGAAAATTTCGGAGATACTTGATACGTTGCCGCCTATCAAGGAGTACGAGCCTGAGCCGATACCGCAGGCGGAGCTTGACGACATGCTCGGCGCCGGAAAGAGATTTGAGATAACCGAGGAGGACGGCGTTTACTACGTTGAAGCGCCTTGGATCCAGCCTATCATGCGTACTGTAGACCCGGACGACTACTCCTCGTTGCAGTATTTCCAGCGTGTGCTTATAAACAGCGGAATTATTGCAAAGCTTGAAGAAATGGGAGTGCAGGAGGGCGATACCGTAGACCTTGAGGGCTTCGAGTTCGACTTCGTTTATTGATATGGCAGAAAAAATTTTAACCGAAAGGGACGTGAACATGTATAGTCCTCTTACGCTTGCGTTTTTGGGGGACAGCGTGTACGATACCCTTGTGAGAGAGGAGCTTCTGCGGCGTGCCAATATGCCCGTATCGAAGCTTCACTCGGCAAAGATAAAGCTTGTGTGCGCTGAATTTCAGTCGGAGGCATATGACAGACTGTCAGAGATTCTGACGGATAAGGAGCTTGCTGTGCTGAAAAGAGGCAGGAACGCTACGGGAAATACCGTTCCGAAACATGCGGAAGCGGCGGAATATCACAGAGCAACGGCGGTTGAGTGCCTTTTCGGGTACTTGCAGCTTCTGGGCAAACAGGACAGGATAGCCGAGCTTTTCGGCGTGATAATGGACGGTGTCGAAATAAAAATATAGAATCTGTTTCTACATTGTTAATGATATTAACTTATGAGGGCATTGTTTCCTGTATCTTTTGTCAAAAGGTAATTTCTTGAACCTTATATCGTAAATTTTACTGCATAAAGCCATAAAAATATGGATTCGGATTTATATGGCAGGCTTTATGCAGGAAAATTTACGACAACAGAGATTCCAAAGGGGTCACCCCTTTGGCAGGGGGTGCAGGAGGACAGCGTCCCCCGCTTGAGTCGATAACATTGACAATATGCAGGAACAGGTTTTAAAGGGAGGTTTGTTTATGGACGAGATACGTATTGAAAACGAAGCGGTCGTAAAAGCAGGAAAGACGGCAATAGGCGTATGCGCCGGATTTGCGGTAGGTTTTATGTTCGGTGCAGCCGTAGTGGCTCTTTTCGACTATTATGACAATAAAAAGGAGCAGCTTAAAAAGATCAAGCGTGACTCCGATGAAAATTATATCTATTCGGAATAAGGAGAACTGAAAAATGTCAGGTCATTCAAAATGGAATAATATCAAGCGTAAAAAGGAAGCGACCGATGCCGTCAAGGGTAAAATTTTTACCAAGATAGGCAGAGAGATCACCGTTGTTGTAAGAGAGGGAGGTCCCGATCCTAATAATAACAGCAAGCTCCGCGATCTTATTGCAAAGGCAAAGGCGAATAATGTGCCGAACGACAACATTGATCGTGTTATCAAGAAAGCGGCAGGCGGCGAGGACAAAAATAACTACGAAACAATGGTATATGAGGGCTACGGTCCAAACGGCGTTGCGGTCATAGTTGAATGTCTTACCGACAATAAGAACCGTACAGCAGGCGACGTTCGCCACTATTTTGACAAATTCGGCGGAAACCTCGGTACATCGGGCTGCGTGTCGTTTATGTTCACTACGAAGGGCATTGTTATTCTTGAAAATACAGGTCTTGACGAGGACGCCGTTATGGAGGACGTATTCGAGTGCGGCGGCGACGATTTCGACATCGGTGAGGAAACTGTCGAGATAGAGTGCGCTCCCGAGGCTCTCCATGAGCTGAGAGAGGGGCTGACTGCCAAGGGCTATAAGGTTCTGTCCGCAGAGACTGACCGTATCCCTGCAAATTACACGACTCTTACAGATGAGGAGCATATCAAGAAAATGAACCTTCTTTTGGAGCATCTTGAAGATAACGACGACGTTCAGAACGTTTACCATAACTGGGAGATGCCCGAGGAATAATCATAATGACGCAAAATCCTTCTCTGCTAAAAGTGCGGAGGAGGATTTTAGTCTAAAGGTATTTTTATTATGAATGAAATGCTGAAAATATATTCCAAGCTTCAACATGTATATGACGAAGTTTATTACGACCCCGTCGCTTGCACCATACAACTCCCTTGTTACAGAATGACGGCTTATATAGCCGAAAACGGTCTGCCTGAAATTGAAATGGAATACAACTGCCGTCAGTACAGAAAGAGTTTTGAAAATCATGACAGCCTTTATTCCTTTCTGTCGGGGGTGATGTCGAAACATATCACGTTCCGCCAAATTGACGAATGCACTATAATTGCGGACGGTCTTACATCTGTTACGCCGAAAAATATAAGAATTTTCCGAGCCGTTTTAAACACGGTGATAGGATTTCCGTTAGCTGTATTCGGAGTTCTGCTTGCAGTTGAGGGAGTTTTTTTCAACGTGGATTACAGCTCCCCCAGTCTGCTTTTTGAGCTTTGTCCTCTGCCGCTCGCCCTTGCTATGACGGTCGTAGGAGCGAGTATGCTCCACCACGGCTTCACCAAAAAGCCTATCGCAACGCATGGCGCTTTAATTTACGGCTTGGGTACGGCGATCACAGGGTTTGCGCTGGCAATGATTATGGTGACTTACGGCGACAAATCCGAAGATATAGGGATTGCGGATATGATAGGCATGACGTTCCTGTTTGCTTTGGTTTTAGGGATAGGCATAGCTATGATAGTCGGCGGACTTCTTATGAAAAGGGATTCTTCTTCAAATGCTATGTACAGGATCCTCAGAAGAATACCTCACCGTCTGACGTCCGAAGAAGTCAAAGCGCTTGTTGAAAAAATAAAAGAAAAAACCATTACCGAAGCAATTGAGATTACTATTGCGCCCTTTGGGAATATGGGCGTTACCGACAGCAAGTTAGGCGGACTTCACTACTGGGACGCTTCTATGCCTTATCCCGAGAATATGTGCTTCATCGCTCAGTTTAACTTAAGTCAGCTTCCAAAAACAAAAAAACTCCCTCATGAGGGAATGCTTCAATTCTTTTCCGACTGCGAAGAAAACTGTAAAGTAGTCTATCACAAAAAAACAGACCCGAATTTTACAGAAGAAACCGCGCGTTCTCTTGGTATACAGGCATACGCTAACAGCGATATTATGCCGTTTGAGAGCGAGTGCGGACTTGAATTCAAGCTTACGGAAATGCTTATGGATACTTCCAATATTTTCAGCGAAAAGATAATTCAAGACGCTGCAAGAGAACTCGGATTTAAAATTGAAAAGGACGTTACGCTTGACGAGCTGTCTCTTGACTCCGATACAACAGGTCATCATCTTCTCGGCTATCCCTGCTTTTCGCAGGATGACCCGAGAGAGCCGAACGGAAAATATAATACCCTGCTCTTTCAGCTTGATTCTGAAATGTCGGAACATTTTCCCATAATGTGGGGCGACTACGGAGTTGCCGATTTCTTTATAAATGACAAGGATCTAGAAAACCTCAGCTTCGATGATGTTTTCTTCACATGGGACTGTTATTGAGATTAGTATAAAAAGCGTGTGCAATCGAAATGATTACACACGCTTTTTTAATTATTCTTTTTCAATGGTGACACATACGATTTCCGGATAATTGAACAGTCTCAGCGGAATTACGCTGTTTCCCAAACCTCGGCTTATTATCATTGACGTATCGCCCATTTTGTGCAATCCCTCCGTATACTCGGGGAAAAATCCCTGATCGGGCGCAACTATCCCCCCTATAAACGGCAGCGCAAACTGTCCGCCGTGAGCATGTCCCGACAAAACGAGATCAACGTTTCCGTGAACGCTGTAAGCTTCAATATATTGCGGCTCATGAGCAAGGATAACATTTAGTTTACTGCCGTCAAGCTTTGGACAACGGTCGGAAAAGTTCACCAAAGACAGATCGTCAACTCCTGTCAGAGCGAAGCTTTTTCCATTTTTTGTGACATTTACGGTTTCGTCGCTGAGATATACTGCGCCTGCTTCTTCAATGCCGTCTGTAATTTCAGCGAATTCGCCGTCATCGAGCCAATATTCGTGATTGCCGGTAATGTAATAGGTTTCCGCAATTTTTACCGATTCTTCGACAAATTCAAGAGCCTTTGAAATATCGGTATGATTAGAGTCTGCAATATCTCCTGTAATAACGATAATATCAGGAGAGAGCTTCTTTATTTTTTCCATAAGACGCTTTTGTTTTTTTCCGAAGCTTTTATTGTGCAGGTCGGAGATATGCACTATTTTAAACCCGTCAAGTTCAGCTTCTATTTTATCGGTCTTATAGGAATACTCCGAAACGGTAAGCATATTGTTCTGCCAAAAGCAGAAAACTGCCAAAACCGCTGTAATCGCCGCATAAGTTATCAGCTTTTTTTTTCTTGATTTTTTCATGATTCAGACCAATCCATCGACCAGCAGCTTGACGCCTATAAGCACAAGCACTATGCCGCCTGCAAGCTCAGCCTTTTTTTCGTACTTGCTGCCGAAACGGTTGCCTATAATTACACCTATAAGGCATACTGCAAAGGTAATTCCGCCTATGACCGACACAGACATCAGGAGATTTGTTTTCTGCGCGGCAAAAATAACTCCCACCGCAAGCGCGTCTATGCTGGTTGCAACAGCAAGAATGCAAAGCTCCTTTATGTCAAGCCGATATTCCGAAACAGCTCCTTCGTCATTGCCGCCTTTAATTACCTCGAATATCATTTTTCCGCCGATAAATCCAAGAAGTATAAATGCTATCCAATGACTGTATGCGCTTATGAATCTCTCAAAACGGCTGCCGAGAAAATATCCGATAAGCGGCATTATCGCCTGAAATGCGCCGAAGAACAAAGCTATTACGGCAGCTCCCCTATAGTCTATCTTCTTCATGCTCAGTCCCTTGCATACGGATACGGAAAAGGCGTCCATTGCAAGCCCCAAGGATAGTAAAATAAGCTCCGCTATACTCATAGAAACACTCCTTTTTAGCTATTTTATGCGTGTTTTACAGAGTATATTCCATAATAAAGTCGTCCATAACGTAGCCGCTGCCAATGTCGGTAACGGCTGTATCGACTATGGCAAAGCCTGTTTTTTTGTAGACCTCCACCGCATGGGTATTATTTTTGTTTACCGTAAGATAAACTCTTTTTTTGCCGTATTTTTCGGCTTCCTGAAAGACTTTCCGAAGCATGAGCGAAGCGATGCCCCTGCCTCTTTTATCGCTGCGCAGGTAGAGCTTGCTGAGAAAAAAACGATCGTCCGATTCAGGCTTTACGCCGAAATATCCGCACAGCTCTCCGTCCTCACGAACGGCAAAATAGCTGTAATCCTGTTTTTCTATCTGATCGGTCATTGCGTTCAGCGACTGAAACTTCTCGACCATATAATCTATTTGTCCCTCGCTGATGATGTTTACAAAACATTCGTGCCAGATCTTTTCCGCAAGCTCTGCCGTTTCACGAAGCTCCGGGAGATATTTTATTTTTGTTATCTCTAATGACATATTGTTCCCTCTTTTTTAAATTGGTATAGGATAAGTATACCATATTACTGTGGATAAAGTCAAGAGTAATAATTTTAGGGCTTTGCTTTCATATTGGCTCACGCTGTTTTTAGTTTGTAATTATTTTTTGAATAAATTTTAATTGACATTTTTAGTAAATATCGCTATAATATCAACTATAGACAGCCTCTATTACCTGCGAAAGGAGCAAAGCTATGAAAGTTAAAATCCTACCTCTGATATTATCTGCAATTATGCTTACTGCCTGCGGACATGATAACGTCAGTCCGATGACCGAAATATCATCGCTATCCGACAATACTTCCAATACCGCCCCGACAAAGGAATACGAGTCGGAAACGGAAGCTCCGACAGAGCCTGAGACTTTCCCTGAGCCGAACGATGCGACAGGTCAAGAAGATACGTCTCCGCCGATAATGACGAATTTTCAAACATACTCAGAGGTTACGGAAATGCTCCGAACCTTGATGAATGCACGCTGTTTGTAAATATCTACGACCGCAAAAGCACCGATTACGCAGATGAAATAAATACATCAATGTGCCCTGACGGACAAGTCTGTCTTTCCTTCAATATAACCAAATCGTCTCATGAGACAGAGGGTACGGGAATTGTTTATGCCTATATTCCAAAAGAATTTCTTAATGAGAACAGCACAAACGGCTGGACAAAGCTTATGCCTTAATAATTTATGAACGGACTGAACGCTCCGAGAAAATCACCGATTTTCCGCATAACAAAGAAAACGCCCCACATCAGAGGGCGTTTCTTTAATATCTCAGAATCTGAAATCTCTTTCTCCGTTTCTGATTTTCTCCAGATACCCCAAAGCCTTTTCACGTCTTTTTGGGTCGGGAACTTTCAGTATCTCACGGTCGATAAGCTCCTCTCCGAGCTTTCTTGTTTCAGGGCTTGCATAGTCCTGCAAATATTCCTGTAAAGTAAGCAGCGCATTGGGGTGACAGCAGTTCTGGATCTGACCGACCTTGCAAAGAGCCATGAATCGGTCGCCGGTACGTCCCTCACGATAGCAAGCCGTACAGAAAGACGGAATATAGCCGCCCTCCATAAGCCATTTAACTACCTCGTCCAGAGAACGCTGGTCGGAAACGTCAAACTGCTCCGTATCATGGGGACGCTCCTCAGCAGAATATCCGGCATAACCGCCCACAGATGTTCTCGAACCGCCTGATATTTGCGAAATACCGAGCTTCATGACTTTTTCACGGCAGCTCTCGTTTTCTCTTGTGGAGATTATCATACCCGTATAAGGTACGGCTATCCTGATACATGCAATGATTTTGGCAAAGGTATCGTCGTCAATACCGTTATCGAACTGACCGGGGTCAATGTCAGCGGCTCTTTTAAGTCTCGGAACGCTGATAGTATGCGGACCTACTCCGTGAACGGCTTCAAGATGCTCGGCGTGCATAAGAAGTCCTGCGAACTCGTATTTGTATTTATCCAGACCGAAAAGAACTCCCAGACCTACATCGTCTATGCCGCCCTCCATTGCTCTGTCCATTGCTTCCGTATGATATGCGTAGTTGTGTTTCGGACCTGCCGGGTGAAGCGTTTCGTAGCTTTCCTTGTGATATGTTTCCTGAAAAAGAATGTATGTACCTATTCCGGCTTCTTTAAGCTTATGGTAGTTTTCAACGGTGGTAGCTGCGATATTGACGTTGACACGTCTGATAGCTCCGTTTTTGTGCTTTATCGAATAGATAGTCTTGATGCACTCAAGAATGTATTCAAGAGGATTGTTTACAGGGTCTTCGCCCGCTTCGATAGCAAGGCGCTTATGTCCCATATCCTGAAGCGCGATGACCTCCTGCCTGACCTCCTCCTGAGTAAGCTTTTTTCGTGGTATCTCCTTGTTCTGCATGTGATAAGGACAATAAACGCACTTATTTACGCAGTAATTCGAGAGATAAAGGGGCGCAAACATAACGATCCGGTCGCCGTAGAATGCGTCTTTTATTTCTCTTGCAAGAGAATATATTTTCTCCGTCATTTCGGGCAGATCGCATGCAAGAAGTACGCTGGCGTCTTTGTGAGAAAGTCCGGCGCACTCAACTCCCCTGCCCGTTTTCTTGGGACGCGCTTTTTCAAGTATCTCCTCAACAAGCTCCTTGTTATGCTTGTTGGCTTCGGCATATTCGAGAGTTTCCAGAATTTCTTCATGATCAATAAACTCCTCAGCCTTTAATGATCTGACATCGTACATAAATTAAGTCCTCCTACTTTTTTGAAATTGCCGCTTTTACGGAAACGCCGCCGATGTGTCCGAGCCGTCCCGTAAGACTGCTTATCTTGTCGGGAGATGCGTCAAGAGCCACGGAAATCAGCGATATTCCACGCTCTCTGTAGGGTATTCCCATTCTTCCGATAATAATATCATTGTGTTCGTGCAGTACGCTGTTGACTTCTGCAACCGCCGACGGGTCGTCGATAACTATGGCTGCAACGGCTATTCTTTTTTCCTCCATTATAACCCCCTTGCTCTTAATTCCGATACGATCCGAGCGTAAAAATCGGTTATATCTGATATTTCATTCTCATTTGACGGCAGTTTTCTGCTGAGCGGTCGGCGGCGCAGGTCTACCTCATCGGGATGAGAGATACCTCTGTTCCCCGTTCCTGTGAATACTCCCCTGAACTCGCCCCATGCAGCTTCGTCGGGAGCAAGCATTCCGTCGCTTTCGCCGTTGAGAAGCCGTACAACAATATAGGGTATCGTCATGATAATATCGCTGAACGGATCTTTCATTTTAAAAGCATAGCTTTGGTAGTAAACGCTGCTGTCATCGGGATTCTGACTGTTGAAGCTTTCCATAAATACGGTTGTAAGCTGTTCAAGACAGCGGTAGGTATCGGGATTTTTGTCGCCGCCAAGTCCCTGAAAAAAGTCAAACACACGGCTTCCCGCTATCAACAGGAACTTCGGAAACTTCATGAACTTATCCATTGTGCGGGAACCTCTGTGAGGCGTGCTTAATGTCGTTAAAGAGGCTGTACAGCGTCCCATTCCCATGGAGGAGATAAGGTATCTTGCTTCAATTCCGCCCTTTGAATGAGCTATTATATTGACCTTTTCCGCTCCCGTTTCAGCGAGGACATTTTCGAGGGAGGTCTTTAAGATTCGGCAGTTCGATTCAACAGAAGCGTTTGCGTCCTGACAGCCGAAGTACACGTCGGCGCCGTATTTCCGCAGAACCTCGGGAATACGTCCCCAGTAGCATATTTTACCGTCACGGAATCCCATGCCGTGTACTAAAAATATCGGATATTTTGTTTTACAGTTATAATTTTTGTTCATAAAATAAAAACACCCGCAGTTACAGCGGGCATAATTAGTCAGTTCATTTACAGTTGACCGATAACAGAGAACTTCTCTGATGCCCGAAAACGCTTTGACCTCACCGACTTCGGAATAAATCCCAAAGCCCGTTTATAAGAGTCTGTTTAGTATCTTCTCGCACACGCCGAGATACTAAACAAGCTCTAAAGAAACATTGTTCCATTAATATTATATCACTTTCTCCGCACGATGTCAAATCATCGGGTTAGTCTGTAATAACTTCAATGATACAAGATTTTACACAATTCAACATAAAAAATTTATATCCGCAAAATCTTCATTGTTCTTGAATTTATCGAAAAAACGTGCTATAATTATAGCAAACGCCAAAATATTTTGTCGTTTGCTATAAATTTAACAGGAAACTGTTACAGAATATCCCACATATTAAGGAGGAAATTATGGCAAATCAGCTTTGTATCGTTCTCGATTTCGGCGGACAGTATAATCAGCTTATCGCACGCAGAGTACGTGAGTGCGGCGTATACTGCGAGATCAAAAGCCACACCACTCCCATTGAGGAGCTTAGGTCGCTGAACCCAATGGGCATTATTTTCACAGGCGGACCAAACAGCGTTTACGATGAACGCTCTCCGCATATCGCAAAGGAAATTTTTGATCTTGGCATACCGATACTCGGCATATGCTACGGCTGTCAGCTTATGGCGTACACCCTCGGCGGAAAGGTCGAAAGCTGCAATACTTCGGAATACGGCATGACCGATACGCACTACGATAAAAGCTGCGTCCTTTTCGGCGATGTTGAAAATCTTTCGGATACGGCTACTTCATGGATGAGCCACACGGATTTTGTTTCTCAGGTCCCCGAGGGATTTAAAATTGCCGCTCATACCGACAATTGTCCCATGGCGGCTATGTATAATGAAGAAAAAAAGCTGTATGCCGTACAGTTCCACCCGGAAGTAAGTCATACCGTTGGCGGTCTTGGAATGCTTGACAGCTTTCTGAAAAACGTCTGCGGCTTCTGCGGCGATTGGCAAATGGATGACTTTATCGAAAAAACCGTCGCCGAGCTTCGCGAGCAGATCGGCGATAAGAACGTTATCCTCGGTTTGTCGGGCGGCGTGGATTCCTCCGTTGCAGCCGGACTTCTCAGCCGCGCTGTGGGAAAACAGCTGACTTGCGTTTTCGTAGATCAGGGACTTATGCGTAAGGACGAAGGCGACTTTGTTGAGGAAACGTTTACAAAGCTATTTGACATGAACTTTGTCCGTGTAAACTGCAAGGACAAGTTCCTCGCAGCTTTAAAAGGCGTGACCGACCCCGAGAAAAAGAGAAAGATCATAGGTACTGAGTTCTACAATGTGTTCTGGGAAAAAATACGTGAGTATGGCACGGAGGGATTCTTCGCTCAGGGTACTATCTATCCCGACCGTATCGAGTCCGGCAAGGGAAATAAAGCAGGTCACGGCAAAACCGACGTTATCAAAACGCATCACAATATGGTCGAGATGCCTGCGGATATTCAGTTTGCAGGCACGATCGAGCCGCTTAAGGATCTTTTCAAGGACGAAGTCCGAGCGGTAGGCGAAAAGCTCGGTATACCTCATGACCTTGTATGGAGACAGCCGTTCCCGGGTCCGGGTCTCGGCGTGCGTATTCTCGGCGAAATTACCGAAGATAAGATAAAGGTGCTTCAGGAAGCTGATGCGGTTTTCCGCGATGAGATACGCAAAAGCGGCATAGAAAGCGATCTGAAACAGTTCTTCGCTGTTCTTCCCGATGTGCGCACCGTTGGCGTTATGGGCGACCACCGTACATACGACCACCTTATCGCTATCCGCGCAGTTACTACAGACGATTTCATGACCGCAGACTGGGCAAGAATACCTTTTGACGTTCTCGCTCGTGTCTCCAACCGCCTGACTAACGAGGTCGAACATGTAAACCGTGTTGTTTACGATATTACCTCTAAACCACCCGGAACTGTGGAGTGGGAATAAAAAACGCTATTTTTCAACCGATGAAAAATCGCCATTTTCACCCGTAAGCCATCGTATGATACTATTTGTGATACTAAACTACTGAGGAATCAGTAACCAAAAGTTTGCAGGTAGTACAATCAATTCAGCATAAACAACAACTCGCCGCAGTACATCTGATTGCACTGTGGCGAGTTATATATATCAAAACAGATTTTCCATTCCGTCCATACCGTACAAATATTACAATTCCTCGCTCCCACATGCATAGATGTCATCTGTAAAATAATGCGGCGTATACACCTTATCAAAATTATCCATCCATATTAAAGAGCCGTTACAGCTGTAAAATGTCTCATTGCTACGAAACTTTTCTGTCACAGTGATCTCAAACTTACGCATTTGGAATGCATCAAGGTAATCCATAAAATTTTCCTCGTTTACATAGCCGCCTATGATAAAGTTTTTGTTATACTTTTCAATCATCCTGACATATGATTCCAGAATGTTCACACTTGGAAAGCCTATCACAATATCTGCCGCCTTGATCAGCTTGATATGAGCCGCCTGCTTACTGTTGTCCTTGACCTTAAACGTCTCCTTATGCTTGGCAAGAAATTGCTCTACTGTAACAGATGTATAGCTGTCACTATCTGTGAGTTTTGACGGCACTTTCTCAATCACATACTTTTCACCTTCAAGCAGATCTGCCCATTCCTCAGGCTCATCGGAAATGGGGAAGTTTGTAATAATAAGCTTCTTGATTCCCAATTCCTTGAAATTGGTAACCATGTAAACCGTCAGAGCATCCGGCACGCCATACTTCATGTCGGTATGTAAACATACCACCTTTCCGTCCAGCTTATAACTGACCTTGTCAAGTCCTATGCTCACATTTTCCGGTTTGAGTTCTGAAGACCAGTTTCTTTTGTCTTTCATTTGGGTATACCTCCTGTAATTTAATATATTTATTTATTATCATAATGCCGATTTTAAGGCATTTCTGCATTGTCCCTGAATTCCTCTATCAGCCTGACTGCAAATTCCAGTGTTTCCCACTGTTCATCAGTGTAGCTGCCTTTTTCTTTGAGTTCCCGCATAAGGTCGCAAAGTGTGTTTTTCAATGCTTTGTAGAGTTTCGGGCTGCCTCTGACAACAATTTCTTTTTGCAGGATACAAGCAATGATGTAGTCCTGCTTTGTCAGTCCTGAGAGATAAACCTTGGTATTCAGCATCTCCACTTCTTGCGGTGACATTCTGAATCCAACCGTTACGCTTCTCCATCTGCCTTTGGGGTCGAGTGTTTTTTCACTCATCGTCCTCATTCCTTTCCTGATCCAATCTGTTTGCAATTGCAGTCTGCGTTGTTGGGAACATATGGGCATATCTATATGTAATATCAATGCTTTCGTGTCCCACTCTGGCTGCAATATCCACTGCGGAAAAGCCTTGATTGATAAGCATTGACACGTGAGAATGTCTCAAATCGTGTATGCGGATTCGCTTGACTCCTGCCGCCTTGCTGCCCCTGTCCATTTCGTTATGCAGATAATGCTTGGAAATCTGGAATATCCTGTCATCCTCCTCGATGCCATAAAGGGAACTGATGCACTCCTCCATTTCTTCCGAAAGAAATTCAGGCATTGCAATTGTTCTTACGCTTTTGGGTGTTTTTGGGTCTGTAATCACGTCTTTCTGTTTGATACGCTGATAGGACTTGTTAATCCTGACCGTCTTATTCTTGAAATCAAAATCCTTTGGAGTCAGTGCAAGAAGCTCTCCCATGCGTAAACCGTGTATATGCCGACCGCATAACCGCAACTGCACGGACTTAAAACCGCACGCTGCCGGATGTTGAACCGCATGTTGCC
>CANQVK010000026.1 GCA_947627275.1 uncultured Ruminococcus sp. | reverse complement strand
ACTTCTACTTCCACTACAACGACTGCTACAAAACAGTCCACCACGACTTCAACTTCCACTACAACGGCTACTACTGAGAAGCCCACTACGACTTCTACTTCTACTACAACGGCTACTACTGAGAAGCCCACTACGACTTCTACTTCCACTACAACGGCTACTACTGAAAAGACCACCACGACTTCTACTTCCACTACAACAGCTACTATAAAACAGTCCACCACGACTTCAACTTCCACTACAACGGCTACTACTGAAAAGACCACCACGACTTCAACTTCTACTACAATGGCTACTACTGAAAAGACCACCACGACTTCTACTTCCACTACAACGACTGCTACAAAACAGTCCACCACGACTTCTACTTCCACTACAACGGCTACTACTGAGAAGCCCACTACGACTTCTACTTCCACTACAACGGCTACTACTGAAAAGCCTACCACGACTTCTACTTCCACTACAACGACTGCTACAAAACAGTCCACCATGACTTCTACTTCCACTACAACGGCTACTACTGAAAAGACCACAACGACTTCTACTTCTACTACAACGGCTACTACTGAAAAGACCACAACAACTTCTACTTCCACTACAACGGCTACTACTGAAAAGATCACCACGACTTCTACTTCTGCAACAACGGCTACGGAACAGCCCACCGAAACTACTGCTTCAACAGAAAGCGAGCTTCCTCAGACAGGCTATTCAAAGCTTTACAATATCGCCGCCGCATTTGCAGTAATTATAACAGGCTTCGGCTTTGCGGTATTCATGAAATCAAAAAAAGAAGTTGAATAATTATTAGCTAAAAAAACGCTTTAGGGTAATTCAGCCCTAAAGCGTTTTTTTGGAATCGCAACGATTCCGTATAGGAGTATTATGTCAGATAGGAAAGTTCTTCCTCAGTAAAGGTCAGTCTCGGGTCGCCGAGCGATACGTATTTTTCACCGTCATAAGCAAATATGCTTATATCCGTTGCAGCCGTGAGACGGTACGAGCCGTCGGGCATGTTATCTGAACCGTCATTTATAAAGAAAATATATTGCCGATACACTTCTGTTTCGCCTTTATTTCCGCCGTCATAATATACCACGCTTCCATCGGGAAGAACATTTTCTATATTCGCCCCCTCGCAGTATACATCAGCAGGCATATATCCTCCCGGAACATAAACCGAGGGCATCTGCGGATATTTACCGTCATGCTTATAACAACTCGTTGTAAGCAGATCGTATTGCGTATACGGATAAATATCAACGCCGGTATAAATTTTTTCTATGACTTCCGCCTTGATAATATACTTTGAACGTTCAAAAAGTTCGTTTATACCCGAAACTTCATTGCTGTCTATCGAAGGACAATAATTCGGATCAGATGAATCGGACGAACTGCTCAGATCCCTGATATTCACACAATTATCGCTTTTTTCATATTTCACTAAAGGAATTATCCATGGTTTGTACTCCACATCGTCCGACGGTTGAACGGGATGGGGAGGCTCGTATTCCGTAGGTGTTGTTGTTTCTACAGGTTTAGGATCATCATGCCTGCTTGTTGTCTGAGTCGCTATCGGCGAAGGAGACATAGGATCTGTGGCGATCAAGGGCGGTTCATCTATATAAACCGTAGTTGTCTGCCCATGATTTACAGGCTCGCTTGCAGTTGCCGGCGGAGACGGCGTATTTGTTGCGGCTGTTGTTTTTATGTTATGCTCTGACGGCTCTGTGACCGTTGTTACAACGTTTACCGAAGTATTAACAGCGGCAGTCTGAACGGAGGTTTCCCGCGGTTCTTCTTCATTATGTTCTTCGTGTTCTTCTTTATGTTCTTCTTCACTGTTATTTTCGGTATTTTCAGAAGTTTCGCTTTTACTGAAAGCGGTCGTGACTGCCTGCATCTGAACAGATGCGCCCGTTGCCGCTGTCTGTACGGAAACTTCCGTAACAACAGAATTTTTATCATCGCCGACGCTCTCCGTAGACGGCTGAGTATCTTCCGCAGTTGTCACAACAACAGTATCCGCAGTCAGGTTTCCGTTACGGTATTTGTCAACATAATCACGGCTGACCGTCATACGCCCCCAAACGCCTATGACAAGAGCTGCAAAAACTGCTGTAGTGGCGTATTTCATATAAACAGGAAAACGAAGTCTGCGCTCATTTTTTTTTATTAAACTTTCATATTTCGCCGCAAAGCTGTCCTTATTCTGCGGCTCGGGAATATTAAAAGCTTTTTTCAGGGCTTCTCTTTCGGATTTCTTCATTGCAGCTCCTCCTTTCCCAATTCTTTCCGCAAATAACTGAGTATAGCCTTTATTCGCCGATTCACAGCGAATCTTGAAATATTGTAAAGATCTGCGATAACATTGACGGGGACTTCGTTTATGTATCTCAGAAGTATAATTTCCCTGTCCTCGGCAGACAGGCTCTGCAATGCGTCTTTCAGCGCATAGCTTTCAAGCACCGTTTTTTCCACATTCACATCGGAGAGGGGTTCGTCGTCAAGCTCCTCGGGCTTGCGGCGGCGAAATTCATCGCTGCACAAATTTCCGGCTATCGTATAAAGCAGCTGTAAGGTCTTGCCGCCGCTGTGATACTGAGGATGCTCAATATAACGAAGGAATGTTTCCTGTGTCAGATCTTCTGCGATCTCACGACTGCGGACACGCAGGTAGCAATATCTATATATTTTGTCATATTGTTCTTTTAAATCAAGCGACACATACAATTCCCCCTCATATAAGCTTAACGGAAATAAACAGCATATGTGCGGCTTATTTTGTAAACTTTTTGTGAATTTTTGCAACAGGCTATAAAAAACTTTTACAGCTCAATATTTATTTGCTTTCCAGAAGCTGTGTATTCACGGCATTCGATACCGCACATCTTAAAAAGAATAGATGAAGCCTTGGTACTTTCAGAATCCGCATATTTGTTGCTTTGGTATACGATCTTTTTTATTCCCGACTGAATAATAGCCTTTGCACATTCGTTGCACGGAAAAAGCGTAACGTACAAGGTACATCCGCTCAGACTTGCCGAATTGCTGTTAAGTATAGCGTTAAGCTCCGCATGGCATACAAAAGGGTATTTTGTATCGAGAGAGGTTTTTCCCTCACGCTCCCACGGCATATCATCGTCGCTGCACCCTGTAGGCATACCGTTGTAGCCTACGGCGACTATCTTATGCTCATTGTTGACGATACATGCTCCCACCTGAGTGTTGTTATCCTTGCTTCTCTGAGCTGAGAGAACGGCTATCCCCATAAAATATTCATCCCATCCGATATAATCCTGACGTTTCATATGTTTCACCTCTGAATTTTTTTAATCAGTTGCTTTAATTATATCATATCAATGGCAAAATTGCAACAGGCGTGGAAATTAATTTCGATAAATATTAGACCTCCTCGGAAACTAACGCACACCGTCTGTCAAATCTTTTGCCATATGGCTGCACCTTAGTTTCCGAGGAGGTCTATTTTTTAAATACGACACGCCGCTTATATCATATTATCTTTCCAAAAACAAGCTATAAAAATTTTTTGAACCTCGGTTTTCGTAACGCCATATCAGCATAATATTTGACATTCCATAAAGAAAATGATATAATACAGATATATAGGAAAATCCTTATTGAAAGAGGTTGAAAAAATGACAAAGGACAAAATAAAAAGAAAAGACGCGGAACTGTTTCCCGATAATAAATTCATGACTGTCGCAAGGCTGATCATAACAGTGTTTATGCTGATCTTTATGGGAATACTTACCATGTCAAGTATGCTTGGTACTGTCGGGATTCAAAAAGTCGATGAATCCGAAGAAATGGATACGATACTTTACCGAATACGTCCGGGGTGGGAAACCGTCATCTACTACAGCGACGGCATTATCGGCAATATACTGTGGCTTGCCGCCGGTATACTGATAATTTTCCTTATCCTGCCCCTGCTGAAAAAGATACCTCTTTGGGCGGAGCTTACCATAGTTTCCGTGTGGACGATAACCCTCGGCGCAATATGGATCTACTCCTCCAATTCCTCACCAAGCGAGGATTCATGGCGTGTTATGACTGCTGCATATCAGTTTGCGGAAAACAATTTTGAATCTTTTCAAGCAGATAACAGATATTTTTACGATTACTCCTTTCAGCTCGGATATGTATTTTTCAATGAAATTATTATCCGTATCGCCATGATCTTCGGCAAACCTGAAAATCTTCTCTTTATAGAACTGATAAACGTCATACTTCTTGCGGCGTCTTATATTGCAATAATTCTCATAAACACGCGTATCTTTAAGGACGATAAAGTTCGCCATGTTACCGCGCTTATACTTATGTTTGCCGTGCAGCCGCTCATATTCAGTTCGTTCCTATACGGAATTATCCCCGGCATGACCTTTGCATTGTACGGAGTACTTTTCATGATACTCTACTTACAAAAAGATAAATTTGCCTATGGTATCTTATCAGCAGTATGTACTGCAATGGCGGTAATGCTGAAAACAAATAACAATATTGTTCTTGTGGCAATATGCTGTATTGTCTTTGTAACGATGTTCAGACGTAAAAAAATTATAAAAGATCTGCTGTATATCGTCCTTACCGCTGCGCTTTCGCTTTCCGTATCGCCTGCCGTAAAATCCTTTTACGAAAGCAGGGCGGACGTTGATCTGGGTGACCCTATCCCTTACAGCGCATGGTTTGCAATGGGATTGAACGAAAGCGAAAACGGTCCGGGCTGGTACAATCCCGTATACACAGTCCATTTGTATTCATACAATCATTACAACGCCGATGAAGCAAACAAAAACGCTGTGGAACAAATAAAAAACAGGGTAAAATATTTCGCTGAAAATCCACAGTATCGCCATGAATTTTTCTATAAGAAATTTATTTCTCAATGGAACGAAACAAGCTATGAAAGTATCTGGAACAACACCATACGTTTTAATTATGCTCCGAGAACAGGTATAGCCGAATGGACATGCGGAGACGGTGAAAAAGCTGTAAAACAATATATGGATTATTATGCGCAGCTTATATTTGCAGCAGTTTTCATAGGTCTTATTGCTTGTCTCAAGAATAAAAATATACTCAGCGTAACCCCCCCCCTAATTATACTCGGGGGAATATTGTATCACCTTTTGGCAGAAGCAAAATCGCAGTATGCCATGCCGTATTTTATTATGATGATAGGTTTTTCAGCATACGGGATAGTGACGGCTTATAACTTTTTTGAGAAAAAATCGAAAGGCAATAAAATTGCCGGACTGATATTTTATCCGAACCTTATAAATGCAGCCAAAGAAAAATCAGTCCCAACAGCCGAAGAATCTGCCGAAGAAATAAAATCTGACGGGCGTCCCGAGGAAAACGAAATTTCGGTTTCGGAACAAACAGAGGAAAACCTCAATACCAACGAATAAATTTTTACTGACCCTGTAATTTTGCAGGGTCAAATTTTCAAAAAAATTCAGGGATCGTGAGAAAATTTGTCGCATTAAACGTCTAATTATAAAAGTATGAATATTTTTCGGAAAGGAGGATTCTATGGATAACGGAGAGCTTTGTTACCAGCGATACATAAACGGCGACGATGAAGGTCTCGTTGAAATAATACGTGATTACAAGGACGGGCTTCTTCTTTATTTATACGGAATTACGGGAAATATCGGACTTTCCGAGGAATACGCAGAGGAAGCCTTTTTTAAGCTTGCTGTAAAAAAACCCGTGTTCCGAGGAAAAAGCAGCTTCAAGACATGGCTTTACACGATCGGCAGAAACGCCGCTATCGACGGTATGAGAAAACGCTCCAGAATATCAGATATTCCGTTGGAGGAATATACCGATATATACGATGAATCCGACATTGAAGCCGATCTGATCAAGGAAGAACAACGACTGCATCTTCACAGAGCAATGAATAACCTCAGCAACGATTACCGACAAGTTCTTTATCTCACTTTCTTTGAGAATTTTTCCATTGACGAGACTGCAAATATAATGAAGAAAAACAAGAAGCAGATCAATAACCTTTTGTATAGGGCAAAACAGTCCCTCAAAGCGTCACTTGAGAAGGGAGGGTTCAGTTATGAAGAGCTATAAGGAAATTGCCGAAAGCGTTCTGAAACGGAGAGACGAGTATTTCAAAGCGAAAAAACGCCGACGCGCATTACTCATCAAGACCGCTTCTTCTGTAATGGGAACGGCAGCGGCGGCAGTTATCGGACTTATGATATACAATAACAGCATTCTGCAAAACATAAAGCCCGACCGTTACAGCAGCCGGTATACTACAACAGAAGCAGTCGCAACCGCTCCGGCTCACCCTGCTCAAACAGAAACAAATGAAACCGTTACAACAAAAGTCCGCCGAACAGACGACGAACATACCTGCGCAAGAACCGAAAAAACTTCTGTTACAACAACTGCCCCCGAAAAAACAAAGTCAACTACAGCAAAGAAAACAGCTCCCGTTACTGAAACAAAGCCCCCCGCTATCAAAACATCTTCAATCGAAAACAAAACAACTTCGCGTGTACAAACGTATGTGGTAACTACAATTGTATCTCATCGCGTCACTCAATTGACCGATGCACCGTCTACTACCGAAAATCATTACGGCGGAGGTACCGAAAGACCGCCTATGGAAACAGCGCCTCCTATTGAAACATATGCTACGACCGTTATCTCAACAAATCCCCAGTTTCCTGCGGAAACAGGCTCCATATCGACCTGTACCGTCACAACAAGTCCATGTTTGACCGGAGCATTCGTCACTTCTGTAACTATGGCATGCACAACAACCACAACAACAGTTTCAGTAACGGAAACCGCATTTCCGGATACCGAAACCACTACCACACCTATCGACGGCGAAATTCCGGCATATACCACATCCGTGATCTATTACGACAATAGATCCATGTCACGGGGCTTCGGCTAAACAACCATTATCTACAACTTTAGTGGGGGACGCCGTCCCCCACACCCCCTGCCAAAGGGGTGACCCCTTTGGAATCTCTGCTGTCGTAAATTTTCCTGCATAAAGCCTGCCATATAAGTCCGAATCCATATTTTTTATGGCATTATGCAGGAAAATTTACGATATAGGGTTCAAGAAATTACCTTTTGGCAAAAGATACAAGAAACACTATCCAACTAAGTTGTGGATAGCGGATAAACAACCGCAAAAATAAGGGAACGGCTGCCCGTTCCCTTATTTTACTTTATTGCAGTAATTCTTCTGCCAGTTCTTCTATATATTCTTCTGTAAGAACATCGCTGAATCCGCATTCCTCTAATGAATTTCTGAAACCGCAGTTCTTTGAATTTGCAGGTACTGCGGCTATTTTTTCGTACTTTTCAAGCGCAGCCGCAGGGTCGCTGCGAACCTCGTCAAGCATATCCAACGCCGCCAGAGCCGATACCCCATAGCTTATATAGTAGCCGGGAGCTTCAAAAATATGGGTCATGTAGTAAAACGGATAGCCCTCCGCATAATCGCCCATGACCTCATCGTACAGTTCCAATACTTCCTCGGGTGTAAGTTCCTCCGCTTTTTCAAGAGCGCGATATTCAAATTCACCGACCTGAAATCCCGAAACCACGGCATCCGCAAGATCGCACAGCAATTTCAGTTTCATAGCCTCGGACTGCTCGCCGTATATTTCATCGTAAAACTGCATGAACATAAGCTCCATGCCCTGAGACTGTATCTCCGCAACGTCCAGATTTGTTTCCGTCAGATAAGCGTTCGTATCATCGCTGAAAGATGCGTGAAAATGACCAAATTCATGAATAGCGGAGGACATATCGTAATATGAGCCGTCCGTATAAATATAAATAAGCGCCTTGTTGTCCGCCGGAAGATCGGATGTAAACGATCCCGTGTAGCAGTTATCTCCCTCGGCTATAGTGTAAAGCTCCTCGTTTAAAAGACGGTCTGCGGACTTTTCTATATCCGAAGAAAGTCTTGAAGTATATTCCTTCATCTTCTCAAACGGGTCGTCAAAAACAACCGGCGAATCAAATACATCATCGGAATACTTGTTTTTCTCAAACCTGTCGTAAAGCTCAGATAATGCAGGTTTGATTTTTTCGTCCACTTTGTCTGAGAGTTTCAGAATATCCTCGGGAGTATAGTCGCGATTGTAGCTTTCGTAATAATTCTCAGGGTCAATATTTGACAGGACTTCAAGATATATTTCAGCGCATTTAAGATTTTTTTCATCATCGCTGAGTGAATCGTCATATGCAATATCAAAATAACTGTCAACATTTTCGTCGTTCACGTTGTAATCGACCGAAGCATATCCTTCAACACGCGACAGATTCATGCCCCTCTGAGTATAGTATTCCGCCGCTTCATCGTCCGTAAGCTCGTCAAAAAGCTCGGAATACTGAGATTTGCTGCCCTTAGCAAAGGCATATCCGAGTGCGTCGCTGAGAACGTAAAAAGTCTCGCTGAGATCTTCGTATTCGCACTCTAAATCGTAATTATCCCAGTCAAGATAGGATTCAATACACTTGTACGTCATTGCGTCGGAAGCGGTGTCCGCATACTTTAAAAGAACGTCAATATCATCTCTTACAGCCTTTTCGTTGCCGGACGTTTTTATATCTTCAAGCAGCTTTCGTATATCTTCGTTTACATCGGCTATATCTACGGTATTATAGCTGTAATCAGGCGTATCCAAAGTATTTTCGATCTCCGACGACTCCGAATCGTATCCGAAGTTTTCAAGCGAACATGAACAGAAAGAAACAGGCAGAGAAACTGCCGTAATAATTATTAAAAATTTGTATTTATTCATGATTTTGTCCCTAAACAAGCATTTTTTCAACAGTTTTTGGAAGTTCGGTTATATCGTTTATAATAATATCAGCCGCAGCAAGCTCCCCGGGAGTACCGTAGCCGTAACCGCAGCCTATGGACTTCAAGCCGTTTTCGACAGCCGTTTCTATATCATGGAAACGGTCGCCGATAACTATATACTGTCCCTCATGCTGCAAGCTGAACATACGGAATATCTGATATTTCGGAATAAAATCATACTCCTCGCAGCAGTAGAAAAAGTCGAAAAAGCGGTCAAGTCCAAACACTCTCGAATGACGCTCCATATACTTTATGCGGCAGTTGCTCAGAAAAATCAGGGTATGCCCTGCTGCTTTCAGTTCCGACAAAACCTCTTCGGCATGAGGAAACAACGCTCCCTCTCCGTTTTCGACACGGCGAGCCATGTCCTCGCCGAGCATTATACGTGCCTTTTCACGTATATCGGGCGATGCGTCGGGCAGAAAGCTGCTCCACATATCCGTTGAATTAAATCCCAGCCAATAGCTTATTTCCTTATCGGTATACTCTTTACAGGGCATATAGCCGTTGTCGGAAAGCCATTTGCAGGTCGTCCGAAAAGCGGGCGCATACGTCAGCATGGAGCGGTGCAGCGTTCCGTCATAATCAAAAATAAGATTTGCCATTTAGTCCTCTATCTCACGTATAAGATTTATCATCTCGATCGCGCCCTCGGCACATTCGCTGCCCTTGTTTCCTGCCTTTGAACCTGCACGCTCTATAGCCTGCTCGATGTTCTCGGTGGTAATAACGCCGAACATTACGGGAATATCGCTGTTAAGGGACACCTGCGCAATGCCCTTTGCAGCCTCGTTGCATACAAGGTCGTAATGGGACGTACTTCCCCTGATGACAGCGCCGAGACAGATAACGGCGTCATACTTGCCGCATTTAGCCATTTTCTGAGCGATAAGCGGAATCTCAAACGCACCGGGAACCCATGCAACGTCTATCGAATCATCAGAAACATCGTGTCTTTTCAGCGTGTCGATCGCTCCGCCTAAGAGCTTGCTTGTGATAAATTCGTTGAATCGTGCAACTACTATACCGATCCTCACGTCCTTCGGAATTAAATTTCCCTCATAAGTTTTCATAATATAAACTCTCCTTTAAAATTCATCGCTGTACGGAGTGTAATTTTCCTCCAACAGCTTAATTAACTCGTCTTTGTTTTCAATGATACTGTATTTTGCAGGCTTATAGCTTTGTTTGTAATAAAGTTCAAGAATATTTCCGTCAACTCTGTAGCTGTACTTTTCTTTCGGCTGAATTTTTATCACATTCTTGTAAAACAAGCCGTCGGGAGTTATGTAAATATATTTGTCAAAAAATATATTCATGATATAAGCTATACCACATATTGCCCATGAGATGAATGCAAAAAAATGTAGTTTTGCATTTGTATCATCATTTTTTCCGATCGCCGTTTTATATTGTTCAAATTGCAGAAATGAATTAGAAACAGAAAGAATGATCCAAACTATACTTAATTTAATACTTTTCTTTACAGCAATTTTTCTGCTGATTTTCTTAAATCTCTGCGAGTTCACAACCGAAAGAATAGGTTCATAGACAACCAGCAGAACGAAAATAACGAAATAAACGATATAAAAATAATCCAATAATCCCATATCATTTTACCCCTTTTTAATAATCAAGAATATGTCCCATTCTGTCACGTTTTGTTTTCAGATAGAACAGATCATATGCCGTAGCGTCCATTTGGATAGGAATACGCTCCTTTATTTCAAGACCGAATCCGCTTAAACCGTAAACCTTATCGGGATTGTTGGTAAGCAGACGGAGCGTCTTACAGCCAAGCTCCCGAAGTATCTGCGCTCCGATATAGTACTCGCGCATATCCCCCGGAAAACCCAGAGCCAAATTAGCGTCAAGAGTATCCATGCCGTTGTCCTGCAATTCGTATGCACGGAGCTTGTTTACCAGTCCGATACCTCTGCCCTCCTGCCGCATGTAAAGGAGAACTCCTCTGCCCTCCTTTTCAATTTGGGTCATAGCCGCCGCAAACTGCTGACCGCAGTCGCATTTCAGCGAGCCGAACGCGTCTCCCGTAAGGCACTCGGAATGAACACGACACAGAATATCCTTGCCGTCCCCGATGTCGCCCTTAACAAGCGCAACATGATGTTCGCCGTTAAGCCTGTTGACAAAGCATACCGCCCTGAATTCCCCGTATTTCGTAGGCAGCTTTGTATTGGCGACGCATTCAACAAATGTTTCGTGTATCTTCCGGTAATCCTTCAACGCCTGAATGGTAATGAACTTCAAGCCCCATTCCCTGGCTTTTTCCTGCAATTCGGCGGCTCTCATCATCGTGCCGTCATCGCGCATTATCTCACAGCAAAGACCGCATTCTTTCAGCCCCGCAAGCCGCATAAGGTCAACAGTAGCTTCGGTATGTCCCTCACGCTCCAGAACGCCGTTTTTCTTTGCAGTCAGCGGAAACATGTGACCGGGGCGGCGGAAATCCTCGGGTCTTGCGCTGTCGCTTACCGCCATTCTCGCCGTGAATCCACGCTCCTGCGCTGAAATTCCCGTAGTTGTCTCAACGTGGTCGATAGATACGGTAAACGCCGTTGAATGATTATCGGTATTATAGTCCACCATCTGAGGCAGGTGCAGCTTGCTGCATAATTCAATGCTCATTGGCATACAGATAAGTCCTTTTGCATGAGCCGCCATGAAATTCACGTTTTCGGTAGAAGCAAACTCGGCTGCGCATATCATGTCCCCCTCGTTTTCCCTGTCCTCGTCATCAGTGACAAGAATGATTTCGCCGTTCCTGAGCGCTTCAACAGCCTCCTCCACCGTATTGTACTTAAAGTTTTCGGACATTGTTATCACTCCTATTTATTGATCTTTACATCTCCGACATCCGCCGAAAGCTCAGCCTTGCACTTATCGGCGATAAGAACGTCCTTTTTCTTGCTGACGTAGTCCTCTGATCTGTCGGTAACGGTAAAATCAAGCCCCTGCGTATCGAGGTCGATATCCCCAACGTCTGCGGAGATCTCAAACTCGCACTCGGCTGTCTCAGCAAGAGTAACGTCAATATCTCCCACATCGGCAGTTATCTTTGAATCGCCTGTAAGCGCTATATCCCGACAGTTTATCTGACCTACGTCCGCCGAAATATCAAAACCGCCCGAAAGTCCCTCTATCTCAATATCTCCCACGTCTGAGGAAACGGTAAAGTTCACAAAGCTTTTCGGCAGCGTAATGTCAAGGTCTGTGATAAGGTTTACGAATTTTGAATTGAAGTCCTCCCCTGCCATGGTAATATTTAAAGTCTGACCGCCGGTGTTATATTGTATTTTGACCTTTTCCAGTGCGGCGTCCGTTTTTTTCTCATTGACGCCGCGACATGTATAGCTGCCTGCAATTCTGACCTTTTCGGAATCTCCGTAACTGATTTTAAGTGTGCCGACGTTAACGTCAACGTCCAGCCCTGTAATATTTTCTCCCGAAATTTCCAGCGTTTCCGAATTTGTTTTTTCAAAATCAAAGGTTGTGTCAACATTGAAGCCGTTTACGCTTATGTTGCACGACGCAAGAGTGATAAGCGGTATAGTCGCGCTTAAGATCATCGTTTTTTTCATATTGAATATCCCCTTAAAAAAATCCGTTTTCCGCAAGAAAGCCTATATCTATCCCATGGGCGGCGGTATTCTCCGCTTTGGGTCTGAGCAGCTTTTCCACGTACTTTCCGATAATATCATTTTCAAGATTTACAATATCGCCTGCTTTTTTTGACGACAATATTGTCTGAGACGCCGTATGCGGAATTATTGATACGCTGAAGCTCTCATCATCAGTCCTTGCGACCGTAAGGCTTACGCCGTCAATGGCGACCGAGCCTTTTTCCACGATATACCTCATAATATCGGCGTTTGCTGATATGGTATACCATACGGCTATACCGTCGTTTTTTATGCTTGTTATCGTACCTGTTCCGTCAATGTGTCCCGATACGATATGTCCGCCAAAGCGACCGTTTGCCGCCATCGCGCGCTCGAGATTTACGGGGCTGCCCTGTTTCAGCATACTGAGCGAGGAACGTTTCAGCGTTTCATTCATTACGTCTGCCTGAAATATACTGCCGTCAAGCTTTGTAACTGTAAGGCAAACCCCGTTGACCGCAATACTGTCCCCGATATTAACATCAGAAAGAATTTCTTCTGCCTGAATACGTATAAACGAATTGTTACCGTTCCGACAGACTTCTTTGACAGCGCCGACCTCTTCAATTATTCCCGTGAACATTTCTCACCCTGCTTTCTATTAAAATATCATCGCCTATATGCTTTACTTTTGCATCGCTCAGCATAAAGGCGTCCGACGGTGCAGGAACTCCGATTCCCGAAACAGGTGATTTTGCATCTGCTCCGCCAAAAATTTTCGGTGCGACATAAGCCTGAACTTTATTCACAAGTCCCGCATTCAGCATTGACCAGTTGAGTTCTCCTCCGCCCTCCAAAAGTATGCTGTCGATTTCAAGATCGCTTAATTTCTGCATAAGTTCATTTAAATCAATATGACCGTTTTTTTCACCGATCACAAGCGTATTACAGCATAATTCAGAAAGCGCAAGTCTTTTTTCTTTATTTTGTGAGGAAGCAGCGATAATTGTCGTAACGTCCTTTGCTGTGCGGACAATATTGCAGTCAAGGGGAATACGCAGATGAGTGTCGCATATAATTCTTATGGGATCACAACTGTTTTCAAGTCTGCACGTAAGCATGGGATTATCCGCAAGTACTGTTCCGATCCCGACCATTACAGCGGAATGCTTCAGCCTTTCACGCTGCACATTACGCCGTGCCGCTTCTCCCGTTATCCATTTCGATTCACCTGTACAGCAGGCGATCTTGCCGTCCATTGTCATGGCATATTTCATGGTGACAAACGGCATACCAGTCGTAATGTAATGGAAAAATATTTCGTTCAGCTCGTTGCATTCGCTGCGGAGGACGTTTTCCGTGACCTCTATGCCGTTTTCCCGAAGCAGTCTTACTCCTTTGCCTGCGACCAGCGGATTAGGGTCGGCAGAACCGATAAACACATGTTTTATCTTATGCTCGATTATGGCTTCGGTACACGGGGGCGTTTTTCCATAGTGACAGCACGGTTCAAGCGTGACGTACATATCCGCTCCGCTGCAATCAATGCCGCGGCTGTCACAGTCGGCAAAAGCGTTTCGCTCGGCATGAAGCTCGCCGCACTTACGGTGATACCCTCTGCCGATGATCTCTCCGTCACGGACGATGACAGCTCCCACCATGGGATTGGGATTCACAAATCCAAGTCCTTTTTCCGCAAGCTCCAGAGCGGCTTTCATATATTCTTCGTGAGACATATTCACCTCCACAAAAAAATCCCCGAAAATTCGGGGAAAAAATCTGTCTATAGAAGCAGACGATCCTCTTTCATCCGGACTTATGCGAACAGCGCACTCACCGTCGGCTTCGGAATCTGACCGAATCAACCGCAAAAGCGGCTCACAGGCTTCATACTTCCCTCTATTGCAAATCCAAACAACACTGCTGATATAATTTACGTCACTCTGCGTCAGAAAACCTCGCCATACGAAAGTATGCTTTCGGTTTTCTTTCCTGATCGACGAAAAATTCTATTCATCATTTTTATTTCGATTTGCAACAGAGAAAAGTATACTGTCGGTAGGGAATCTCACCCTGCCCCGAAGATCATATTCTAATTATATCATAACGTTAATTTTATGTCAATACACTTTTCAAACTTTTCACGGCAATCATTTTTCAAGTTATACAATAGACTTAAAATTGATTTTCATGCGATCTTTTAAATTAATGTATTCATAAAAAATTTATTTGCAAAAAATTGTGATACTATTGACTTTTTTGGCGTTTCGTGATAAAATTGTATCATGGTATGGTTTGGGGTACAAACTGCACTTTTAAATTAACATTTTATATATATGGAGGGTTTATATTATGTATTGTAAAAATTGCGGAAATGCTGTTGACGCAAATGCGGCCGTCTGCGTAAACTGCGGTACTCCCGTAGGTCAGGGTATGAAATATTGCGGAAACTGCGGAAACGAAGTAGCTCCCGGCGCCGCTGTCTGCATGTCGTGCGGTTTTGCCGTTCAGAACAAAACTGTTGCCGCTCCCGGCGCAAAGTCAAAAATGGCGGCAGGTCTACTCGGTATCTTCCTCGGAGCTTTCGGAGTACACAACTTCTACCTCGGATATAAGGGCAAGGCTCTTGCACAGCTTCTTATTTCTGTTCTCAGCTGCGGTACTCTTGCCATTGCAAGCGAGATATGGGGTCTTATCGAAGGTATCATGATCCTTACGGGAAGCATCAATACTGACGCTGACGGAAATCCGCTTCAGTAATCGTATTTCACAGGCTTTCTGAATAATTAAAAAACGCCTTAAAAAGCAGCTTCAGCATTATGCCGGAAGCTGCTTTTTATTAAAATATTATTATTTAAGTTTCTGCCACTCTGTTTCCTTAAAGCCTACAAGAACCGTATCGCCGCTTATTGCGACAGGTCTTTTTACAAGCATACCGTCCGACGCCAAAAGCTTTAATTGCTCCTCCTCCGTCATATCGGGCAGTTTATCCTTTAAGCTCATGGACTTGTACAGCAGTCCGCTGGTGTTAAAAAATCTTTTAAGGGGCAGTCCGCTTTTTTTGTACCATTCGGTAAGCTCCTCGTATGCAGGGTTGTTTTCCTTAATGTCCCGAAGCTCATATGAAACGCCGTTGTCGTCAAGCCATTTCTGAGCTTTTTTGCATGTTGTACATTTTGGATAGCATAAAAAAATCATTTTAATTCCTCCGTTTTCCTACAGGCTGTTTTCCTCGGCTTATGATAACATTATTATAGTATGAATCCAAAAAAAAGTCAATGTTTTTTCAGCTTACAACATGAAAATCAAATATTGCTGAGTGTCAAAAATTGATTTTCATGACCTTATAAAACGATTTTCAGAGTTGACTGCAAATCTTAAAACTGATTTTCACGGTCAGAGCCTTAATAAAATATTTAATTTTATTAAAGTATGTTGACCTTTCCATGCGAATATGATATAATTGTTGTAAATGTGAATACATTCCGTGTGTGATGCCAATAATATGTTAATAAGGGAGAAAAAAGAATGAACTATGAAACAGCCAAGCAGCTCCTTGATAAGTACGATCAGGGGCATCTTCTTAAATTTTATGACGAGCTTACCGAAACAGAACGTTCGGAGCTTCTCAACCAGATAGGATCAATAGACTTTTCGCTTCTTGAAAATCTCGATGCCGAAAAAAGAGCGTCCGCCAAAAGAGGAAAAATAGAACCTATCGACGCAGTAACTACAGACGATATTGCAAAAAACAGCGAAAAATACCTGAATACAGGAATTTCCGCCATTAAAGCGGGAAAGGTCGCAGCCGTTCTGCTTGCCGGAGGACAGGGTACAAGGCTCGGTTTCGACAAACCGAAGGGCATGTTCAATATCGGCGTCACCAAAGAGCTGTATATCTTTGAATGCCTTGTAAACAATCTCATGAAGGTAGTCGAACTTACAGGCACATGGATCCCTTTTGTAATAATGACAAGCGAAAAAAATAACGAGGATACGGTCAATTTTTTAAAGGAACATGATTATTTCGGCTACAACAGCGAATATATAAGCTTTTTTGTACAGGATATGGCTCCTTCGGTCGATTTCAGCGGAAAAATACTCATGGAGAGCAAATCCCGAATATCTTCATCGCCTAACGGAAACGGCGGATGGTTCTCATCTCTTGTGCGCTCAGGTATTTTCGACAAGCTGACTTCACAGGGAGTTGAATGGCTGAACGTATTCGCAGTTGATAACGTTCTTCAAAAAATAGCAGACCCCATGTTCATCGGAGCGGTTATCTGCACCGGCAACGACTCGGGCGGAAAGGTAGTAGCAAAGGCTGACCCCTATGAAAGAGTAGGCGCAATGTGCCTTGAAGATGAAAAACCGTCTATCGTTGAATATTACGAGCTTACCGACGAAATGGCAAATCAGCGTATGGCTGACGGCGAGCTTGCATACAAATTCGGAGTTATCCTTAATTATCTTTTCAGAACAGATAAGCTCGTCGAAATAAATAAACAAAAAATGCCTGTGCATATAGTGGACAAAAAGATCCCCTGCATCAATGAAAACGGCGAACTTATAACGCCCGAAACTCCTAACGGCTGCAAGTTTGAAACGCTTATCCTCGATATGATACACATGAACGACAGCTGCATTCCATACGAGGTCATCCGCAGCAAGGAATTTGCTCCCGTAAAGAATGCGAAAGGAGTGGATTCCGTAGAATCCGCAAGAGCTTTACTTGAAGAAAACGGTGTTGAACTTTAAGGACTTGTTCAAAAATCACTATTCACAACTTAAGCAGGGGGACGCTGTCCCCCTGCACCCTCTGCCAAAGGGGTGACCCCTTTGGAATCTCTGTTGTCGTGAATTAGACTGTGAAAATCCCATAATCATCACAATACTGTTAGTCGCCATGATTTTCACAGTCCAATTCACGAGAACGGACATCGAGAGTTACTTATTTAACATAAAATACAGGAAACGCACTCCTCTAAAGTTGTAAACAGTGGTTCAAAAACTTTTGATCAGCGGACTTAAAAAGTCCGCTGAAATTGTGTGGAGATGTATATGAAAAAGCTGTTAAAATATTTGAAAAATTACAAAAAGGAATTGATCTTCGGCCCTTTTTTCAAGCTTCTTGAAGCAATTTTTGAACTTATCGTACCTGTCGTGATGGCTAACATAATCGACAAGGGTATCGGCAATAACGACAGCGGATATATTCTGAAAATGAGCGGGGTTATTGTTGTTCTCGGTATATGCGGACTTGGTTTTGCGCTTACATGCCAGTATCTCGCCGCAAAATGTGCTTACGGATTCGGAACGGAACTGCGTGAGGCGCTTTACAAACATATCAATACCCTTTCCCACAGCAGCGTTGACAAGCTCGGCACGGCTTCTCTTGTGAACAGGCTTACAAACGACACCAACACGGTGCAGAACGGCGTAAATATGTTCATACGTCTTGCCGTAAGAGCGCCGTTTCTCGTTATCGGAGCAGCCGTAATGGCCGTCACTATAGACGCTAAACTCTCACTTATCTTTTTTGCCGCAGCTCCGCTTATTACCGCGATCATTTTTGTTATTATGCGCAAAACCGTTCCAATGTACAAAATAACTCAGCAGAAGCTTGACCGCGCGGCTCTCCTTACAAGAGAAAATATCGAGGGCACGCGTGTTATACGTGCCTTTTCCCGTCAGCAGGAAGAAACGGACGAATTCAACAAGGCTGTTGACGAAATATCCGCAAGTTCTATTGCGGTAGGAAAAATTTCCGCAATACTTAATCCTGCCGCTTTCATGATAATGAATCTCGGAATAGTCGCTATCTTATGGTTCGGCGGCGTCCGCATAAACGCAGGCGATCTTACCCAAGGCGATCTTACTGCGTTCACCAATTATATGACGCAGATACTTCTTGCGCTTGTGGTGCTTGCCAACCTGATAGTTACATTTACAAAAGCCTTTGCCTCCGCAAACAGAGTAAGCGAAGTGTTCGACCTCGCTTCGGAGGAAAACGGCGCGGAGCTGCCCGATAGGAACAGCGAAAACATCATAGAATTCCGAAACGTTTCTTTCAGATACGAGGGAGCAGGCGAAAACTCCTTGAGCGGACTTTCTTTCACGCTGAAACGAGGAGAAACGCTCGGCATCATAGGCGGAACAGGCAGCGGAAAATCTACAGCCGCCTCGCTTATACCATGTTTTTACCGTGCTAAGGAGGGAGAAGTGATAGTCTCGGGAAAAAACGTCAAAGAATGCGATATGGACGCTCTCAGAAGCATAATAGGCTATGTTCCGCAGAAAGCCGTTTTATTTACGGGAACGGTAAGAGACAATATGAAATGGCGCAAAGCAGACGCTTCGGACGAGGAAATAATCGCCGCTCTCAAAACTGCGCAGGCATGGGAATTTGTTGAGAAAATGCCTAAAAGGCTCGACACGTCCATATCGCAGGGAGGACGGAATCTTTCGGGCGGTCAGCGGCAGCGTCTGTCTATAGCACGGGCATTGGTCGGACAACCGGAAATAATAATCCTCGACGACTCAACAAGCGCTCTAGACTACTCGACCGACTTGAATCTGCGAAAAGCGCTCAAAAGCGATATGAAGGGTTCTTCTGTAATTATGATCTCTCAGCGGACAACTTCTCTCAAGGATGCAGATAAGATAATCGTTATGGACGACGGTCAGCCCGTAGGTATCGGAAAACACGAAGAACTGCTGAAAACCTGCGGCGTTTACAGTGAAATATACAGCTCGCAAATGAATGAAAAGGAGGACGGAGCCAATGTTTAAGACCTTATCGAGGATCTTTTCCTACGCAAAGCCTTATATAGTTTATTTCATTCTTACGATAATATGCGCCGCTGTGGGAGTTTCGCTTTCCCTCACCGTTCCGATCTTCATAGGAAAAGCCGTTGACTGCTGCATCGGCAAGGGCGACGTTGATTTTGCAAAGCTCGGGGAACTTGCCGTAACGCTCGGCGCTGTAGTCGTATTCAGCGGACTTTTCCAATGGCTCATGAGTCTTTGTACAAATAAGCTTGCATTTCTCACTGTACGAGACCTTCGCGCGGATATTTTTGCAAAGCTTGAAAGAGTTCCCCTGAAATATATTGACGGTTCTACGAAAGGCGAACTTACAAGCCGTGTGATAAACGATGTTGAAATTATTTCGGACGGACTTTTGCAGGGCTTTACGCAGTTTTTCAGCGGAGTTATCACTATATTGGGAACTCTTGTATTCATGATGTTCATAAATTTCAAAATAGCGATAGTTGTAGTGCTGCTCACTCCCCTTTCGTTTCTTGCCGCTTCAAAAATAACAAAGGCGACGCACAACTCGTACATGAAGCAATCCAGAATGCGAGGAGACATGGTAAGCTTTGCGGAGGAACTTGCAGGAAATCAAAAGCTTGTACGCGCGTTCATTTACGATAAACGAGCCGAGGACAGATTCAATAAAATAAACAACGAATACGGAAAAATCGGCACAAAAGCAACGTTTTTCAGTTCTATGACCAACCCTACTACCCGTTTTGTGAACGGACTTATATATGCAGCCGTAGGTCTCATGGGCGCTATGGGGGCAGTAGGCGGATTCTCCTTTGTGGGCAGAATGACTGTGGGAAGTCTTTCAAGCTTTCTTGCCTACTCAAATCAGTATACAAAACCGTTCAATGAAATATCGGGAGTTTTTGCGGAGCTTCAGAATGCGGTCGCATCGGCTCAGAGAGTTTTCAACGTTCTCGACGAGGAGGAGGTCGATGACGATTCCCATAAGGAAAAACTGACAAACTGCTCGGGAAGCCTCAGCTTTGAAAACGTATGCTTCTCTTATGACCCCGAAGTCGAGCTTATCCGAAATTTCAGTCTCGATGTAAAGCCGGGACAGCGTATCGCTATAGTAGGTCCGACAGGCTGCGGAAAGTCTACCATAATAAATCTGCTGCTGAGATTCTATGACATTGACAGCGGAAAAATTACTATCTCGGGTCATAACGCAATGGACGTCACCAGAGACAGCCTGAGAAGCAGTTTCGGTATGGTACTTCAGGAAACATGGGTATTTACGGGAACTGTTGCCGAAAATATCAGCTACGGTTCGGATACGGCTTCGAGAGAGGACATTGTAGCTGCGGCAAAGGCAGTACACGCCCACGGATTTATAAAACGACTTCCACAGGGCTACGATACGGTAATATCGGAGGACAGCGGACTTTCGCAGGGGCAGAAGCAGCTTATATGTATCGCGCGAATAATGCTTATGAATCCCCCTATGCTTATTCTTGACGAAGCCACAAGCTCTATTGACCTCAGAACAGAACACCGCATTCAAAGAGCGTTTACGAAGCTTATGAACGGAAAAACAAGCTTTATAATCGCCCACAGACTTTCAACTATAAAAAATTCCGATGTGATACTTGTTATGAACAGCGGAAATATTATCGAGCAGGGCAGTCACCGCGAGCTTATGAAAAACGGAGGATTCTACGCCCAGCTTTATAACAGCCAATTTGCTACTTGACAGAAAGCGGACAGCGTTTGAACAATAAATTAATTAAAGGCTTGTGCAATATGTACAAATACGACACGAAAAAAATATTAAACTATCCAATTTTACGCCGTCCGCACAAAAAGCCTTTGACAAATTTCTTTTTTTGAGGTATAATATACATTAGGATTATAGTTTATTTATGATTTAAGCTTCTGAACTCAAATTATGCAGAAGCTGTGAAAGGAAACGCTATGTCAAAAATTATCGCTGTAACATCCGGTAAGGGAGGCACAGGTAAATCTACCGTATGCGCAGGCCTCGGATATACTCTGGCAAAACAGGGTCACAGAACTCTTCTTATAGAATTGGATTTTGGTCTCAGATGTCTCGATATTATGTTCGGCATCGAAAACGAAATAAATTACGATCTGGGCGACGTACTCAGCGGCAGAAAAAACGCTCTTGACGCAGTCGCACAGGTCCCCATGGCTTCAAACCTCAACATATTATGCGCTCCGAAAACGCTTACGACAGTTACAGCCGAGCAGATCGTTGACATCTGCCGCAGCGTCAAGAAGTACTTCGAGTACATAATTATTGATACGGGAGCAGGTATCAGCTCCCATGTATTCGATATTGTGGAGCAGGCTAACCTTATCCTCGTTGTATCTACGCCCGACCCTGTATGTATCAGGGACGCAAGCCTTATGTCGGATGAGTTCTACAACAGAGGCAACAAGAGCCAGCGTCTTATCATCAACAAGATAAGCAAAAAGGTTATCGGCGAAGCTCTCGTCAACAACCTTGACGAGATCATCGACAAGATAGGAGTACAGCTTATCGGAGTGATTCCCGATGATTTCAAGATGACGGTCGCTACCGGAAAGGGTACGCCGATACCAACGGATTCCTCCGCTCTTAAAGCCTTCGACGCTATCTCAAAGCGTCTCGGCGGAGATTTTGTTCCTCTTACCGTCAAAACCGCATGATAAAAAATATAATTCCGCAAAACGGGGAAAGGACATAAAAATGAAGATCGCAATTATAGCACACGACGCTAAAAAGGAGCTTATGGTTCAATTCTGCAGCGCTTACTGCGGGATCCTTTCAAAGCATACTCTTATGGCTACAAATACTACGGGAAAACAGGTCAGCGAAGCTACAGGACTTCCGATAATCCGCTATCTCAGCGGACGCGGCGGCGCAGAACAGATACTTGCTCTGCTTTCATGCAACGAAGTCGATGTTCTCTTGTTTTTCAGAGACCCCATCAATCCAAAAGTAACCGATGCAAACGATATGGATCTTCTCAGACTCTGCGATGTTCATAATGTCCCCGTAGCTACAAATATCGCTACTGCCGAAGCTCTCATCCTCGCGCTTGAAAGAGGCGACCTCGATTGGCGTCAGGCTGGAAATGTTACCATATAACCAATAAGATTATTACAAAGCAATGTAATGCCGCACGTTAAACTTTGCGGCATCCGTAATTGTCCCTTTATCGGGACAATTTTCATGTAATCCACATATGTAGAAAGGCTGATACTATGGCTCTCAATATAAAACGCCCCAACGGTACGGAGGACGTAATCCCCAAAAACGTCCACAAATGGCACACCGTTGAAAAAATTGCAAGAGATACTGCCGAAAGCTTCGGATTCGGTGAAATACGGTTTCCCACGTTTGAAAGCACCGATCTGTTTCTTCGCTCTGTGGGCGAAACCACCGATGTTGTGCAGAAGGAAATGTATACCGTCATGGCAAAGGAATCAAAGTTTACGCTGCGTCCCGAGGGTACTGCCGGAGCTATCCGCTCAATGCTCCAGAACGGTCTGCTCAACGAGGCGCTTCCTCAGAGGGTATACTATATAGTTTCCTGTTTCCGTCACGAAAGACCTCAGGCAGGCAGACTGCGTGAGTTCCACCAGTTCGGACTGGAAATGGCGGGCAGCTCCTCCCCTGCTGCCGACGCTGAAGTAATTTCGCTCGCCCAGACCCTGCTTAACAGGCTCGGATTGAAAAATATCAAGCTCTACATAAATTCTATCGGCTGTCCTGCCTGCCGTGCGAAGTATCACGATACCCTCAGAACATATTTTTCTGCGCATAAAACCGAGCTTTGCGAAACGTGTCAGGACAGGCTCATCAAGAACCCTATGAGGATCCTTGACTGCAAAAGCCCGATTTGTCAGGAAATTGCCAAAGACGCTCCCATAATTCTCGATTACCTCTGCGAGGAATGCAGCAATCACTTTGAAAACCTGAAAGGCTACCTTACAAAACTCGGTATCGAGTACAATGTGAACCCGAAAATTGTTCGCGGACTTGATTATTATACTAAAACTGTCTTTGAATTTGTTACAACCGAGATCGGCGCACAGGGCACTGTATGCGGCGGCGGAAGATACGATGGACTTATCGAGCAGTTGGGCGGTCAGAATACCCCTGCCCTCGGGTTCGCTATGGGTATTGAACGTCTGCTCCTCGTTATGGACAAGCAGGGCTGCGATTACCTTACGCCCAAAAAGTGCGATATTTATTTCGCCACTATGGGCGACGCCGCGCTTGAAAAGGCTATGGAGCTTTCAAAGTCGCTCCGTGAATACGGCTACTTTGCCGAGTACGATATGATGAACAGAGGACTTAAAGCTCAGATGAAATACGCCAACAAGATAGGCGCTGCCTTTACTCTGGTTTTAGGCGACAATGAGCTTTCCGAGGGCAAAGCTAAGCTCAAGGAAATGGAAAAGGGTGAGGAAACTCAAATCGCTCTTGACGATAAATTTGCAGCGGCATTTGAAGAAGTTTATTTCAATAAAATAATGGACGTTATGGAAACCGAATCCGGCGACGGAGGCTTGCTCTCGTTCATGGGAGGAGATAAATAATATGGCTGATAATATGAACGGGCTTAAAAGAACGCATTACTGCGGAGAAGTTACTGAAACAGGTCAGGAGGTCGTAGTTGGCGGCTTTGTTGAAAGAGTAAGAAACAAGGGCGGCGTCATTTTTATCGTCCTGCGTGACAGGACAGGCGTTGTTCAGCTGGCTTTCAGCGACAGATCCGACCCTGCGATCTTTGAAAAGGCTGCGTCCTGCAAAAGCGAATATGTTCTCATGGCTAAAGGCAATGTCATCGAGCGTGAAAGCAAAAACGAGAAGCTGAAAACAGGAAGCGTTGAAATATTCGTTACCGATCTTCGCATTCTTTCAAAAGCGCAAACGCCTCCCTTTGAAATTACGAACGAGACAAAAGTCAACGAAGAACTGCGCTTGAAATACCGCTACCTTGACCTGCGCCGCGCTCCCTTGCAGCAGAATATCATTATGAGGCATAACATTGCAAGAGTTACCCGCGAATATTTTTACGAAAACGGATTCCTTGAGATCGAAACTCCGATGATGATGAAATCGACTCCGGAAGGCGCAAGAGACTACCTTATCCCGTCAAGAGTACATCAGGGCAAGTTCTATGCGCTTCCGCAATCGCCGCAGATATACAAGCAGCTTCTGATGATAGCCGGATATGACAGGTATATCCAGCTTGCGCGCTGTTTCCGTGACGAAGATCTCCGTGCAGACCGTCAGCCCGAGTTTACGCAGATCGACCTTGAAATGTCATTTGTTGACGCCGAGGACATCCAGACCTGTGTAGAAGGCTTTGTTCAGCGTGTTTTCAAGGAAATTATGAACGTTGAAATTCCCCTGCCGCTCCATCGCATTACCTTTGCAGACGCTATGAACCGATTCGGCTCCGATAAGCCGGATACCCGATTCGGATTTGAGATCAACGATATTTCCGAAACAGTCAAGGACATTGATTTCGTTGTATTTAAATCCGCACTCGAAAACGGCGGCTCGGTACGTGCGATAAATGTTAAGAACGGTGCGGCAACCTATACGCGCAAGGAAATCGACAAGCTTGTCGAACACGCCAAGGGAATCGGCGCTAAGGGGCTTGCTTATATACGCTGGGCAGGCGAGCCTAATTGCAGCTTCAAGAAATTCCTCGGCGAGGGTGACCTCGAAAAGATATGCGCGGCTGTTGACGCTCATGAGGGCGACCTTGTTCTTATCTGTGCTGACAAAACCAAAACCGTTCTTTCGACGCTCGGCGCAATACGTCTGATATGCGGCAAAAGAATGGAGGTTATTGACGAAAACAAGTACAACTTCCTGTGGATAACAGAAATGCCGTTCTTTGAATTTGACGAGGAAAATAATACATGGGCAGCAGCTCATCACCCGTTTACCATGCCTATGGACGAGTGTCTGGAATATCTCGACAGCGACCCTGCAAATGTCCGCGCAAAGGCATGGGATCTCGTTCTCAACGGAACAGAGCTTTCCAGCGGCTCAATGCGTATCACCGACTATGAGCTTCAGCAGAAAATGTTCGAGGCGCTTGGAATGACCGATGAAGAAATTCAGGCTAAGTTCGGATTCCTTGTGGACGCTTACCGTTACGCTTCGCCGCCTCACGGCGGTATGGGCATCGGTCTTGACCGTCTTGCAATGATAATGTGCAAGGCTGACAGTCTGCGTGACGTTACGGCATTTCCAAAGGTTCAGAATGCAAGCGAGCTTATGTCCGAATGTCCCTCGGCTGTGGACAAGGCAAGCCTTGACGTTCTCGGAATCGACCTTATTGAAAATCAGTAAATCAAATCGCTTTTGAGTTGAAAGACCCAAAAGCGATTTTTTACAGGAGCATGATATTATGACCAATCCATTTGAATTTTCTTTTGACAATAAACGCTATCATACGCTAAACTACTATTTTAAAACCGTATTCGGTAAAAAGTTTTACAAAGCGGTGATAGACTGCGGTTTTACCTGTCCGAACATCGACGGCTCAAAAGGTATAAACGGCTGTATTTTCTGCGACGGCGGCAGCGGATACTTTACAAACAGAAATCTATCCGTGACGGAACAGCTTAAGCTTGAATCGGAACGAATTTTCCGCAAAAACGGAATCGTTCCGCTTACGGCGTATTTTCAGGCAAATACAAACACCTACGCTCCTGTTGGTAAATTAAGAAAAGTGTATACCGAAGCTTTAGAGTTCCCGAATATCGAGGGCATTTCTATCGGCACGCGAGCCGACTGCCTTCCCGACGACGTCGTGGAACTGCTCTGTGAGATAAACGCAAAAACAAATCTCACCGTAGAACTGGGAATGCAGAGCGTCCACGAGAAAACGATCGAACAGATCAATCGCTGCTGTACTCATGCGGAATTTCTTGAAGGCTATCATAAACTGAAAAACAAGGGTATTCGCATCTGTCTGCATATTATAAACAGCCTGCCGAACGAAACTCCTGAAATGATGGTCGAAACTGCAAGACAAGCCGCCGATCTTTTACCCGACGGAATAAAGCTTCAAATGCTCCATGTTATAAAAGGAACACGGCTTGCAGAGATGTACGCTAATGGCGAAGTAACTCTCCTGAGCCGTGATGAATATATTGACATTATTGTTCGCCAACTTGAACTGCTACCTCCGCAAACCGTTATCGAGCGGATAACGGGCGACGGCGACAAATCAAAGCTTATTGCGCCTTTGTGGAGCGCAGATAAAATTGCCGTACTTGGCGGTATCGACAAAGCTCTTGCCGAAAAAAATACATGGCAGGGCAGGCTTTTCGCCGATATTCAGGTATAGACGTTATTTTTTTGACGCTGCCCTGAGTCCCTTGACATTAAGCGCACGAACAGAATTAAGTATCAGCAGCATTGCAACGCCTGAGTCGGCAAACACCGCAAGCCACATATTCGGATGACCTATCAGACCGAGAACAAGTACAGCCGCTTTTATTGCCAAAGCAAAAATTATGTTCTGATACGAAATGCGCATGGTCTTATCGGCAATTTTTTTCGCTGAAACTATAGCCGCAGGCTCGCTGCTCATGAATACCGCATCGGCGGCTTCAAGCGCAAGATCCGCACCCGACTGCATAGCTCCGCCAATGTCCGCTCCAGCAAGTACAGGAGCGTCGTTGATTCCGTCTCCGACAAACATAACAGAGCCTTTCTGCTCACGTATCTTATTAAGCTCGCTGAGCTTTTCATCGGGCATAAGTCCGCCTTTTGCAAAGTCAACCCCCAGTTCTCTGCCTATGACTGCTGCATTTTCAGGCTTATCGCCTGTGAGCATAGCCGTATGGATGCCCATTCCTTTAAGCTCCGCAACAGCGTTTTTCGACGTCTTTTTAACTGAATCCGAAACTATTATCCTGCCCTCAGCTCTGCCGTTTACCGCCACGTACACAACGCTGCCGAATGCGGTTTCAGGCATATCGGGAATTACGACGTTCTTTTCTTTCATAAGCTTTTCGTTACCGCAAAGGACGGTATTTCCGCCGATCTCGGCATATACGCCTCTGCCCGCAAGCTCTCCCGACTTTTCGGGGGACGAAAGAATAATTTTCTGTTCGCCGCATTTTGCAGCAATGCTTTCCGCAACAGGATGTGATGAGACCTGCTCGCAGCTGCCGCATATCCGAAGAAGCTCGTTTTCGGAAAGTCTGCCACATGAGGTTATTTCCGTTACAGTAAAGCTTCCGTTTGTCAAAGTTCCCGTTTTGTCAAATATAACAGACTTTATTTTTCCCAAAGCCTCGATAGAATCTCCGCCCTTGAAAAGTATTCCGAGCTTTGAAGCCGCTCCGATACCCGAAAAATAAGCAAGCGGAACACTGAGAACCAATGCGCACGGACAGCTTATTACAAGGAACGTCAAAGCCGAGTATATCCACTTCCCGACGTCCCCCGTAACGATCGAGCCTACAACCGCCGTCAATACCGCCACCGCGATAACGATAGGCGTGTATATTTTGGAAAAACGTGTGATAAATCTGTCTATTTTCGGCTTTTCGGCAGAAGCGTCCTCCACAGCCTGAGCAATTTTTGAGATCATCGACTCGGACGCCGCCGCAGTCGCTTTAAGCGTAAATGTCTCTGAAAGATTTATACAGCCTGACATGACCTTATCCCCCGTGCGGACAGTCACAGGCACAGGCTCTCCGTTTACAGCCGATGTATCTATACGGGACTCTCCGCTTTCAACAACGCCGTCGGCAGCGATACGCTCTCCTGCCTTTATCCTGAGTATGTCGCCGACTTCTATTTCATCGGAATCAACACGGACAAATCCGCCGTTTCTGAAAACCTCTGCTTCGTCCACACGGAGAGCCGCCACGTCCGTTATCGCCTTGCGGCTTCGTGCAACGGCGTAATCCTCGAAAAGCTCTCCTATCTTGAAGAAAAGTACAACTCCGACAGCTTCGGAATATTCCCCGAGGATAAATGCTCCGACAGTCGCTACAGTCATAAGGAAATTTTCATCAAAGAAATTTCCGACACGGATATTTTTAAATGTGGCTATAATTACATTATAGCCCAGCAGCAGATATGCCGCCCCGAAAAGTCCCAAAGACAGCGGAAGAATATGCAGCGTATGATGTACCGCCAATGCAGCCGCAAAAATCACTATTCCGAGTATTAACGGTATAAGCTCTTTCTTTATTCCGCTTTCATGAGCGTGTTGAGGTTCATGCGCTGCTGTCTCGCTGCGACGCTCATGTTCGTGTTCATGGTGATGTTCGTGACCGCAGCAGCAGTCCTCCCCGTGGCTATGATGCTCATGTTCATGGTGGTGTTCGTGACCGCAGCAGCAATCCTCTCCGTGGCTATGATGTTCGTGTTCATGATGATGACTTCCGGCGTTCAAAGGAACTATTGAAACTCCTGCCTCTATTTTGCCCGCGATGCGGTTTATCTCGGCAAGCAGTTCATCGGTAAGCTCGCCCTTTATTTTCATTTTCCTCATGGGAAAATTAAGCACAGCGTCCTCAACGCCGTCAAGTTTTTTTATAGCTTCTTCGATTTTTCCTCCGCAGTGAGCGCAGCCCAGATTACGGATCTCATAATTTTTCTCCATGTGTTTCCCTCCTTGCAAATTGTTACTCAAACATATGAATAACTGTTCATGTGTTTATAATAACATATTATATGCTGTTTGTCAAGGGGTTTTGAAAAAAATTTCTAAAATTTCCGAAAAAAATAAAACTCGCATTATGCGAGCTTTATTTAATATATTTAAGTACGTATTTGAAGGAGTGGTCAAGAGCCTTGCCCAATATTATTGCTGCCGAAAAATTTCCGATACAGTGAAGAATGTCAAACGGAATACCTCCTATCCAGTAGCTCAGAGCATATGAAGGAGATATAAAAATATACGGTACAGCAAACATAGCGCCGAAACACAGTCCGAAAGCGCCGTCAATGACCGCCCACATCAGCCAACTGTCTATACGGCGCAGTCCGTAGACTATAAGCGAAAACAACGGCCATACGACCAAATAAGTGACCCACCACAATCCAAAACCGGCAATAAGCAGGGTCAGGCAGACATACACAAAACATGCCGCCGTCCCCTCACGTCCGAGATTTTTTGTAAAGATCACTATCAATAGTGTGACTATTTCTATATTCGGGAGAAACGATAACGCGATCTGCGCCGTATACAGCAATGCGCCCATGACAGCGATACGAGTCAGCCGAAGTATGCGTTCCTGTTTTACCATCCAATCTTCAGTTCAAGAAGGTAAACTGAGCCGTCCTCCACTACGATCTCGTCAATTCCTGCCACAGCGGATTCACCGTCTACCGTAACGCACCACCACGACTGCTCCTCATCGTTTGCCTCCATGCCCTGAACAGAGGTGATATAGCGGCCATATTCCGTGGTATCGAATCCTATGAGGTTTTCCTTTTCAAGGAAGTCCCCAAGATACTCGGCGTCGGTTTCGTAAACCTGCTCAAAGGAGTAGCTGTCACGTTCGGACTTCACCTGTACCGTAATTGACTTTCCTCCGTCTACAGGCTCTTTCCGCGTGGAATCGTAAACGAACCACATGACCGCACAAAGCGCAATGAGAACTGCAACTCCTGCAATACCTATGACGATTTTTTTTGAATTTGACTTTTTTTCCATATTCAAAGTCCTTTCGATTTATTTGAGCAGTCACAAAAAAACGCTCCCCGGAAATACCGAAAAGCGATTTTCATTACTGTCTACAACTTTAACTGGATAAAATAGAAGCCCTGAATTGTAGTCAGTTTTTTCTCACAACAAAAAAATTGCAGTCCATCGCTCGTAGGCTACAATCAAAAAAGTGATCCGACTAAGCGGAAAACTTCCGCAACACGGCAGCGTGACTGTGCGGGATTCTCACCCGACTTCCCTTTATACTCGCCGCTATTGCAAAATATACAGTAATACTGACATACGAATTTTCTGTTCAGCATTCTTTTTACATTTTGCAATAGCGACGAGTATATGAAATTATTATAACATATTTTTCAAAACCTGTCAAGTAAATTATCTGCAATCTCACAAAAAGCAATTTTAAGGTTTACAGTAAACTTACGCAGAGAACGCTGTCCACACTCCGTCAGACAAACAATCCACTAAGATAAGCCGCCAGCGATGCAAACAACGCCACCACAATAAGCGGAAGATCGAAAAACGCCAGAACTACCGCCGCTATAGTTCCCACAACAGCCGTAACAACGTTACCCGTACTGTAAAAAATTGCGGGTATTGTCATTGCGCTCAGCACCGTATAAGGAATATATTTCAGAAAGCTCCGAATAAACCTTGATTTTATCTTTTTATTGAAAAAAGTAAAAGGTATCATCCTTATCATATAGGTCACAGCCGCCATAACAAAAATATATACCGCAACGCTCATTCTTCTGCCTCCTCGTCCTTTATCGGAAAAAGCCACGCTCCCAGAGCTGCCGCCGCAATAGCACATATCATTACCGCAAAGCCTGCTGAAATGAACGACAAAGCGTATCTGAAAACGATACTCAGCAAAGCCGCCGCTGTAACCACACACAGCACGCTTTTGTTTTTCCGTGAGGGCGGCACGATTATTGCAAGGAACATTCCGTACAAAACTATTCCCAACGCCGACGACACCGACTCTGGCAGAAGCTCGCCTGCCGACGCTCCAAGGAAAGTTCCCGTGACCCAGCCAAGCATTGCTATAAGTATCATTCCGTACATATACGCAGGCGTAAGGGGCTTATCCTGCGCTGAACATACGGCGAATATCTCGTCGGTTATCCCATATGAGGCAATAAGTCTGTGAGGAGCTGTAAATCTTTTATCAAGCTTCTGCGAAAGCGAAAGTCCCATTAATGCGTAGCGTATGTTTATAGTCAGCTGAACAAGAGCCATTTCAAGCAGAGTTCCCCCTGCCGCAATTATACCAACGCCTGCCGCCTGTCCTGCCGATGTAAGATTTGAGGCGGATATAACGGATGCTTCAAGCGCCGATAATCCTGACGCCGCCGCCGTTATTCCGAAACCGAACGATACCGAAAGATAACCGAGAGCTATAGGTATTCCGTGTGATACGCCCTTTAAAAAACGTGAATTCAATTCATCTTCTCCTTTTAATACTATTTCCAAAAAGCTATCTACAATTTAAGTGAACTAACGTTGGGATTCCAAAGGGACGGTGTCCCTTTGGCGGAGTCCAGAGGCAGCGCCTCTGGTGGGGTGCGGGGGTGCGGGTG
>CANQVK010000025.1 GCA_947627275.1 uncultured Ruminococcus sp. | reverse complement strand
GGATTGGTGCGTTCCTTGATTCGGATTGCCGTTTTCCTTGTTGCGGATTGGTGCGTTCCAAGGGGTGAAATAATCAAATAATTGAATCTTTTTATCAATGGCATATACCTCATTTGTTCTTTTATTGTATATGGAACAAGCTGCTCAATTTTCAAAGGATAAGCGGAAGCCCACGATTCTGTAATCTCACCGTTTTCTATTTTAAATGCCCAATAAAATTCAGCAAGTTCAAATTCTTCTCCGAATATAATCATATCATTCTTTATAAAATCATTCTTGTAAATTCTGTAAGAGCTTCCGTTACCATTACATTCACCCAAAATATAATGAATACCTTCTTTCGGCATATTAACCAGTTTTTTATAATCAGAAAAATTTATAACAACTGAATAATTCTGTCCTGCCATTGTATTCATAGAATTAACGTGCGTTATAAAATAATGCCTACGGCAAGAATACAAAACTCCTAAAGCCAATACTGAAAAAACAATCAATATAATTAAAGAGATCTTTAAGAAAGTAAGTAAGCCTGTTTTCTTACTCATTTATACTTGCCTCCTAATATATACTTTTTATCATAATGCTTTTTCACATTATTGTAAAACCGCTCGTACTCATTGCTATCCTGCCACGATTGGTAATTTTGCAATTTCTTTAACGTATTTTCAATCTGCAACGCAACATTGGGAGAATACGCCGTATCACCTACTTCCCAAGTTATCTTCCCTTCAAAACAGCCTTCCATCAAATACTCCTTAGCCAAACCAGCTTCATGAAAATAATGCAAACTTGAAACATCAGACGGAGGAAATCCTGACTCATAATGCAGTGCCCACTCATATATGTCTATAAAAGAGTATCGATACTTCATGATATATTGATTTCCATTACGAACTACCTCAGCTACGACACTCCCGAACGCTTCTCCGACAGTATTTTGCCAATCCCTATGAACATAATTACAATATGTTCCTGAAGGATACATATGGAATCCTATATGATCTGCTATTAAACTCGGATCTATGCGATCATTTACAATATCACATACAGAGCCGCCTTCGTCTATCCCTTTATCATCAAAACAAATTGCTTTAATTCCAGCATCATTTTTAACAGTTAAAACAATTGAACTATTATCAGATAATGTTTGTTCAGAACATTCCATAAGATATGATAAATTTCTGTGTAGGTGGTCTATATTATTTATAGAAGATGATATTAATTGGCATGTATCTTCTTGTGAATAATGTAAAGGAAATCCACTTTTATCAAAATAATGGTATAATGCTACTGAAGCATGTTCTAATGCATTAGAATTTTTTGATCTTTCTACATGCGTTCCAAAGTCAACTTCATGTCCGTTAACTACATCTAATATACTGCTTATCCATTCATCAATTTTCGAATCATCATTTTTATACGCATAATGTGAAAGTACCATCCATGCATGAGCAAGGTGAATATCTGCTACTGAAGTGTCATTTATATTCAATCGGTCATAACATTCCTTACTGTTCTCATAATGTTCATCAACAAAATCAACGGTCGGCTCATAATTATAATCGTCCACAATCATAAACCTATCATCAAAAGGTTCATCGGGATAAGGGTCGTCTTTATTGGGAATGCCATCTCCGTCGTTATCTTCATACAAAATCTTATCGCTGAAAGGTACTATCTGAATTGCTCCTGAAATGAGCATATCAGATACTTTTTTATTTTTCATATATTGTTCGTAACCAAGGCGAGCGGCATCGGACACATCACAAGCATCATGAAGACTTTCAAATAAAAATTTATGATTTTTTCTCACTGTTATTATATTTTATATTTTTATATCGTCTTAAAAGTGATGTAATAATTGAAAGTATAAAAGCAATGAATTGAATCATTAGACAAGTTAATATATTATCAATAATATTACGATTGGTTATATACGAATCAAATAAGGAATTCACAACACCAATTATTTTGGGTTGAAAAAGAAAGATTATAAATTCAAAAGAAAATACAAGTAAGCCAGCAAAAAGTTGAATATACAAATTCTTATACATGTAACACATATAAGCAACTACACCCAAACAAATATATAATAATGCAATTATGCTTTCTTTCCACAGTAAACATTGCGTTGCTATAGTTGTTATTTCAAAACATATACACAAAATTAAGACTTTATATAATTTAACTATTTCTTTCATATTCATTCTCCATTAGCAATAGGTAATATTTCAGTATTATAAAGCGAACCTATTATTTTAGGATTGTCTTTAATTTTCGTGGATGTTATTTCTCCTTTTTTCCATGTTATTGTTCTCTCTAAATACCCGGATATTAAATATTGGTGTGCTAAACCATATTCGTGAAAATCATGTAATGTCTTTAATTCACCATCGTAATGATATGCCCATTCATAAATATCAATAATATAATATTTATATGTCATCTGATAGGTTGGCTTATTATCAAAGTTAGTAGTGCTATTTGGAAATTCAAATGGAGGAATACATTTTACTTCGCATACAATTGCTCCGAATGATTCACCTATTGCATGTCCCCAATCTACAGCACTATCACTTTCATATGCAGTATTACCATGATCAAACGATGTAATAGAGCAGCCGCCTGTGATGTAATCGTAGATGGTTGAACCTTCAGGTATAATAGAGTCAAGATAAGGGTCATAAATACTATCAATAGTATTTTCTTCTGATTTTCCGTCTTGGTAACATGTTGCTCTAAGCTCACTATTGCTAGTAGTTGAAAGAATAGCAGAAGAACCTGGTTTAACACTGCTTTCAATGGTATCTATAAGACTTTTCATATTAAAGCAATAATGACCTACATTAGCAATATGGGAAGATATAGCACTTGTAACCTCTTCATCGGACAGAATATATTCATTTTCATTTATAGCAAGATAGTATTCAAGTAGCCTGTTGGCATTTTCCATTTTACCAATGGATGGTGAGTCTATATCATACATAATTGATAATAACATTGTGCCAAAATCAGTTTTTTCAGCAATTTCTCCTGCTAAACTATAAATAATTTTTAAGTTATAGTAAACTGTATTATCAGGAGTAAGGAGTTGCTGATAATTTCGACGGTAACATTTTTCACTTAAACTATATCGCTTATCAACAAAATCAACGGTCGGTCCATAATTATAATCCCCGACAATCATAAACCTATCGTCAAAAGGTTCATCGGGATAAGGGTCGTCTTTATTGGGAATGCCATCCCCGTCGTTATCTTCATACAAAATCTTATCGCTGAAAGGTATTATCTGAATTGATCCTGAAATGAGTTTATTTTATATAGTTTTATTCATTGTTATATAATTCCCAAAAATATTTACTAATATTTTTGTTGTAGTCACTTCCACCATAATACACTGATAAATAATAATAGTCATCATCATAAAAGCAGCAGCATTCATTTGAATAATAGGGCATATATTTTTCATTATCATAAGGAAATCCAAATAATTTCAATTTTAAGTACTTGTCAATATGAGGATTTTGCTCTATGATTTTTTTTGCTTCATCATTTTTTTTAATCTTCAAAACGCATGTTCTACTTCGTGTATATGTTATATATTCAAACGAGACAACATTCTCCTCATCTAAACCATTTACTTCGTATAAAGAAATAAGTTTGCTTTTTATTTCAGAGTTCAACTTAATTGAGATTTTTTTCCCACCGAAGAAAAACATTCCTATAAAATATAATACAAGTAAAAATGTAATGATGAAAATAATAATCAAAAAGATTTTCTTTTTTTTCATAAAACTTCTCCTTAGTATAACGGTTCAGCATTTAAAGAATCTGTAAAAATTTTAAGTTTTTCGTTATACATACCTTCAAATAAAGTTTCACCTTTTTTCCATTCGAAAGTTTTTTCATAGCAGCCTATTATTTTATATTCTTTGGCATATCCTGTTTCGTGTAATCCATGAGCCATTATAGTTATCATATCTTCATGGTCATCATCTGTCCAATGGTAAGGAAATTCATAGGTATCAATAAGATAATATTTTAAGTTCATATGATACGTGCCATTCTCAAAATATGCTTCTGCTGTCATTCCTCCTAAAGCTTCACCAATAGCAAACCCCCAGTCTAAAGCATCAGAAGTACTATAATTTTGAGAATGAGTGCAATTAGCTCCATCATAACATGCTACTATAAAGTTATTACCAGAAGTTGAACTTATAATTTTCGTATTGGGATTGTTATTTTCTTTTAATACTTGTTCAACACAGTTTTTCATTGCATTAACGTTATAAAAATAATGTTCCATATTATCCTTCTGTGTAGAAATAATATTCCACATGTCTTCTGATGATATTTCCATTAATTTGCCATTTTTCACAAGATAGTGATTCAAAAATCGATCAAACTTCTCATATGTATCTGTCCAATCTATATTTTCTGTAGAATCAAAATGAAGCATTTGTAATAATGTCGTGTATGTTAATATACGACCCAAATAAAACATTGAACGTACATTTTTATATGTATGGTTATCTATAAAATCGTTTCTTGAGTTATAACATTGCAGTCCATAGTTATAATGTTTTTCCACAAAGTCAATAGTAGGTTCATAATTATAATCGTCCACAATCATAAACCTATCGTCAAAAGGTTCATCGGGATAAGGATCGTCTTTATTGGGAATGCCATCCCCGTCGTTATCTTCATACAAAATCTTATCGCTAAATGGCACAATTTGAATTGCTCCTGAAATGAGCATATCAGATACTTTTTTATTTTTCATATATTGTTCGTAACCAAGGCGAGCGGCATCGGACACATCACAAGCATCATAAAGACTTCGGAATATAAGATTTCCATTTTTGTCAAGATTTGCGGCTCCAACTTTGACTGCCGCATCCTTGAAGTCGATTTTTCCGTCAGAATCAGCCTCGGGTACTTTTGTTTTGTCATATGACTTAGAAAGGCTGTTTATGAATGCGTTGCGTTCAACTCTTTCAGGAATTTTATTTGGATTTAATGAAGATGTATATGCTACACCAATTGATTTAAAATCAACGATTGCATCGGAATAGATTCTTGCAAAGCTGTCAACAGCAAAATAGCCTATCTCTGATTTTGAATATATGCCAAACCCTAAAGGATCACATACTTCTTTCAAATTATTTACCGCTTTAGATTTACTGTAATTCTCAAAGGATAAAATATAGTTCAAGCGAATTGCGTTATTTGATATATTTTTAAGCATAGTTTGGATTCGTGGTGGAATAAATAATTGATAACCTTTGCTGTTTGTCATTGTATATGTAGAATCCGCTAAAATAAAAGCGTATTTATTCTTGCAGTCAGAAGAATACAAGCCATCATTTATAAGTCTTTGTAATGAATAAACAGCCGAATTCAAATCATTATTTTGATTAATTGTGTATAATTCTAATTGATTTAATGCTTCATCAACTGAATCTATTGTTTTCAATATCGAATAATTATTTGAATCAAAGTACTGCAATACTTTTGCATCACCTGAAAAGGGATTACCATAATATCCTATTATAGTTACATAAGAATTTTCAGAATGCTCAAATAACGCCTGACTGAAATCGTGAATACTTTTCTTTGTCTCTTCAAGAACAGTTCCATCAAGGCTTCCCGATATGTCAACAAAGAAAGCAGCCTCTGTCTCGCCCAGCTCATAATCATATATTATTTCATCAGAAGAAAATCCAACGGATTTATTGGAAATAGCAGCTTCTTCGCTTATATCGACAAGACAATATGTACCAAGCTTAGATGCTTCTGTATACACAGAATCTGCTGTGTATTTACTTTCTACAGGAAGAAGATAATTTGTATCGGGAAAATACTCAAAAATCATATAATCCTCAATTTTATTTATTTCCTTTGGTTGAAAATAAATTTTAGCAGAATCGAATTTTAAGTTATCTGTATAGGAGAAACTTATTGATTTACCCTTAAATCTATCGTCCTCTGATTCATTTGTAAACTCTCCTGTGTGAATGGATAAGGACTTTTCTGCGATTCCTGCCGAAACAATATCAACGGAAATCGTGTATGGGGTCTCATCTACGTTGATGTTTGAGAACAAAGAATTTTCGGAGGAAATTGTCTGTTCAAATGTTCTTTGATTATCCAAGACGTTTCCATCGGATTTATCGCTATCAGGTTTTAATCCGAGTTTTATTTCATCTCCGTCTTTAATATTGTCATCATCAGAGTCATCATTATTAGGATCCGTATTATACTTTTTTATTTCATCGTAATCGCTTATATCATCTGAATCAGAGTCACTTGAACAAGGATCAGTTCCAACTGATATTTCTTCGGAATTAGTGAGATTATCTTCATCATAATCATCTTCAGCATCTGTCACAGATAAACCTCTTGTGCGTTTATTTGTCGGAGATGTTTTCGTGCAAACAATTTCATCGTAATCAGAAAGTGTATCTCCATCAGTATCAGCAGAATCAGGATTAGTTTTTAATAAGGAAATTTCAAAAATATCGCAAACATTGTCCTCATCAGCATCATCATAAAAATAAGCATCAAAAAATACTGATTTTCCCATAACATAGTCGCTTAACAAAACCAAATCGTTCTTATCGACCTTATTATCATGATTAAGATCAGCAATTTCAGAATACTTGTTATCAACCGCCATGACTCGCATTTCTATAACATCAAACGTATCTATATTACCATCTTTATTTAAGTCGCCATATACAGTACAGGTCGTTCGATATGATACATCTTCCTCATTTGCAGCATACACAAAACCTTTTAAACTTTCTGATGAAGTAAACATAAAAACCACTATTAAAGTAATAATTGATATTGTTTTTGATATTTTTTTATTCATAATAACTTTTCCTTAATATCTTTTTAATATTATATCATATTTTCAGCCTGAATTGCAATGGAAACGTTCAACAGTTCACAGAAAATTTACAATTAAAGGTATTACTGAGGCGAATGGTTATCATATAACATCAAATAAGTATAATGATAACATATATATTCGGTAATTAATCACTTATTATAAACCAAAGTCTTTCAATGACGGCAAGAGGAACAGAATTGACTAAATCAATAAATTTTGAAACAGACTCATTAATTTCTTCTTGCAGTGAAAAAACATTATTGACAACAGAATCTTTCAGCCGTTTCCAAAGTCCTTCTATACTCGCCACTATTGCAAAATATCCAACGAAATTTCTGTTCAGCATTCTTTGGACATTTTGCAATAGCGTCGAGTATAAAAGTGTCAAGAAAAACAGATGATTTCTTTTTTTAATTGTGCTATAATAAAATCAGAAAAAATTTTTCAAAAACTTGTCCTTTTTCGGGGTGCTTGTCTGAATGTTATATATGAATCGATTCACACAGGAATTGGGGGACTTACAATGACGGATATTGAATGGTTGACTTTGATGAAAAAATCTCCGCAGCAGGCTCACCGTGCGCTTATTGACGAATACGGAAACCTTGTTTACGTTATAGTAGTAAGCAAGATAGGAATCTGTGCGGTAAGAGAGGAAATAGAGGATTGCGTCAGCGACGCTTTTGTTGAGATATTCCGATGTGCGGACAAGTTCGACAGCAGCAAAGGGACACTTAAAGTCTTTGTCAGCACAATTGCGAAAAGAACAGCTATAAATGAATTTCAGAAGATCGCATATCGGCGGCGTGTTACTATGTCAATGGAGGACGAGGGAGCTGAGCTTCCGCCGTCTGCCGACGCTCCCAAGGAGGAAACTCAAAAAAAGCTGTTTCGCAGACGTCTCTGGTAGATTGTTGAATCTCTCGGAGAGCCTGACTCATCAATAATTGTTTATCAATATTTTTATGATCTGAGCGTTCGTGAAATAGCTAAAAAGCTTTCCATGACGTCAGACGCTGTCCAGAAGCGAAGCATAAGGGCACGAAAACGCATCCAAAAAATACTCAGAGCCGAAAATTATCATATATGAAGGAGCGTTTGCTATGAATGACAAAAGAAAAAAAGACGAACTTAATGAGCTTACGTATCTTGATGATGAGCAAATTGAGCTGATCGCAAAAAAGTATCCAGTCCTTAATAAGTCCCTCAAAAAACGCATTGCTGCATTATGTGAGGAGAAACTGGCTATGAAAAAGGATGACAATTATTTTTACAATGATCATGAGAACGAAGAAACCGAACTTGTTGAAAATGTTGAGATATACAGAAAAACTCCGTGGTACCGTAATCGGGCATTAACAGCGGCAGCGTCTTTCGTACTTGTTTTCGGAGCTGCGGCAGGAATTATCGCAGGCATAAAAAAATCCGATACCAATGATAATAATATGTCGTCATTTTCTATTATCTCCGATAGTCAGAAAATGACAGAAGCTGATATAATCAAAGAGCTTGAAGAATGTTCGACATCTCTGCTCGAATCGTTCAACTGCGTTGACAAAATTTACGGCGGCAATATCGAAAAGGACATGAACTCGGTCATAACGATCGGCGGCATTGAATATGCTGAGATAACAGATACACGATTCGGAACAAAAAACGATCTTCTTGATTTTATGAACAACTGTATGACAGAAAATATCATAGACAAAAGATACGGCAATATGTTTGACGAAAATAACGGACAGAACGCATGGTGCGCTGAATCCAACGGAAAACTTTACGGAAAAGTAAGCGCAAGAGCGTCGGGCTACACTTTTATCGGCGAACCGACTTTCAGAAGCGTCACAGATGATACAGCAGAAATGTCTGTTAATTATGACAACTACGGCAGGACAGACGTATTATTATTTCAACTCAGATATGACGGAAAAAATTGGAAGATAGACAGCTTTGAATCAGCAGAAATAACAACTATTCCTACCGAACCGCTTTCAGACGCCACACCAGAGCCTGTAACTGCCGCTCCCTTTGAAGAAAACACCGACGCCCCTGTTCAGAACGTCACAGAAGCTGCTGTGGAAGCTCCTGCAAATACTGATAATCCAAGCTCTGATGTAATGGAAATAACCCCTGAACTGGCTTATGAATTTATTAATGCTTTAGACTTTATAGACCAGCTTGGCGGCAACGGTGCTGCTGTTGATTACGACTATGAAGACAACTTTGACGACCACGACGGCAATCAGCGCATCAGAGTTACAGAACCCGGATTCACCTGCGTTGCTGATGTACGCAATTACATGAGAACATACTTACCGATTCATTTATCGGCGAGCGTTATTACAATCTTCTTGATACAGAATCGCCTATGTTGGTTGACATAACTACATCTACAGATTCAGTTCCACGCCTTTACAGCAAAAATACACCGAAGGGCTGCGGATTCCAGTGGACAACACGTGGACTGACAATTGAGAAACAGACAGATAAAATGTACACCATTCTTGCTGAATATGATAATTACGGCGCGACTGAAACATTGGCTATTATTGTAATTCCTGATAGTGACGGCTTGTGGAAGATAAGCAGTGTATCTTTCGGACTTTGAGTCTGAACATCTAACGCTCCTGCTGATTTTTCCGCATCCGAAAGGTAAACGAAATTATTTTCTGACATCCACACCTCCTTAATATAGCCCTGTTCGTGAATTTCCGTACAGGGCTTTTACGCTGAACATCGTTGAACCGTATATCAGACAGTTTGTTGAGTAATCTCTGAAAGAACAGGCTCCATGTGCAAATCGACAAAACAACTATTTAATATCATCTTTTTTCAAAACAAAATGTACAAAACATAAAAACTTTGAAAAAGGGTTGACAAATCCGTATCAACGGAGTATAATAATATTGTAAACAGCAAAGGGGCTGCGGAATGTTGATACATTCTGTAGTTCCCTTTTTTTATTTTAATGCGCATAAAGTAAATATCGTTGTACACAATGGGGTGTGCGTTTTTTCCGGTCAGCCGGGAAGATCGTATACCCTTTTTTGGTTCATAAAAGGGAGGTATTTATATGACATGTATGATAATGTCAGCCGCCGCAGTGTCACAGGAAATAATGGACGCTATCGAAAGTGCGGCAAGCAGCAAGGCGTTCGGCATATGGTTTCTGATCGCCGTTTCTCTTGTATTCTTTATGCAGGCAGGCTTCGCAATGGTCGAAACAGGCTTCACAAGAGCCAAAAACGCAGGAAATATTATAATGAAAAATCTTATGGACTTCTGTATCGGTACAGTAATGTTCATACTTATCGGAGCAGGACTTATCATGGGCGAAGACGCTATGGGTCTTATCGGAAAGCCCGGCTTTGATATATTCACCGCATATGACAATTTCGATTTCTCAAACTTCGTATTCAACTTAGTTTTCTGTGCCACTACCGCAACTATCGTTTCGGGAGCTATGGCTGAAAGAACAAAGTTTATTTCGTATTGTGTTTACTCAGGAATCATCAGCGCTCTGATATATCCTATTGAAGCACACTGGATCTGGAATTCGGACGGCTGGCTCTATCAGATGGGATTCCACGACCTTTCCGGTTCATGCGCGATCCACATGGTCGGCGGTATCTCCGCTCTTGTAGGCGCAGCTATACTCGGTCCGAGAATAGGCAAATTCACAAAAACCAAGGACGGCGAGATAAAGGTAAACGCTATTCCCGGTCACAACCTGACGATCGGCGCATTAGGCGTATTTATTCTCTGGTTCGGCTGGTATGGATTCAACCCGGCAGCTTCTTCGTCGGTCGAGATGATGGGAACTATATTCCTTACAACTACCATATCGCCTGCTATCGCAACAGTTACATGTATGATCTTTACTTGGCTGAAATACGGCAAGCCCGATGTTTCAATGTGTCTTAACGCGTCTCTTGCCGGTCTTGTAGCTATCACGGCAGGCTGTGATGTTGTAGACGCTTTCGGGGCTATTATTATAGGCATTGTTTCTGGATTCCTCGTATGCTTCGGCGTTTGGTTCCTCGATTATGTACTTCACGTTGACGACCCCGTTGGAGCTGTTGCAGTACACATGATGAACGGTCTTTGGGGTACTATTGCAGTCGGACTTTTCGCTACAGAGTCCGCCCCCGGATTTGCGATCGCTCAGGCAGGCGGCGCAAGCGGAATCGCCGGTGAAGGTCTGTTCTACGGCGGCGGATTTGAGCTTCTTGGCAAGCAATGTCTCGGCGTAATTTCAGTAGGCGCGTGGACTGCCGTAACGATCTCTATTGTGTTTATCATCATTAAGAAAACCATAGGTCTGAGAGCTTCCGAGCAGGAAGAAATTCTCGGTCTGGACGTTACAGAGCATGGACTTATCTCCTCTTATGCAGATTTTGCACCGGCTATAGGCGAAATTTCTATGCAGGGCTACACAAAAGACGATGCAAAGAGCGTTACAAAGGTTCCTGTAAACGAAGCGGTAGAAGTCAAGAACTACTCTGTTCCTACTGTTGACGGAAAGCCCAAGATGACAAAGGTCGTTGCGATATTCAAACAGCAGAAGCTTCAGGACTTCATTCAGGCTATGGAAGCTATCCACATCACTGGAATCACAGTTACAAACGTTCTCGGCTGCGGAATGCAGAAAGGACAGCAGCAGAAATACTACCGCGGCGCTAAGATCGAAATGAACCTCCTTCCAAAAATAAAGGCAGAGATCGCTATATGCGCAGTCCCCGTTGACAGAGTTATTGATGCAGCGCGCGCTGCGCTTTACACAGGAAACTTCGGCGACGGTAAGCTCTTTATCTATGACATTGAGAACGTTCTCAAGATTCGTACAGGAGAAGAAGGCTATGACGCTTTGCAGGATACCGAGGAAGAAAATAAGGTTCTCATGGGAGTACCCACAAGCAAATAACATTTAATAAAAGTAAGGGGCAAGGGGCTGAGCGGCTTGCTCTCCCCCTAACCTCTGAAATATAACATCTAAAGGGAGAAAATAGATGTCACCAAAATTTATATTTGTAACAGGCGGAGTCGTATCGGGACTCGGCAAAGGCATTACAGCAGCGTCGCTCGGACGGCTGCTCAAACAAAGAGGGTATAAGGTCACAATACAGAAATTCGATCCATACATAAACGTTGACCCGGGAACTATGTCGCCTTATCAACACGGTGAGGTTTTCGTCACGGACGACGGCGCGGAAACAGACCTTGACCTCGGACATTACGAACGTTTTGCAGACGAAAACCTGACAGTCAACTCCAATGTGACTACAGGCAAAATTTACTGGAACGTTATCACAAAAGAACGCCGCGGCGATTATCTCGGAGGGACAGTACAGGTCATACCTCATATCACCAACGAGATAAAAAACAAGGTCTACGGAGCAGCTAAAGACGCCAATGCCGATATAGTCATAACGGAAATAGGCGGAACTGTCGGAGACATTGAATCAACTCCGTTCCTTGAAGCTATACGTCAGGTCGGTACGGAACAGGGCAGAAATAACGTTGCCTATATCCATGTTACTCTTGTCCCATACATTGCAGGTTCGGAGGAACTTAAATCAAAGCCTACTCAGCATTCAGCAAAAGAACTGCTGTCTATCGGCATCCAGCCCGATATTATAGTTTGCCGCAGCGAAATGCCGATACCAAAGGATATGCGTGAAAAAATAGCGCTTTTCTGCAATATACGGTCGGAGGACGTTATTCAGAACCTTACCGCTCCCTCGCTTTATGAAGTTCCGCTGTGGCTTGAAAAAGAAGGTCTTGCTGATTCAGTATGCCGACATCTGGGGCTTGAAAACCGCACCCCCGATCTCGCAGAATGGACAGAAATGGTAAAACGTGCAGAAAACGCCCATAAAAAGGTAACTATCGGACTTGTAGGAAAATACGTTGAGCTTCATGACGCTTACCTTTCGGTAGCGGAGGCGCTTCGGCACGGCGGTATCGTAAACGACGCTTCTGTGGACATACGCTGGATAGATTCAGAGGACATAACAGCTGAAAATGCGGCAGAAAAGCTTTCGGAATGCAACGGGATAATAGTTCCCGGCGGATTCGGTAAACGAGGTATCGAGGGTATGATAGAAACTATCAGATACGCCCGTGAAAATAAAGTTCCGTTCTTCGGCATATGTCTTGGTATGCAAATGGCTGTAACCGAGTTTGCACGGAATGCGGCAGGTTTTGCGGACGCTGACTCCGAAGAATTCAGCAAAACAGAAAATCCCGTTATCCACATCATGGAGGAGCAAAAGGAAGTAGATCAAAAGGGCGGAACAATGCGGCTCGGACTTTATCCGTGCAGGCTCAGTCCCGATTCAAAGGTACACGAGATCTACGGCAGCGAACTTATTTATGAACGCCACCGCCACCGCTACGAATTCAATAATGCTTACAGAACTGCTCTTACCAACGCAGGTCTTAAGCTTGCAGGGCTTTCACCTGATGAAAGACTTGTGGAAATAATAGAACTTCCCGAACACCCTTGGTTCGTTGGAGTTCAGTTCCACCCCGAATTCAAGTCGCGTCCAAATAAACCGCACAAATTATTTGCGGATTTCATAAGGGCAAGTCTTGAAAATCAATAAGTTTTTTAATTATTAAGTATATTTCAGGAGGAAACTACAATGGAAAAAATTACAGATTACTTTGGTTCAATGGTATTCGACGACAGAGTTATGAAAGCTCGTCTGCCCGAAAAGGTTTACAAAAGCTTAAAGGAAACTATCGACAAGGGTAATCCTCTTGACGCTTCCGTAGCCGATTCAGTTGCATCTGCCATGAAAGACTGGGCTATCGAGCATGGCTGCACTCACTATACTCATTGGTTTCAGCCTCTTACAGGTCTGACGGCTGAAAAGCACGACAGCTTCATTACGCCTGCTCCTGACGGAAGAGTTATCATGGAATTTTCGGGCAAGGAGCTTGTTAAAGGCGAACCCGATGCTTCATCGTTCCCCTCGGGCGGACTTCGCGCGACATTTGAGGCAAGAGGATATACGGCATGGGATCCCACATCTTACGCTTTCATTAAGGACGGTACTCTTTATATACCGACTGCTTTCTGTTCCTATACAGGAGAGGCTCTGGATAAGAAAGTTCCCCTGCTCCGTTCAATGGACGCCATAAACAAGCAGGCTTTAAGAATACTTCGTCTTTTCGGAAACGATACGGTTCAGGTAGTAAAGACCTCCGTAGGTCCTGAGCAGGAGTACTTCCTTGTACCTGCTGAACTTTACGCACAGAGAAAAGACCTCATCATGAGCGGACGTACCCTCTTTGGCGCAATGCCTCCAAAAGGTCAGGAGATGGAGGATCACTACTTCGGCTCTATCAAGCAGAAAGTTTCCGAATATATGGCTGACCTCGATAAGGAACTGTGGAAATTAGGTATTCTTGCCAAAACAAAGCATAACGAGGTAGCCCCTGCCCAGCACGAACTTGCTCCTATCTACAGCACAACAAACATAGCTACCGACCATAACCAGCTTACAATGGAAGTAATGCAGAAAGTTGCCAAAAAGCACGGTCTTGTCTGCCTGCTTCATGAAAAGCCTTTCGCCGGTGTAAACGGCTCGGGCAAACACAATAACTGGTCTATATCTACAGATACCGGAGTAAACCTTCTCTCCCCCGGCGAAACTCCCCACGAGAACGCACAGTTCCTGCTTTTCCTTGCGGCTGTTATCAAGGCTGTTGACGATTATCAGGATCTGCTCCGTCTTTCCGTTGCAACAGCAGGCAACGATCATAGACTCGGTGCAAACGAAGCTCCTCCGGCAGTAATTTCAATTTTCCTCGGCGATGAGCTTACGGCTGTTCTGGACGCTATCGAAAAGGACGAACCTTACGGCGGTACTAAAAAGGAAAAAATGCAGTTAGGTGTTGACGTTCTTCCTAAGTTCCGAAAGGATACTACAGACCGTAACAGAACATCTCCGTTCGCATTTACAGGCAATAAATTCGAGTTCCGTATGCTTGGTTCAAGCAACAGTATCTCCTGTGCAAACATTCATCTGAATGCAGCTGTAGCCGAGGTTCTGAAGCAGTTTGCCGATGAACTTGAAAAGGCAGAGGATTTCAACAAGTCTCTCCATGACCTCATCCGCAGAACTATTAAAAATCACAAGAGGATCATTTTCAACGGCAACGGCTATGATGACGCATGGATCGCGGAAGCTGAAGCAAGAGGTCTTTTGAATCTTAAAACAACAGCAGATGCAATGCCTCGCATATGTGATAAGAAAAATGTTGATATGCTCACGTCCCACGGCATTTTCACAGAAGCGGAAATTTACTCACGATGTGACATTATGCTTGACAACTACGTTAAAGCTGTCAACATTGAAGCTCTTACCATGGTTGATATGGCTCGTAAGGAGATCATACCGGCTGTTATGAAATTCACGGCTGATACGGCGTCTGCTGTAGCAAGCAAAACAAGCGTAGTTTCCGTAGCATGTAAATACGAAAAGAGACTTATCACCACTCTTTCCGATTTGACGGATGAAATGGACGAAGCAGCGTCCGCGCTTGAGGGAGCTGTGGCGGAGTTGAAGTCCATAGAGAATGTTATCAAGGCTTCCGAGTTTGTACGTGACAGTCTGCTTCCGAAAATGGATGCTCTCCGTGCTGCGGCTGACAAGGCGGAAACCGTGACATCCGAGGAATACTGGCCTTTCCCGACTTACGACAAGCTCCTTTTCGGTGTTAAATAAGCCATCTACTTTTCTCCCCTTTCAGAAGCAGGATCAGGATAATATCTTTGCTGACCCCGCTTCTGATATATATACTCGCCGCTATTACAAAATATCCAGTAATGCAGACATAAGATCCGTCTGTCTGTGTCATCTTCCTTGACATACGAATTTTCTGTTCAGCATTCTTTGGACATTTTGTAATAGCGGCGAGTATAATTGCCCCCGAAAAATCGGGGGCAATTATATTTTTTACCTCATGAAAATGTATACCGTATATCCTGCGTACATGGAAAGCATAAGAACTCCGTGAAGCCGGCTGAGCTGCTTTTTCTTAATGCAAAACGCCATTACGATCGCACTCATAATGATAAGTACCGCTGTATCAATAATATTGTTTAGAGAAAACGCTATTGGCGAAATAGCCGAAGCAGCGCCGAGAACAAAAAGAATATTGAAAATATTAGAACCGACAACATTACCTACCGCCATGTCTATCTCATTCTTGCGTGCGGCGACTACAGAAGTAACAAGCTCCGGCAGACTTGTCCCGAATGCGACAATAGTCATGCCTATAAGGTTATCCGACATTCCGAAAGTCCGTGCTATATCGGACGCTCCCTCAACTACCATTTTGCCGCCCACTGCAATAGCTGCAATACCGCCGATGATAAAAAGCAGCAGCTTCCATACGGGCATAGATCTGTAATCCTCGTCGGTTTCCTGTCTCGCCTTACGCGCAGATAAAACCATGACAAACAGAAACGCTGCAAACAAAAGAAGCATCAGGATTCCGTCAATATGGCCAAGGAACATTCCCCATGCGCCCAGCCCCATAAGCAGTCCGGCTGCTGCAATTGAAATAGGAAAATCCCTTTTAAGAGTTTCCTTGCTGATAGCAAGCGGACAAAGCACAGCGCAGACGCCGCATACTACCATGAGATTAAATATATTTGAACCTACGGCATTGCTGACTGCAAGTTCGTTTTTTTCTGACAGCGACGCACTTACGCTGACAGAAGTCTCAGGAAGGCTCGTCCCCATGGAAACCACGGTCATACCGATGATAAGCGATGGAACTTTGAGTATTTTTGCAGCCGCCGAACTTCCGTCCACAAAAAAGTCCGCACCCTTTATCAGAAGTACGAATCCTGCGATAAGTAATACATACATCATATGTCTAAACCTCGTTTTCCGAAAAAATGTATTTATGTCATTATATCACACCGCAAAAAAAATATCAAGCCCGAATTTAAAATAATTCCGTCTCAAAACGTTTTTACAGTGAAAAACACGTGTAAGCTTTGTGAAAAAACATACAGATATTTTTATAGAATAATAGAATATCTAAAAAATGAACATTTTTTTTCGTAATTGACAATTAAATAAATATAATTTGTAGAAAATAAAAAAAAGTTCTTTTTTTCTTGAATTTAGCAGAAATTTGTGATATAATCTCATTTGGTAAAACATAATTATAAGGAGGTTTTTATTATGTTGGCGGCGCAGATTTTCGCTGTAATAATTTTTGTGACGATGTTTATTATGATCGTTCTTGATAAAATCGAACGCCATTACGTTACTCTCGGCTGCGGAATACTTACGCTTGTTGTAGTATTCGGCATCTGCATGAGGAACGGCACAGCTATATGGCAAACTATAGCGATCCGTGACTTTGTAAAACCTGAATTTTGGTATCAGGTCACGGAAAGCGAAAGCAAAGGAATCAACTGGGCTACTATTGTATTTATTGCCGGTATGATGATAATGGTCGAGGGTATGGCAAAAGCGGGCTTCTTCCGCTGGCTTTGCATGAAGATCGCATTTCTTGTAAAATGCCGTACTATCCCTGTTTTCATTACATTTATGATAATGGCTGCCGTTTTGTCGATGTTCATTGACAGTATCACCGTTATCATGTTTCTGGCTGCCGTTACGATCGAGCTTGCACAGTTGCTGAAATTCAACCCTGTCCCCATGATACTGGCTGAAATTTTCTGCGCAAACTTGGGAGGCTCTGCAACGATGTGCGGAGATCCGCCCAATATCATAGTCGGAACGTCTCTCGGCTTCTCATTCTTTGATTTTCTTGCAAACACAGGCTTATGCGCAGGTATCTGCCTTATATTCACTATCATATTTTTCTATTTTGTTTTTAAAAAAGAGCTTACGTCAAATAAAGGCGAGGCGGTTGATATATCAAAGCTCCCTGCTCCGTCTACGGCTATAACAAACAAGAAGGATTTCATTATCAGTACCGTTATTTTCGGACTTGCCGTTATTCTCCTTGTTTCGCACTCCGCTACACATCTTACCGTAGCGACTATCGGGACAGTAATTGCTGTTATAACCCTCGTTACTGCCGGAAAAGACGCTGTATCGCTCCTCAAAAAAGTAGATTACAAGACGCTCATTTTCTTCGTAGGTCTGTTTATGGTAGTAGGCGGACTTGAAGAAACAGGCATTCTTGAATATATTGCAGACTTTATCGGCGATATAAGCGGCGGAAACGCATATATTATGGCTGCTATCATACTTTGGGTGTCAGCGGTCGCAAGCGCGTTTGTAGACAATATTCCGTTTGCGGCAACAATGGTTCCTGTTATCCAGAGCCTTGCAGCGTCTACAGGAGTTCCCATAAACACTCTCGCATGGACGCTTTCGATTGGAACAGACATAGGCGGAAGCGCAACTCCTATCGGAGCCTCTGCAAACGTAGTAGGAACCTCTGTTGCGGCAAAGAACGGATACCCTGTAAGCTGGAAACGCTACTGTTCAAAGCTTGCTCCGGCTACCGTTATTGTGCTTATTATCTCAACCGTGTACATATTTGCAAGATATTTATAATAAGGGGGATCTGCAATGTCACAGATAATCATTTCAGTAGGTCGAGAATTCGGAAGCGGCGGACGTGTCATCGCCGAGGAGCTTGCAAAGCGTTTTGATCTTCCGATTTACGACAGGCATCTTATCACAGAAATAGCCGAAAAAACAGGTATGACCGCATCAGATGTTGAAAAACTCGATGAAGCGCCGAAATCGCGTCTAACTTCAAGACGAGTAAGAGGTTTCAGCAATTCCATTGAGGACAATATCGCCGAAATGCAGTTTGATTTTATTCGTAAAAAGGCTGAAAGCGGTGAATCCTTCGTTGTTGTCGGACGATGCTCAGAATCAAAGCTGCGTGATTTTGACTGTCTCTGCTCTCTGTTTATAATAGGAGACATGGATTCAAAGATCAAGCGTGTTATGGACGTTTACGAGATGTCCGAGTCTGAAGCCAAGAGCTTTATTGACAAAAAAGACAAAAAGCGTAAACGTTACCATAACTATCACGTAGGACTTCATTGGGGCGATTCGCGTCTTTATGACCTGACTGTAAACAGCAGCCGTCTCGGAATTAAAAAGACTGTTGATTTTCTCGAAAGTTACATCAAAGCAAGACAAGATGCAGCCGCAAATAAAAAATAATAAAAAGCAGCTTCAGTGCAGAAACGCTGAAGCTGTTTTTCATCTGAAATTATCTGAGTTTTACATATTCACCGTCTGAGCTTACAGTAGTATTTGAAAAAATACTTCTCACGCTCTCGGTATAATCGGAAGGTCTTGTCAGCGCCGGGCTGTAATGCGTGAGCCATAAAGCTTTTGAATCAGATGCTTTTGCAAGCTTTGCGCTCTGTGAGAAAACCATATGACCTTTCTCGCGCATTTTCTCAATATACTCATCGTCACCGTACATGCCCTCACAAATGAGCAGATCGGAATTTTGAGCAAATGAAATCATTCCGTCAAAATATCTGCTGTCTGTCATGTATGTTACTTTGATGGGCGGACGCGTACCGTATGTCACCATTTCGGGAGTTATTGTATTTCCGCTGACCGAAACGCTTTTTCCGGCATGTAGTTCTCTCCATAACTTAACGTCAACACCGAGCAGCCTTGCCTTTTCAGGAGCAAAAATCGGTTTGCGGTTCAGTACAAATGAATAACCGAGACAGTCAACCCCGTGACAAAGCGGCAAAGACGAAACATTTATATCATTCCATACAAAATCATCTCCTCTGTCACTTTGAAGCTCGCATATTTCAACATTAAACGGCAGTAACGGGCAAATGCACATAAGCTGACGTATAGTATTTAAAATTCCTTTGTGACCGTAAATTTTCAATGTATCCGTTTTTCCGCAATTTCCCAATGAAAGCAAAAGTCCCGGAAGTCCCGAGATATGGTCTGCATGAACATGGGTTATAAGTATAATATCAAGTTTGCTGAGTTTCAAACGCTGCTTGTTTAAAGCGATCTGCGTTCCCTCGCCGCAGTCCACAAGACAAGCCTTTCCATTGTATTCAAGCCACATGCTTGTAAGCCACCTGTCCGGCAGAGGTAGCATTCCGCCCGTCCCTATAAGTGTAACGTCTATCATAATCTCACTCCTTTTTATAGGCTGCCTTAACTATTATATCATAATTACCTCATAAGTGCAAGAAAATTTTACATTTATTTCATACTTTCACAATAAATAAAAACAGTATTTTTTTACAATAATAATCCAAAGGAGTGATTTGTATGGATTCTACAAAAATAAAAGCAGTAAGAGGCAGAGAAATTCTTGATTCAAGGGGAAATCCCACGGTAGAAGCGGAGGTTGTCCTGACGGACGGTTCAGTCGGCACAGGTGCAGTTCCGAGCGGCGCGTCAACGGGAAAATTTGAAGCGGTAGAACTTCGTGACGGCGATATGTCCAGATATGCCGGAAAAGGCGTATTAAAGGCAGTCGATAATATAAATACCATTCTGAACGAGGTTCTTACAGGTTATGACGCTTCGGATATTTACGCTGTGGACAAGGCAATGAAAACTGCGGACGGTACTGCGGATAAATCCCGACTTGGCGCAAATGCGATACTTGCCGTATCAATAGCCGCAGCGAGAGCGTCAGCCGCCTCTCTGAATATACCGCTTTATAAATTCTTGGGTGGTATAAGCGGTATAACAATGCCTGTTCCGATGATGAATATTTTAAACGGAGGCGCACATGCTTCAAACAATATTGACACGCAGGAATTTATGATAATGCCTGTGGGCGCTTCTTCCTTTAGGGAGGCTGTCAGATGGTGTGCTGAGATCTACCGCAGTCTGTCGGGAATCCTCGCAGGTAAAAAGCTTTCCGTGTCCGTTGGTGATGAAGGAGGTTTTGCGCCTGAATTGAAAAGTGATGAGGAAGCTGTCGAAGTAATACTCGAAGCCGTTATGAAAGCAGGTTATGAGCCGTACAAAGACATCATGCTTGCCATAGATGCTGCCTCCTCTGAATGGAAATGTTCTGAAAAAGGAGCAGGCTTTTATCGGCAGCCTAAATCGGGGAAAACTTTCACCTCAGACGAATTGATCTCACATTGGGAGTCGCTTATTGAGAAGTTCCCCATAATATCAATAGAGGACGGTCTTGACGAGGAGGATTGGGACGGCTGGCAGAAAATGACCGCTAAGCTCGGAGAAAAAGTTCAGCTTGTCGGAGACGATCTTTTTGTAACGAATACCGAAAGGCTTTCAAAGGGAATTTCACTTAACGTTGGAAATTCTATTCTCATAAAGCTCAATCAGATAGGTACTTTATCGGAGACTATCGACGCTGTACGCATGGCACGAAAAGCAGGATATGCCACAGTTATTTCACATCGCTCGGGTGAAACCTCAGATGCGGTGATAGCAGACATTGCTGTAGCATTGAACACAGGTCAGATAAAGTCGGGAGCTCCCTGCCGAAGCGAACGCACGGAAAAATACAACCGTCTTTTGAAAATAGAAGAAGAACTCGGAGAAAGCGCAATATACTGCGGTATTAAAAGCTTCCCTGCAAATCTGATGTGATTCGTTTGTAAATTTCCAATATTTCATTTTCCCCAAGCGGCAGGGAAAAATTTTTCATTCGTTCTGTATTGACACAATGCGATAATTCCTCTGCTGAGATCTTACACGTATGCGCTTTAAATTCAGCTTCTGCATAAATCTCCGAAAGCAGTCTGTATATCCGGTAAAAATCCACAGGCAGCCTATTTTCGTCTGATAAAACGGCAAAAATATTTTTAAGGCAGACCGCCGCAGCCTGACCGTGCTTTATACCGAGCCTTGAAGTCAGCACGTAGCTCATAGCATGACCTGCGGCGGTTTTTGAAATGTTTATCGCTTTTCCTGCATAATGTGAAGCAATCATTATCATTCCGTAAACGGCATGTTCTCCCTGAGAGTAACGCTGATAATAGTCGTTTATCAGACGTATAGAATTTTTCGCATATCTTCTGCTTTCACTATCGGCGTGAACTGATAACAAACTTTCAGCAGAGTGACATAGAGCGTCAAGGAGCGTTATCATGCGCTGAGTTCTGTTCAAGGTATAAAGCAGTCTGCTGTCAAGAACGGCATATTCGGGCAGAAGCTCAGCTTCGTCAAAGGAACGCTTTTCACCGTCTTTGTAATACACCGCAAACTTTGTAGCCTCGCTGCCCGAGCCTGCCGTTGTTGGTACTGCTATATGCGGAACATTTGCCCCCGTCAGGACTTTAGCAGCTTTTGCGGTATCAATGACGCTGCCTCCGCCTATTGATATGATAATATCGCTTTTGTGCATTCGGAAAGCATTCGCCGCGCGTACTACACTTTCCTCATCGGGATTTTCACGGTGATCTGAAAAAAAGAAACACTTAAGACGTCCGTTTTTCGTCAGCATTTCTTCTATCATATCACGGCAATGCCTGCCGACTATCACAAACGGACGTTCGCCGCCTGTGTTTTCTATCAACTCAGGCAGAACGCTGATACTTTCAAAGCAGCCCATATCAAGAAGCGCTAACCGATAACCGACCTTTAAAAAATCATCTTCATTGTCAATTTCACGAATATAACCGCTGTGATTTTCAACCGCAGACACCGACAGCCGAGGGAGAATATCGTTAAGAGCGTTCTCAGCGTATACTGACGTTTTTCCTGCTGTGATATACTCCCCTGCCCTGTCAGCCCAAAGTCTGAATGTTTCCCTTGAAAGCTTATATATCGGCTGAAAAGCATAACAGTTTCGTCCGAAAATATCAACGGATACTCTCTGTAAAGTATCGTTCTCCATCATGCACTTAAAATCCTTATCGGGCAGAGGCGACGACTTCTCGTACATGCACAGATCAGTCTTTTGACTGCTGAGAAGGAAGCGAATTACTTCTTTCTCAAAAATAAGATCGCCGTGAAGCATGAGAATGTCATCGTCAGAATACTTCGCCGCAAGGTACATTGAATAGATATAATTCGTTTCGGCATAGCGTGGATTTTCAACAAAGGTCAAATTCATCGAACCAAATTTTTCTGACTCTGCTATAATTTCAGAAGTATATTTTCCTGTTGTTATCACTGCCTCGGTTATGCCGCATTCCGAAAGTATACGCAGCTGACGTGAGAGTATAGTTTCACCGTTTGGAAGCTTTACAAGACATTTCGGACGATTTTCCGTTAGTTTTCCCATTCGGCTGCCCGTCCCCGAATTAAAGATCAATGCTTTCATTCTGACAGCTCCTCCATAAGCGCATTACGGTTCTCTATCGGTGTCATTACAGGTCTGCCGAGATTTTTTCGGGAGCCTTGTCTTACATATATCACTGCCACCGCTTTTCCAACAGACTTCATTTTTCCGATAATGCTGCGAAGCTCCTCGACGTTCTCTGCGCGGAAAACATTTTTGAAGCCGCAGCCCCTTAAAACTGTTTCTGCATTCATTTTAAAGCCTACTGTCGGTTGACCTCCCACAGATTCGTGACTTCCGTTGTTTATAATTATATATTTATAGTTTTCCCCCGAAATATCGGCATTCACGGCGCATGAACCCATGTGCATGAGAAATGCGCCGTCTCCGTCTATGCAGTACACATTACGATTAGCGGAGAGACTAAGCCCTGCCGCGATTGACGAAGCATGTCCCATAGAACCTACTGTGAGAAAATCTCTGCCGTGACCGCTGCCCGACCGTTCACGAAGCTCATAAAGTTCACGTGAGGTCTTGCCTGTAGTTGAAACGACTATATCTCTTTCGCCGATAGAGTCTGTAATTATTTCCAATGCCTGCTCGCGTGTCATGGAATAATTGCATTTGGCAAAGTTATATTCATAAGGCGAAAAGGTATTTTTCCTGACTATCAGGGCAATTATCTTTCCCCTCCCGATCATTTCCGCACAATAGGAAACAGTCTCGCTGTAATTATCGTTAAGGACGATATTTTCAATGCCCATAACGTTAAAAAGCTCCTGTGTAATCCGTCCCTGAGCGATATGCTGAGGTTCGTCCTTAACTCCGGGTTCACCTCTCCAGCCGACTATCAACAGCATTGGAATATGATAAACGTCCCTATCTGCAAGAGAAAGCAGTGGATTTACTGCATTTCCGATACCTGAATTCTGCATAAAAACAACAGCCGCCCTGCCCTCTGCAAGATAATGACCGGCGGCAAGCCCAACGGCGTTCCCCTCGTTCGCTGAAATTATAAACCTTTTCCCAAAAAACTCCTCGGCGCAAGCGCAGAATCCGCTCAGCAGGGAATCGGGAACGCCTGCAAAAAAATCAAAGCCGTTTTCTTTCAGACATTCACAGAAGCTTCTTACATCTATCATTCTTGTTCCCCCTCTATCATGCGCAGTATTTTTTTTGGCGGCACACAGTAATTATCATCGGCAAATCGACTGCGCCCGTCCGCAAGAATGACCTTTGCCGTTTTTTCCATAGCCATAACGGCGCTTCTTGTAAGCTGATTGGCATATATTACTATATTTGCGCCCTTATCACGAAGTTCCCCGAAAGTAAATCCGCTGTAAACCGTTGGTATCATAATAATGGGAACGTTTTTATATGCTTTTCGCAGTTTTTCAGCAAAAGCAAAAGCGTCTCCTCCGTCAGGACGTATGCTGTGTATAACGATCCCATCCGCACCTGCTGAGATGTATCTTTCCGCACGCTGTAAAGCGTTCTCCTCAGTCTCGCCGCAGATAAAACTTTCTATACGTGCAAACAGCATAATATCGGTCTTTTCAGCCGATACTGCCGACTGTTTCAGTTTATCGGCAAAAACCGAGATCTCCTCCATATGCTGCTTTACCGAACTGCCGTACAATGAATTGCGCTTAACGCCCTTTTTGTCTTCAACGACTACAGCGGAGACAAGTCCGCCAAGTTCCAAAATACAATGGCAAAGCTCGTCCGGCGTTCCGCCCGTATCGCAGTCTGCAATGATCGGCATACCGCATACGCGTCTGATCTCTCTCAGAGTGTCAAGCTTCATCTCAAGAGGCATACTTTCGTCGTCGGGCATACCTTTCCATGCGGCATGGCAAAGTCCGCTGAACCAAAGAGCGTCAAAGCCTTTGTTATCTTTTGAAAGCTCCTGAATAATTATTGCTTCGAGAGCATTTACGGTTTCCATGACACGCAGACAAGACTTTTTCCGCAGCAGAAGTCTTAATGGATTTTCACTCATTTTCTCATCACCATTCTCCTTATAAGTTCTGCCGACAGTCTGAAGCCGTATTTAAAATATTCAAAAGGCGGACTTTTTTTCATGTATTCTTCGTATTCCAATGATGGAATACGAAGTACTTTTCCCTCGAAAATACATTTATCAGAAAGAAGCTCGTCTATATCCTTAATAGAATATTTATAAAACGGCTTACTGAGTTTTGTCCCCGAAAGCTGCAATATTCTTGCGGTAAACGACATACAGTTGTACGCTTTGCAAATATTTATACCGTGAAAAACAGGCATTGTCGCCATAGAAATCAAATTAAAAATAAGTTCCGTATCACTCTCGCAGCCTCGGATAAATTTCATGACCTCGGAAAAATTTTCGTCCGTGATGTTTAAACGAAATACTTTCGCTTTAAAGTACGTATATTTTCCGAATGCGTAAAAGTCCCTTTTCTCGTGCATAAAACCAGCGTCAAACGGCATATAGTGTCTGCGTCTCGAAAAGCTTACAAAATCGGTAAGACTGCCGTTAAGACTTACAGCAGTATGCGTATATTCATATCTCGTAATTTTCCGCGCAACTGAACCAAGCCGTGTATGAGCCTTTATAAGTACGATGTAAATATTTCTCATTTTGTCTCCTGTTTTTTCAGTCGGCGGAAAAGCTGTATTTGCAGCCGTACCATTTCATAGTACATGGGAATAAGCCCAACGCCGATAATAATATCTGCGAGCCTTAGATCAAACCCGAACGGACTGAATATCACATTACTTCCGAATATCATTGAAAGCGCCGCCATCAGACCATAGGTTATATGAGCTTCGATAGGTCCGAGACGAGGGAAAAGAAATTCGTTGAAGTAAATTATATAGTTCATTGCCGTTACATTTACTATTCCGTAAACAGGCACGGCAAAAACCATTACCGCCATACTTCCATACGGTGAAAAGCCGAATGCGATTATCAAAAACGTTGAAAACATGACATCGGTTATCAAATCAAAGTACGCTCCGGCTTTAGATGACATTCCTCTGCTTCGGGCTATGTAGCCGTCGAGGTCATCGGCGCAAAGATGTATAAGCAGTCCCGCAATAGTACCTATAAAAAACAGAGGAGAAGCATTTGTAAGGAATGTAGATATTATTGCAAAAAGCCCTCCCAAAGCTCCTATAAGCGTCATCTGATTCGGCGTTATCCGCTTCGGGATATATTTCCCCACATATCGGTAAAGCAGCTTTTGAAAGCCTGTTTCAAGCTTGCTCGGTATTATCTTTTTCACCGGATTTTTATATTCTTTTTCTTTCATTTTACTCTCCCGACCGCATAGAGAACGCCTTAAGTCTATCCTCCGAAGCGGAACATGTTTTTCAGAAACGATCTTATATAGCTGCCGTAATCAAGAAAGTCGTAGATACCCTCTCGCCACCCCTTGATGAACAGCCTTATCATTAGTATATGGTAATGGAAATAATATCCCTTCACAGACATTTTTTTCGGTTTTGCAACAACATGAAGATAATCCCATTCGGCAGGGTCGCAAGAAATTATTCTGTCCCTGTATTTATCGAACATGCGTGAATCCAGCTCGGGCGTCAGGATCGAGACTGCAACGTGAGCAAGTTTGTTTCTGCGTATCCAGCTGTACAGTTTTGTAAAATCGGACGGCGAAAAATCAAGGTCGGCAATAAACATTCCCATAATATTTATTCCTACCCGATTGAGAATCCTGACTGCCGCCTCATTGCATCCGACGGTCGTTTTCTTCTGATAACTTTCAAGATAGCTTTCGTCGGACGCTTCAAGTCCTGTGAGAATATAGTAAAATCCGATTTTTTTCAGCTCCGCCATAAGCGTCTGATTTGCCGCAATAAAATCCGCTCTGCCGTAGCAAACATATTTTTTCTTTATGCCGTATTTTCGCACAAGACGTATGAACTCCTCAACTCGCCGCCTGTCAATAAGAAAATCATCGTCAATAATGTAAATGTTGTCGCACTTTATATTACGTATCTCCATGACGACATCCCTGATCGGGCGGACGGTGTACTTGCCGCAGTTAAGCTGATTTCTGTAACAAAAGGTACAGCGGAACGGACAGGAATATGATGTTCTTACATGAGCGCATGGCAGCAGCTCCAGATAGCGGTAGCGGTCGGAATGACTGTAGAAATATGTCCTGTCGGGAATAGGAAGTCTCGATATATCAAAAGGTTCGGATTCATTGGAGAGCCATATACCGCCGCATTTATAGCAAAGTCCGCTGATGTTTTCGGAGCTAACGCCGTTTATAATATCAAGTATCTTAAAAATATCGAAGGTCTTGAGAATATAATCGACTTCCGAAGTATAAAAGCGTTCAAAACAGCGCTGGGCATGGATACCTCCGACGATGACGATGCTTCCGCAGATTGACTTTGCCGCACGGCAATATTCTTTCATGAATCCTTCCTGACGCGTTCTTCCGCAGACGTACAGCAATTCGGGACGAAAGTCTTTGATTTTTTCAGCGGCAGGAATTTTTTCTACCTGACCGTCCCAAATTTCACAAATAATACCGTTGCTTTTCAGCATTGCCGAAATATATTCAAGCTCCAACGGCTCGTTGTCGATAACGCCTGCAAAATTGTACTTTGTACGGGATATTTCAGGATGGATAAGAAGCGCTTTTTTAATCATCTGGAACTCCTTTCCCGAGCTTTTCAAGCTCCGTATATGCTATCTTTCCCACAAGCGTTCTGGGCAGGGAATCGGTAAATTCGTAAATTTTCGGAACAGCATATGCAGAAGTATTTTTTATACAAAGCTCCTCCAATTCCTTTTGCAGCCTGTTCTTGTCTGCATTGCCTTTAGCCACTACAAATGCTTTCACGCGCTGTCCCTTTATTTCGTCGGGAACGCCGATCACTGCGCAGACTGCAACATCCGGGTGAGAACTTATGATATTTTCAATAACCTGCGGATAAATATTATAGCCGTTTGAAACGATAATTCGCTTTAACCTTTGTGTAAAATAGATATAACCGTCATTGTCCTTATAGCCCATATCTCCCGTATGAAGCCAGACATTGCCGTCCTCATGAAGCCGAAGCGCTCGTTTTGTCTCCTCATCGTCATTAAGATAGCCTTTCATTACCGCAGGTCCCCGAAGAAGTATTTCACCCATTTCTCCGTTCGGAAGTTCTTCTCCCGTTTGCGTATCTGCAATACGGTAAAACGTATCTGCATACGGAAGTCCGACGCTGCCGACCTTTTCACTGTTTTCGGGCATGAGGCAAGTTCCCGTAACGCATTCCGTCAAGCCGTAGCCCTCCCTTATGACCGCCTTGCAGCCGTGATCGGCAAACACCTTGTCAAGCTTTTTCTTTGTGGAGACTGAAAGAGAATCACCACCCGAAATAATACATTTGAGAAACGACAGATCCTTGTTTTCAAAGCCGCCGCTCCTGAGCATATATTCGTATATAGACGGCACTCCTGCAATAACGTTCGGCTTGTATTTAAGTACAAGCTTGTGAAAATCTGCCGCCTTGAACTGAGGAAGCATTATCGCAGTTCCACCGAATGTCAGTACGGTATGAATACATACGCCAAGTCCGAAACCGTGAAACACAGGCATTACTGAAAGAACCCTGTCCCCTGCTTTAAGACATCCGCAGGCGTCTATGCTCTGCAAAGCAAGGGCATTGAAGTTCAGATTTGTAAGAACGATCCCCTTTGGTTTTCCCGTAGTTCCGCCGCTGTAAAGTATCGCTGCAGGAACGTCACCGTGAAATTTGGAAAACTGCGTTTTTTTCGCATCTTTCACTTTCATACGGCTGAGTTTTTCCATATCCTCAAATAAAACTTTTTTATGCTTAAAAGCAAAGTAAGCCGTTTTTATAAAGAGCTGCATTTCATCTCCGACTGAGGCAAGCATTATTTTGCAGCCGAGACGCCTTGCGCCGCCGAGCTTTTCGGCGATAAGGTCAAGAGCTATGACTATTTTACTTTTTGTAAGCTCAATATACGATGTTATCTCGTTTTCAGCGGACATAGGATGTATCATGCTTGCTGCTGCCCCAAGCTTATTTACCGCATAAAACAACTCCGCCGCCTGTGGGATATTCGGCAGTATTATTGTAACGCAATCCCCTGCGTTTACGCCCGATTCGGAAAGTATACAGGCGTATTTATCAACATTTGCGATCAGTCTGCGGTATGTGATCCTGCGTGAATAATACTCGACAGCCGTTGTTTCCGGATATTCGGCAGCGCTTTTCGCAAGCATATCATACAGCGATATATCAGGATATTCAAGATGTTTTTTCCTGTTCATTTTCCCACTCCTTAAATGCTGTGAAGTTCTTTTTTTCAAGCTCTTTTTTATTCATGGAAGTACGGAGCAGATGCGCTATTTTATTGTAAAGCAGTTCATTGGCGGCTGATAGATCTCCGCAGACGTAAAACGGCTTTCCGAAAACGATTTTCAGATCTCGTGAAAATATACCATATTTTCCTGTTATTGCGTAAGGCACTATCGGCGACCCCGTCTTAGCAGCCATTGAGACTGCCCCATATTTGAATTTAAGCAGCAGATTGTCGGTATAGTTTCTTTTTGCCTCGGGCGAAACGTTTACTGCGCAGTTTTCGTTAAGAGCCTTGATCGCAGTTGACAAAGCCTCGGGATTTCGTCTGCTGTGAAGATCAACCGGAATCGTCCCGACGCCTCGGAAAAAAAATCCAAAACAACCGTCATGAAGCTCTTTTTTTGCAAGAGTTCTTACGATCCTTTCAGTCGATACATCTACAAGTATCGGATCAAGAGCGTGCTTATGATTGCCCGCAATAACTACTTTACCGCCCGTAGGAATATTCTCCGCTCCAATGATCTGCGGCCGAAAAATTACAGTAAATACAGGTTTGAAAATTCCTCGTATAAGCCGGTACAAAAATGTATTATCTGTTTTTTTCTCCATATTACTCTCCGATCTCTTCACTTTTGTGATAACATACCTATTCAGCAGCCTGTGAAAAGCAGGGTTTACAGGTTACTTAAAAGGTCTAATTTTATTATATAGCAGAATGGTAGAATTTTCAATATGCTTTTTGTCATTTTGAAAATGACATTTGTCACTTTACCGGACAGACGCTTTTTATGAACAAGAAAAACTGCCGTTTTCTAAGAGCCTGTTTAGTATCTCCTCACGCACGTCTTTTCCGCAAATTTATGCTCGGAAATCCGTATACGCCGAGATACTAAACAGGCTCTGATAAATCAGAACAGCAGCTTTAGGAAAATCATTAAACAAATAATAAAACTTCATGTGAAAGGTTTAGTCTATGTAAAATTTTTTCAACTTTTCATAGCACTTATAATTTGCGATACAGTCAGCCAAAGCACGATGAGCGTTGCTATGTTCAATGTTAAAATAACTTGTAAGCGTTGTAAGCTTGCGGTCAGGAACGTTGATATTACAGTGTCTTGAATACGTGCATGTATCAAGAATATCGTTGCAAAACGGCGGAAGTCCAAGTCTTTCACAGTAAATTTTAATTATATTTCGGTCAAAAGACGCTATATTATGCCCAAGAATTATATCGTCTCCGATAAAATTCAGATAATCGGGCAGTACCTCCTCTATATACGGAGCATCGGTCACCATTTCGTTAGTGATGCCCGTAATAGAGGTTATCATGGAGCTTATGCGTCCTCGAGGCTTAACGAGCGTACTAAATTCATCAATAATTTTGCTTTCCCTTATTTTTACAGCGGAAAGCTCGATAATTTCGCAGTAATAGATATTTACTCCCGTAGTTTCAAGGTCAATTACCGTATAATCAGAAATATCTGCTCGTATGCTCTTTCTCTTATTTGTATTTTTTACCATGGAAGCCTCCTTATAAAATTTATTTTCAAAATTATTATACACTATTTTTACGAATAAATCAAAAATAATACTATTTTAGTATGTGTCAAGTGATCCCTCTGCTGCACTGATAAATATAGTTGATTCCGTTTGCTTCAAATCCTTGTAGAGTACGGCCGATACAATCACGATTTATCCAACAAATCTTACTCAGCTCTCGCATACTTTTCGCTCCCTGTGATGCGTGATATAGTACGATCGCTCTTTTTGGGATTGTTTTGTTACGTCCCAGTGTCTTTTCGCATATATAGTAATCCTACCTGAAAATGAAACAAGTTCACTGATAAAAATTTCCCATAGCTGCGTTGTCGTCGTCACCGTGCGACAGCACGCTTTCCTCCTCCGCCTTGCTATGATAAATTTTTATTCAGTTCCTTTTGTTCAATTTTCAAGTAGAATTACTATACGATTGCATCTTCCTTTTCATCCAGTTCTATTTTAATTGCTGTTTTGGGCATCTTACTTCACCTTATTATTATAGCACATTTGGTCTCATTTTTCAATAGCGGCGAGTATAAATGTTATTTTGTGGTAATGCCCCAAATCAGTTGAAAAAGAAAAAAGGAAGTGGTATAATAGAATAAAAAAGGAGGAAAAAAAAGATGG
>CANQVK010000024.1 GCA_947627275.1 uncultured Ruminococcus sp. | reverse complement strand
CTTTCTCTATAATAAGTTACAAAATAGTTACAAATATTCCGCTTCAGGAAAGGATAAACTTTCATGCGTATGGTCTGAGGTTAGCTTAAATAAATCTTGACTTTACAGCAATAATGTGGTAGAATTTATGTAGTTATAAAAGTAATTTGGAGGTTTATGTTATGGCATACTGTAAATTCTGCGGCAAGGAGTTGGGAGAGGACGGCAAATGTACCTGCGCCGAATTCGGAGACTTTGAAAAAAACTCCGGCGTTCTCAGCGGCACTGTTGAACAAACTCCCGAAAAGCCCATAAAAAGAGGAAGTATCTTTAAATTTATCGGCATTGCTGCGATCGTTATTCTCGTTATGACTATTGTTATCTGCATAATTTCTGCGGCAAACGCATATAAAAAGCCTATAGATACCCTTGCTAAGGGTATTCGCAAAGCTGACACGGAGCTTCTTATCGAGTCCATGTATACCGATTCTACGGCGGCTGAACTTCGTCTACAGGCTAAGGACAACGGTCTGACATGGAAGGAATATCTCAAAAAGAACGACAAGGCTATCGAATCGGCTATGGACGGTCTCGGTGTAAAGCGTGTAAAGGCAGAAGTACTTGCAAAAGAAAAGCTCAGCGGAAGCAATCTGGACAACGTTGAAAAATTTTATGAGGAAAACTACAATGTTGACGTTAAAAAGGCTTACCGTTTGGAAGTGGAGTTCACTTTAAAGGTCAACGGCGAAAAAACGACACGCACAGGCTGGCTCTGTGTTGCCAAGCTTAAGGGTGAGGGCTGGAAATATTGTCCTCAGTGCAGTTCCGATACGTTCGATTTTCTTGACGCAGCCGTCAAATTCGACTAAACTGCCGATATTATGACTACAAACAATATACTCCGCTTCTAATATTAATTCCTCCAAATCCGATAGACATCGGATTTTTGGGAACGCCGTCTGCTCATTAAAAGCAGAGCTTAAAAAATACTGCCGAGGCTGACGCTTCGGCATTTTTTGGGAGTTTTAACATGTCAGGTATAATTTTAAACCAAACTGTAATAATGCTTCTTCTCATGCTGGTCGGAATTCTTTGCAGTAAAACCAAAATAATAAGCGCGTCCGCCAACAGAGAACTGTCAAAATTCGTGCTTCAGGTAGTCAACCCTGTTGTGATTTTCATGTCGTATCAAACCGAACTGCAAAGCGAACTGGTGAAAAACCTCCTTATAGCTTTCGGATCATCGGCTGCGGCTTTTGCCGTAATGATATTGGCTTCATATCTGCTTATCCCGAAAAAGGAGGGCAGGGAAACGGCGATAGAACGCTTTTCAGCAATATACTCCAATTGCAGCTTTATGGGCATTCCTCTTGCAAAGGCGATGTTCGGCATGGAAGGCGTATTTTACCTCACTGCATTCATAACCATTTTCAACCTCATTGTGTGGACTCACGGCATAATTCTTCTTACAGGCGAACGAGATCTGAAGCAGGTATTAAAAGTATTTTACTCCCCCACTGTTATAGCCATAGTTCTGGGACTTATTGCATTTTTCACTCAATTCAAACTGCCCGAACTGCCTGCAAAGGTTCTTACATATATCTCGGAACTCAATACGCCGATGGCAATGATAGTTTCAGGAGTCAGCATGGCGGAAACTAAGGTCGCGGACATGATAAAAAATCTCGGAGTATACCGAACGTGTTTTATACGGCTTGTTATACTTCCCGTAATACTCGCTCTCGGACTGTCATTTCTGCCGGTCAGTGAAAAGGTCGTACTGACGGTTTTAGTGGCTGCATCAGCTCCTCCGGCGGCTATGTGTACGCTTCAATGCCTTCGATTTGGAAAAAATTATTTATACTCATCGGAAATTTTTACCGCTGGAACGATCATCTCTGTTGTTACTCTCCCGTTAGCGGTGAAACTTACGGAATATTTAACAAAAATAATAAGTTAAGTTTGTTAATAACGCTGATTTTTATAAAAATTAATAAAAAAAGGTTTTATTTTTATCACTTTTGTGTTATAATATAAATGTTAATCAGAGGCAGGATAATACTTTATTTGCGCTTAAGAAAATTTTGACGTCCCAAATGCGGTAATCAATTTTTCAAAACATGCAGTAAACTTATGTCAGGGAACTGCGGCAGGACAGGCAGCATTATCAGCTTAGGCAAAGAACTTTGTCCCACACAATATGCAAATATTAGTAATAGACCTCCTCATAAGCCGCGTAATCTTTTTCTTTGGATTACTCCTCACGGTCTGCGTTTTAAGACTTGCGGCAAATACTAATAAAAAGAATGGAGTTTTTTAAATGGAAAAAAGAGGAATCAGCAAACTGGATCTCAAAAGACGCAATCGAATGCAGATCCTGCGTATTATCAGGGAGTACGGTCCTATTTCAAGAGTCGATGTGGCGAGCGCTCTTGAAATCACTCGTGCAGCAGTAACTATTATCACCAACGAAATGATCGAGGAAGGCGTTCTGGTTGAAATAGGCGAAGTTCCGATCAACGCCGAAAAGCTTCAAAAGGGCAGAAGAAAGATACTTATAGATATTAATGTAAACAGTCGTTTTGCTCTCGGTGCGACTGTTGATGAAAAAGAAGTAAGCGTTGGTCTTACTAACCTCAATTCCGAAATTCTCGACAAATCAAGCATGGTCATCGACGAGAGAACCACAAGCAAGGATATTATAAACTACATAATCAAGTCGTGCAACACAATGATCGAAAATTCGGCTCTTACAAAGGACAAGATACTTGGTCTCGGCGTGGGTGTTGTGCCGTCAATGTGGGGCAAACTGAAAATTTTTTACAAAGACGGCGTTCTTGACTTCTCCAGCTTTATAGATAAGCTTTCAAGCGGACTTGACCTTGATATAGACTGCGGAAACGCTGTCGGTCTTATGGCTCTTGCAAGCAACGATTTCAGAACTCAAAGCGGTTATCAGACAAACACTGCATTCCTCCACAACGGAAATCAGGTCAACCTTGCTATCGTTAATAAAAACGAACTGTCCAGCGATTATGTTTCATATACTTCAATGATAGAAAAATTCATTGTATGTCCCAACGGCAGAAGCTACGAGGGCTATCCAAACGGCTCGGTTAAGGCTGAACTCTCCCGTACTGCAATGCTTTCAGCTATCCTCGAGGTTTATTCAAAGGACAAAACTCCGCTTCTTTGGGATCTTACCGAGGGCGACAAAAATAAGATCTCCATTGATACCGTTTTCATGTCGCTTATGAGAGGCGAAGAACCCGTTAAAACTGTCGTTGACGATATTATCGCAAAGTACACTGTGCTTATCAATAATATCGCTATCAGCCACTTTGCAAAGAAGATCGTCCTCCACAACTATAAGCTCAACGAAAAGCAGTTTGATTACATTAAACGCGAAATGATACACCTTGTAAGCGAGGAGATCGCCGACAGAGTAGTTCTCTCAAAGCTCGACGGAAAGAATAATTTCCTCGGCGGCTGTGCGCTTATCATTCAGAACAACTTCTATACCAAAGGCGGTATGAGATAAACAATCAAAATAAGCAGAGGGATTCCGTCTCTCTGCTTTTTGCTGCAAATATAGTAATCATACTATAACTTTATCATTAAAAACAAATCCCGTCAGAACCACTATCTATCGCAGTTCTGACGGGATATTTTCTTTGTGCAGACATTTTACAGTCTTCGTTAAGTAAAAGACTTAAACACCGCAGTCCTCATAGTCTTTCCACTTTTCAAAGTAGATCTTATTGCTCCAACTCTTGTAAAGGATATACAAAATTGAAGCGACTGCAATGAACACAGCTCCTACGATAGGCAGGAACATATTGAGAACCCTATTAGGGTTAATGTCTTGATTTTTACTGCTCATAAATTATTCTGCTGCTCCGCCGTTCATCTCAGCCATCAGTCTGGCGAGTTCGGCGTCTACTTTTGCATCCTTTTCGATCTGGTCGAAGGATTCGACAAGCTCATCGTCATTTCCGCCTATCTCTGCAAAAGCGTCAGCTTCTGCCTCCTTACGCTGTATCTTTTCTTCCATACGGTCAAACTTTTCCAACGCACTTGCTCCGTCAAATCCCCCCTGAGATTTTGCCAAAGCCTTTCTTGTATCCGCCATCTGAGAACGTGCGATAAGCATGGCCTGACGGGACTTTGCCTCGTCCAGCTTTGATTTCAGCACCTCTACCTGATCCTCGATAGCCTCGGTCTGAGTACAGATCGACTGATACATCTCCGTATATGCGGCAACATCGTCGTCAGCCTTGACTTTCTTTGCCAAAGCCTGCTTAGCCATTTCCTGATTGCCCTGTGAAAGAGCAGCCTTAGCCTTAGACTCCCAGCTTTCAGAGATCTTAACGGCATCGTCCATTTTCTTCTGTGCAAGACGCTCGCTTGCTTTAGCCTTGCCCAGATTCTGAGTAGCTATTGTAAGCTCTTTCTGCATGTCAATGATGATCTGCTTGACCATCTTTTCAGGATCCTCCGCCTTGTCGAGAAGGTCGTTGATGTTTGACTTAAGAATATCACTTAATCTGCTGAATACTCCCATTTTTAATCCTCCTGTTTCATGTAAAAAAAGTTATTGGACGGCAAACCCCATTTTGAATGCAGCTTAACATTCACGCCGTATCTATATTATACAGCATTTTTTATAGTTTGTCAAGAGATTTTTCTATATATTTCATAAATACCGATTACAAATCAGTTACGAAGCTCTTTTTTGAAGTAGAGAGCTACCGGCTCGAGAGCCGACATTGAAATAAACACGCTCAGCGTACATATAAGCGAAACTGCGTAAAGTACGACCACAAGTCCCATACTGCCCTCGTGCTGCGGTATCATGACTATACCCGGGAAGATCTGAGCAATGCTTGACACAAGATATATCAGGTTGGCAAGCGTCTTGAAAAATCCGATTCCCGTCATAAGAGCGAGTCCCGAAATTGCCATGCCGAGCGCAATGTACAGCGAAGCGTTTTTCAGTACGTTTGCAATGCCGTTGATCCCGTCCTTATAGACAAGCCCCAGCGAACCGCTGTAAAGCAAATAAAATGCAACTGCCGCAATAACTCCGACTATACCCAGTAAAATACATATTTTAAAGCCCTTTGCTGCCATTTCACGGCGGCGTTCTTCTTTAAGCTCCAGCATCATGCGAAGGCTTTCCTTCGAGTCTTTCTGGTCGGAAACGAGCTGTCCTGCAATAGCTTTTTTAGCCGCTTCACGTTTAGCTCGTTCCAGATCCTCGTCAACGTATTTCGGCTTGTAAGCGGCATGCTCCGGCTCGTCGTCCAGAACGGCGGCTTTTACCGGCTCATCGGACTGCGGCGGCTCGGGCTTTTCCTTTTTCGGCGGAGGAGTGTAAGTGTCCTCATCAAGAACGGGCGCTGTTACCTCTGCGGGCGGCGCTTCTACCCCAAGCTGTTTTCTCATAAGGTCAAGAACCTTTTGGCGGTTAGCCTCGGGAAGTTTTTCGTAAGTCTCCATCTGCTCGGGAGAAAACTTTTCAATTATCTCCTCGTCCGTCATTATTGTGACCTGCGGCTTTTTGACCTCATACGGAGCTGTGTCATCGTCAAGGACAGGAGCTGAAACTCCCGTAGGAGCGCCTTTTTTGTGCGACGGTGGAGGGACATAAGCGTCCATATCGTCCAGCACAGGTGCGGAAACGCCCGTAGGTCCGCCCTTTTTCGGTGCAGGCGCAGTATAATCTATGTCGTCAAGCACCGGCGGCGTAACGTTGTTTTTTTCTTCGTTCATCTGTTCACCTTCTTTTTAATTGATATTAGCTCACTGTCTGTAACTTTAGAGAACCAACATCGGGATCCCAAAGGGAACAGCGTCCCTTTGGCGAATAATTATCTTTCGAGTATCTGCGATCTGTCAGGGCCTATGCCTACCATGCTCACCTTGCAGCCTACATACTCTTCAAGACGCGCAATATATTCCTTACAGTTTTCAGGCAGCTCGTCAAAGCTCTTGCATTTTGAAATATCCTCTGTAAATCCGGGGAATTCCACGTAAACAGGCTCGCAGCCCTCAAGCTCCTCCAATGCGGCAGGGAAATGCTCCGTTAACGTTCCGTCAGGCTTTTTGTAAGCTATGCAAATTTTCAAAATCGGAATATTTGCAAGAGTATCGAGCTTGTTTATAGCAAGGCTGTCAAGTCCGTTTACTCTTACGGAATGACGGACGATAACGGCGTCAAACCAGCCTGTTCTTCTGGGTCTGCCTGTAGTTGTGCCGAATTCTCCTCCGACGTTTCTTATCTTGTCGCCTGTTTCATCGTCAAGTTCTGTCGGGAAAGGACCTTTTCCCACGCGTGTAGTATAGGCTTTGGCAACGCCTATGATGTTCGTGATCATCTTCGGTCCTACGCCCGTACCTACGCACACGCCAGCCGAAACCGGATGGGACGATGTAACATAGGGATATGTTCCGAAATCAATATCAAGGAGCGTAGCCTGCGCGCCCTCGAACATTATCGTCTTTCCAGCCTTATCAGCCTCAAAGGTAAGCACTGAAACATCGTCAACATACGGCAGAAGCCTTTTGCCGTACTCGGTATACTCGGCAGTCACCTTGTCAAGGTCGAAAGCTTCACCGCCGTAAACCTCGGTAATTATCTTATTTTTCAGTTTGCCCGTTGCCTGTATTTTTTCGGCAAGCACCTCCGGATGCACAAGATCGTAAACTCTTATGCCGCATCTTTCGTACTTATCCATATATGTAGGGCCAATGCCTCTTTTTGTCGTGCCTATGTCCTTTCCGCCTCTGAAAGCCTCCGAAAGACCGTCAAGAGCTATATGCCAAGGCATTACCACATGCGCTCTGGGGTCGATCTTAAGATTCGCTGTGGAGATCCCTCTCGCTTCAAGACTTTCAAGCTCACCGATGAAATCCTTCGGATCGAGAACAACTCCAGCGCCAATAAGACACAGCGTATCTTTATAAAGTATGCCCGAGGGTATAAGATGCAGTTTATATACCTCTCCGTTATTTACTACCGTATGACCTGCGTTGTTTCCGCCCTGCGAACGGACTACAACGTCTGCACGGGAGGAGATAATGTCGATTATCTTACCTTTGCCCTCGTCTCCCCACTGCGTTCCAACTACAATATTAGCAGGCATTATAATTCCTCTTTTCGTAGATTAAAATTTGTGCATAAGCACACCTACATCTTATTATATCATAGTATTAAAGTTTTTGCAAGTGCTTTGAAAAAATTCATATAAAAATATTGACACGCTTTTTCCATTATGATATAATTTTTTTAAGGGATAAACAAAAAGGGGATTTTTTCATGAAAGAATATTATACACATAAAAGCAGCCTTATTAGCCAATGCTCTCTGATGCTTGCACTGACGCTTGCTATCATAGGCGGTTTCACAAGTTCTTTGGTCTGCTTCGTTATTACGTTTGCTGTTGCACTTATCGGTTCTTATATTTCAAGTCATATTCCTGCATCTTTTGAAGCTGATGACGAAAAAGTTACTTTCGTTAAAGGAATAATTAAAAAATCTATTGATTATAAAGATATAAAAAGTATACGATGCGAAGTTGTAAAAGATGGCTATATTATGATAGCAGGCGAAATGCTCTATGCTGTGGAACTTGTAATAATCATAAAGGGCGAAGATGAGTTTAAAACATCGACAAGATTTGATGTGACTACTGATATGATCCTGCATGAGCCGAAAGAATATAAGAAGCTTGTGAATGAGCATAAGTTTACAAGACTGAAAAAATATATTGATGATAAAAGAAGTTAATAAAATGGTGCGTAAAAAACTTGATATGAAATAGTCTGAAAGGCGAGTATACAACAAAAGTTCCCTGAATTTTACAGGGAACTTTTTTTATTGAGAGAGTATTACAAACTTACCAAGGTCTTTGATTGCCGCCTGACGAGGTGCTTCCTGCGGTAACTGCCGTACCGCCCGAGATAGTGCCGCTTGCGTATACGGACTGTGAATCATCGAGGGTAATAAGGTCAGTACCGCCCGAAACAGTTCCGCCTGTGTATGCGTTTACAGTTCCGTCTGTGTGCTTGTATGTGATAGAACCCATAGCACGAACTGTTTTAAATGATACGATAACATTGCCGTTTTCGTCAGCAAGCGTGAACTGAGTACCCTCGGCAATAGCTCCAGCCCCCTGTGAAGAAGCAGTTACGACTGTTCCGCCCGAAACGCTGTTTGTTCCGTCGCAGTCGAAAGGCTCCTGACCGTTTGCGATAACAATGCCGCCTGTGACAGTCAGAGCGCCGTTTGAATCGAATGCGTCATGGTCGCCGTTTGCGGACTGAACAACAGCGATCCCGCCTGTTATCTGAAGCTTATTATCGCCTGCCGAACCGAAACCGCCTCCGGGTCCCCAGCCGCCGGGATTGGCGTTTCCGCTGCCGTCGGCGCCGTCTGCCGCATTATAGCCGTCATCATCGGACCTGACAATAACAGTACCGCTGTGCTGATAGATGTTCTGTCCTTCAACGCCCTCGTAGCACTTCGCAACATATATGCCGAAATCACTTTCAGAACCGCTTTCACTTCCAAGCGTAAGGTCGTGGTCGGAATGAAGCGCATCGTCAGCTGTTGCAAGCTTGAAAGCTCCGCCGCTGACATTGATATTTCCGCCGCAGTGTATACAGTCGTCCGAACTGTCAATGATGATATTTCCGCCGTTTATTGCAATATCACCGCCGCTCTGCCATGTTGTGCCTGCCGCATCGTAAATGCCGACAGCCTTGATGCCTTTTGCGGAAATGTCGGTTTTATTGGAGTTTCCACCGCCCATTCCGCCGCCCCACGGATAGGCGCTTGTATTGCCGCCTGCCGTACCTGCAAAATCAGAGCCTTCGTATGTGTAAATATTGATGTCTCCGCCGTTGACAACAACGCTCTGCTCAGCCTGAATACCGTCCGCATAGGAATCAATGTCAATAACTCCGCCGTTCACCGTAACGATACCGCATGATTTATCGGACGCTGTGTCCGTGCTTGTGGACTTTATGCCGTCCCCCTGCTTTGTGTTTACGGTAAGTTTCAAGGTCGAGAAGTCAACAGCCGTATCATTTCCGATAGTCACGCTGTCCTTACCCCTGATGCCGTCGTCAACCGCATTTACAGTGAGACTGCCGTTATATATTTTAATATCGTTCCTGCAAACTATCGCATCGTCCGTATTTCCGTTTACGGTAAGTTCGCCTGTACCCTTGAATTTAATGTCGTCTCTTGCAAAAACCGCACCTTCAACGGTATTAACGTTTCCGTCGGAATCGGTATATGTTTCCGTGTGAGAAGTACCGTCAGAGATCGTGTTTACAGTTCCGTTCTTGGCGACTATCTGAACCTCGTCCCCGATTGATTTCACATAAACAGGAGATGTAACGCTGTTGGAGATATTCGCGCCTGCAAAATCAAGCTCAACTACGCCCTCGGGGTACGCTGTTTTGTCAACGTCAACAATTATCTGGACCTCCGAAGCGTCACCCGAGACCGCAAAAATACCGGGCTGTGATATGGTCAGTTTACCGTCCGATCCCGAAGCGACCTCAGCAGGAGCGTCCGAAAGTATCGAAGCGCCGTTCAGAGTTAAAGTGTACGAACCGGCAGTAGGCGTAACAGTACCGCCATTTCCTACAGGGTCAACTTCGGCAAATGATGTGACAGCCCCCGTCATCCGAAATTCGGAAGAACCGCCTGCGGACGCATTTGAGCCTGTAGCCGCATTTGTAAGAGTATATTTTCCGTCCGCCGCGATAGAAGCGTCGCTGATGACCGCAAATGCGTATTTCTTAGCCCATGCGTCAAAATTGACATTGCCGACCTTAAGAGCATTTGCTTTTTTCCAGCAGCCGTCAGTCTCGGAAGAAGCAATGAAGTTAAGGAGCATCGTTCCCTGCGTTGTACCTGTCATAAGAGCAGGGTCAGTCTGATTGTCCGTAGCTGTAACAACAACAGTACCGCCTGTGATATTAGTTCCCGTAAGCGACGTAAGACCTCTGTCTCCGCCGCCGAGAACTGTACCGCCCGAAATATCAATGGTCGTTTCAGCTTGTACAGCATCATTTCCCGCCTTTATGGAAACCGTACCGCCTTCGATCGCCACGCTGCCCTTCGAGGATTCCAAGCCGTCTCCCTCTGCGTCTATGTTGACAACAGCCGTATCCTTGACGGTAACGGACGTCTTGCCCTTAACAGCGTCGGTTTTGTCAACTGCGTTAAGAGTTTTGATAGTTGTCGTACCACCTGTGAACTTTATGTCGTTGTTGCAGACAAATGCGTCCTGAGTATTGGCAGTAACTGTGAGCGTTCCTGAGTTCTCTGCGCCGCCCTTTACTGTAATGTCGTCCTTGGCTTCGATAACCGCCGCACCGAGCCACTCGCCTGTATAAGCCGTATCGCCGTCCGTGATAGTGTTCGACGTGCCGTCCACAAGGTTTATAGAAGTATTCTCGGCATTTGTCACAAGGATAGCAGGAGCTGATCTTCCCGTAATGCTTGCGCCGTTAAGGAAAATCTTTACCGTTGCCGGATCGGCAGCTTCATCGGCAATATTAACATTTATCTGACCGTCCTCAAGAGTTCCGTCAATATAAAATTCGCCCGAATGAGAAATTGTAACGACTCCGCCATTGACCTCGGCGTAGTCGCCCTCAACAGAAGCCGATGCGCCGTTCAGGTGGATATACGTCTTGGAAACTGCCGGATCAGGTTCGCTATCCTTCCATGATTCGGGAAGCGAAGTGATTATCTTGGCATCAAGCTTCTGGATCGCAAGAGCGTCCATCGGAGTAATGCCGTCTCCCCTTTTGTAAACGTCGGCGTTGTTCGCTCCCTGCTCCGAAAGAGCGTACTTATCTGGATTTCCCAACGCTTGAAGTATTGCTGTTGAATCGGCGACAGTGACCTGACCGTCACAGTTTGCGTCTCCGTACACTACGCCGTCCTCAGCCGCCATTGACGATACTGCGGTAAGGGACAGCGCTGCGGCAACAGCTGCGGTTGAAATTCCTGCAAGCAGATTAAGCTTCTTCATTATAAAAACTCCTTTTTTCATGAAATTCGCACATTGATTTTCTCTATGGTTATGATTATATATCTCTTGTCTTAAAATAGTCTTAAGTTTTGGTAATATTCTGAGAAAATTTCAAAGCTTGCTGTCCGTCCCTCGCGTACAAGCGTATTCACCAAAAAAACATTTCGGGCAGATGTATTTTCTGTATTTATGTCAATTGATTTTTGGCTGAATTTGGGATATAATAAATATTGTTGCAAAAATATCAATATTTCTGATTAGACCTCCTCGGAAACTAAGGTGCAGCCGTATGACTAAAGATTTTGTCATATGGCAAGGCAGACGACGAAAGTGGGCTGACGCCCTCTGAGGAGGATAACGCAGCCATATGGCAAAAGATTTGACAGACGGTGTGCGTTAGTTTCCGAGGAGGTCTATTATTTAAAGGTGGATCGATTATGTCAAATAAAGTTGTAAAATTCGGCGGCAGCTCTTTGGCGGACGCAAATCAGTTCCGTAAGGTCGCCCACATCATAAAGTCAGACGATAAACGCAGATACGTTGTTCCCTCAGCTCCCGGAAAACGCTGTTCAAACGACGTCAAGGTCACTGATATGCTTTACAAATGCTGTGAACTTGCTGGAAGCGGCGTTGACTTCACCGAGGACTTCAAGCTCATAAAAGACCGCTACAACGGCATTATCGCAGATCTCGGCATTGATATAAGCCTTGACGGCGAGTTCGATACTATCGCTTCGGAGCTTAAGGCGCGCCCTGCAAGGGACTACGCCGCAAGCCGTGGAGAATACTTAAACGGAAAAGTCCTCGCAGCATACCTCGGCTTCAACTTTGTTGACGCCGCAGACGTTATTGTATTTGATACAAAGGGTCATCTGATGCTCGATGAAACTGTAAAGGCAGTCCGCTCACACCTAAAGGGACTTGACAATGCTGTTATCCCCGGCTTCTACGGACGAACAACAGAGGGCATTATCAAAACCTTTTCACGAGGCGGCTCTGACGTAACAGGTTCTATAATCGCAAATGCCGTAAACGCTGAAATTTACGAGAACTGGACTGACGTTTCGGGCTTTTTGGTTGCCGACCCGAGGATCGTAGACGATCCCGAGGCTATCGAAACAATAACCTACCGTGAACTTCGCGAGCTTGCATACATGGGAGCTTCCGTGCTTCATGAGGATGCGATCTTCCCCGTACGTTCCGCAGGTATTCCGATAAATATCCGCAATACGAACAAACCCGATGATAAGGGAACAATGATAGTTTCCAACGACTATGATTTCAGCCGTGAAAGTCTCGGTCATACCATTACTGGAATCGCAGGCAAAAAAGGCTTCAGTACCATAAATATCGAAAAGGCTATGATGAACAACGAGCTTGGCTTCGGCATGAAGGTTCTGAACGTGCTGTACTCAAACGGCATTTCATTCGAGCATATGCCGTCGGGTATCGACACCATGAGCATCACCGTTGACAGCGCAAAGCTTGAACCTGTTCGTGAAAAAGTAATTTCTGAGATACGCCGCGAGGTCAACCCCGACCACATCGAGATAGAGGACGGCATCGCTATTCTTGCCATTGTGGGCAGGCGAATGAAAAACACACGAGGAACAGTTGCCCGCGTATTCGCCGCTATGGCTCACGCGCGTATAAACGTTAAGCTTATTGATCAGGGTTCGAGCGAACTGAACGTTATCATCGGAGTAAGCGAAAACGATCTTCCCGAAGCTATCCGCCGCATTTATGATATGTTTATAAATTCCGAAAAATAATAAAAACCTCTGCGAAATACAGTAAATCTGTATTTTGCAGAGGTTTTTTCAGAAACTGCGTTCATATTTTGAAGCATTTTTGAATAGACTGTTCCGTTCCGAGAACGAGAAGATTGTTTTCGGAACGCAGGACGGTATCGGCTGTGATATTCGGGTTAAGCACGCCGTCTGCGACTATTGCAAGGATATTTATGCCATATTTTTTGCGTATGTCCACTTGCAGGACTGTTTTGCCGACCCATTTTTCGGGTACGGAAATTTCAAAAATGGCATAATCGCCTTCAAGGTCGATATAATCGAAAACGTGGTCGGAGCTGTAGCGAATAGCCGACCATGCCGCAAGCTGTTTTTCGGGATAAATTACCTCGTCTGCGCCGTTTTTCAGCAGAAATTTCTCATGAACGTCCGAAGCTGCACGGGCAACTACCTTAACTGCGCCAAGCTCGCTGAGCAAGGACGTTGTTTCAAGGGAACTCTGGAAATTATCCCCTATCGCTACAATACAGACATCGAAATTACGCACTCCCAGCGAGTTCATAAACAGATAGCTTGTGGAATCTCCTATCTGTGCGCTTGTAACGTAATCGAGGACATTCTGTACACGCTCCTCCACCGAATCGACGGCAAGCACTTCATGACCGAGTTCGTTGAGCTTCTGAGCGATATGACGTCCGAAACGTCCAAGACCTATCAGTAAAATTGATTTCATTGATTTCTCCTTTAGCGTTATAATGACAAAGACAATAATCAGCCTACAGTGATTTTTTCCTCCGGCAGACGTGAAACGTTTGAATGATTGCCCGAAACAGCAGCATATATCACCGTTAAAGTACCCACTCGTCCCAAGAACATCATTATAATTAAAATTATATGAGACGCTGTTCCGAGCTTCGGGGTAAGTCCCAGAGAAAGTCCGACCGTTGCGATTGCCGAAGAAGTCTCAAAAAGGCACTCGCGGATAGGCTGATCGTCAATAATGCTTATAGCCGCAGCTCCCGTAAGGAAGATAGTTACGTACATAAGCAGTATCGCAGCAGCGGTCTTTACGGTTTCGTCCGATATGCGCCGACCAAAGAACTTTACCGATTTCTCCTTGCGGAAAACGGAAAACACCGCCGAGTACAGTACAGCTATAGTAGTTGTTTTCATACCGCCTGCCGTAGAACCGGGTGAACCGCCTATGAGCATAAGAGCTATCATAATTATCATTCCGCCGCCTCCGAGCATACTGAAATCAACCGTGTTGAAACCGGCTGTTCTCGGAGTTATCGCCTGAAACAAAGCCGCAATAATTCGATTGCCAATTGTCATATCCCACTTTTCGCCGCCGAACTCAAAGAAATAGTATATGGCAGGCAACAGGATAAGTATACCCGACGTCGCTAAAATCACCTTGCTCTGCATTCGGTATTTTTTCAGCCTGAGCTTGTGACTGCGTATATCGTCCCATGTGAGAAAGCCAAGTCCGCCGATAGTTATAAGAAGCATTATGACGACGTTTACGGGAATGTTAAATGCAACGGTCGTCAGTGACGAAAATTTCTCCCTCGTACCCATAAGGTCAAAGCCAGCGTTGCAGAATGCGGATATGGAATGGAAAACGGAATACCATATGCCTTTTCCGACGCCGAACTCTTTGATAAACGAAGGCATCAACAGCAGAGCGCCCAACGCCTCGACCGCAAGAGTGATCTTTATGGCAAAAACGGTAAAACGCACTATACCGCCGACCTGCGGAGCGGAAATTGAATCCTGCATCGTACTTCTCTGCATCAGCCCGATCTTCCGTCCCGCAACCATAGCAAGCGCTGCGCCTATGGTAACTACGCCGAAACCGCCGATCTGTATAAGCAGAAGAATGATCGCCTGACCGAATTCCGTCCAGTAGGTTGCCGTGTCCTGCGTTATAAGTCCTGTTACACATGCGGCTGACGTGGCGGTAAACAATGCGTCCTCAAACTTAGCCGAGCCTTCGTTCCGTGAAGCAAAAGGCAGCATTAACAGCAGTGCGCCTGCAAGTATAACTCCCATAAATCCGAAAATTATTATCTGAAATGACGACAGTTTTTTTATAAAAGATTTTTTCTTCATATTCACCCCATAAATCTCTGTCTGTAGCTTAAAAAGTCTATTGGAAACTGCTATTTCACAGTTCCATTATACTCCCCGTTATTCCAAATATATTTCGGAACAACGGGGAGTATAAAACATTTTATAATTAAAGCTTAACGAATCTCATAACAGAGCCGTCTCTTGATTTTCCGCAGAATATAGCCTTTGGTCTTGCCCATATGCTGCCGTCGGAGAGATCCTTGTAAACAACAAGCTCCTCGTTGTTTTCGCTGTGACGTGCAATAGCGATGACCTCGTACTCGCCGCCCTTATAGTGACGATAGCGGCAGCCGACAACGACCTCCGTCTCCTGTACTTCTGATTCGTGAGCAGGAGCCGCCTCTGGTTCAATGTTTACAATGTCGTCCGAAACGATGATCATAGACGAGAACGGAGGCATCGTTACATGAACGTTGCCGTTATCGACCTGCACCTGATTTGCGCTGATCACGTCCACAAGGGCAGGAAGATGAGTGCCGAAATTAAAGTCATACTGATAATCGGCGAGATTCAGAGCGACGTAGACCGTCTGTTCACCCTGAAACTTTTTGAAAAGAAGCTGTTGATTTGTTATCTGTATCCTCTCGTAGCTGCCTGTTCTGAGCGCAGGATATGCCCTGTAAATTCTGCCGAGCTTTACGATGTGCCTATAAAGGTCGGTATTTTCACGTTCCATATCGGCAAGGTGGAGACACGGGCGCAGACCGTCGTCGGAATTATTCTCCTTGCGACCCTGAACACCGTATTCGCTTCCGTAGTAAATTGACGGAATACCGGGCATTGTATACAAAAGCGTATAAATAAGCGGCAGGTGAGCCGGATTGTTCACCGTGCTTGCAAGACGATTCACATCGTGGTTGTCAACGAAGTTATAGAGGTTGATATTTCTGTATATACCGCCGTTTGCGCCTGACTGACGGTTAATGGAGTAGTCGATCTCATAGTAATTTTTATCGTTGTGAGAGGAGTAAATTCCCTTGTAGCATTCATAGTTCGTAACGCTGTCGAGCATCTCGGGGTTTGCCCAGCGATTATAGTCGCCGTGGATAATTTCGCCCATGAGCCAGAAATCACGCTTTTTTCCTTTGCAGAAATCACGGATCCTCTTGAAGAAATTGAAGTCGATGCAGTCGGCTGCGTCAAAGCGGATGCCGTCAATGCCAAAGGATTCTATCCAGTAGTTCACAGCGTCTATAATGTGATCGCAAACGCCTACGTTGCGCAGATTCAGCTTAACGAGATTGTAGTGACCGTTCCAACCCTCGTACCAGAAAGGGTCGCCGCACGGAGACTGTCCGCCGAAATTAAGGTTCTGAAACCAATCGCAGTAGCCCGAACCCTGTCCCTTTTCCTGAATATCCACAAATTGCGGAAATTTTCTTCCAACATGGTTGAAAACGCCGTCAAGGATTATCCTGATACCCGCTTCATGCAGACGGTCGCAAATAAAGCGGAAAGAATTGTTGTCACCGAGACGGCGGTCGATCTTCTTGTAGTCAACGGTATCGTAGCCGTGTTCCACAGACTCGAAAACAGGGCCAAAATATACGGCGTCAACGTTCATTTCTTTAAGGTGGGGTATCCAGTCCAACACCTTGTCAAGACGATATGCCACGTCATTATTGCTGAAATCGTTGAATTTAGGCGCTCCGCAGAAGCCAAGGGGGTAAATGTGATAGATTATGGCGTTGTCGTACCAATTCATAATAAAAACTCCTTTTTATTTTCAGACCGCTAAAGTTGCGGACAGTGATTTCCAGACTATTTTTTGCTTCCTTCAATAAAGTATGAAGCCTCCATATCCGCAACATGAAGCGCAAAAGCAAGCGGATACGTTTCCAAAGCCTTGCCGATAAGGTTTTTATCCTCAATGCCGGAAAAACCCATATGCCATCGGATAGCGCATGCTTCCTCACGGGTGAGCCTGCCTTCCCCGAAAAGATAGCCGGAGATTATATAAACCGATTTTTCGCCGTGACCGTACGGCAGAGTATCATTGATAGCGTAAGCGTTGTATTTTTCCCACTTGCCCGTAATATCGTTTTTGCGGTTGCGTATCTCCGTGGTATAGAAATTCACCTTGCAAAGGTCGTGGAGCAGAGCTACTATAGCGATAGTCTCCTCTGAAAAATCCATTCCGTAAAGCTCCTTTGTACGGGGACGTGAAAGGTAATCCTTCAGACAATGGTAAACGTTTACGCTGTGTTCTACAAGTCCGCCCTCATACGAGCCGTGAAATCTTGTACTGCTCGGAGCTGTGAAAAAGTCCGACTTTTTCAAATATTCCAGCAGCTTATCCGCACCGGGACGCTTTATGTTTTCGGTATATATTTTTATAAATTCTTCCTTTGGCGTCATTTGTACACTCCTTATGGACAGCATTCAATTATTATTACAAACGGACTGCTTATGACAGCAAACCGTGGTTATATTATATCATATTTCAGATAATATTGCAAGGGTTTTTGTTGATTTTTACGTATAAATTTTATTAACAAAATTGTACATTTTCACGTTTGTATATTACGGCGTATTCCGTCCCGAATTTTTCAGAAAGAAAATTATTATCTGAGATGAGAAGAAGCTTCTGCGGACGTTTCAGTTTTTTTACCGCACATTCAAGCTTTGAGGCGGCTGACCTGCCCTCGCAGCTCCATACCGCAATAACCCTTTCGGGCGGATTCGCACGGGTAAATCTTGCGCCCCGTTCTCCGCCCGAGTGTTCGGCAAACCGCCGCTTTATATCAGTTGTTATGCCCGTGTACAGTCTGCCGCCCCGACATTGTATTATATATATAAAGTATATTGAGGTCACTTTTTCTTTATTCTGAATGCGCTGTTATTTATTTTTGAAGGGTCGAATCCCCTCTGTTCACGTTTTTCACGGCGAGGACGGTCGTTCCGATTTTTCTTCTGCTCTTTTTTCTCCTCTTCATCGTCAAGCCTCATAGTCAGAGAGATACGACTGCGCTTTACATCTACGTCAAGAACACGGACTTTTACAACCTCTCCCACCTTTACAGCTTCAAGGGGATGCTTTATATATCTGTTACAAATCTGCGAAATGTGTACAAGTCCGTCCTCATGAACTCCTATATCGACAAATGCGCCAAAGTCAATAATGTTGCGGACAGTTCCAACAAGCTCCATGCCGGGCTTAAGATCCTTTATTTCCATAACGTCGCCGCTTCTGAGCAAAGGCGGAGGAAGTTCGTCACGCAGGTCGCGTCCGGGTTTTTTAAGTTCGCCGATTATGTCCGTCAGCGTCGGAACGCCTATACCGAGCTTTTCGCTGATATTATTGACGTTTACGGAATCGGAAACCGATATTCCGCCGCCTGCAACGTCAGCAAGCGTAAAGCCGCATTCGCTTATCAGAGCTTCGGCAGCCTTATAGCTCTCGGGGTGAACGGCGGTGTTGTCCAGAGGATTCTTTCCGTCACGAACACGGAGGAAGCCCGCGCACTGCTCAAAGGCTTTTTTGCCCAGCTTCGGGACTTTCATAAGCTCCCTGCGGTCTGTGAATTTTCCGTTTTCCTCACGGTAGGCAACGATATTCTTTGCTACAGCCGAATTGATACCGGCAACGTATGAAAGCAGCGAATGCGAAGCAGTATTCAGGTCAACGCCTACGGAGTTTACGCAATCCTCAACTACTCCCGAAAGTGCGTCGTTCATGCGAGCCTGCGGCATATCGTGCTGATACTGACCTACTCCGATAGCCTTTGGCTCTATCTTGACAAGCTCGGCAAGGGGATCCTGCAAACGGCGCGCTATGGAAACTGCGCTTCTCAGAGATACATCGTATTCGGGGAACTCCTCCGCCGCAAGCTTGGACGCAGAATACACAGAAGCTCCCGCCTCGCTGACAACCATATAGCTTACAGGCTGAGGCAGCTCTTTTATAAGGTCTGCGGCGAACTGTTCGGTTTCACGGGAAGCTGTGCCGTTGCCGATAGAAATAGTTGTAACGTTATGCTTCTGAATGAGATCTTTGATGATCTTCTTTGAAAGCTCTACGTTCGTTTTCGGTCCGGGAGTGCAGTAAACCACGTTTGTATCGAGCACCTTGCCCGTAGCGTCGATAACAGCCACCTTGCAGCCCGTTCTGTAGCCCGGGTCAAGACCGAGTATAACGCTGTTTTTCAGCGGCGGCTGGAGAAGGAGCTGACGAAGATTAGAGGCAAAAACCTTAATAGACTCCTCGGCGGCGTTAGCAGTCATTTCCGAACGCACCTCGCGCTCAATAGACGGGAAAATAAGTCTCTTGTAGCCGTCCTCGGCAGCAGAACGCACAAGCTCTCCGCAGGGATTGTTCGCCTTGATGTACTTGCCGAAAATTATATCCGTAGCCACCGATTCGTCAAGCGAGAGCGAGACTTTCAGGAATCCCTCCTTTTCACCTCTGTCAAGGGCAAGAACACGGTGATTAGCCACTTTTGATACAGGCTCGGAATATTCGTAATAATTTGTGTAAACGCTTTCCGCTTCGGGGTCGGACGCCTTGGAAACGATCTCTCCCTTTTCCGATGCGGCGGAACGAAGCTTCTTTCGCAGCTCGGCATCGTCCGAAATATCCTCGGCGATAATGTCCAGCGCTCCCTGAATAGCGGCGGCAGTGTCTGGAACCTCCTTTTCCTCGCTTACAAAGGCGGCTGCTTCCGCTTCGGGGTCGGAAGCGTTATCCTGCGCCATAATTATGACCGCAAGCGGCTCAAGCCCCTTTTCACGGGCGATGCTCGCTCTGGTACGTCTTTTAGGTTTGAACGGACGGTAAATGTCCTCGACCTCAACAAGAGTTACGGCGGCGGAAATAGCGTTTTCTATTTCGGGTGTCATTTTTTCCTGTTCGGTAATAGCCGTACGGACTTCCTCCTTACGCTTCTCGAGATTACGCAGATAGGTAAGACGGTCGGAAAGCTCGCGGAGTATCTGGTCGTCCAGAGAGCCTGTGACCTCTTTACGGTATCTTGCGATAAAAGGAATAGTCGCCCCCTCGTCTATAAGTCCGATGGTGTTGTCAACCTGCTCCTGTCTTAAGTTAAATTCTTTGGCTAATTCTTTGTTAATATCCATATTTTATCCTTTCATTTTAAAACAATTAATTATTCAGCCTGTCTATCCATGAAAACAATGTCTTTGCTATATCACGGTAAACGGCAAGATTATTCTTTTCGTTCAATACCTCGTGACGCATGTTATCGAACAGGCGGTGAGAAATACTTTCATAGCCTGCCGTGCGGAGGTTCTCTATAGCCTGAAAAAAACGCTTTTCCGACAGCATTACAGGATCGTCCCTGCCCGATATGAAGCGTATAGGCAGATTCCTGTTTTTCATCTGCCAGCCCTTGCCGCTGTAGGTCTCTTTTAAAAGGTACAGCAAAGCTTCATAACCGTTGAGCGTGTAAATGAAGTTAGAACGCGGATTCTCATTGAACTCCTCTACGACTTCCTTTCGGCTGCATATCCATGAATGAGGAGTAGTCCCGAAATTCTTGTTGAAAAGCTTTTCCGCCGCTTCGCTGACGCTTTCGCTTCGGTAACGGCTCTTTCGGCGTTTGGAAAGAGCGGAGTTTATGGCTCTTATAAGTCCCGAAAAGCGGCTGTATGACGGTGAACCGAGAATAATAAGACCATTTATTTCGTCATCGTGTTCTTTTAGAAAGCACCTCGCCCCAAGCGAACCCATGCTGTGAGCCGCCATAAAACACGGCAATTCCGGATACGCTGTGTGTATCATCCGGTTAAGCTGAGCTATATCCGAGACAAATCCCTTTCCGCCGTTTTTGAACAGAAAACCAAGGTCGTCCTCCGTAACAATACTGCCGCCGTGTCCTCGGTTGTCGTGAATAACTGTAATAAAGCCCTGTTCAGCAAGATAGTCCATAAAATCATAATAGCGTTCCTTGTATTCGTTCATGCCGTGAACAAGCTGAACAACGCCGCATACATCGCCTATCGGAACTGCGGCGGCGGCAGATATTTCAAGTCCGTCAAATTCCGATGTAAAATTTACTTCCTTTAAAGCTGCGTTTATCATAAATTCACCTTCTTTTCATGGCTGACCATAAGCCTTTTTATTATTTTACCATAAATTTAAAAAAAATGCAAGTATTATAATCGCCGCTATTGAAAAAGCTGCGGAGCGGAAAACGCTTCACAGCTTGTGGGAAATATAATGTCACGGTTTTTGAACGTGCATCTATACTCGCAAATATTGGAAACATCAAAACGTCAATCCAACCCCGATAAAAAATCTGTTACTTTAAGAGAATATTTCTCCGCAATATCCCGACAGCGTTTCATCGGCTCAGGGTCGGAAAGCGCTTCGGGAAAGTGCGCATCACAGCCTATAACAGCCGTATTGCCCACCTTCTGAGCGATTTTCAGAAACCTGTCAGACGGATAATGTCTGCCGTCCCTTACGCCCAAAAGATTAATTTCTATCGGGAAATTCTTTTCTTTCATGTATTCGCACAGCCTTTTAAAATGCTTCTCGTAAATCTCGTCTTTTCCGATAAAGTGGAACAAATCGGGGTGAGCGGCATATTTATATCTTCCCGATTCCATCCCCTCGATAATAAGATCTACATATTTTTTCAAAGCGTCCTCGCTGCACGAGTGAGCGCCTGCATATACGGCTTCGTACTCGGGAGCGGTGGAATGCTCCCCCAATATCATATAATCCACGGGATAATCAGCCAAAAGCTTATCCTGAGCCGCCATAAGCTCGGGAATATATTCCGCCTCGAAACCAATGTATATTTTAATGTCGGAAGCATACTCTTTCTTTAGAGCGGTAAGCGAACCGAAATAATCGTCAAGCTCGGAGGGCTTCATGCGGATCCCCGAAACATAGCCGTTTTCATAGACCCACGGACAATGGTCGGAAAAGCCGAGAACTTTCATTCCGTGCTTTATTGCATGTTCGATATATTCCCGATCTTCTCCGACTGCATGACCGCAGCGCATGGTGTGCGTATGATAATTAGCAAGCATTTTATAAGCCCCCTTATCTTTAATCAGCGCTTCCTAAATTTTAGTATATCACATTTTTCGGAAAAATTCAAGCAGGATATTTTTATCCCATGAAAGTCAATTTTTAAGTTGACTGTAAAACTTCAATATAAATTACAAATGTCATCCAAATAATTACAGATGTTACCTTGATACATATTATAATATATAGTATAATCAAAAAAAGGAGGACGACCCATGAAACCGATAAAAGATTTTCTTATAGAAACCGTAATTCTTACCGCCGCAGTTATCGGATGGGGAATTTTACGGCTTATCCGCACTGTGCAGGCTTATGCAAAAAACGATCGAAATAAATAAAGCTTTGTTTTGAAAGACGATGTTTTCAGACAATCGAATAATTCTGATATGAAATAGCAAAATTCTTTACCTCTGTTCACAAAAATATTGTAAAAAATTATCCTTGACAACATGGCTCTTTATATGGTAAAATAAACAAGTAAAAGGGAGTAGCTTCGCCGAGATAAAAACGGCGCTGTCCGCATCGCCATACCCACAGCCGCAGGCTGTCGGGCGGACAAAGGCTTACAGGCTTTAAGCAAGACTTTTATTGCATAGTACCGAAGCACAATAAACGCATTTATTTCGGCATTACGCAATAAAAGTCTTTTTTCTTTCTCCCTCAAAAACATAAGGAGGAAATAATGAATTATTTTAATCAAGACAAAGACGCTGTACTTAAAGCTCTCGGTTCATCAGCCGAAAAGGGTCTGACAGACGCTCAGGTCACGGAAAGCCGCCAAAAAAACGGCGAAAACGTGATCTCGGAGGAAAAACAGAAAAGCCTGCTCATGATATTTTTAGAGCAGTTCGCCGATCTCCTCGTAATTATTCTTATCGCAGCATCTATTATTTCAATGATAAGCGGCGAAATGGGTTCAACTATTGTAATCCTCGTTGTCCTTATCATGAACGCTGTGCTTGGCACGGTTCAGAACGTCAAAGCTCAGAAATCTCTTGCGGCTCTGAAAGCCATGGGAGCGCCCGCCGCACGAGTTATACGAAACGGCAGTCAGGTAGAAATACCTGCCTCGGAAGTCGTTGTGGGCGATATTCTTCTTATTGAAGCAGGTAACGTTGCCGCCGCCGACGGTCGTCTCCTTGAAGCCGCTTCGCTTCAGGTGGACGAAAGCGCGCTTACCGGCGAATCGCTGAACGTCACAAAATCTATCGACACCATAAACGCCGAAACTCTTCCCTTGGGCGACCGTGTGAATATGATCTACTCAGGATCAAACATCTCAAACGGACGCGCGGCTGCCGTCGTTACGGGAGTCGGCATGAATACCGAGATAGGCAAGATCGCCTCTCTTATGCAGAACGCAAAAAAGAAGAAAACTCCTTTGCAGGTCAGCCTCGATAAGTTCAGCAAGGTACTTTCAATTGCCGTTATCGGAATATGCGTGGTAGTTTTCCTGCTCACATATTTCATCAATAAACAGCCGGTAGTTGACGCTCTTATGTTTGCTGTTGCGCTTGCCGTTGCGGCAATCCCCGAGGCTCTCAGCTCTATCATCACAATTTCTCTTGCTATCGGAACGCAGAAAATGTCTAAGCAGAAAGCGATCATCAAAGACTTAAAGGCTGTAGAAGGTCTGGGCTGCGTATCAATTATATGCTCGGATAAGACGGGTACGCTTACTCAGAACAAAATGACAGTCCGCGACCTGACATTCCCCTCGGAAAACGCAAAAAAAGAGCTTCTCATCGCTATGGGACTGTGCAACGACGCCGCAAAATCAGACAACGGCTGGTTGGGCGACCCCACTGAAACCGCGCTCTCCGACTACCTCGGCAATGACGAATATATCCGTATACGTCAGGAATATCCGAGAATTGACGAAATTCCCTTTGACAGCGACAGAAAGCTTATGACGACCGTCCACATGCTCGGCGGAAAACGTACCGCATTCACCAAAGGCGCTATGGACGTGCTTATGCCGCGCTTAAAGTACGTTATGGACGAAAACGAGATCCGTCCCATAAGCATTGACGATATGGCGGCTATCAAGGCGGCTAATCTCAATTACTCCAACAACGGAATGAGAGTGCTTGCCTTTGCGAAAAAAATTCTTGATTCGGATGCGGCTGTGGACCTTGACGACGAGTGCGATTATATTTATATCGGTCTTACGGCTATGACCGATCCTCCCCGTGAGGAAAGCAAGGCTGCTGTTGCAGAGTGTATTTCGGCAGGTATCAAGCCTATCATGATAACAGGCGACCACAAGCTTACGGCAGTCGCTATCGCCAAGGAGATAGGCATTTTCCATGACGGCGATATTGCTATGGACGGAACGGAGATCGACGCCGTTTCAGATGAAGAACTGTCCGCAAGGCTGGATAAAGTCTCGGTATACGCACGAGTTTCCCCCGTACACAAAATACGTATCGTTGAGCTTTGGCAGAAAAAGAACATGGTCGTTGCCATGACCGGCGACGGCGTAAACGATGCTCCGGCTCTGAAAAAAGCCGATGTAGGCGTTGCAATGGGAATCACGGGTACGGAAGTCTCCAAGGACGCCGCTTCTATGATCTTAGCGGACGACAATTTTGCAACTATCGTCAAGGCTGTGGCAAACGGCAGATGTATCTACACAAACATCAAAAACTCCATTAAATTCCTGCTTGCAGGAAATGCGGCAGCGATCATCGTAGTTCTCCTTACAACAATATTTAATCTGCCGCTGCCGTTCAACCCCGTTCATCTGCTTTTCATCAATCTGCTGACGGACTCGCTTCCGGCGCTTGCGCTCTGCATGGAACCCATGTTGCCTGACGTTATGAAAAATAAGCCCCGTTCATCGAGCGAGTCGATTCTCAACAAAGAAACGATAACTTATATAATCATACATTCCATAATGATCGCTGCAAGCGTAATGGCGGCGTTCTTTATCGGCAAAAACTCCTCGTCTGACGCTGCGGTTTCGGCAGCTATGGCAAGCACCATGGCTTTCTCCGTACTTTGTCTGGCAAGACTTTTCGAGGGCTTCGACAGCCGTGGAAAGTACTCCATCTCCCGTCTGAAAATAATGACAAACAAATTCTCATTAGGCGCATTTTTAGTTGGATCGTTACTGCTTGCCGCCGTACTCCTCATTCCTGCATGTCACGGATTTATGAAGATCTCAGATGAGTTCACGCTTATAAATCTCGCACAGATCGTTGGACTTGCGTTTATTCCTTTCGCTCTTACTCAGATAGTGCGAATGATAAAGGAATCCTCAAAATGGTATGGGATTCTGCAATACGGCAAGGATCTTTTCGGAAACAATTCCGACAAATAAACTTACGATAAAAAAACGAGCCGCATTTGATATGCAGCTCGTTTTTATTTGTTATAACAAAGCAGTGGGACAGCATCCCTCACCAATGTCGAACTAACATTGGGATTCCAAAAGGACGGTGTCCCTTTGGCGGAGTCCAGAGGCATCGCCTCTGGCAGAGTGTGGGACAGATCCCACATAGCGTTTAAGCGCTCCGCAAAGGGTGAATTTCCAAACAGTCCGTAGGACTGTTTGGAAAGAGGGAACGCCCTGCAAGAGAGGGAGTTCCCTAAGTAGAACCACGGCTCAATTTATCGTAATTGAAGCGTCATATCTTATTATTTCTGTGTATTCGCTGTTGTGTTTTTATCAGTCAAAGAAACGCTTGCTCCTGCAATTACCCAGAATATAGGCGAAAACGCCGTGTTACTGCATCCTATCAGGAAGATCAGCGCTCCCATAGACGTAAGCAAAGTCATGCACAGGGTCATTTTGCTCTTGGTTTTTTTATATCCCTTAAAGCCTATCGCTATTACTCCGATAAGAGTCGCTATAAGAGCTATGGCAGAGGGTATTCCCCGAGTTGCCGCCGTATTGAGATACTCGTTATACACTCTATCAAACGTTCCTTTATTAAAAAGAAGTATATCCTCGACCGAGGAATTCTCCGTACCCTCAGGACCGTAAGTGTATATCTGCGGATATATCAGCTGATCGGGCCCCGTACCTGTCACGGGACAACCGCTGATAATATCAAGCGTCTTGCGGTTGAGCGTATAATAAACATCGTAAGTATCGTCAATATCGACTAAGTCGGAATCATAGCTTCCGCTTGAGGTTATTCTTATATAGCTGTCCGCAAACCACAAAATACGTCCGTCATAAAGTCTGTAGCTGCTTATATTGCCGATAACTCCTGCATTCACCACGATAACAGCCGCAGCCGCAGGCACAATGACCGACAATACCGACAACAGGCTGATTTTCGGAGCTTTTACGGCAAATACAGTTATAACCGCCGCAATAACCGCAAGAACAGCTCCGCAGATACCGATGAACGAATAAGTAAACATTATAACAAATGAGAACACACAGGCGGAAAAAATGCAGAATATCTTTTCTTTTTTTCCCGAAAACAGCACAGCTCCCATAAGCGCAGCCGCTATGGAAAGGCTAAGTACCATTGCAAGGAACAACGGCGACTGTGAAAGTCCCGCTGCCGCGTTGATCTCTATCTTGACCGAAGCCCAATGGAAGTCGCTTAATTCGCCCGAAAACACCTGTATCAGGGCAAAAACGCTGTTGAGCAGACCGTTCGCAAGAATGCCGTAAACAAGCGTTTTGCGAGCCTTATCGCCTTTTATCGAAGCGGCAGTAATGAAAAAGCTTATGTAAAAAATTATAGCAAGCAGCCCCTCTCCACGTCCGGGGTAGCCGTTCAGAGAAACGTTCCTGTCGTAGGAATTAATAAGCGAGATCACCGCCCACAAAAGAGTAACGCCCGTTCCGCATAACGGCAAGAGCAGTCTCTTGCCCACATACTTTTTCATAATTCCGATAAGTGCAAGCACCATGCCTATAACGCCTGCCACAGAAAGTCCTGCCGTAATGATGGTGTAGACCTTATTTCCCGATATTACAGGAACGGCAGTTGAAAAAGACGTACAGAGACATGCCGCCAAAAGTCCGATGGAAGCGATCTTCGAGTATTTTTCCTCTGTCATGTTTAGTATGAAATTTGATTTCTCCGATGAGTTGAAAAGCTGCTTTGCCATTGTTATTTTCCCTTTCGATCAAGAAGTTGATTATTATACCAATCCTCTAAATTCAGATAGACAAAGTCTATCTGAATTTAGCCGCCGAAGGTGGCGTAGAGGATTGTATGAGACGGCAATCGGCGTAGCCGATTGTAGCCTGCGCAGCAGGCGTTCCCCAGAAATACGATTTCTATCGGATTTTTGGGGATTAGTATTCACTGTCTACAACTTAAGGGATTATTTTTTCTTTAGTAATATCGTGTTCTTGATAGGAAACGCCCTCTCTTGCAGGGCGCTGCCTCTGGACTCCGCCAAAGGGACACCGTCCCTTTGGAATCCCGATGTTAGTTTGCTTAAGTTGTGGATAGTGGATTAGTATTAGGCTTCATCAGACCTCCTAAGAAACTTCCAAAGAGGTATAATTTAATTTTTTATTTTAGCCCGAGTTTGGCAGGTTAATCTGCCGAAACTGTTATTTCGTAGGAATCGCCGTTCTTTTCGCCTATATTAACGGTAATTCCCATATCTGCCGTGCGTCCGCCGTTAGCGTCGTAAGCTTTAAAGTCAGGCGTACCGCTGTCTATTACTGCGCCTGTACGGAATAAATTATCCGTTTCGTCCGCGCCCTCGCCGACGAGCCGTATAAACCGTCTGCCGTTATTGTTATTGGTCGCTTCATCGTTTCCACTGGAATATTTATAGGTATTGTACCAGTAATCCCCTGTGACAGCGGCTTCAACGTGATACATTCTAACGCCGCTGCCTGTGGAACGCCACCACTCGTCGGTAAGCCCCTTGTTATTTCCGCTCAGGTCTGTATATTCCAGTATAAAAAATTCCGAGTTATAATTTTTATTCAGATTCCCCACAGGTATTATCAGACAATTTCCGTCATTTGTCTGACCGCTTTTCAATGTAAACTTCTTTGTACCGTCAGATTTTCTGTAGACCTGTACCTGTTCGGGAGCGTACCACCCCAGCATCAGCTTGGACGCCGCCCCGAAGTCGCATATAGCGTCGTCCATCATCTCAAAGCCTGCCGAACCGTGCATACCCTGAAAATCGTCAGTACCGTAGAGGTAAAAATCGGGAAGTCCCATGCAATGTCCCATTTCGTGGAGATATGAGCTGTTAAAGTTCCTGTGATCGTCTGCCGACTCTATCTGAGCGTTGCCCACGATAACATGACCGATGTCCATACCGTCGGCTCTGTTTTGCGTTTCTCCTCCGAAAGCTCCGGCAGAAGCCCACCAATTATCATCGCCGGCAGCGGTCGGAACACTTATAAGTACAGCGTCTATGACCTTGTCGCCGTCGCCGTCAAATTCGGAAAAGTCAACGGACGCATCAAATTCCGAGATTATTTCGTCCACAAGAGCGACATGCCACACATCGCCCTCATATGCGGCTTTATTCTGCTTAGTAGTGTAAGTATACGCCTTGCCCTTCAGCTTCATTGCTCCCTTTGAGGAACGATCGTAAAATGCGCTCATACTTTCAAAAGGATAGTTCGGATCGTTCTCATTGGCATTTCCGAAGACGAATTTCTCGATTTCCGAGGCAGTCGGCATGTAATCGTATTTACAGTCGGGAAAATCAACATAGAACACTGCGATCTCCGCCTCTCCCTGTGACGGAAGCGAACCGTAAAGGTCGTAGATCGGCGGAGAAATAAACTCGGGAGCCGCTGTCACAGTCGTAGACATCGGCGCAGTCTGAGTTGAAGCTGATACGGTGGTCTGCGTTACGGCAGATTCTTCCTTCCACTCCCACACATCCATTCCGTAACCGCTTGCCAATACAGCTTTTCTAAGAAAGATCATATCGTAAATATCTATCCGCCCGTCCTGATTTACATCGGCGGTTTCGAGAAATTCTTCGGCAAGAAAACCGTCCTTACCCTGTATTCCGATAAATTTTCCGGCAAGATCATAGCCGTTTTTTTCCGTAAGACTTTCGTCGCACAGAAGATGCTTCGTCATTATGACCATATCCGCAACGGTAAGTTTCCTGTCGTTGTTCAGATCTCCCAAAAATCCGATTTGTTCCCAACCTGCGAAAGAGGTTATCGAGAACGCCGCAGCAGACGCAGCAACTATAGAAGCTAAACTGACTGCAAGCTTTTTAAATATTTTGATCACTTAACCACCCTCCAATTATTAACAGGTCTGAAACTTTTCCCTAAAAAAATACTGCGGACGCATACCATCCGCAGTAATTCGCTTATTTTGCGTAGTCGGTAACTCGGCTCTCCCTTATAAGGTTGACCTTGATCTGTCCCGGATAATCCATCTCAGCCTCGATCTGCTGTGCGATCTGTCTCGCAACAAGCACCATCTTCTCATCGTTGATGATCTCGGGAACGACCATGATTCTGACTTCACGTCCTGCCTGTACGGCAAAGCATTTTTCAACTCCGTTATAGGAATTGCAGATTTCTTCAAGCTTCTGAAGTCTCTTGATATAGCTTTCGTAATTCTCGCTTCGCGCGGCAGGTCTTGCAGCGGATATTGCGTCGGCTGCCTGAACGATACAGGCGATCACCGTTTTCGGCTCAACATCATTGTGGTGAGCTTCAACAGCATGGATAACAACTTGGCTTTCGTTGTATTTTTTACATACGTCAACGCCTATCTGTACGTGTGAACCTTCTATTTCGGAGGTCAGAGCCTTACCGATGTCATGGAGAAGTCCCGCGCGTCTTGCCACATTTGCGTCAACTCCCAATTCGGCTGCCAGCACTCCGCAAAGCTTAGCGACCTCGATAGAATGGTCAAGAACGTTCTGCCTGTAGCTTGTACGGAATTTAAGCCGTCCGAGAAGCTTGATAAGCTCGTGATTGATCCCGTGAACATTTGTTTCGATGACTGCACGCTCGCCCTCCTGCTTTATACGGTACTCAACTTCACGGCGCGCCTTGTCTACCATTTCCTCGATACGCGCAGGGTGTATCCTTCCGTCGGCTATAAGCTTTTCAAGCGCGATCCTCGCCACCTCACGGCGTATCTGATCGAAACATGAAAGAGTAATGGCTTCGGGTGTGTCATCAATAATAAGATCGACTCCCGTAAGAGTTTCGAGAGTTCTTATGTTGCGTCCCTCTCGTCCTATAATACGTCCCTTCATTTCGTCACTGGGCAGCGGAACAACGGAAACTGCCGCTTCCGAGACCTGATCCGCCGCAACCTTCGCAATGGCAAGAGAGATCTGACTTCTCGCCCTTTCGTTGCATTCATCCTTGAGCTGCTGCTCGTAGGAGGCTATTTTCACAGCCTTCTCGTGTACAAGATCGTCCTCCAGCTTGGAGAGTATGTATTCCTTAGCCTGATCTTTTGTAAATTCCGAAATACGCTCCAGAACGTCCATTTCGGACCTTTTGATCTGCTCGGCTTCCTTGAGTTTTTCGTCGGCGCTCTTTATCTTCTGATTTAGAGTGTCCTCTTTTTTTTCAAGGTTATCGGTTTTCTTGTCGAGATTTTCCTCCTTCTGCTGCATGCGTCTTTCCTGACGGGACAGCTCGGATCTGCGATCCTTGATTTCACGATCCGCCTCGCTGCGAAGCTTGTGGATTTCGTCCTTAGCCTCTATCAAAGCGCTTTTCTTCTTGGTATCGGCATCTTTTTCAGCATCGGCGACGATACGTTCAGCCTGCTTTTCCGCAGAACCGATAACAGCCTCAGCCTCGCGCTTGCGCTGTTCAACGCCGGCAGTCACACCTTTTTTGTAGGCAAGAAAACCGCCTGCTGCCGCACCGGCTATCAAGGCGGCAAGGATCAGTACAATAGCAATAACAGGATCCATACAGTGCATTACCTCCTTCATTAAGGAAATTCCGAAGCATCGAAAAATCCTTAGCAATATAGTTTAGTTTGTATCATATAACTTATATTGCCGCAGGCGATAAATGCCGCATTATTTTATTTTAATATATATTTATGAAAGACCTATACTCCGCAGTCTTTCGAGTCATTGGACAAAAAGTCCTGATTTTGTTATATATCTTCTCCCGAATGGACTCCCCATCGAAATGATTTAAAACAAAGCTGCATTACTGCCTGAAAGCAATATTTCTGCAAAATACAACATATTTATTATACACTTTTTTCACAGGATTGTCAATAGCTTTTCGTCAGATTATTACAAAACAATAAAATTTAATTTTGATAACCAATTCACAATATGTTTCGATCAAGCAAATTTTGTCTCACAAAATTGAATTATTGTGCATTTTAACGGTAATTAAGTCTTTTTTTATAAAAAAGGTTGAAATTTTTTTTATGGTGTGATATAATAATTCTTGATAGGCTTTTGGCTGTTTTTGAAAATTTGGCTTGACTGCGTGCCGCAAATGCAGTTCAGATTGGAGTTTCTATGTTCAATTTTGATATACTCACAACTATGGAGCTTACGGAAGTCGAAAATCCGAGCCTTTTTCCGTTTCCCGCTCCGCTTCATATAGGCTTTGTCATCATCGCTGTCATTTTCTTTCTGTTCAGATTTTTTACTGATAAAAGACCTTTTCAGCTTATCATGGCAATAGCCGTTCCGATTTCCCTCCTGCTTCGTCTCGAACTGAGCCGTCAGGGATTTTACATTGTCGGTGCGATAGAGCTTCTGCTTCTCATCGCCGCAGCCGCAACATCCATAATATTCAAGAAAAAAAATACGGAAACCCTCGAACCGGCTGCTGAGGCAACGGCAAAAAGCTCCCCCGAAGAAAAGTCCGAAGAAGAATGAAAACTGTTATCCTCGATTGGGCGACCATGTGTTCGGGCGATGACCTTTCCCCCGAAGTATTCAGAGAATTTGGCGATATATCGGTATATCAGCTTACCGCCCCCAACGACGTTACCCAACGCATAGGCAACGCTGAGATCGTGCTGTGCAATAAGACGATCATAACGAAAGAGATCATGGACAGTTGTCCAAATCTGCGGTATATCGGACTTTTCGCCACAGGCTTCAACAATATTGACATTGAATACGCCTCTCATAAGGGCATAACAGTCTGCAATGCAGGGCAGTATTCGACCAATGCCGTTGCACAGCAGGTATTTGCCTATATACTGGACTTTTGCAGCCGTATACGAAGCTATGACAAAGCTGTCAAAAACGGCGAATGGGAAAATTCCCCCTGTTTCTCATATTTTCCGATACCTACCGCCGAGCTGAACGGCAAAACTCTGTCGATTATCGGCTTCGGCTCTATCGGCAGACGGACAGCGGAAATCGGAAACGCTTTCGGTATGCGTATCCTCGTGAATACGAGAACAGTTCCCGAAGGCTGCCCTTATGAAGTCTGCGATATGGACTCAGCCGTAAAAAACGCAGATTTTCTCACGCTTCATTGTCCTCTGACAACCGATACAAAATACATGGTAAACGCCGATCTTCTGCGTAAAATGAAGTCCTCGGCAGTACTTATCAACACTTCCAGAGGAGCGGTCGTAAACGAGAAGGATCTATCCGACGCTCTTAACAGCGGCATTATCGCAGGGGCATATCTCGATGTCCTCGAAAATGAACCAATGTCTCCCGACACTCCGCTGAAATTCGCCAAAAACTGCGTGATCACGCCCCATACGGCATGGGCGGCATATGAAACGAGAGTACGTCTGCTGAACATAGTCTGCGAAAATATTCGCCAATGGCTGAACGGTACTCCGCAAAATAAAGTTAATTGATTTAAGGATGTTTGATACAAATGAGAACGATCTCGGATAAAAAGCGAATCGTAATAAAATTAGGCACGTCTACCCTTGCTCACGCTACGGGAAAGCTGAATATACGCCGAATGACGAACCTCGTCCGTGTTATCTCCGACCTGCATAACTCGGGCAGAGAAATAATTATGGTATCATCAGGCGCAGTCGGTCTCGGTACGGGAAAACTCGGACTTTCCGCCAAGCCAAAGGAAACTAAGCTGAAACAGGCGGTCGCGGCGGTAGGTCAATGCGAGCTTATGCACGTATATGACGATATGTTCGAGAAATACAGCGTTACCGTGGCTCAGATACTGCTGACAAAAACCATTATCAGCAATCCCTGCCACTGCGAGAATTTCAAGAATACCGTTGAAACTCTAGTAAGTATGGGCGTTATACCAATCGTCAACGAAAACGACTCCATTTCAATTGATGAGCTGGAACTTGAAATAGGCGAAAACGACTCTCTGTCGGCGCTTGTGGCGTCTCTTTCGGGTGCGGATCTGCTGCTGATCCTGTCCGACATAGACTGCCTGTACACTGACGATCCCCGTACAAATCCCGACGCAAAGCCGATCTCCGTCGTGGATGCGATCACTCCCGAAATTGAAAATGCGGCAGGCGGCGCAGGCACAAAGCTTGGGACGGGCGGCATGTCCACCAAAATAAACGCCGCTAAAATTGCCGCTGACGCCGGTATCGACATGGTGATCATGAACGGAAAAGATCCCGAACTTTTGTACGATCTGTTTGAAAACAAAGAGATCGGAACGATTTTTTTATCTAACTGTAACAAATAATGAGGTGAATTTATGAACTATACACTAAATCTCGGTATAAAAGCAAAAGCAGCCGAACCGATCATCTGTTCGGCTTCAACGAGCGTAAAAAATGCGGCTCTTGCAGCTATTTCACGCGCTCTGACTGATAATACCGCTCTGATAATCTCCGAAAATGCAAAGGACTTGCAGGCGGCTAAGGAAAACGGCATGTCCGAAGCCATGCAGGATCGCCTTAAACTTGATGAAGCACGTATTGCAGGCATCGCAAAGGGAGTTGACGAGCTTATCGCGCTCAACGACCCTATAGGTCAGGTCATAGACGGTTTCACACGTCCGAACGGTCTTAGGATAACAAAGACCCGTGTTCCATTGGGAGTAATAGGCATTATTTTCGAGTCGCGTCCCAACGTTACCGTAGACGCTGCCGCACTTTGCCTTAAAGCAGGAAACGCCGTCATACTCAAAGGCGGCAAAGAAGCTATTTTTTCCAATATATGCCTTGGAAAAATAATGCGTGAAGCTCTTGAAAGCTGCGGTCTGCCTGCCGATGTAATTCAGGTAGTGGAAAACACCTCCCGTGAGACGACAAACGAGCTTATGAAGCTGAACGGCTATGTGGACGTTCTTATCCCACGAGGAAGCGCAAGACTGATACAGGCTGTCGTGACGACTGCTACCGTCCCCGTTATCGAGACAGGCGCGGGCAACTGCCACGTTTATGTTGACGAGACAGCCGACCTTGATATGGCGGCAAATATCACCGACAACGCAAAAACTCAGCGTCCTTCGGTATGCAATGCCATTGAAAGTCTGCTTGTTCACAAATCCGTGGCTAATGAATTTCTGCCGATCATTGCGGAACGTTTCAAATCCCACAACGTTAAAATGTTCGGCTGCGACGAAACTATCAAAATTCTCGGAAATTCGGTTGAAAAAGCCACTGACGCCGAATATGCAAAGGAATTTAACGACTATATTATCGCTGTAAAGGTCGTGGACTCTATCGACGAGGCTATCGCTCATATCCGAAAATACAGCACACGCCATTCCGAGTGTATCGTAACGCAGTCCCTTGACGCTGCACGGAAATTTCAGAGAGAGGTTGATGCGGCGGCAGTTTATGTCAATGCCTCCACACGTTTCACAGACGGCGGAGAATTTGGCTTTGGCGCAGAAATCGGAATATCTACACAAAAGCTCCACGCAAGAGGTCCTATGGGTCTGACGGAGCTTACTACCGTTAAATATCTTATTGACGGCAGCGGTCAGATCAGATAGCAGCGAATATATACAAATTATCATTAAATCAGACAGAAATCAATAAAGGTGCTATTTTGTTTTATTTTTTATTAAGGAGATAATTATGGCTATCAGAAAAGATATTGACGATATGCTTAATAACCTGAAAAGCGGCAAACCTCTTGAATCGCCGAAAAATCCCGAACCTAAGCCTATCCCAAAGCTTTCGGACAGAAAGATCGACAAAATGTCCGTTGACGACCTGCTTTCTTCCCTGACTTCGGACAAAAACGGAAAAAAATCTGTTCCCGAAGAGTCAGCAAATGAATCAAAACCAAAGAAAAAAATTGTAATTTCTCATGAACTTCCCGATTATGAGGCTATCAGAGAAAAAGAAAAACAGAAGGAGAAGGAACGTCTCGAATCCGAAAAACAGGCTGAAAGAGAGCGTATCAAGGCTGAAAGGGATGCCGAGATTGCACGAATCGAAGCTGAAAGAAAAGCTGCCGAAGAAGCTGAAAAGGCTCGTATCGAAGCTGAGAGAAAGGCTGCCGAAGAAGCCGAAAAGGCTCGTATCGAAGCTGAGAGAAAAGCTGCCGAAGAAGCCGAAAAGGCTCGTATCGAAGCTGAGAGAAAAGCTGCCGAAAAAGCTGAAAAGGCTCGTATCGAGGCTGAGAGAAAAGCTGCCGAAAAAGCTGAAAAGGCTCGTATCGAGGCTGAGAGAAAAGCTGCCGAAAAAGCTGAAAA
>CANQVK010000023.1 GCA_947627275.1 uncultured Ruminococcus sp. | reverse complement strand
ACTCTGTCCCACACCCTGCCAGAGGCGCTGCCTCTGGACTCCGCCAAAGGGACACCGTCCCTTTGGAATCCCGATGCTAAGTTGTTGACAGTAGTTATTTTATATTCCAGATGTTCTCCGCATAGTCCGCGATAGTCCTGTCGGAGCTGAACTTGCCTGCATTGCACATATTGAGCCACTGCTTCTTCGCAAATGCAAGACGGTCTGACTTATAATCGCTGTTGGACTTAAGCTTTGCTTCAACGCAGCTTTTCATATCGCCCAGCAGATAATAGTGATCGGGAACATGCCAGCTTGCGCCGTCAAGCAGCGATGTGTACAGCTCACGGAAATCGCCCGTTCCGCCGTCTGAAACCGTACCGTCGATAAGTGAGGATACAACTGCCTTTATTCTCGGATCATCGGCAAAAACCTTGCGGCTGTCATACTCGGGAACAATTTTTTCAAGCTCCTCGACTCTTGCGCCGAAGATGTAATTGTTCTCCTCGCCCGCCTCCTGAACTATCTCGATATTTGCGCCGTCGTATGTTCCGAGAGTTACTGCGCCGTTGAGCATAAGCTTCATGTTGCCTGTTCCGCTTGCCTCAGTTCCGGCAGTTGAGATCTGCTCGGAAACGTCAGCCGCCGCAACGAGCTTCTCAGCGTAGGAAACGTTGTAATTCTGAACGAAAACAACTTTGAGCAGTTCCTTTGTTTCGGGGTCGGACGAAACTATTCTGCCTATTTCATTGATATATTTTATTATTGCCTTTGCACGTCTGTAGCCGGGAGCTGATTTTGCTCCGAAAATAAAGGTCGTGGGAGCAAAATCCTTGATGCTGCCGTCCTTTATGCCGTTATATATCCACAAGATCGAAAAAGCGTTGAGAAGCTGCCTCTTGTACTCATGGAGACGCTTTATCTGAATGTCATATATTGATGCGGGGTCTGTCTTAACGCCGTCGCGTTCTTCAATATACGCCGCAAGCTGATTTTTCTTGGTTTGCTTTATATCAATGAAGCGGCGCAGAACCGTCTCGTCGTCAGCGTATTTTGTAAGCTCCTTAAGGCGGTCAAGATCGACAAGCCAGCCGTCGTCGCCCAAAAGCTCCGTAATAAGCGCGGACAGCTCCATGTTGCACAGACCGAGCCAGCGGCGCTGAGTAATGCCGTTTGTTTCGTTGCGGAAACGGTCGGGGTAAATGCTGTGCCAGTCGGCAAGAACCGTGTCTTTTAAGATCTGAGTGTGGATCTCTGCCACACCGTTGATATGGCTCGAACAATAACATGCCATATCTGCCATGTGAATAAGCTCGCCCTTGATTATTTTGATACGGTCGATCTTATCCCTCTGTACTCCATTGGCGTACATTTCAGCAATAAGCTCCTCGTTTATCTGAATGATGATCTCATATATTCTCGGGAGCAGTTCCTCCACAAGTCCTACCCACCATTTTTCAAGAGCTTCCTGCATTACGGTATGATTGGTGTAGTTGAACACTTTTTTAGCTGTTTCAAGAGCTTTGGCAAAGGTATAGCCCTCATTGTCCACAAGCTGACGGATAAGCTCGGGAATAGAAATTACGGGGTGAGTATCGTTAAGCTGAACAGAAATATAGTCCGCTAAATTATCAAGTGTGCCGAAGCGAGCCTTATGCTTTTTGATAATGTCCGTCAGTGACGCACAGCTAAAGAAATACTGCTGTTTCAGTCGGAGCTTTTTGCCCTCGTTCGTATCATCGTTCGGATAAAGCACTCGGGAAATATCCTCGGCAAATATCTGCTCCTTTGAAGCCTCAAGATAATTCTGACGATTGAACGTATCGAAATCAAATTCCTTTACAGGCTCGGACTGCCAAAGACGGAGAGTTCCGACGTTTTCCGTCTTGCAGCCGAAAATCGGCATATCATAGGGAACTGCCTTTACGGTCTGACCGCTGTACTCGACGATAACGGTATCCTCATCGCATCGTTTCGACCAGCAGTCGCCGTATTTCGTCCAGTCGTCAATATCCTCCCTCTGAAAGCCGTCAACGATAGACTGCTTGAAAAGTCCGTATTTATAGCGGATTCCGTAGCCGTCCAAGGGAAGATCCAAAGAGGCTGCGCTGTCCAGAAAACAAGCCGCCAGACGTCCGAGACCGCCGTTTCCAAGCGCAGCGTCCTCTATCTCCTCCAAGTCGGCAAGATCAAGACCAAGCTCCTTGAAAGCGGCGTCCACCTCGTCGTAAATTCCCAGACAGAACAGGTTATTGTACACAGCACGTCCCACAAGAAATTCCATGGAAAGGTAAGCCGCGCGCCTTTTACTCAGATGCTCCTCCCGTGAAGCCGCCCATCTGTCGGCATAAAGCTCCATTACCGTATCGCCGAGAGCATTGTGAAGCTGCTGAGGTGAAGCAGACTTGATGTCTTTCGGAAGTCTGCCTGTGAATTTTTCAATAAAAATTTTCTTATCCATTGGTTTTTCCTCCTGATAAATTAATTCATTTTATAATTATCTGTTGTACATCTTATTCAGCTTTTTGATTTTCTTTGCCAAAGCGGGCGTGAACTGCTCCGAGCTTGCTCTGAACTGCCAATTAGTCCCCAATGTGGACGGCGTATTCATTCTTGCATCCTTCGGACTGTCGAGAAAATCCTGCATCTGCGCCGCTGCGACCTCCGCAACGCTGCCCCATGCCGCACGCACCACAGCCATTGGTATTTCACTCTTTTTCTTGACGTTCAGATACTTTTTGGCGAATCTCAGGGACTTTTTATCCATAGACTCTACCCAGCCGTTCAGAGTCTCGTTATCGTGAGTCCCCGTATATGCAAAGCAATTTGAAGTCGTAAAATTATGCGGAAGATGCTCGTTCGTTCCGTCGCTGAAGCCGAACTGCAATACTTTCATACCCGGATAACCGCATTTATCAAGCATTTCCCTTACCTCGGGAGTTATAAAGCCCAAGTCCTCCGCAATAATATCGAGCTTTCCGAGCTTTTCCTCAGCCATTCGGAAAAGCTCATGATTCGGACCTTTCTTCCACTCGCCGACCGTTGCGTCCTCGCTGCCGTAGGGAATGGTATAATAGCTCTCAAAGCCTCTGAAATGGTCGATACGCACGATGTCGTAAAGCTTTGCAGCCGCAGCTATGCGGTTTATCCACCATTTATAGCCTGTTTTCTTATGATATTCCCAATCGTAGAGAGGATTTCCCCAAAGCTGACCCGCAGGCGAAAATTCATCGGGCGGACAGCCTGCCACGCATACGGGACGGCGTTTGCGGTCAAACCAGAAAAGCCTGTGGTCAGCCCATGCTTCTACGCTGTCCAAAGCGCAGTATATCGGTATATCCCCCACTATCTCAATGCCCTTTTCGTTGGCGTATCCCTTAAGCTCTTTCCATTGACGGCTGAACTCAAACTGAATGAATTTATAAAATCCAATTTCCTTTTTCAGTTCCTTTTTACATGCGGCAACGGCTTTCGGCTTGTGCATGGAAATATCCGTTTCCCACTCATACCAAGCCCTACCGTCATTTTGAAATTTCAAAGCCATAAAGAGGGCATATTCGTCGAGCCATGACTTGTTTTCCTCGCAAAACGTTTTGTATGCCGGAAATCTTGCAGCCTTGAATCGTGAATAGGCAACTCTCAACACATCAAAGCAATGGTCGTAGATCAGGCTGTAATCCACTTTATCGGGAGAGCTTTCCCACGTAATATCCGCATATTCCGAACGTTCAAGCAGTCCGTCCCCCTCAAGTATCTCAAAGTCGATAAAGTAGGGGTTTCCTGCATTTACCGAAAAGGACTGATATGGAGAATCGCCGTAGCTTGTAGGCGAAAGCGGCAATATCTGCCAGCATTTTACGCCCGATTTTTTGAGAAAATCAACAAATTCAAAGGCATGTCTGCCCATTTTGCCTATTCCGTATTCAGACGGAATACTTGAAATATGAAATATTATGCAGCTTTTTCGCATTAAATTTAAACTCCTTTATTCCTATTATTTTATATTCACTGTCTTATTTTTATTTCTTTGCAGGGACACCGTCCCTTTGGAATCCCGATGTTAGTTTGCTTAAGTTGTTGACAGTGATTTAATATTATCAATATCCCCATAATGGTATAATTATCAAAAAATACCGCATAATACATAAAAGGGGGAATTATTATGAAGCTCACGCAGTATATTTTTACTTTTTTAATGGGTTATTTTCTTTACGCCTTTGTTGAGGTCATCGGACGCGGTTACACCCACTGGACTATGTGCCTGACAGGAGGACTTGTCCTCACTCTTATTTACATTATAAGCTGCCGTCCTGCCATGAATCTGATAAAATGCTGTATTATCGGGGCGTTTCTGATAACGGCTATCGAATTTGCTGTGGGCGTGTTCGATAACATTATCATGGGCTGGCAGGTATGGGATTATTCCGACCGACCATTGAATCTGCTCGGGCAGATATGTCCGCTGTTTTCGATCGCATGGGGATTTCTTTGTATTCCCGCATTTTATCTTTGCAGATTTATACGGCGAAAATTCAGCTGATATTAATAGCCCTGCTTTTTCAGCTCCGCAACCAAGTCCGCATAAAATTCACGCACATCGTAGCCCTCTATATTTTCACGGAAAAGGTCTATAGTATCGCCGTGACTTATGCCTCGCACGCCGCTTGCCGTTACCATGCGGAATTCACCGTGCTTTGCCGCTCCCTCCCACACAAGTCCGTCGTTTCTGCCGTTAAGCCGCTTTATCAGCAGATAACCGATATTCAATGGCAGTCCGGCGGAAAAAAAGTTCTTCATTACCGACATGCAGCTTCTGTAGGAAACTTCGGGAACGTCCGCCATATACGGCTCTAATTCGGCAATACGGGAGGGTCGCAGATCGTTCAGCCCCGCAATAAAATCGGGGTCGTTATCGCCAAGCCTGCGGAAAACGGTATTGTATTTTTTCTCTACCCACTTCACCATACCGTCGGGACATTTGTTCATCAGGTAATCCACCATATCGCTGCCTAGATGAGGAGTGTTTATTGTTGTCAATGTCGCAACACGATTCCCCAGACCGAGAGCGCTTATAGCGTAACGGCTGTCAAGTCCGCCCTTTGAATGGGCGATAATATTGACCTTCTCTGCGCCTGTTTCCGCAAGGATCTTTTCTATCTGCGTTTTAAGCTCTGCCGCGCTTTCGGGAATAGACTTCGCCGACTGCTGGTCGCCGTAGAAAACCTTTGCGCCGTTGCGTATAAGCGTTGCCGGAACACGTCCCCAATAATTCATATACTGCCAATCACGGAAGAAAATACCGTGAACCATAACTATGGGATACTTAGTTCTGCACATCTCATTTTCCGCCCGTGCTTCTTCAAGCTCCGCCTTTGAAAGCTCAAAAATAAACTCACGCTTCGCTTTCTTGTAAAAACGGCATATGAGTACGAGGTTGACTATAGGTACCCACCAGAAAATGAACAGAAGAACATAGTCAAGAAGCTTTATCTGTTTTGAACCCACGGCGGTTTTGATAAATCCGACTGAAAACGTTATCACGCTGAAAACGACAGCAAAAATAATGGTCAGAACCAAAGACAGCGTACCGGCTCTCGGAAAGAAAGGATAAGCTATCAATGCCGCAAGCTCGGGGATAAAAGTCATTCCTGAAAGCCATATCAGCCTTGTTCCGCCGTTTAACGCGCGTAATCTGAAGCTTTTAACGGGGACTTTGCCGTTCCTGAAAAGAATTATCAGATATGCCGCCGATACAAGCACGGTGACGATCGTCTTTACCGCAACAGGCAGGTGCGCCAAATTCCAGAACGGTATCAGGTTGTAAAAAACAAGAAGTAAAATTATTTCCAAAATCTTCATATAGTATAACCATAAAATAAAGCTGCCCCGTAAATCGGAGCAGCTCATATATCAGTAGTTTTTGTTTGAATCAGCGTTGAAGAACTGATTGCTGCTTTCGGTGTAGTAATCGTTGGGTTCAAGTGACATAAAATCATCGTCCTCCATCTCGGGAAGTCTTGCACCGCAGCGTCCGCAGAACTGGAAACGCTCGTTTACTTCGGCGTCGCACTTAGGACAGATCTTATAGCCTCTGATACCGTTAAGCTCGAATCTCATCTTCTTGATACGTCTGCGGCGTGTGTCGATGTCATCGCAGAGAACCTTTAGATTAGCGGGATCCTCATTGGGATTTTTGTAATACTTCTTGCCGATGTCGGTAAATATCTCAACGATACGCTCCTCCTCGTACAGGATCTTTCTTTTGAGGTTGCTTGCCTCGGACATACTCTTGGTCTTATCGGAAACGCCCTTGCTGACATCGCCGATCTTATCGAGAATACCCATTCCTATCGCTCCTTTTATTCAGTTTGGAGTTTGGTAACGGACTTCATGCGCTTCCGCACTTCCGTTACACTGCTCCCATTTATACTCGCCGTTATTGCAAAATGTCCAAAGAATGCTGAACAGAAAATTCGTATGTCAAGGAAGATGACGAAAGCATACTTGTTGTATGGTGAGGAAGATGACGCAGACAGACGGATTTTATGTCGGCATTACTGGATATTTTGCAATAGCGGCGAGTATATTATCAGTATATATATTATACCTTTTTTATGACGATTTGTCAAGGGGGTCGAGCGGTTTTCACGAAAATCAATCCTAAAATTGATTTTCATATCAATGACATTTATCAGTCCGCTCGGTTTGCGTCATTACATTTCAGCAATATCCTGCTCTGTAAGCTGTATTATACCGCCCTTTGTCAGAGCCTCTGAGGCTGAAGCATTGTCGTCCACACGGATCACAAAGGAAACTGACTTATCAGACGCTCCCGTAAATGCGTAAAGATACTCTAAATTAACGCTGTCTGCGCCCAGAATATCAAGCACACGGCTGAGCTGACCGGGTGCGTCGGGAATAGTTATAGCGATTATTTCCGTGACCGTTACCGCATACGAGGCGTTTTTCAGAGCTTCCGCCGCCTTATCCGTATCGTTTACGACCATCCTGAGAATACCGAAATCCGTGGTATCGGCAAGGCTCAACGCACGGATATTTACTCCGCTTTTTTTCAGCAGAGCCATTATCCCCGTGAGCTGATTGGGCTTGTTGTCTACAAATACCGAGATCTGTTTTGCATTTGACATAATTATTCCACCTTTCGTAAAAAAGAATCTGCATCTTCACAGAAGCCTGAAAAGACCTATCATAAATCAATCGTGCAGCTTGCGTCTGTCGATAACGCGAACCGCCTTGCCCTCGCTCCGCACAATGGATTTCGGACTTACAAGGTGAACCTTCGGATTTATTCCGAGCATGGTCTTGATAGCAAGTGCCAACGATTTTTCCTGCTCCTGCATATCCTTCATCTTATCGGAGAACTGCTCGGGATTCATCTCAACGCTGATGTCCAGAGTATCGGTATTGTTCACACGGTCTACCTCGATAAGGTAATTCGGCGAATATCCCTGCTCGATAAGCACCGTTTCTATCTGCGAGGGGAACACGTTTACTCCCCTGATAATGAGCATATCGTCGCTTCTTCCCATAGGCTTGCTCATCTTGATGAGAGTACGTCCGCAGGAGCATTTCTTTCTGCTGAGTACGCAAAGATCTCTTGTCCTGTAACGCAGAAGCGGAAACGCCTCCTTTGTAATGCTTGTAAACACAAGCTCTCCGACCTCGCCCTCGGGAAGCACCTCGCCTGTTTCGGGGTCTATTATCTCGGGAATAAAATTATCCTCGTTGATGTGCATTCCAGTCTGCTCCGAACACTCAAAAGATACGCCGGGGCCGCTTGTTTCCGTAAGTCCGTAAATATCATAAGCCTTTATGCCGAGAGATTTTTCAATGGAACGTCTCATTTCCTCCGTCCATGGTTCTGCGCCGAAAATTCCGGCTTTAAGCTTGATGTCGTCGGTAGTATATCCCATATCGTGCAGAGTTTCGCCGATATAAGCCGCATACGAGGGCGTACAGCAGAGTATCGTAGAGCCGAGATCACGCATAAAAGTTATCTGACGCTCGGTATTTCCGCTTGACATAGGCAGCGTAAGACAGCCGACCTTGTGCGAACCGCCGTTCAGTCCCGGACCGCCTGTGAAAAGTCCGTAGCCGTAGCATACCTGACATACGTCCTCATTGGTTCCGCCTGCCGCAACTATAGCTCGCGCGCAGCATTCCTCCCAGATGTCAATGTCGTTCTGAGTATAGAACGCCACAACGCGCTTGCCCGTAGTTCCGCTGGTTGACTGGATCCTTACGCAGTCGCTGAGCGGCTTTGCAAGAAGTCCGTAAGGATAGGCTTCACGAAGGTCAGCCTTTGAAAGAAAGGGCAGTTTGTAAAGGTCGTCCGTAGACTTGACGTCCTCGGGCTTTACTCCCTTTTCGTCCATTAAATCGCGGTAATACTTCACGTTCTCGTAAACGTGCTTGACCTGAGCCGCAAGACGTTCGTCCTGAAGCTTTTTCATGTCCTCACGGGACATGGTTTCAATTTCTTCGTTCCAATATTTTTCCATTGGTAACATCTCCTTTTATATATTATTTTTAATAATAATATTCGCTGTTTTTCTTCGCTGTCAGGCACACAGCAATTATCACAACTGTAAAAAACGCTGTCAGTAATGTTACAAGACCCGATTCTGTAAGAACTGCTATTCCTGCAACATAGTACAAAAATATACATGGCAACATCTTGCCGGCAAATGATAAATCCAATATAATGCCAAATAAAGCGTAAAGAGCAATCAGCCCGAAAAGTATTCCGATAAACAGCAGTACCTTTGCGACAGGTGCGATATAGCCGAAATGGTAAACATACGGCAATGTTTTATTATAAGATAAATTGCGTTCACTAAGTCCGATACCGCCTGTTTTAGTTGCAGTATATTTCCTGCCGTCCGCAATGTATAAGTATGTAAATTCTGAGGGAAGTTTTGTTATTTTCTTTTCATAAATAAGTGTTGCTTTGGTCTGCACATATTTTTCAGAATAACTTTTTTGCATAGTTATACTAAAAAATATAGATATTACAGCAGTCAATGCAATAATAACGGTTATTATTATTTTTTTAAACATATTCAGTTTTCGCCGATAGTATATTCTATAATATTGCTTACCCGTACATATACTCCGTTTATATATGCGGTAAGGTAAATTTTATAATTGCCCGGATCGTTGTTCAAGGTCAGCGCTTTTTCAAAAATCTCATGAGTATTCAGCGTAAGTTCGTCCTCCGCTCCTCTTTGCAGAGCTTCGACCCCGTTCTGCTCGACCTGCCAGCAGAGATTTATGAATCCGTCGTGTTCGTCACGGGTAACTGTATAGTCATCGTTCAGCGTAAGAGTAAAAGTCTCGACTATTTCCGTTTCATCAAGCTGCTTCTGCCTGTACGAAAAGTACTGAAACGGCTTACCGTCTACAGTAACGTCCGCAGAACAGTCTTTGAAGGTCGTTCCTGCCTCTCTGCCGATAATTGCGCCGTAATCATCAGAACCGCCCTGTACTGTTCCCGAAACGTGAACGTTCTCCCAGCGATCCGAACTATATATCTCACCGCCGACGATACCCGTACAGTGAGTTGCAGAAACGCTTGCGTTCTCAAAAGTTATATCTTTTACCGTAATACCCATACCGTAGCCGATAAAGCCTGTCTGGACGTAGTCCTCGTCGATAGTCATTCCCTTTACAGTATGACCCTGACCGTCTAAAGTTCCCGAAAAATAGCAATTTCCGCTGCTCCAACCCATTGGCTTCCAGTCATATCCGCTGAGGTCAATATCCGATTCCAAGGTCACAGTAACATCAAGTCCGCATATACCGTTGACGTACCACACCGCCGAAGCAAGCTCCTGCGCCGTAGACACACGGAAATTCGGGGCATTCTCCATAGCCCAGTCCTTGTCGGCAAGCTCCGTTATATCTCCCGTATCACGCTCCCTTTCCCAGTCCGTTGGGAAATCCTGCGGTTTTCGCTCGTACTCGTATTCGGAAACGTCCATTCCCCAGCAGCCATACCACATATAAGCGTCCGCAAGAAGATAAACGCCCTCCTCCCCGATCGGAGCCGATACGGTGCAGTCGTCCGTATTCAGGGAAAAGTCCTCCACAGTATTGTAAAATGCGTCCTCCTCTGAATAGTGGAGCATAATAAGATTTTTCTCCGGAACGCCCCTCAATTCCGACGTATCGTATGTAAAAGTCAAACAGGGTTCAGAAACTTCCTCGTCATATTCAAGCTCGATAGGAACTCCTATAAGTCCTACTACGCCGCTGTGCAGGACGTCGATATTATAAAGATCTGTCACCTTAGCATGTTTTTTTATGTTGTCCGAGCATTTTCCCTCAAAGGAAATACGGATAACCTCGGGCTTTTCCTCATTTTCTATGGTTTTGTGACACTCCTGCAATTCGGATAACGGTTCGGTCGGCTCCTGAGTTGTTTCGGCAGTCTCCTCAGTTTCTACAGCAGAGGTTTCGGAAGTGACCTCCGTTTTTTCTTCGACAGTTTCTCTGCCGCATGAAACAACTGCGCAGGCTGCGAACATTGCCGCCGTCACAATAATTAAATATTTCTTCATAAATCACTCCTTAATGATACACCGTCTGCAACTTTAGCAGGGGACGCTGTCCCCCACACCCCCTGCCAAAGGGGTGACCCCTTTGGAATCTCTGTTGTCGTGAATTGGACTGTGGAAATCCCCAAATTAACATAATACTGTTAGTCTCCATGATTTCCATAGTCCAATTCACGAGAACGGACACCGAGAGTTTATCTTTTGGCAAAAGATACGGGAAACAATATCCACTAAATTGCAAACAGAGGTCTAATAATAACCATATTGATCTTTAAGCTGACGCAGCTTGCGTATGCTGTCAAATATCGCAATAAATGCCGAGATCACACCGCATATCAGTATTATAAAGCTGCTCATTCTCCAACTCAAAAGATTTGCGATAAGAACGGAAAAAACCAAAAAATTTATTCCACGGATAATGCCGTGAAGAGCCTTTGCCTTTTCTTCATCGGATTTTGTACGAATTTCTATTACAGAACCGATAGTACATACGGTCAATATGATACCCAGCAAAGACGATGTCACCAAACCGTCGTACCTCTTATTGGGATAAAACGTCTGCGGCTTATCAGGGTCATAATAACCGAGTACCTTGTTTCCTTCAATTGGTCTGAAACTATAGTGATGAGCATCATCGAATATATATGTTTCATCGTCTATGCTGTACTTATAGTCCGCCTTATAATAACGTGTCCTTCTATGGTGTCTGTATTCCACGTTGACTATTACGGCAGAAACTCTTTCGTATTTTTTATATCTGATATTCGTATCAACAAAAATAAATATGCTGATGCCTATAAAAACAGCCGCTATCATGCCGATTATGACGGATATGACAATATCCGCCTTTGTTACGCTTTTATCTCTTTTCATGATGTACCCCTATATCATTATTTAAGAACCTATGCTTTTTTTCCAAGCTCGAACGCCTTTTTATTCAATTCAAGGAACTTTGCCGGAACGCATTTTTCCAAAGCGTTCTGCCATACCTCCTCGGGGAAATCGGTCTTTGCCGCAAGTACGCCCATCAGGACTACGTTTGAAGCCTTTGCCGTGCCTGCCTCCTCCGCAAGTGAAAGAGCGTCCACTGCCGTAAGCTCCACATCAGCTTCGGAAAGCTTTCTTACCAGATCAGCAGGATATTCCGCCGCACCTGTGATAACGGGCATCGGGTCGATCTGCTGTGTGGAAGTGATAAGCTTTCCGCCCTTTTTAAGGTAAGGCAGACAGCGCGCTGCCTCCAAAAGCTCGAACGAGATAACAGCGTCCGCCTCGCCCTTTTCTATAACAGGCGAGTATACCTTATCGCCGTATTTTACGTATGTAACGACAGAACCGCCGCGCTGACTCATTCCGTGAACTTCGCTTACTTTAACGTCATATCCCTGCGCAAGCAGAACGCTGCCCAGAAGCCGTGAGGCAAGCAGCGAACCCTGTCCGCCTACGCCCACTATCATTATTGATCTTGTTTCCATAATTTTTTCCTTTCATTCAGCTTCGTAAACCAATTCCAGATCTCCGTCAACAAAGCCTGCCGCAACGGGCTTTGCTGTGAGTATTTCGCTGTATTTTCCGCTTTCAAGATACTCCTCTATCCATTTAGCGATAAGTCTCTGAGCGGCTTTCCAATCCTTTTCGGCTTCGTCGGAAAGCTCCACGCAGAATATATTCTCCTCCGACGACCAGCATTCCTCACATGCCCAGTCGTCATCATTTTCGTCAAATTTATCGCACGCTACAAGCTGCACGCCGTAAACGTAATCTTCGATCGACTCCTCGTAAAGATTAAAGCAAAACGCCTTTGTTTCATCGGGCATTTCGTTATTTTCAAGAATATTGTCAAGCCAGCTGACAAACTCACCGTATATATCCATAATATTCTCCCCGATCATATGATCGCGCCTATCTTGCACTGCTCTTTGCAAATTCCGCAGCCTACGCACTGTGTATGGTCGATGACCGCCTTGCCGTTTTTCATGGAAATAGCAGGACATCCAAGCTTCATACACATCTTGCAGCCCACACATTTATCAGCGTCTGCCTTAAAGGGAGGATTATGCTTGACATATTTAAGCAGCGCGCAAGGTCTGCGTGATATGATAACGCTTGCCTCGTCTGCCGCAAGCTCCTCCTTTATCGCCGCCTCGGTTTCCGCAAGATGATACGGGTCTACCACACGCACTCTCCTGATACCGATAGCCTTGCAAAGCTCCTCAAGATTTACTGCCGCCGCAGGGTCGCCCTTCAGATTCTTTCCCGTCGTGGGATTCTGCTGATGACCCGTCATGCCCGTAATGGAGTTATCAAGAATAATAACGGTTGAATTGGAGTTGTTGTAAGCAATGTTCACAAGTCCCGTCATACCGCTGTGCATGAACGTTGAATCGCCGATAACTGCCACGCTCTTATGCTCGCTTTCAGAGCCTCTCGCCTTATTGAAGCCGTGAAGTCCCGAAATCGACGCTCCCATACATATCGTTGTGTCGATAGCTGTCAGCGGAGCGGCTGCACCGAGCGTATAGCAGCCTATATCGCCGGAAACTGTCACGCCAAGCTTCTTAAGGCAGTAAAAAAGACCTCTGTGCGGACAGCCGGCGCACATTACAGGCGGACGCACGGGAACGTTCTCGTCAAGCTCCGTAAACTCCCTCTTTACGCCCAACAGCTTTTCTGCGATCACCGACTGGTTTATCTCGCCTATACAGCCGAATATCGACTTTCCCTCAACGTTGTTTACGCCGATATTTCTGCAATGAGCCTCGATTATACCGTCAAGCTCCTCCACAATTACAATGCGGTCGTATTTTGCAGCAAAATCACGGATAAGCTGTTCGGGCATAGGGTTCACCATGCCCAGTTTCAGAACGGAAACACGTTCACCCAAAGCCTCCTTGACATACTGATATGCCGCACCGTTGGTAATAACGCCGAATTCCGCCGTTTCGGACAGCTCGACACGGTTAAGCCCGCATGTCTCGGCAAATTCGATAAGCTTTTTGGTGCGTTCCTCAACGAATACGTGACGTCCCTTTGCAAAAGCCGGCATCATAACGTATTTCTGAGGATTTTTGGAATACTCTTTCAGCTCAAGCTCCATGCGCTCACACGTATCAACAATGCTCTGAGAGTGAGCTACACGCGTTGACATTCTTACGATAACGGGAGTATCGAAGCTTTCGGAAATATCGTATGCCGCCTTGACGAAATCACGGCATTCCGTGGAATCGGACGGTTCAAGCATGGGAACCTTCGCAGCTATCGCATGGTGACGGCTGTCCTGCTCATTCTGAGAGGAGTGCATTCCCTGATCGTCCGCAACAGCGATAACAAGTCCGCCGTTTACGCCTGTGTAAGCTGCGGTATACAGCGGATCGGCGGCAACGTTAAGACCTACGTGCTTCATGCCGCAGAACGCCCTCGCCCCTGCGATCGAAGCTCCCAGAGCCGTTTCCATCGCGACCTTTTCATTCGGCGCCCACTCGGCGTATATCTCGTCATATTTAGCTGCCTCCTCGGTTATCTCCGTAGAGGGAGTTCCCGGATAGCTGGATACTATTTTACAGCCCGCTTCATAAAGTCCACGGGCAAACGCCTCGTTTCCCAACATTAACTTTTTCATTTCAACAAATTCCTTTCTTGAAGTCCGTTCAACATATCAAATGCCGGACATTCTCTATTTAATGTGTGATCTCTCGGATAAGATCAAGATATTTAGCCACTCCGTCGTCATCGTTCGATTTGATAACGACGTCCGCTTCTGATTTCAAACGGGAATTGCCGTTTGCTACAGCGACCTTAACGTCCGCCTGTTTAAACATACTCAGATCGTTCAAGTTGTCTCCGAATGCCACAACACGATCGAAGCCGTAAGTCTCGCACAGGTATTTAATACCGCTGCCTTTTGAAGCGGCGGCGGAAAAAGTCTCCAGATACCATTTTTTGGTATACGTGTCCTCGTAAAATTCAAAGCCGACTCCTTCGATCTCCTCGATAGAATTTCTGACAGGATATAGCTTTTCAAGTTCGCCGCAGGAATTTATGTAGACCGCAGTTTCGTCAAGCGCGTCAAGTATATCGGCACATTCAATAAACGGCTGGTCGAACTTCTCCCTGCGCTCGGCAACATAGGACTGCATCAACTCCTCGGTGATCTTATCATAGCATGTGACAAGTCTGCCCTCTGCAAACTTGAACATAAAACAGCGCGCATCGTTCTTACGGAAAGCGGAAATGATTCTTTTCGATATATTTATCGGTATACAGACCTTTCTGACATATGCACCGCTATTTGTGTCATAAATCTCAACCCCGTTATTCAGTAAGCATGGGACGTTGATTTTCAGCCGTTCCATAATAGACGCGGCGGAATACACAGTCCTTGCCGTGGCAAATGTGAAATACATTCCCTCGTCTACAAGACGATTTATCGTGCTGACGGTATTATCCGAAAGCTCGGCAGCCGAATTCAGCAGAGTTCCGTCCAGATCCGATATATATAATGTTTTCAAAATATCCCCTCCCATTTTTCAGAAATAAATCGCCTGAAAGAACAGCTTTGAACATTCTTTCTTTAGATATTTTTAATTATAACATAAAGCAAGAAAAAAGTGAAGAATTTAATTAATATTTCAAAAATATTTGTAAACAGCTACAAAATATACGCTGTTCTCATGTTCAAAATAAACAAATTCAATTTAAAGTGTTAAAGTTATTGAAACTGTATGCGGAAATTATTTCCATGATTTGAATAAAAAAATGTTGAAAACTATGTGGAATATGTGGAGAAGTTATAAACTTGTTTTTTCCTATTGACATATACTCACAATAGCAGTATAATAAACTCGGCGGATAAATCGGAGGCTTGCCGTTTCATCCGACTAAAAATATTGAAGAGTAAAAATGTGTTCGTAAAGTGCCTGCCGAACGGGGAGTTGTCGACAGGACGAAAGACGTTTGTCTGCGGTTCACATTTTGCATCCCGCTTTAAGAAATGTAGAATTAAAAGGCAAGAAGCAGCCGCTTCATGCCCTAAATCCTCCTTCCTATAAGTGGGAAAGGAGGTTTTTTTATGATAACAAACAGTTCAAACAACACGGCGGCAGCCAATTTACGGCTTTTCGGCAGCGTAAGAGTAATGATCGTTTCAGGACTTCTCGTTGCTCTGAGTATTGTTTTTGGCAAATTTCTTGCCTTTAACATTACTGACGCTATCCGTATCAGCTTTGAAAATCTGCCTGTAATTATGGCAGGAATTTTCTTTGGACCATTCGTGGGCGGCGCTGTCGGACTGAGTGCGGATATTATCGGAAGTATTCTCAAAGGATATTCCATAAATCCCGTTGTAGCCATCGGTGCAATGAGTATCGGCATCATCTCAGGCTTTGTTTCAATGAAATTATTCAAAAAAAATCAGACGCTTAATATTGCTTTTTCTGTCGGACTTGCCCACCTTATCGGCTCGATTCTCATTAAATCGGCAGGACTGCATTTTCTTCCTCCGCTTATGCCGTTTTCTTTGCTTGTATACCGCATTCCTTCATATATCGGCATTGGTCTTATGGAATTTACGCTGATATGTATGCTTATGAAAAACAAGACATTTATGGCTCAGCTTAAAAAATTAATTGACAAATAACTTTTCTGTACGGTGATGACCATGAACGCTTTTGAATACCTGAAAAAAGCCTCTGAAAGAGGCAGCAAACTGGGACTTGAACGCATTGCCGAGCTGTGCAAAAGGCTCGGCGATCCGCAGAACGCCCTCCCTGTGATACACATTGCAGGCACAAACGGCAAAGGCTCTTTTGGCGTAATGATGTCCGCAGTTCTCGCTGAAGCAGGCTATTCCGTGGGAAGCTTCTCCTCCCCTACTCTTACGGACGCTACCGATAGCTTTCGCATAAACGGCGAAGCAGTTTCCCTTGCGGAGTTCGACCAACTTTTGTGCAGACTTATCCCCATATGTGAGGATATGACCGACAAGCCCACCGAATTTGAAGTCCTGACTGCCGCCGCATATGAGCTTTTCAGACAGAGAAACTGCGATATTGCTGTGATCGAATGCGGCATGGGCGGCGACACGGACTCCACTAACGTAGTCGAAAAGCCGCTGCTTTCAGTCATTACAAATATTGCCGTTGACCACTCCTCTTTTCTCGGAGGCACGATCAAAGAGATAGCACGGCACAAGGCGGGGATCATCAAACAGGAGCGTCCTGTCCTATACGGCGGAAACAACAGCGAAGCATATGAAATTATCTCCGCTGCCGCCGCAGAAAAAAATTCCCCCCTAACACTTGCCGACCACTCAGCTCTCGAAGTCGTCAGCCGTAATATTCATAAGACCGTCTTTCGGCATAACCGCTTCGGAATACTGGAATCCCATATGCTCGGAACATATCAGGCTTTTAATCTTGCCAACGTCCTGACGGCAGTAGAAATTCTGCGTCAAGAAGGTATCGCCATTCCCGACAGCGCAGTCAGCGCGGGAATTTCCAAGGCTCATAACCAAGGCAGGTTCGAGATAGTTTCCGAAAAGCCGCTTATAATTTTCGACGGCGCGCACAATCCCGACGGAATTATCCGCGCGGCAGAAAGTATTGAAACGTATTTCAGCGGAAAAGTCGTACTGCTCATAGGCGTAATGGCTGATAAGGAATACGGACTTTATCCCGAATTACTGGGAAAATTCACGGATACCGCCTTTACGGCAGCTCCCGATAATCCGAGAGCATTGGACAGCAAAGCTCTTGCCGATGTCTTTACCGCATACGGCATTGCCGCTGTTCCCTGCGGTTCGGTGGCGGAGGGCGTGAGAAAAAGCGTTCATTACGCTGAAACGCATGATCTTCCGCTGATAGCTATGGGGTCGCTTTACATGTATAAAGAATTTTCCGAAGCCTTAAACCTTTTAAAATAAAAAATATAAATAAAAAAGCAGATTCAGCGCAATATGCCGTATCTGCTTTTATTTATCAATAAACAGCGCTGCCGCTACGGAAATATTATCGCCGCAGCCGTGTTCAAGAGCTGTCTTTACAAGCATTTCAAGACGATCTGTAAGACTTTTGGGAAGCTCCATTACCTCCTGAATATCGAGGGTCGAAAGATAGTCCGACAAGCCGTCCGAACATATAAGAAGCACATCGCCGTATTCAAATCCGCCCTCTATCTCCTCGATGTCTATTTTCGGAGTGTCCTTGATATTGCCGAATGCAGGGAAAATAATATTCCTGTGAACATGGGTTTTCCGTTCCTCATGAGTAATAGAGCCTTCCTCGTACAAAAGCTGCACAAGCGACTGATCTCTGGAAAGCTGTCTGAGCCTGCCCTCGCGGAAACGATATAAACGGGAATCCCCCACATTAAACGCACAGACTCTTTCGTCGTCATCGACGGCAATTCCGCAGAGAGTTGTCTGCATATTCCGGCTCTCGGGGGCGTTGCGGCTGTATTCCGCCAATTTTTCGTGAATCTCCATAAGGCTTGCATGAAGCTGACTTTTCCGCAGTTCTTCGATCTTCCTTACGCTCTCAAGGCACATTGCAGATGCGATCTCGCCTGAATTTTCTCCTGATACGCCGTCTGAAACTGCCATTATAAACGGCGGCTCCAAACGCTGCTCTATCATGCCTGCGGTCATAACGTGCCGTCCGATCAGCAGAGCGTCTTCATTATGAGGCATAACGCCTTTTTCCGTAATTCCGCAGCAATAGTACATCGCAGATCCATCCTTAAAATGATCACTATCCACAACTTATAGGGATTATCTTTTCTTTATTAAAGTCACGGCGTACCGTGTTCTTAATAAGGGAACGCCCTCTCTTGCAGGGCGTTCCCTCTTTCCAAACAGTCCGCCGGACTGTTTGGAAATTCACCCTTTGCGGAGCGCTTAAAAGCTATGCAGGGCTTCGAGTCTCGCCTGTCGGCTCGGTCGGTGCTTCTGCTTCGCAGAGGTGTCCACTGGACACCCGCACCACCACACCCCACCAGAGGCGCTGCCTCTGGACTCCGCCAAAGGGACACCGTCCCTTTGGAATCCCGTTATTAGTTAGCTTAAGTTGTAGACAATGTTAAAATAATTACATACTATTTGATACCGTAAAATATTTTTCCGTTTTCGCAGGTAATATCAATAAGCTCCTGTACGTCCATGCCCTTTACCTCTGCCGCAGCTGCCGCAGTATAGGCTATCATCGAGCTGTCGCAGCGTTTGCCCCGAAACGGCACGGGCGCCATATACGGACAATCAGTTTCCAGAAGCAGCTTGTCAATGGGGACTTCCGCCAACGCCTTCAAAGCCTTTTTTGCATTTTTAAATGTCAGAACGCCCGTAAAGCCTATATACATACCAAGCTTGATTATTTCCTTTGCCGTTTCCGACGAACCGCTGAAACAATGAACGACGCCCTTCGGTCTATACTTTTTAAGTATGTTCAGGGTGTCCTCGCAGGCGTCGCGGCTGTGGACTATCACAGGCAGGTCAAGCTCGCCGGCAAGCACAAGCTGCTCCTCAAAAAGCTTCATCTGCTTCTCACGGCAATAACCCTCATAGTGATAGTCAAGTCCGATCTCTCCTATCGCTCTTACCTTTTCAGAACCGAGAGCCGCCGACCTCACGATGTCAAGATAATTTTCGGGATTTGTGTCAACGCTTTCGGGATGAACTCCCGAGGCGGCGTAAATATACCCGTATTTTCCGGCAAGAGCAGCATTTTCCGCCGTATCCTCAACCGACGAGGAGGCAAGCATAACATATGCGACTCCCATTTTGGGAAGTCTTTCGAGAAGCTCCGTTCTGTCTGCGTCAAAGGCATGGTCAGCGTAGTGGGCATGAGTGTCAAATATATTTACCATTTATTATTCATCTTCCTCGTCGCCGCCCTCATCGTAGCTGTAATACTTCTCTTTAAACTCATCTATAAAGCCCTGATCAGGTATAAAATCCTCATAAGCCTTTTCTCCGCCCATTATGAGGAACGTACCTATCGTTGTGCCTTTGCTCAGCATATTTTTTATGGCTGCCTTGCGCTTTTTATAGTCTACTGCTGTAATGTTGGTATCGACCATATTTACAAGCGTATTGAAGCTTGTATCAAGGTTGTCGGAAACTCTCATGCCGTTTGCCTGATTTAGCATCGAGGAGAAAACCGAGCCGACTACGTAAGCACGCTCTATCTCGCCGTCGCCGTAAAGCGAATAAGTGATAAGCCTCTCCACCTGCTCCGAATTGAGGTACTGGTCTGAACCGTCGCCGTTAAAGCCCGCTATGTCCTCGGAAACGGGGTACGTAACGCCGCCGAGTATATCGCATACCTTTATAAGAGACTCCGAATCCAGCCGCATATACCTGTCAACAGTCACGCCAAACACAGTCTGTGTAAACTCGACCGCCGAAGAAGCTCCGCCCGATTCGTAAGCCGAGGATATACTCTGCTGGACATCGCCGACAAGCGCGATCGTATTTGACGGTATTCCTATAAACACGACCTTTTTGTCCTTCGGCACAGACCTCATAAGCATAAATGTGGAGGAAGTTTTTTTATCCGGTTCATCGAGAATAAACAGTATAGTGTGGTTATCCGCATAGCTTACAGTAGTAACCTGTCTTTTCGGAGGTTCGGGCAGTTCGTCGCTGCCGCCCAGTATTCCCAGATGACGGAGGAGCAGGAACGTACCGCCGCCTATAACAAGAATCCCTATAAATATCGTAAGAAGATATGGTACTGCAATACTTCCTGATTTCTTTTTCTTCTTTGCCATGATAAAATTCTCCCTTCAATAACGATCGGTATATTTTTTCGCATGGAATATTCACTTACTGTGAATAAAAATATTTATCCAACTGTAAATGTTAATAAAATATAACGCAGAATAGTTTATCAACAGAGTTTTCAACATTTCAACAATCGCACAATGTTAAGAAATGTTGAACGCTGTCGTTAAACAAAACGTAAAACCTACTTAAAAGCTCGATAATAGGACGGCTATCATCGTTCCTTGTGAATCCCTGTGTTAATCCGCATAAGTTATAAAAAACACTTGCAAAATTCTGAAATTGTGCTATAATATAATTCAGGGCTTCGGAACGCTGAACTTAATGCTTTTCAGCGCCTCGAATATCGCCGCCTTGTCAGGTCCGGCGCTGTCAATGACATTGTAAACGTCGTCTATCCCGAAACTGAATATCGGTTTACCCAGTCGTTCGGCATATCTTACCGTCTGCCCTGTCCCTGAATGCGCCGACGCTTCGCTGTGGAAAGCAATAACCGCCGCAGAATTATCCACCATAAAGAAATTTCTGTCACGGTAAACGTGCGGGTCTGCGTTGGAGCCAACTGTTTTCCCGTATATCATATTTCGGTTATCGCATGTAGTGATAAGCAGATCGGCATGACGCTCCACACGTTTAAGAAGCTCCGTATTCTCCGCGCTAAAGCCGTTTGCATGTTTTAAGTACGGCATTATACCTATCAATTTACACTCGGAAGCAAATCTTTTACGCGAAATAACGTAATCCGCCGCCCAGAGATCGGTTCCCTCGGCAAGTCCCGAAATGAGCGTGGTATAGCCCTTATCCATTACTATGTCAATATACCGTTCAAGCATCAGCTTCACAGCGGTACGGGTTATTCCCAGCATATCGGGGTCGTCCCTGTAAGGCGCAATGAGCTTTTCACGATGACCTGTTACGCAAACTGCGGTTTCACGCCGTATGCAGACTTCAAGCGTGGAATAAACAGGAAGTCCCGTTACATTTGAATAAAACATATATCTATTTCCTATCTGCATATAAATTACATACATGTTAATTGTAGCATATTATGAAAAATTTTGCAAGCATTTTTTCAGCTTGTAACTGTTTTTTAATAAAATTCCGTACTGAAAGGACGGCGGCAATATGAAGCCATATCTGAAACGTGCATGGGCTGAGGTCTCTCTGCCCCAACTTAGAAAAAACTACAGTATCATAAAAAGTCTGAACTCCCCTCCTACCGAAGTTATGGCGGTCGTTAAGGCGGACGCTTACGGTCACGGAGACGAACAAATCATACGCTGTCTTGCGGGCGACTGCGGCGTTAAATATTTTGCCGTTTCCAACCTTGACGAGGCTATCGCAGTAAGAGGCTTCTGTCCCAATGCAGATATACTCATTCTCGGCTACACTCCTCCGGAATACGCCCATGAGATTTCCATGTACAACATAATACAAGGCGTTGTTTCCGCCGAATATGCCGAAGCTCTGTCTAAAAATACTCCCGAACCTATACGCTGCCACATAAAAATAGATACGGGCATGGGACGTATCGGTCTTAAATACGACCTGCCCGAGGACTGCGCCGCCGAAATTCTCCGAATAATGAATATCGGCAAGATCTCTGTCGAGGGCATTTACACTCACTTTGCCGCAGCCGACAGCGATTTGCCTGACAATATTTCCTACACCGACCGTCAGGAGAATTTTATACTCGATACATATGAAATTCTTCTGAAAAACGGCGCACGTCTGCCGCATGTCCACTTCATGAACAGCGCCGCCGCCTGCTACAGAAACACGCCTAAAAGCACCCTTGCAAGAGCCGGTATAATCCTCTACGGACTTCACCCCGACGCGGGTCTGCCTATTCCGGACGGACTCGAGCCTGTCATGGAGCTTAAAGCCGTGATCTCTCAGGTCAAGACCGTTAAAGCGGGAACTTGTATCAGCTACGGCAGAACTTTCACCGCCGAAAAGGAAATGCGTATCGCTACAGTGACCATAGGCTATGCGGACGGCTATTCACGGCTGCTTTCCTCAAAAGGCGAAATTCTCGTACACGGCAAACGCTGTAAAATAGTCGGCAGAGTATGTATGGATCAACTGATGATAGACGTTTCAGCCGTTCCCGAAGCATGCTCGGGCGACATAGCGACTCTTATCGGACGTGACGGAGAAGAACGTATAACCGCCGATGAACTCGCTTCTCTGTACGGTACGATAGGCTACGAAGTAGTGTGCGGAATCTCAAAAAGAGTTCCGAGAATATACATATACTAATGGAGGTAAAACATGAAAGCAATGACAATTTCATATGAAGTCGGAAATAATCTTTATCTGAATTTCACAAATCAATGTCCTTGCGCTTGTACATTCTGCATAAGGAATAACGCTGACGGCGCATACGGTTCAGATCCGCTTTGGCTGGAGCATGAGCCTTCAATGGACGAGATCCTTGCCGACCTGCAAAAACGCGAACTTTCCAAATACAGCGAGATAGTTTTCTGCGGATACGGCGAACCGACCTGCCGTCTCGATGTTCTTATCGAAACGGCTGAATGGCTCAGATCAAAAGCGAACGGCGTTAAACTCCGCATAAACACCAACGGTCTGGGCGATCTTATCAACGGACGCTCCATAGCGGAGGAGCTTTGCAGCGTTATCGACATAATTTCCATAAGCCTTAATGCAGGTACTAAAGACGAATATATGGCAGTCACACGCCCGAAATTTGAGAACGCATGGGAGGCAATGCAGAAATTTACTGCCGACTGCGTTAAAATCGGCAGTTCAGAAGTCGTTATGTCCGTTGTGGACGTTATCTCCGCAGAACAGATAAACGCCGCAAGGACAGTCGCAGAATCTCTCGGCGCAAAGCTGCGTGTACGTAAATACGACGAATAATTCAAAAGCCCTCGTTTTAGAGCCTGTTCAGTATCTCAGCGCATGCGGATTTTCGAGCATAATTTTGCTGAAAAAACGTATGGGGAGATACTAAACAGGCTCTTAGGTTACAGCAATTCCACCTGAAATGGAGATGAAAGGAGCTGAATAAAAATTTTTCATAGCAAGGCGGAGGAGGAAAGCGTGCTGACGCACGGTGACGACGACAACGCAGCTATGAGAAATTTTTATCAGCGAACTTGTCTTTAATTCAAGTGGAATTTCTGTAATGACAGATAACGGCGTTTCTTATTTGTCGTATGATTCAACGCCTTTCATGTAAAGCTTGCAGGAAATTAAAAAGGAGAGTACATAGCTTACTATTGCGGCGGCAGGAACGATACATTTTAAAACATTCAGCTGCTCCGAATATTTTCCGCTTAAAAAATTCTCGAAAAGCTCAAAGATCCCGTCAAAAAAGCTGTCGCTGTCCAAAGGTATCGGACCGAAAAGAAAATATATCATGAATATTACAAAAAAGCCCATAAACATTGACGTCTTTACAGCGGAACCTTTTTTTACGCCGAAGCGTATGGAAAACGGCAGGTCGATGGCTTTAAGGATAATCTCTATATAAAAGAAATATGTGAGCATTTTTATCATGTTCTGAACTTCCTGACCCGTAACGTTCTCAATTGCTTTATTCAGCAGCACATTGGTTATCGTCAGCAATATAAGTTCCAGTCCTGCGGTAATGAATATTACAGCATATTTTGTATATACCTGTCCTTTTATGCCCTTGGGAGTTGAAGCAGAAAAATATGCCCATTTTTTCATTTCGTCTGCCGATAAAAATGAAAGCGTCAACATATCAAACAGTATTAAACCAATGACGAGAGATAATACTTTTAACAGCACTCCTGCTTCCGCATACTCTATGAGCGACGCTTTGACAGAATAGGCGGAATCGTCGGCGATCGGCATAAATGCAGGAAAAAGAAAAAATAATGCCGGCAGAAATACGGCGAACAGAATGCCTATCCTGTTCTGTCGAAATTCCTTATATAATAAGCCGTTCATTTATTTGTACCTCCTTTTCATCATGCGTAAATTAACAAAATAGCTGATTACAATAAGCAGAAGTATGCACGGCAGGGCAAATCCGCCGAAGCGTTCAAGAATTTTCTCACCCAATTCCTTCAAGGCGTTAAATTCTATTTTTTCACCGGATATTATCGAAAGATATGGAGAAAACTCCTTGCTGCCTTTCATTAAAAAGTAGCACACAGCTGCTGTAAGGGGAAGTATGAATATCTGTAAGATCACACTAAGACCGGCTTCCTTTTGTGTTCTTGCCCATGAAAGTACAACAGAGCTGAAAAAGTTGCTGAACATCCAGAACAAAATTATTAAGAAATATATCTTTACGTTTTGTTCAAGATCAAAACGTATTCCCGATATTGCCGAAATTATAAGACCGTTTGAAATAGCTCCCAAAAAGCTCAAAATAATTCCGGATACATTAAAAATCAGTTTTACCAGAGCGTTTTCTTTTTCGGTTACAGGCAGAGTAAATCCGTATAACCGCCATTTGGTTTTTATATCTGCCGCAGACGTTCCGTTTTCGCTGAAGAGCATACACCAAATGAACGCCGCAAAATAATTGAAAATATAGTATGCTGAATTTTTCGACACAGCAGCAGATTCTTCGCCCACTTCTTCAAACATTTTTGCAATGTTGCCAAATTCCATGCTCATAAGGACAAGATATCCGAAAACTGAAAAACAAAATACAATCAGAAAACTCGTAATATAAAATTTTTTGGAGATCAAAAGCTCCCTGTAAACTAAAGCGCCGATTTTTTTCATAGCCGTTCACCGCCACTCTTTTTTGCTTCTGTTGACATAATAAACCATGATCTCATCGAGGGCGGCGCGGTCGATGATAAGTCCAGAATATTTACGGCTTATTGCCGCTTTATCGGAGATCATCACCTCCGCTCCGTAATCGTTGAGACGCGCGCTTACAAAGTCCGCAGGGTCAATGTCTTTATAGTCTCGTCTGCTGCACTTCAAAATTCCGTGGCTTTCCAGAACATCGTCCTTATAGCCGCTTAAAAGTATTTGTCCTCTGTCTATAAAAGTGACGCTGTCGGCTATTTTCTCGAGATCGCCTGTTATATGGCTGCTCATGAGGATACTGTGTTTTTCGTCCTGCAAATATTCAAGGAAAATGTCAAGTATTTCGTTCCTCACAACCGGATCAAGACCTGTAGTAGCCTCGTCCATAACAAGCAGCTCCGCATTATGGGAGAGCGCGCAGGCGATTTGCAGCTTCATTTTCATACCCTTTGAAAACTGCCCTATCTTCTTTTTTCTCGGCAGCTGAAAGCGGTCGAGATAATTTGTGTATGTTTCATTATCCCAGTTCATGTAAATTCCGCTGAAAATTCTTGACATCTGATTGGCATTGAAAATATCATGAAAAGGCAATTCGTCGAATACAACGGCGATACGTTCCTTTATTGCCCGTTCCGATCTGATATGGTCAAGTCCAAGCAGCTTTATCTCACCCTCGTCTATTTTGACGAGATTCAGCAGACTTCTTATTGTTGTGGTTTTTCCGGCTCCGTTCTGCCCGATAAAGCCCATAATACTGCCCTTCGGTACATTGAAGCTGATATTTTTCAGCGTAAAGCCGTCGTACTTTTTTGTAACGCCCTTGATTTCGATCGCGTTTTCGCAGGAATCGTTCATAACTGACCTCCATACACTATTTCTAAAATTTCCCGAAGCTCGTCAAGCTCTATTCCGCAAAGCTTCGCCTTATCGCATACATTGGAAAGCATCTCCTCTATAAGGCGGAGCTGCTCTTCACGGAAAAGCTCGGCGTTCTGAGCTTTTACAAAGCTTCCCTTGCCTGTGTAGGACTCTATGAAGCCGTCACGCTCCAGTTCCTCATAGGCTCTTTTTGTGGTTATTACGCTGATCCTGAGCTGCTGAGCAAGGCTTCTCATTGAAGGAAGGGCGTCCCCCTCCTTTAATCTGCCGTCAAGGATCATTGTCTTGATCTGGGAGCTTATCTGATTATAGATAGGCTCTCCGGAAGAATTACTGATAATTATATCCATAGGTGCGCGCTCCTGTGATAGAATCAAAATTGTATATATACTATATACACATTATACACTTGTATATACAATTTGTCAAGGGGTTTTAAAAATATTTTTCAAATAAAAAGGAGCATTATAATGCTCCCAAGGAATGTTATTAACTTAAGCAAACTAATATTGGGATTCCAAAGGGTGAATTTCCAAACAGTCCGCAGGAGTATTTGGAAAGAGGGAACGCCCTGCAAGAGAGGGCGTTCCCTCAGTGCGGACACGGCGTAATGTGTACCTACAGCAGTAAAAAATCCCATAAATGGCAAATAGTTATTGGATCGCTATAAATGTTTCGGGAACGGTTTCGCATATTCTGACAAAATATCCGTCCTTTTCAAGAGCGTTGACGCATACTTCCGCTTTTTCAGACGTATCAAAGATACCGAAAACCGCCGAACCGCTTCCTGTCATGCAGGCGGTTTCCGCGCCAAACATAAGCATTTTTTGCTTTATATCGTCAACTTCCCGGAGGTTTACCGCTTCCTCAAAGATATTCCCGATATAATCAGAAATATTTCCGCCCGTTTCTATTGCGTTTACCAGTTCTTTTACACGGACAGGAGCAGGAGCTTCAAGAGCGTCTATTTCAGCATAAGCTTTTGCAGTTGAAACGCCATCTTTTCCCTTTGCGATCACAAGTATTTTTCCCGAACAGTCGACAATTTTACTGATTTTCTCGCCGATTCCCGTCACATAAGCCGTTCCGCCCGCAAGCAGAAACGGTACGTCGGCTCCGAGCTTTTCGGGTGCTGAAAATGATTTCCCTGTAAGCTTTGAAAGGCAGTACAGCACAGCCGCCGCATCGGTACTTCCGCCGCCCATGCCTGCCTGAGAGGGAATACCTTTCTTTATGTGGATTCTGCACCCTGTTTCAAGTCCGTTCTCCTCAAGGAACATTCCTGCGGCTTTGTATGCGATGTTTCTTTCATCGCACGGTATATTATCATCAAATACGAATGTATCAAGCGTTTCACATGTCAGTTCGATACCGTTTTCGATAAGTTCGACCGTGACCTCATCATAAATTCCCACAGTCTGAAAAACGCTTTCAATAGAATGATAGCCGTTCGGAAGTCTGCCTGTAACGTCAAGAGCAAGGTTGACCTTTGCCGCTGCTTTAACTCTCATTTTTTTCAGCCTCCAGACGTTTCAGGAAATCCTCGATACGGCTCATGGCTTCCATAAGATGTTTAAGAGAATATGCGTAGGATATGCGTATATAGCCCTCGCCCGACTCTCCGAACGCACTTCCGGGAACAGCGGCGACTTTCTCCTCAAACAGCAGTCTTTCGCAAAATTCCTCGCTGGTCAGTCCCGTACTCCTGATACACGGGAACACGTAAAACGCTCCCTCGGGATTGAAGCATGACAACCCCAGCCTGTTGAACTCGCTTACAAGATAGCGGCGGCGTATATTGTATTCGTCAACCATTTTCGCCACCTCTGAATCGCAGGAATTAAGCGCCTCGATAGCCGCATTCTGACTTATATAGGGACTGCACATTATGCCGTACTGATGTATCTTGAATATCTGATGTATTATCGGCTCGGGAGCTGCCACATAGCCGAGCCGCCAGCCTGTCATGGCGTATGCCTTTGAAAAGCCATTGACATATATCGTGCGTTCCGCCATATCGGGCAGTTCGATTATTGAAAAGTGCCGTCTGCCGTATGTAAGCTCAGAGTAGATCTCATCAGACAGCACCATGATGTTTGTATTACGGAGAAATTCAGCTATCGGCTCAAGATCCTCCCTTGTCATGATAGCTCCCGTGGGATTGTTCGGGAAAGGCAGGATGATCAGCTTTGTGCGTTCCGTGACCTTATCTCTAAGATCGTCGATCGTAAGCTTGAAATTGTTCTCTATACGAGTCGGTACTGATACGGCAACTCCGCCCATCAGCTCGACAAGAGGCGCATAGCAGACGAAGCACGGCTCAACGATAAGAACCTCGTCTCCCGGGTCGATGATTCCCCGCACGGCAAGATCAATAGCCTCCGAACCTCCTACGGTAACGATCAGTTCGCAGGATGGGTCGTATTTTACGCCGTGTTTTTTCTCAATATGCTTAGAAATAGCCTCTCTCAGAGGAGCTATACCGAGATTAGGCCCGTAGACGATATGTCTGCGCTCCAGAACTTGTATAGCCGCCTTTCGTATCACCCACGGCGTAGAGAAATCGGGTTCGCCGACGCCGAGAGAGATAACGCCCTCCATGGTTGCGGCAATATCAAAGAATTTACGTATTCCCGAGGGCTTGATATTCTTTATTTTATTGGAAAGAACCTTATCGTAATCTATCACTTTTAACCCAGTCCCCTTTCATCAGTATCGTCATCGTCAATGAAGATTCCTTTTTCTTTGTATTTTTTGAGCAGAAAATGGGTAGACGTTGACAATACTCCGTCAATGGTCGCAAGTCTTTCGGAAACAAAAAACGCTACGTCCTTAAGGGTTCCGCCCTTGACCTCCACGGACAGGTCGTATGCTCCCGACGACATAAGGCTCACGCTCTCCACCTCGTCGTACATCATGATAGTTTTCGCAATATCGTCAAAGCCGCAGTCACGCTGAGGCGTAACCTTAAGCTGGATCGTGGCATATACTGTAGAGCTGTCAAACTTTTCATCGTTCAGTATAACGCTGTACCCCCTGATAACTCCGGCTTCTTCAAGTCTGCGTATCTCCGCAGCCGCTTCTTCTGGAGAGATACCGAGCATTTCCCCCATAGCCGTGTTGGAAATACGGGCATTCTGCTGTAAAATTCCGATTATCTCGTTTTTCATTTGATCATATCCTTTCATACTGTAATCGCATAGACTAATCTATTTTAATAAAATAAGGCTTTCTTTGCTTAAAATAACAGATCTCCGTAAATCCGGCAGCTTTGGCAATCTCGACACCGTCGGAAATATTCGCCCCCAGATCCTTGATCTTGTGAGCATCAGAGCCGACCGTTATTATTTTTCCGCCAAGTTCACGGAAAAGCTTTACGTATTTCAGCGACGGAAATGTTGCTCCGAAGCCCTGACGTATCCCCGAAGTATTTATCTCTATGCCTTTCCCTTTGCGAATCAGTTCTCTCAGACTTTCGGCTATTATCTCGTCAAAGCGCCTGAGATTCGGAGTTATGTTGTTGCGTATCTTCATATATCTCAGGCAGTAGGTCAGATGTCCCAGAATATCGAACTTTCCCCATTTGCACATTTCGTATATCCCCATAAAATACCCCTCGAGAAGCTTGTTTATCTCATCGGAGGTCATATGGTAATAGTTTATGTAGTAGAAATCCTTTTCGCCTCTGATCTGATGCAACGACGCTATAACAAAGTCGAGGCGCGTATCGCTTACGACCTTTTCGGCTATATCAAGCGCCTCCATAGGCTGACCCAGCTCAGTTCCGCAAATCAGCTCAAAACCGCTGTATTTTTCTTTAAGCTCTGTTACCGCCGAAATGGAGGCTTCAAAATCGTCCTTGTAATTGAAATAATCAAAAAGTTCCGTATTCTCGTAATGTTCCTTTGGATACCAGCAGTTGCACTCACAATGATCGGTAACGGCGTATGCGGACAAACCGAGTTCCCTTGCACGTTCTATCATCTGTACAATATCGGCATCGCTGTCCATGGAATACTGCGTATGTGTATGACAGTCTGTAAGCTTCAATATAACACCCCTTTTCAAGTCGGTCGGAACAGCCGTTGATCAAATATGTAATTATTATATCATATTAGCTTCAAAATTGCAACTGTTGCGGAAAAATTTCACGGAAATCATTTTTTAAGTTATGACAGAAAAATCACAGAGTTAAAATAAGTTAAATCAAAAAAATAATTATAAGTCTTTATTTTTTTTTATTTTTATGTTATAATTAAGAGGATATATTTTTAGAATCCGTATTGACCTACGGATTCTCAAACGGAGGTATTTTTATGAGAGCTGTTGTAACTGTAATCGGAAAGGATAATGTTGGTATTCTCCATAAGGTAAGCGGCGTTTGCTCCGATATGGGCGCAAACGTTATCGAAGTGACACAGAGCGTTCTTCAGGATATGTTCGCTATGATCATGCTCGTAGATATTACCGATATGACTGAAGATTTTTCTCAGCTTGCGGACGATATGACAAAACTCGGCGAGAAGCTCGGACTGTCCATACATACCATGCACGAGGATATTTTCAATTCCATGCACAATATATAACCGTCTGCACAGAAAGGAAGCTGCAAAATGCTTAACGTATATAACATATTGGAAACGATACGTATGATACAGGACGAATGTCTTGATATTCGTACTATTACTATGGGTATATCCCTTCTTGACTGCATAGATACCGATATTGACAGGGCATGTGAAAAGGTATACGACAAGATCGTCTCAAAGGCAGGTAATCTTGTAGCCGTTGGTCAGAAGATCGAAAAGGAATACGGTATACCGATAGTTAATAAGCGTATTTCTGTAACTCCTATCGCTATGCTCGCCGCCGTATGCCCCAATGATGATCCCGTTAAATTTGCAAAGGCGCTCCAAAGAGCCGCAGATACATGCGGAGTCAACTTCATAGGCGGCTATTCAGCCCTCGTACATAAGGGATTTTCCCCGGGGGACGAAGCTCTAATCCGCTCCATTCCCGAGGCTCTTGACATAACTCAGAACATCTGCTCATCGGTCAATATAGGATCGACAAAATCGGGTATCAATATGGACGCCGTAAAGCTCATGGGACAAATAGTTAAGGAAACTGCCGAAAGAACCGCTGACCGTGATTGCATCGGTGCGGCAAAGCTTGTAGTTTTCTGCAACGCCGTTGAGGATAACCCCTTTATGGCAGGCGCATTCCACGGCATAGGCGAACCCGACTGCGAAATACATGTCGGAGTATCGGGTCCCGGCGTCGTCCGCTCCGCCCTCAGCAAGTACCCCGACGCTTCCATAAACGAGCTTGCGGACATTATTAAAAAGACCGCTTTCAAGATCACACGTATGGGTCAGCTTGTCGGAGCGCGCGCTTCTGAACTGCTGAACGTTCCTTTCGGTATCGTTGACCTTTCGCTTGCTCCCACTCCTGCGATCGGAGACAGCGTAGCTCATATCCTTGAAGAAATGGGTCTTGAAATGTGCGGAACTCACGGCACTACGGCATGCCTTGCAATGCTTAACGACGCTGTAAAGAAAGGCGGCGTTATGGCTTCTTCAACAGTCGGCGGACTTTCGGGCGCATTTATCCCCGTGTCGGAGGACGCAGGAATGATAGACGCTGCTGTAGCAGGAGTTCTCAGCCTTGAAAAGCTTGAAGCTATGACAGCAGTATGCTCTGTCGGACTTGATATGATAGTTGTTCCCGGAGAGATCGCTCCCGAAACAATTTCAGCCATTATCGCAGACGAAGCCGCTATAGGCATGGTCAACACAAAGACAACGGCAGTTCGGCTTATCCCCGCTGTAGGCAAGAAAGAGGGCGAAACGCTTGAATTCGGCGGACTTCTCGGCAGCGGTCCCGTTATGCCTGTCAGGGAGAAATCGGCAGCTAAATTCATAAACCGAGGCGGACGTATACCTGCTCCCATGCACAGCTTAAAGAATTAATATTTATGAATGAAAATTTTAATAATATCCTGAGACTTTTCGGACTGCCGAACGCCTCAGAGATAACGAAGCTGAACAAAGGTCACAGCAATCGCACATACGATGTTAAATGCGGCGACAGACGATATATCCTCCAGTCGCTGAATAAAGATATTTTCGAGTTTCCGCAGAGGATAATGAACAATATTTCGTCCATTGAAAGGGCGTTTGAAAAATATCCCGAAAGCGGTATTGAAATTCCGCATTATATTTACGTCGGCGGCAGGAATTATATTGAGTATAACAATGAAATATGGCGTATTTATGAATATATCGAAAATCGCGCGGACGACAGAAAAAATTTCTTCGAGCAAGGTTTTGCTGTCGGAGCTTTCCTGCGTATCGTCAATACGGCAGATGTTCAGTTTGAGGACTGTATGCCGCGGCTTCACGAATTCAATATCCCCGGTTTACCGAAACGCAATATTCACGGCGACACAAAGTCGGACAACATTATTTTCGGTAAAAAACCGACTATAATCGACTTCGACACCACAATGGTAAATCACGTTTGTGTGGATTACGGCGATATGATTCGTTCAATTACCACAAATTCATTTGATTTGCAGGCAGTTCGTGAAGCTACAGAGGGTTTTGCTAACGGCGTCGGCGGACTTCTTACGGCTGGTGAAATCAACTCGCTCCATAGAGGTATAGCTTTGATCATATCGGAACTTATCGGACGTTATCATGAGGGAAATAAAAATTTTCCTAACAAAACACCCGAACAGTGCATGGCAAGAGAAAATGAACTTAAAGTTCAGATAAATAAATTTTTCAAACATCAGCTCGCAATAAAGGAATTGATCAAAAAATGCTTTGAATAAAAACGGCGGCTGCAAAGCGTGATACTCTTAACTAAAAAAATAAAAGCCGATGCTTGCAACTTACTGTAAGCATCGGCTTTTTATACTCGCCCAAAATGACCGCCTGTTCTTTTATTTTCCCGAACCTGTTCGGGAATTTTTCTTTGCTTTTTTAACGTTGTACATAAGTTCGTCAGCCATTTTGATTATCCTGTAAAGCGTGTATCTTTCATCAACAGTTTCAACAACGCTGCCCAGACTTGCGGAAATTTTGTACGGCTTATTGATAATATCGTTGATGCTGTCGATCTTGGCGTTGAATTTCAGTTCGAGAACGCCTGCGGAATCGTCGTTGGCGTTTTTATCGAAGATAACGAACTCGTCTCCGCCGAACCTTGCGCATATAGCGTCGCTGTTGCAGCATTCCTTGATAACGTTGGCAAGCTTTTTGATAGCGAAGTCGCCCTCGTCGTGACCGTAGTTGTCGTTGATGAATTTAAGACCGTCCATGTCTATAAATGTGAGCATGACCTTTTTACGCTCGGAAACGCAGTCTCTGAATATTTCGTCGGCGAACTTGATGAAGCCGTTTCTGTTGTAAATGTCGCATAATGGGTCGATAACATAGATCTTATTCAGTTCTTCCATAGCCTTGTTAATATGTGAAAGTTTGCGGAGATTTTCAATGGAATTGCTGATATTCATTGAGAACGTGTGGCAGAGCAGGCTGTTTATGGGGAAATCTCCGTTTGTTATTATATAGTATCCAAGAACCTTGTTGCGGAAGTGCAGCGGAAGGAAATAATTGACGTTTCCGCCGCTGTTCTGCGGCACGGGGAACATTTCACTGCCGTTGAAATATTCAACGCTTTCGACCTTATCCTTACTCCATACGAAAGGCGCAGTCATTCTCTCGAAAACGAATTCGCCTGTATTTCCGGCGATTCTGTTGTAGGAATCCTGCCAGTTGCTTGTAAGACATAGTGAAAATTGTTTGCATTCCAGCTCCTCGACAAATTCACGGATAACGCTGAAATGCTCCTCGGAGGATTCAGTCTCGGCAAGTCGTGCGGCAAGGATATTCAGTTTGCGGACATTGCTGTTGGTAACTTCTATTTTGTTGTATGTGGTTTTGCGAAATTCGCTGAAATTTCCGCTTGCTTGAATATCGCAGCCGCAGCTTTCGCTGAATACGCAGGAAGCTTCAAGCTCCTCGTGGGAGGGCTTTTTCCCGTTGAGCAGGTCAAGAATAACGCCGCACGCCATAGCTCCCATCTGAGAGAGGGGTCGCTTTACCGAGGTGAGGGATGGGCAGTAATTTCTTGCGCTGTAGGTATAGTCAAAGCCTGTAACGATAACGTCAAGGGGAATGCAGAAGCCGTATTTTTCAAGCGTACTGATAGCCGTGAGAGCCATAGCGTCGTTGGCGCAGATAAATGCGTCGGGCAGAGCAAGACCCGATCTCATATATTCCTCGATAGCGTCATGACCGTCAAAGCTGCGGAATTCGCCGTAATAAATGCGATCCTCCTCTACGGGCAGATCGTTTTCAGCCATGACCTCGCGGAAAGCGAGAAGCCTCTCCACAGCTTCGGGATTGGACATAGGTCCGGAGATATAATTTATGGTTTTTGCGCCATGTTCGGTTATTACATGGCGAACCATTTCACGCATAGCGATAGTATTGTTTATCCTTATGTTGTAGAATTCGCTGATATTGTCGCAGTCAAAGACAACGGCGGGAATGCCTGAATCCTTGATACGGCTTGTAATAGATTCTTTCATATCGTTGTCGTTGATAGTGTTGGTCATAAGGATAGCGCCGTCGAATTTCTCAAGATTGGCAAGGCTGTAAATGCTGTATTCGCCTATGTCGAAAAGGCGGCTGTCTATCATGCCGCCGTAAGCGGCAAAGTAAGATACGTTAATGTTATTTCTGCGTGAAAACTCGTTTATACCGACGATAATGTTGCTTTGGTACTCTTCATCAAGGCCGGCAACAAATACGGCGATATTGATTACTTTTCCTAAATTCATCATTTTACACCTCTCGGCATTGCACGGAATGAAATATACTCGCCGTTTTATGTTTGAAACGGCGGTGAATATACAGCTCGATCAATTGGGCATTAGTGTAGCAATGCTGATATATTTAGCATTTTCATTATAACATATTCTCAAAAATTTTTAAAGTCTTTTCAGAAATTTATAAAAAATCGTGACTTTGCACATATTCAAATTATTTTTTTGTGCATTTATACAAAATTATCAGTTCATAGAAATTTATTTCGTCTTTTTTTGCTTTTTAAATCACTTGTATATAGAACGCTTTATTCGGCGTTAATGTCAATAGACCTCCTCGGAAACTGAGGTGCAGCCGTATGGCAAAAAATTTGACAGACGATGTGCGTTAGTTTCCGAGGAGGTCTAATATCTATAAGACGGAGGGTCGCATATGAAAAAATCAATATCATTCATTTTAGCTGTCGGAATGCTTATTTCCGCTGTTTCATGCAGTTCAGAGCCAAAAAAGGAAACTCCTGCGGCAACTGTTCAGACGGACGAGCTTTCGGAGGCGGTGTACAAAAAATCAGCAGTTGAAGTTCCAAAGGAAATAGATTATATTTTTGGGATGAGTCCGTACAATGAGGGAGAAAAGTACTTTTTGACAGGCGCGGAAAATCGTTTTTATCAGGCGAATGGGAATTTTACGGAAATAGTAGGTGATGAATACTCTGACAAGAGAGAACGATGAAATACCACTGTTAGCTACAGGCTGGCAGTTGGATATAGGTAGTTACGGCAAGTCCTCTGTTATCGACAAGTATCTTGAAGGTATTGAAACATTTGACGTTGACGGCTATCTTGATCTTCTCGAAAAACTTCCGAAAGATAAATGCGTGATGTCTTATTATGACACGGACACAGTATTGCACCGCTTTACACGTCTTAGCTGGATGACATGGGTCGACCTTGAAAATGTCACATGCCGCTTCGATTCCGACAGCTTTATAAATTTTTTGAAATATTCTGCGGCAGGCGAGGGCAGCTATGACCAACAGCTCTACGAGACGCAGGAAATTGACGACACAAAAGAAAGACGGCAATATTTAGACGATACCGCACTGCTGAGCTGTGGCGGAATTGCAGGTTTCAGCAGCTATATGAACGAAATCAAGGGACGTTTCGGCGGAGAGAAACTCACAATTATCAGCAATCCCACGTTGGAGGGCAGCCGTACCTATGTAGGGCTTGCAGGGCAGACTTTAGCGATCGCTGATAGTTCGGATATGAAAGCTCGGGCATAGGAATTTCTGAAATATTATATACAAAACAACTCGGCGGAGACGCTTGCATCGCCTTTATTTCCTTTGACTATAAGCGGTTTTGAGGCGGAATATGAGCGGTTGAAAGAGGGCATTGATGATGACGAACTGGGTAAGGGCTGGTATTATTGGGACGGTAAGGAGAATATCAAACTCGGCGATATTACGGAAGCTGACAAAAGTTATATTTTAGAGCTGCTCAGTCAAACAGTTCTGCCGAAGCGATATATTGATAACAGCGATGATACTCCATACAATATATATTACGAAGAAACAGAAAAATTTTTCGCAGGTGAGTATACTGCCGAAAAATGCGCCGATGTCATACAGAACCGTATGGAAACTTACACTTCGGAACAATTCGCTTGAGCCACAGACAATAGTTAAATAAATTTTAGGAGGAATACAAATGAAAAAATTAAAAGCTTTGATTTTAGCAGCGGCAATGCTTGTATCGGCAGTTTCGTGCAGCAATGGAAATCCAACGTCTGAAACATCTGCGCCAACGGCTGATACAGATATGCTCTATCTGAAAGAAGCGGACATCACCATGTCGGAGGACTTCAAGACCATTCTTTTGCTTGACAAACTCGGCGAAAACGTACTTATTTTCGGTACGGATACAAATGACGGATACATGGGATATGTGACCGATAAGAGCTTTGCCGATTATCGCAAATTTGTATTTACGCCTAAGGAAAATGAGGTCGTGAAGTCTGCCTGCCTGTGCAAATTCGGCAAAACTGCCGTTGTTACGCTTCTTGATAATGAGCTTATGCTGTACGTCTTTAATACCGACGGCGATGTTTGCAATGAGTACAATTTAGGCGAGCATGAATTTGATACCGAAATGACTGCTGTTATCACGGCAAACGGCGAGGACTACATCATAAATCTGAACAATGAGAGCCTGCTTGCAGTCGCGGCTGACGGTACGATACAGGGCGAAATTGACTGCAAAGGCGGAAATATCTTAGGCTTTTCAAAGGATAATGCCGACGTTCCTGTTGTTATTCTCGGTTACGGAGATGCTACAGAAACAGCGCAAATTAACGGTACTTCGCTTGAAAACAAGAAGAAATGCAGCGATATGTCATCGTCTGTAATTACAGCTTGTGCAGGAATAGGAGAGTATTCTATAGCTGCCGTATTTTATGACGCTATGTATGGACTTAAAGGTAATGAATGGGTAAAGCTCTGCGATTTTACCGAAAATGATTTTGCAGCATATGAAGTGGCAGGTCTTATCATGACAGCGGAAAACAGCTTTATAGTCAGCGTGAATGGTGTAGAAAGAGCAGCTTTGAAACGTATGGATCAACGTGATTATTCGGAAAAAGAAACTGCTCAGATAGTAAAAATAGCAACTGTTGTACCTGATGCGGAGTTATCTCACTATGTAAGTCAGTATAACTCTGCTAATGATAAATATAAAATTGAGATCGTCAATTATGGTCAGAGTCAGGATAGAGAGGAAAATATCAACGCTTTGAAAATGGACATCGTATCGGGAAATGCTCCTGATATAATGCCATTCAACGGCGATATGCCTATTGACACATTCGGCGCAAAGGAAAGCATTTTTGTTGACCTGTACTCTATGATAGACAACGATCCTGATTTAAGCAGAGAGGATTTTGTGGACGGATTCCTTGAGGGTATGGAATCAAACGGTAAACTGCTTATGATAACTCCCAGCTTTATCATCAAAACTATCGAATGCAAGGATAAATTTCTCAATGGACTTACAAGCTGGAACTTCGACCAGATGATGGAAAGCTACAACAAAATATCCGACAATATAGATCTTACAGTCGATTCAAAGTACGGTTCTCCAACAAGCGCTTTTTACGAGCTTATAAATTATAATTCATTTATAGATTATGACAAGGGTATTTGTGACTTTGATAATGAAACATTTATCAAGCTTTTGAAATTTTTCAAAGACAATAATTTAGGTTCAGACAACAGCTCAGGTTGGGACAGCGATATGATAAGAGATCACTATAAAAACGATGTACTCATGCTTAAACTCACGGAAGTTTCGAATTTCCTTGAACTGTACGCAATGGAGAGAGAATGTTTCAACGAGCCTGCAACAATAATAGGCTATCCAACGGAAAACGGCAGCGTTTCTTATGTTGAGATAGACAACGGATATTCGATTTTAGCTAATTCAGACGTTAAGGACGGCGCATGGGATTTTATAAAATATTCGTTTTTCAGCGACAGCTATTATTCAGGAACGAAAGGAAGATATACATTCCCTGCTATTGACAGATATATAGATGAGCAGATGGAGGATTTCAATAAACTTATTTCAGAGGAGCAGAATGAGGGCGAAAGCTTTCCTCCCATGTCAGACGAGGAGAGCAAAGAATATAAAGCATGGGTAAGGGAATCAGCAAAAAATGTCGTTAAGCTGGATAATAATGTGATAAGAATTTTATGGGACGAGCTGAACGCCTATTTCAACGATGAACGCTCGGCAGAGGAAACTGCAAAAATGATTCAAAATCGTGTTTCGCTTTATGTCAGTGAACGTTATAGTTAAGACAAACTATATCCAACAGGAGGTTTTCTATGAAGAAAATTTTAGTATTCGTATCATTGCTGCTGATGCTCACAGGTGTTTCGTGCAGCAATGGAAATCCAACGTCTGAAACATCTGCGCCAACGGCAGAAACAGTTATGCTCTATTTGAAAGAAGCGGACATCACCATGTCGGAGGACTTCAAGACCATTCTTTTGCTTGACAAACTCGGCGAAAACGTACTTATTTTCGGTACGGATACAAATGACGGATACATGGGATATGTGACCGATAAGAGCTTTGCCGATTATCGCAAATTTGTATTTACGCCTAAGGAAAATGAGGTCGTGAAGTCTGCCTGCCTGTGCAAATTCGGCAAAACTGCCGTTGTTACGCTTCTTGATAATGAGCTTATGCTGTACGTCTTTAATACCGACGGCGATGTTTGCAATGAGTACAATTTAGGCGAGCATGAATTTGATACCGAAATGACTGCTGTTATCACGGCAAACGGCGAGGACTACATCATAAATCTGAACAATGAGAGCCTGCTTGCAGTCGCGGCTGACGGTACGATACAGGGCGAAATTGACTGCAAAGGCGGAAATATCTTAGGCTTTTCAAAGGATAATGCCGATATTCCTGCTGTTATTCTCGGTTACGGAGATACTGCAAAAACAGCGCGCATTAACGGTACTTCGCTTGAAAACGAGCGGAAATGCAGTGATATTTCTTCTTCGGCTTATGCGGTATGCGGCGGAAATGACGAGTATTCGCTTTTTGCTGATTTCAATGACGGACTTTACGGTCTCAGCAATGACACTTGGGTTAAATTAACCGACTACATGGATAACACATTTAGTGTAAATGACATTTGCGGACTGCTCTGCATAGGTGAAAACGAATTTGCAGCTTTGAAAACAGACGGGGAAGGTTCACATCTTACCTTGCTTTCGGAAAGAGATATTTCGGAACTCAAATCCAAAAAGGTCATTACCATTGCAACGTGGACAGACCTTTATATTGCTGATGATATAAAGGCATTCAACAATACCAATGATAATTATCGTATTGAGGTAAAGCAGTACGGCGGAAACACTTTATCAACTGAGGAAACATTAGACCCAATGCGTGAGGATATTCTCTCCGGCGATCCGCCTGATATTCTGCTGAACATAAACGGTTCTGTAACATCGGAATCCTTTGGCGCAAGAGAATCTCTTTTTGTTGATATGTATGAGCTTATTGACAATGACCCGAACCTGAGCCGTGAGGATTTTGTTGACGGTTATCTTGAGGCTATGGATTTCAGAGGAAAACTTCTTTCCCTTGCACCAAGCTTTACACTGAATACCTTGGGAGTAAAGGATAAATACCTTAATGGACTTACCGAATGGACATATGAGGATATGATGAACGTTGTGTCAGCCTGTCCTGAAAATATGGGAATAGTCCCTTGGAGCAATTCGTGGAAACGTTCTGATTTTATGCTGAATATGATAGATTATTGTTCGTTTATTGATTTTGAAAAGGCTGAGTGTCACTATGATTCTCCCGAATTTATCAGTATTATGAAGCTAACTCAGGAACATGGATTAGGAATGACCTTAGAAGAATACAACAACTTTCTTAACGGCACTCAGGAGGATGATATGACGCCGCAGGAGAGGTATTTTATTGATGATAAATACCTTATCAATAATTATAAACCATATCTATTCTCAATGAGCGACATTCATCGTACCGTTATGGGAGAATTTAACGAACCGATGACATTTGTGGGTTATCCAGACTATATGGATGTGGGTACGAAATTTACTCCCGATGAGCATCGAAATTTTTCAATATTGAAAAGCACTATCCACAACTTAAGCACCTAAAGATTAGACTTTTTATTATGATGGAATTTAGAGATGCGTGTATTTTCATATC
>CANQVK010000022.1 GCA_947627275.1 uncultured Ruminococcus sp. | reverse complement strand
CTTTGAAGCCTAATCTTGTGCAGACTCTTGAAAATACTCCGGCGCTTATACATGGAGGACCTTTTGCCAATATTGCCCACGGCTGCAACTCGATCCGTGCTACAAAGCTCGCTTTAAAACTCGGAGATTACTGCGTAACAGAGGCAGGCTTCGGTTCAGATCTTGGAGCTGAAAAATTCCTTGACATAAAGTGCCGCTTTGCAGGTCTGAAGCCTTCATGTATCGTTCTTGTGGCTACGATAAGAGCGCTTAAATACAACGGTGGAGTCCCTAAAACAGAGCTGCAAAACGAAAACACAGAGGCTCTGAAAAAGGGTATCGTAAACCTTAAAACCCATATTGAAAACATGCAGAAATACGGTGTTCCGGTCGTTGTGGCAATAAACCGCTTCCCTACTGATACCGATACTGAAATCCAGATCATTAAGGATTTCTGTAAGGAAATGAACGTTGAAGCTTCACTGGCTGAAATATTTACAAAGGGCGGAGAGGGCGGAATCGACCTCGCTCAGAAGGTATGCGCAGCTGCTGAAAAGGAAAGCTGCTTTAAGCCTATTTACGACAGCGCTCTTCCAATAAAGGAAAAGCTTGAGATCATTGCAAAGGAAATTTACCGTGCCGACGGAGTTGTATATACCGGAAAAGCTGAAAAAGAGCTTGACAGTATCATAAAACTCGGCTATGACAATATTCCGGTATGCGTTGCCAAAACACAGTACTCTCTTTCCGACGACCCGACAAAGCTTGGAAAGCCGGAAAATTTCAGCATTACTGTTAGAGATGTAAAGCTTTCATCTGGAGCAGGCTTTGTTGTCGCCCTCACAGGAGATATTATGACTATGCCGGGACTGCCTAAAAAGCCTGCTGCAATAAATATCGACTGTGACGGAGACGGAAATATTACCGGTTTGTTCTGATATGTTCAAACTCAGAAATAAAACGGAAAATGCTAATGAGGATAAAGGCGGCAGAAAGTTTCTGATACTGACTGCCGCTGTATCCTCAGCAGCTGTTATATTTTTATCAGTTCATCTTATAAGCTTTTTGAACGGAGAGCTAAAGCATAATATCAGAACTGAACTGTCTTCAAATGAAAAGGCTGCTGTAGAAAACGAAATCGGTATAAGCGTTCCAACCGAGGCGCATATTGAAAGCGTAAAACTGTCAACAGACGGAAATGGCTCACTCCTCGTGCTTGTCGGCGGCATTGAAAACAGCGACAGCTTTGTTAAGGAATGCACGGATTTTGAGCTTTCAGACGGCAAAAAGGTTTCAATAAACATGAGCATGTATTCAAATAACAAAACTGACGCTGTACTTTATACCGATAGCGAGAAGGGTATCCAGTGCTATGTGTACAGCTCCGAAAGCGGCTTTAACGCATACATTATTGACAGTAAAATCGAAAACAGCGAAACATATGATATTTTTGAACAGGGCGGATGATTATGACAGTGTTAACTCACAGCACAGAGGAAACAATTGAGTTTGCAAAAAAGGTAGGAGCGCTTCTTCATAAAGGCGATGTGATAGCCTATAGCGGAGGTCTTGGCGCAGGAAAAACCACCTTTACAAGAGGACTTGCGCAGGGACTTGGACTTGAGGACAGCGTTACCTCTCCTACTTTTGCCCTTGTAAACGAATACAGAGGGGATATTACACTTTATCACTTTGATATGTACAGGATCACCTCTCCGTATGACCTTGAAACCACAGGGTTTTATGACTATCCTCTTGAGGAAAGCGTGTTTGCTGTGGAGTGGTCTGAAAATATAATCGAGGCTCTGCCTGAAAATACTGTTCACATAAGCATAGAATACGTTGACGAAAACACCCGTAAAATTACAGTGGAGGGAGATGAAAGATTTGCTGATCTTAGGAATTGACACTTCTGGAAAAACCGCTTCCGTATCCCTTTATGAGGACGGCGTTATTATAGGAGAAAACAGCATTTATACCTCCCGTACACATTCTCAGGTAATTCTTCCGCTGTGCAAAAGACTTCTTGCCGACTGCGGAAAAGAGCTTTCAGATGTTGACAGAATAACGGTTGCAGACGGTCCGGGTTCATATACCGGTCTGAGGATCGGGATTTCCGCTGTAAAGGCAATGACGTTTGCCCTTGACAAAGAGTGCTGCGGTATTTCAACTCTTGAGGGGCTCGCCTATAATCTTTCATGTGTAAGGGGATATGTATGTCCGGTTATGAAGGCAAGGCAGGACCTTGTTTACACCGGCTTGTTTTTCTCGGAATCCGGAAGCATACGGCGTGAAGCGGAGGACAGTATTATTTCCATGTCCGAGCTTGACGGCATTTTATCCGGACTTGATAAGCCTGTCTATATTAACGGTGATGGAGCAGAAGCGTTTTTAAGCGAATATCCGGGAGAGAACCGGTTTATCGCACCGCCGCATCTAAGGCTCCAGAATGCGTCAGGACTTTGTCTTGCCAGCCTCCAGCATAAGTCTCAGACGCCTGATGAGCTTGAGGCAAGGTATCTTCAGCTTGTAAAAGCAGAAAAAGATTTAATTAATTCCTGATTTCATTGATTTTACCCATAATTTGTGCTATACTTAAAAAGTATCTTAATTTTGGCAGCCGCAGGCCGTAAATGCGGCATACAGGAGAATAACATGCTTGCAATTGGCAGCGACCATGCCGGATATGGTCTTAAACTTGAAGTAATAAAATATCTTGACGAAAAGGGTATCAGCTTTACCGATGTGGGATGCAATGGCGAGTCCTGTGATTATCCGGATATTGCTAAAGCTCTCTGCGAAAAAATCGTAAATGGCGAATGCAGCAAGGGTATACTTATCTGCGGAACAGGAATCGGCATGTCCATGGCAGCAAATAAAGTCCACGGAATCCGCGCGGCGCTTTGTTCGGATTACTTTTCAGCTAAATATACAAGACTGCACAACGACGCAAATGTAATATGCCTCGGCGCAAGAACTATTGGTCCGGGACTTGCACTGGAGCTTGTTGATGTATTTTTAAATACTGAATTTGAGGGTGGACGCCATCAAAGACGTATTGACATATTCAAAAAAATAGAAGAGGAAAATTAGGAGGTATCAGACATGGCAGGATTACACTTAATTGAACATCCGCTTATCCAGCACAAAATTTCATTGCTCAGAGATAAAAACACAGGCTCTAAGGAATTCAGAGAACTGGTTTCAGAAACAGCAATGCTCATATGCTATGAGGCAACAAGAGATCTGCCCCTTAAAGAGGTTGAGATCGAAACTCCTGTTGCAGTGGCTAAAACAAAGATAATTTCAGGAAGAAAGCTTGCATTTGTTCCAGTACTGCGTGCAGGACTTGGAATGATCGAGGGCGTTACAAAGCTTGTTCCGGCTGCAAAAATCGGACATATAGGCGTGTTTGCAAAGGACAACGAACACAACACTGAAAAATATTACTGCAAGCTTCCTGATGACGTTTCCGAAAGAGATGTTATCATCATCGACCCTATGCTTGCAACAGGAAAGACAGCCGTCAGCGCTATTAACGAGGTAAAGACTTTCGGAGTAAAGCATATTAAGTTCATGTGCATAATCGCTTCACCTCAGGGTATTGCCGCTATTGAAAAGGCTCACCCGGACGTTGATATCTACTGCGGAGTAATGGATCAGGGACTCAATGAGAATAATTACATTATTCCAGGATTCGGCGACGCAGGCGACAGAATTTTTGGTACAAAATAAAATATATTTCCCCTGCTGTGTTTTGCAGCAGGGTTTTTTGTGTATAAAATTATTGACAAATCAGGGACATTATTGTATAATTAAAACAATGGGTAAGTGTACCATTAATTAAGGCTGTACAGAGTTCGTACTGCCTTAAAATAAAAATAGGGAGGAATTTTATTATGAAAATCAAACGGCTAATTTCAATTGCAGCAGCCACAGTTCTTTCTGTGACAACTCTTGCATTTTCGGCATCTTCAGCGTTTGCTGCCGATGAAGATCCGGTTATCTCGTCATTTCCGGCAACAGTGGAATGCGAGGATCTGAACCTTAACGGCGATACGGTCTGGACGAGTGTTTATGAAAATCAGATTCCGGGTTATTCAGGAGAAGGCTTTGCTTACTTGACAGGAAATCCTATCAGCTTTAAGGTAGATGTTCCAGAAGAAGGAATGTATCAGATGTCTGTAAGATATGCTCAGTTTAACTCTCAGGAAGGACGTGTGCAGACAATTAATGTAAACGATGTTTCCTACACAACAACTTTCCCTTATTCAACTGAGTGGAAAGATATAAGTCTTGGTATGTTCAGACTCAAAAAGGGCATAAACGAAATAAAGATCATGCCACAGTACGGCTATGCTGAGTACGATACCCTTACTATTGAGGAGGCAGTTTATCCTGACCTTACAAAGCTTGATCCTACGCCTTGTGACAAGGAAGCGACTCCTGAGGTTAAGGGTCTTATGAAATACCTTACAAGCGTTTACGGAAAAAATATCCTTTCCGGTCAGCAGGAAATCTACGGCGGCGGCAACGACGGCAACTACGAGCTTGAGTTTGACTTTATTCACGATCTCAGCGGTGAATACCCTGCGATCAGAGGCTTTGATATGATGAACTATAATCCGCTCTACGGTTGGGACGACAACACAACCGAGCGTATTATTGAATGGGCAAACGAGAAAAACGGCATCCCAACTGTTTGCTGGCATATTAACGTTCCAACAGACTTTGCAAGCTATGAGCTTGGAGATGCAGTTGACTGGCAGAAGTGCACATACACTGAAAAAAGCGATTTTGACACTTCCAAAGCTATCGTTGAGGGAACAAAGGAAAACGGCTATGTAATGATGGCTATAGAGGACCTTGCAGAACAGCTTCTGAGAGTTCAGGAGGCTGGCGTTCCGGTTATTTTCAGACCTTTCCACGAAGCTGAGGGCAACGGCGGTCTTGACGGTTCAGGCGCATGGTTCTGGTGGAGCAAGTCAGGCGCTGAGGTTTATAAGGAGCTGTGGAAGCTTCTGTATACAACGCTTACTGAAAAATACGGCGTTCATAACCTTATCTGGGAGGAAAACCTCTATACATGGTCAAGCGAATCCAAGGAATGGTATGTAGGAGACGAATATGTTGATATCGTAGGCTATGATAAGTACAATACTGAATACCATCGTCATGACGGAAATACAACCGGTCCTAACGAAGACGCTGAGTCATCAATTTTCTATACTCTCGTTGATTACGTAAACAACGGCAAAATGGTTTCAATGCCGGAAAACGATACAATACCAAGCCTTGGCAATCTTACAATTGAAAAGGCATACTGGCTTTATTTCTGCCCATGGTACGGAGAGCACATTTTGTCAAGCAACAAGAACAATCCTGATACTGTCAAGGAGCTTTATCAGAGCGATCTTGTTATAACTCTTGATGAACTTCCGGAAAACTGGAAGACATTTGGCGGAGTTGACCCTACAGATCCGACCGAACCTGAGATCATAGCAGGAGATATGGACGGCAACGGCATTATCAATATTTATGACCTTATTCTTATGAAGAGATTTTATTTAATTAATTCAAAAGTTCCTACAGGTCTTCGCCCACACGCACGTGTTGAAGATGTAACAGGTGACGGTGAAATTTCAATTGAAGATATCGTTACTCTTGCAAAGTTCTTAACGGGTCAGGACGTAGCTCTTAAAACCTATGAAGGATAAAAATAATTATTAAGCTAAAGCGCTCCCCTTTTTACTGAGGGGAGCGCTTTTCATATCCGGTTTACTCACCGGTAATAATCAATATCCACAATTTCAGACAATGCTATATGATAACAGGAAAATTTGTTTTCACTGTAACGGCTCTGATCGGAACGAAATATAGGCTCCGGCTCATCGTCGCAGTAAGGAAGTCTTATGCTATAGCTCTTGTTCTGTCCTGCTTCGTCAGCTGCATAAAGCGTTCCGCCAAACTCCTTACAGAACCTGTCAAGAATACTGCACTCAGGTCTTATGCCGTTATCCTGATACATTTCTGAAAACGCACTGTGCTTGCAGGGTCTGGATGATGTTTCGCTTTTACAGCCGGATACTGTAATGGACACACTTGAGCCTATCCTTTCAGCTGAAATGACTATCATACTATTATCCCCTCCTCCAGAAAGAACTACCATGGACAAAAGGCACGCCGTAAGCCTGTCAGCATCAGCCTTAATAAAAAGATCAGGCTGATAATCAACATTTACCTTCTTCTGTCCCCGCATAAGGTCATTGCAAATTCTTGCAAATTCTCCGAGGGTTCTTGAAAGATCAATGCAGCGGCTCTCAATACTTCCGTCAGTATATCTCACAAGCTCCGACATATCCATGGAAGATTTCAGCAGCTTATAGCAATTCCCCATTGCAATATTAAGATACATTTTTTCGTTTTTGAGGGACGACTTATCAAGGGACTCGTAAATTTTATTTCCCGAAACAGAAATACCGGTCACTGCATGCCTGACCGCAGCTGATCTGTTAACAATAAATTCCTGAATAACACTGCACTTTATAAATGAAAATAAGACATCATCATTCCCCATCTGAATAACATATATTCCACCGTCTTCGCCAGGGTATTTTATTATGCTGCACTCATATACAAGGCCGCTTAATCTGACAAAATATTTTCCGCTTTCATTTATGCTGTCTGCATTCTCAAAGATACCTCGGCATGACTTTCCCTTTAAACAGCTGCTAAGCTCTCCGCTGCTGCACCAGATGATATTGAAATCATAATCAGTAATTATAACATTTTCACTGGAATGTTTGAAAAAGTTTTTAAGAAACTCAACATCTTTATTCAAGAATAAACACCTCCTTTTCTGACAATAATATTATGGACACTTCACATAATTCTATTATACTACAAAGTTTTGAATATTGTAATAGGAAAAACCAAATTAATTTTGTTTTTTTATGATGATTTCCCAGTTTTTTAAACGGAAAACGTCGAAACAACGTAGTCCGGATAATTTATGCAATAAATTTGGTTATTTTTTTGTCAAAGTACTTGAAAAATTCTTAAAATTAGTGTACAATAATAATATAATTATTTAGGAGGTAATATCCAATGTCAGTAAAAGTTGCTATTAATGGTTTTGGCCGTATCGGCCGTCTTGCTTTCAGACAGATGTTTGGCGCTGAAGGCTATGAGGTAGTTGCAATCAACGATCTTACAGATCCTAAGATGCTTGCAAACCTTCTCAAGTATGATACAGCTCAGGGCGGTTACTGCGGAAGAATCGGCGAAGGCCTTCACACAGTTGAAGCTGGTGAAGATTCTATCACAGTTGACGGAAAGAAGATCACAATTTATGCTAAGGCTAACGCTGCTGAACTCCCATGGGGCGAGCTTGGCGTTGACGTAGTTCTTGAGTGTACAGGTTTCTACTGCTCAAAGGCTAAGTCACAGGCTCACATTGATGCAGGCGCTAAGAAAGTCGTTATTTCAGCTCCAGCAGGAAGCGATCTTAAAACAATCGTTTTCAGCGTAAATGAAAAGACTCTTACAAAGGAAGACAACATCATTTCTGCTGCATCATGCACAACAAACTGCCTGGCTCCAATGGCTGATACTCTTAACAAGTATGCTCCTATCCAGAGCGGTATCATGTCAACAATCCACGCTTATACAGGCGACCAGATGATCCTTGACGGTCCTCACAGAAAGGGCGACCTCAGAAGAGCAAGAGCAGGCGCTGCTAATATCGTTCCTAACTCAACAGGCGCTGCTAAGGCTATCGGTCTTGTAATTCCCGAGCTTAACGGTAAACTCATCGGTTCTGCTCAGAGAGTTCCTGTTCCTACAGGTTCTACAACTATCCTTACAGCCGTTGTTAAGGGCGCTGACGTTACTAAGGAAGGCATCAACGCTGCTATGAAGGCTGCCGCTTCCGAGTCCTTCGGCTACAACGAGGATCAGATCGTTTCTTCTGACGTAATCGGCATGAAGTTCGGCTCGCTCTTCGATGCTACACAGACAATGGTATCCAAGATCGCTGACGATCTCTACGAGGTTCAGGTAGTTTCATGGTACGATAACGAGAACTCTTATACATCACAGATGGTAAGAACTATCAAGTACTTCGCAGAACTCGGCTAATTTTAAAAATAGCTTCTTTACATTGTGTAACGCTAAAGAAGTTTTTCAGAGACACTTATGATTATACGTCATAGGTGTCTCTGTTTTTTGTACCGTATATACTCGACGCTATTGTAAACTAACATCGGGATTCCAAAGGGACGGTGTCCCTTTGGCGGAGTCCAGAGGCAGCGCCTCTGGCAGGGTGTGGGACTGAGTCCCACATAGCGTTTAAGCGCTCCGCAAAGGGTGAATTTCAAAACAGTCCCGTGGACTGTTTTGAAAGAGGGAACGCCCTGCAAGAGAGGGCGTTCCCTCAATACAGACATGGCACGCCGTGTCCCTACTAAAGTCACTCTGATTAAGTTGTGGATAGTAATATAAATACAAAAAACCCCAATGTTGAACAACAATGGGGAAAAATGGCGCAGCGGGTGGGATTCGAACCCACGTCCCTCAAGGGGCATCATGATTTCGAGTCATGTCCGTTATGACCACTTCGATACCGCTGCATATTAAATTTTTAAATCACCGCACACGGACAATGCTGAAACAGTTCAGAACAGAAATCCGACAATGATGTCTCTATTTTTGAACCGTTAATATTATAGCATATTTTCAAATAAAAATCAAGTGTTTTTAAAAAAATAATTTTTATAACAAATTAAGACACAATATTTTCTTGACATTTTTTTCAATATAGGATATAATTAGTGTAGCTATTCAAGAAAATTATTTTCTTATATATCTGTGGTATAATTATTTTGATTGGAGTAAAAATATGCGATCAAAGGGTACTAAAACTATTGCAGAAAACCGCAAGGCACGACATGAATACTTTGTTCTTGAAACTTACGAAGCCGGCATGGAGCTTGTTGGTACTGAAGTTAAATCAATACGTCAAGGCGCTGTAAATCTGAAGGACGCTTGGTGTTCTATTGATAACGGCGAAATATATGTTAAGGGAATGCACATTTCTCCTTATGAAAAGGGAAATATTTTCAACCGCGATCCGATGCGTGTCAGAAAGCTTCTCATGCACAAGCGTGAAATTAATAAGCTCTACGGCACAGTCAAGCAGGACGGTCTTTCGCTTATTCCGCTGAGTATATATTTCAAGGACTCACGGGTAAAAATGCAACTGGGACTTTGCAAGGGCAAAAAGCTCTACGATAAACGCGCGGACGCTGCCAAACGGGCGGCTGACCGTGAAATAGACCGTAACATGAAGTCCCGAAACAGGTAGGTGTAAAATGATCAAAAAAATTCTTGCCTCTGCCGTCTGCTTTTTGTCTGTTCTGGGATTTACAGGCTGTTCCATGATGAAACGTGACCTTATAGAAACATCTTACGATCTCGATGCGCCGCCTAAAATGATGTTTCTGGGAGATTCTATCGCAGCAGGCTACGGTCTTGACGGTTACGCCCTTAACGATAATTACAACTGTCCCGATTCCTATGCAAACATATTGAAAAAGCAGTATGAAACGGAGCTTGCGGAAACAAGCGGTCACGAAATGCAGAATTTCGCAGTTTCAGGAGATACTTCTTCTGATCTTTTAGAATTTCTCAACAGCGGAAAGCTTGATTCAGCCCTGAGTGAGACCGACGCCGTTGTTGTGTCTATCGGAGGAAACGATCTGCTCGGCATTGTTTTTGAAATGATAGGCTCTTTAGGCATTACAGTTGAGAACGGTTCAATTGATTTTTCTGATGTCGATATATTCAAAGCTGCCGCAGCGCTTTCCACTATGGAAGAGGACGTTGATAAGGCTCTCACAGGTTTTGAAGCGAATTTAAAGGAAATTTCATCGGTTTTAAACAGCAAAACAAACGGCATCATATATATTCAGACGCTTTACGATCCGTTGGAAACCTTTACCGATTTTTCTATGGTTACGGAGTTTTCAGAAGAAAAAATCAACAAGTTCAATGAGATAATCAAAACCAATGCACCCGACAGCTACACAGTAATTGACGTTGCAGCCGATTTCAATGGCAAATGCGCCGAGCTGACACGTATCGCCGACCTTGATATTCACCCGAACGAAAAGGGTCATAAAGTCATAGCGGAAGCTGTTGACGAAGCTTTTGCGAATACTGGCTTTACATACACGAAGCAGGAATACGGCGAACCGCACCTGACATTAACTGCAATACTTCTTATCATAGGCGGATTATGCGCTATGATGCTCGTTGTTATCGTCATTATTCCTAAGCTTTTTAAGAAATACGAAGAATAAAAAATTATACCGCTAAAGCTGTGATCTACCTCGGCTTTAGCGGTATTTGGTTTTGGGCGTGTCAAGTCGATCAAAATAAAATATCCTTAAAACAAACCTGCGGTTCATGGTTATCAAAGTCCCAGCTGTGGTAGGAATCGCCATGGCAGCGGCACTTTTCTGTGCAACTGCGGCATTTTTCATTTTCCTCGCTGAGATTTTTTCGGAATATCTCAAACCTGTTTTCCCAAACGTCCTTAAAACGATCGGTAAGAATATTTCCCTGTATAAATTCGGGGCGGCGTTCAATGTCAAGACAAGCAGTTATATCTCCGTTTGCCATAATGCTTGCTATATATGTACCGGCAGTACACAAGTAATACCAGTCTCTGACCTCCCGTTCATACTCCATACCGAGATAGTGGCTGCAACCATAGGTTACAGGCTCTCCTGCAATACGTTTATTTCTGATATATTCAAACATATATCGGTAATCCTCTGGAGTAAGAAGCAGATCAGCATGCTGCTTTGCTCGTCCGATAGGCTCGATATTTATTATTCGCCACGAATCTATCGCCATTTCATTGAATATCTTATAAAGCTCGTCAAGCTGACCTATATTCTGATGAGTAACGACTGTAGTTACCTGAACATGCCTAAATCCGCCTACTCTCAGCAGACTTTCAATGCCGTTCATTGCACGATGCCAACCTCCGGGAGTACGGCGAAAAGCGTCATGCGTCTCCTCAAGTCCATCAATGCTCACAGAAATAGTTCCCATGCCGACACGCTTTAGTTCACGCGCTGTGCTGTCGTCTATAAGAGTGGCATTGCTTGTCATTCCCCAGCGGAAACCAAGTTCGTGAGCCGCCGCCATTATATCGAAAAAATCTTTCCTCAAAAGCGGTTCTCCGCCCGTGACGCAGAGCATTTTATCATTAGTTCCGAAATCGCCCTTGACCTCGGCAAGGAATTTTGCGTACTGCTGCGCAGTAAGTTCTTCGGAAGAAACATCGCCGCAACTGCTTCCGCAGTGAAGGCATTTTTCGTTGCACCTCAAAGTAAGCTCCAAAAATAAGTGACGGAGCTGCGGCTTTATCATCAAGCCTGCACGGTACGCCTCCAATGTCTTCATATGTTCTTTTTTTATATTTACATCAAGCATTTTACTTTCCTCAGTCAAACATACTCGGAGGACCGTAAACAGGCACAGGAACAGTTTGAGTCGTTGTGACTATCTTAGTTTCAATTCCTGATGTGGCTTCGGTCGTTGGCGTTGTAGCTGTTTCGGTCAAGCCGCTTATCTGCCCCATAAGATATTTTTGAAGCATTACCATATCGGATATTCCGACTTCTCCGTCGCCGTTTACATCGGCACGCATTGCATCCCAATCCGAATTTGTGCCGTTCAGAAGAATTTTCCTCAATTCTACCATATCATAAGCGTCTATAACGCCGTCCTCGTATGCATCGCCTCGCCACTGACTTTCCGGAAGCATCATCCACGGAGGACCGTATACTCCTTGAAATTCATTCTGAACATCTCCGATAACATCTTCACTATTCGATTCGTCAACTGCAAAGACAGTACCTCCGACATCATTGGATATAGCTGATTCTACTGCTCCCGAGGGAGCAAGATTCATCGCCGCAGCAAATAAAGCCGCAGTCATAACAGTTTTTTTGGTTTTCTTCATAAAAACACATCCTTTCGTAAAACGTTTCGCTATTGCACCCTTAAATTAATTTCAGTACGGAACAAGAAACTCTTGTAATTACACTATAAAGACGAGTAAATTACAATTTTTACTCACGTTTCACAAAAAATTCGGAATAATAAACAAAATATCAAGCTGAATTTTGTCGTTTATTACAAATACGATTTCAGATAATGTCCTGTATAAGACGATTCACAAGCGGCAACTTCCTCAGGAGTTCCCGTCACGACCAAAGAACCGCCGCCATCTCCTCCCTCAGGTCCGAGATCAATTATATGATCGGCTGACTTGATCACATTCAGGTTATGCTCGATAACAAGTACAGTATTTCCTTGATCTGTAAGCTTCTGAAGCACTTCTATGAGCTTATGAACGTCCGCCGTATGAAGTCCCGTAGTAGGCTCGTCAAGAATGTATATAGTCTGTCCTGTCGCCTTTCTGGAAAGCTCCGTGGAAAGCTTAACTCGCTGTGCTTCTCCGCCCGATAAAGTAGTAGCAGGCTGACCTATCTTTATATAACCCAAGCCTACCTCCTGCAAGGTTTTCAGCTTCCTGAATATTTTTGGAATATGCTCGAAAAATTCCACGCCCTCGTCTACGGTCATTTCAAGAACATCGTATATCGACTTGCCTTTATAATGGACTTCGAGAGTTTCACGATTATAGCGTTTACCTTTGCAGACCTCGCATGGAACGTACACGTCCGGCAGAAAGTGCATTTCTATCTTGATGATCCCGTCTCCCGAACATGCTTCACAGCGTCCGCCCTTTACATTGAAACTGAAGCGGCTGTTTTTATATCCTCTTGCTTTGGCGTCCGGCGTCAAGGAAAAAAGCTCTCGTATATCGTCGAATACGCCGGTATAGGTTGCCGGATTTGAACGAGGGGTACGTCCTATTGGCGACTGATCTATACATATTACCTTGTCAAGATTTTCAAGCCCCTTGATTTCCTTGAAGCTGCCGGGAATGGTTTTGGCTCGGTTAAGTCTGTTTGCAAGGTGCTTATAAATTATTTCGTTGACAAGAGACGATTTGCCGCTTCCTGAAACTCCTGTTACGCAGATAAACTCGCCCAACGGTATCTTGACATTGATATTTTTGAGATTATGCTCGGACGCCCCTTTGACCGTAAGGAATTTTCCGTTCCCCTTACGTCTTTTCTGCGGTACGGGTATTTTCTTTTTGCCGCTGAGATACTGTCCCGTTATGGATTTTCTGCATCGGAGAAGTTTATCGACAGTTCCCGCAAATACCACGTTTCCGCCGTTTACGCCTGCTCCCGGTCCTATATCGACGATATAATCAGCCGCAAGCATCGTATCGTCGTCATGCTCTACGACTATAAGCGTGTTTCCAATATCGCGCAAACGTTTCAGAGTGGATATAAGCTTATCGTTATCACGCTGATGCAGACCGATACTTGGTTCGTCAAGAATATACAGCACTCCCACAAGCGATGAGCCTATCTGAGTTGCAAGACGTATACGCTGAGATTCGCCGCCCGATAATGTTCCCGAAGCGCGTGAAAGGGTGAGATATTCCAGTCCTACACTGCTGAGGAACGATAAACGCTCCTTTACTTCCTTGATAATGCGTTCGCCTATCAATTTTTCTTGTTCCGTCAGCTTCAGCTCTCCGAAAAAATCTATCGCATTTTTTACTGACAGATCCGTCAAGTCGCTGATATTTTTGCCGCCGACCGTTACAGCCAGATATTCGGGACGAAGTCTTTTTCCTTTACATTCGGGACAACTGCATTCTACCATAGTCTCCTCGATAACAGCCTTGCTGTAATCGCTGTTTGTTTCACGGTATCTTCTCTCAAGATTGGGAATGATACCCTCAAAGGGACTTTTATACTTTCCTCCTCCTAATGATTCGGGACGCCGCAGTTCAAGCTCTGTAGTTCCTGTGCCGTACAGGAAAATATTAAGCTGCTCCTTTGTAAGCTCGCTTACGGGAACGTCAAGAGGTATCCCGTATTTCTTTGAGATCGCCTTATAGTACATTACGGCGATTGAAGTTTCGTCAAGACTGTTCCATCCGCTGGCGTTTATAGCTCCGCCCAATATGCTGAGCCTTTTATCCGGAACAATGACTTTCGGGTCTATCTGGCGAAGCATACCCAGTCCCGTACACTTCGGACACGCTCCAACTGGATTATTGAAAGAGAACATAACAGGTTCAAGCTCTCCGATACTGATATTATGCTCGGGACAGGCAAAATTCCGTGAAAACAGCATTTCATCGCCGTCAACGACATCAACAAGCGCAAGTCCGTCGGTAAGCTTGAAGATAGTTTCGAGACTGTCGGTAATTCGGGACTCTATCCCATCTTTGATAATAATTCTGTCAACTACTATTTCAATATTGTGCTTCTTATTTTTTTCAAGCTTTATCTCCTCTGACAGCTCATACATTATACCGTCTATACGTATGCGGACAAAACCCGATTTTCTTGCGGATTCAAGCTCCTTTGCATACTGTCCCTTACGGTTTCTTGCGATAGGCGCAAGAAGCTGCACCTTTGTCCCATGAGGAAGCTCCATTATCTTGTCCACCATCTGATCTATAGTCTGCTGGGAAATCTCACGTCCGCATATAGGGCAATGCGGCGTTCCTATTCTTGCATAAAGCAGACGGAGATAATCGTATATCTCCGTTACCGTTCCGACCGTGGAACGAGGATTTTTTGATGTAGTTTTCTGATCTATTGAAATAGCGGGCGAAAGACCTTCGATACTGTCCACGTCAGGTTTATCCATTTGTCCCAGAAACATTCTTGCATATGACGAAAGACTCTCGACATAACGGCGCTGACCGTCCGCATATATCGTATCAAAGGCAAGCGATGATTTTCCCGACCCTGAAAGTCCCGTCATGACGATAAGCTTATCCCTCGGCAGCTCAACGTCTATATTTTTCAGATTGTTTGCTCTTGCACCCTTTATAACTATTTTTTTTATCATATTCATTCACCTTAATACTCGCTTCTGTTCCAAAACATACATAACTGCAAGAAATATTGCAGCCGCATTACTGTTCCCTGAGTTCGGAGATCTTATCTCTAAGATATGCCGCATGTTCAAATTCAAGCATTTTAGCGGCATTTTTCATCTCGACAGTAAGTCTGTCGATAAGCTGCTGACGTTCTGCCGCCGACATTTTCTTCTTTTTGGTCTTTGCATCGACCTTGCTCTTTGAGGTTATTTCAAGTACGTCGCGGATGTCCTTTATTACCGTTTTAGGAACTATACCATGTTCCTTATTGAACGCTATCTGCAAACTGCGTCGGCGTTCAGTCTCGGTTATCGCACGTTCCATTGAGTCTGTTACTTCATCGGCGTACATTATTACCTGACCGTTTGCATTTCGTGCGGCTCGTCCTATTGTCTGTATAAGCGATGTTTCGCTTCTCAGGAATCCTTCCTTATCGGCGTCAAGTATAGCGATAAGGCTTACCTCGGGTATGTCAAGCCCCTCACGCAGAAGATTGATACCCACAAGCACATCAAAAACTCCGCACCGCAGGTCTTTGATTATTTCCATTCGCTCAATTGTATCAATATCATGGTGGAGATAACGTATCTTTACTCCTAAATTTTCATAATAAGCTGTCAGATCCTCAGCCATTTTCTTTGTGAGGGTAGTTATAAGAACTCTTTCCTTTCGCTCGATACGCTGATTTATTTCTGAGTAGAGATCTTCTATCTGACCCTGTGTAGGCTTAACGATTATTTCCGGGTCTACAAGTCCTGTCGGACGGATAAGCTGTTCAACTATTATATCTGTTTTTTCACGTTCTATTTGTCCCGGAGTTGCGCTCACGTATATCGCCTGAGAAATATGTGCGTTGAACTCGTCAAAATTCAGCGGACGGTTGTCAAATGCGCTCGGCAGGCGGAAACCGTAGTCTATCAGCGTAGTCTTTCTCGCCCTGTCGCCGGCATACATTCCTCGAACCTGCGGCAAAGTGACATGACTTTCGTCAACAATAAGCAGAAAATCCTCCGGAAAATGATCAAGAAGCGTTTGGGGAGTGCTTCCCGGCGCTCTGCCCGACAATACCCTTGAATAATTCTCAACGCCGCTGCAATATCCGACTTCACGGAGCATTTCCATATCGTAGTGCGTGCGCTGTTCGATACGCTGAGCCTCTACAAGCTTATTGTTCTGAGTGAAATATTCTATACGCTCAGCAAGCTCCCTGTCAAGCTCTTCCAAGGCGGATTCAAGCTTTTCGTCGCCTACGATATAATGTGACGCAGGGAAGATCGCCGCATGAGACAATACAGCCTTGACCTCGCCCGTGACCACGTTTATTTCGGAAATACGTTCGATCTCGTCTCCGAAATATTCAACGCGAACCGCCGTATCGCTTGACATTGCAGGGAAAATCTCCACAACATCGCCCCGCACCCTAAAACGATTACGTTCAAAGGCTATGTCGTTTCGCTCGTACCGTATCTTTATAAGCTCGGCAATAAGCTGTTCACGCGGCTTTTCAGCTCCCTGACGTATTGACACGACCATCGAACGGTACTCGTCGGGGCTTCCCAAAGAGTAAATACATGACACGCTCGAAACGATTATAACGTCCCGCCGTTCAGCAAGAGCCGTAGTGGCGGAATGGCGGAGCTTGTCTATCTCGTCATTGACAGAAGAAACCTTTTCAATATAACTGTCGGTACTTGCCACATACGCCTCGGGCTGGTAATAATCGTAATAGGAAACAAAATATTCCACTGCATTTTCGGGAAAAAACTCCTTAAACTCTGAACACAGCTGTGCCGCAAGTATTTTATTGTGGGCAAGAACAAGCGTCGGCTTATTTACCTTAGCTATAACGTTAGCCATTGTAAACGTTTTTCCCGATCCTGTTACGCCCAGTAATATCTGCTCTTTTTTTCCGCTGTTGATTCCGTTTACAAGAGCTTCTATAGCCTCGGGCTGATCGCCTGCGGGAGCGTATTGAGAATGCAATCTGAAATGATCCATAAAGCAACCTTTCCGTAAATTCAATTAACAAAACTCCCGACAGTTTTAACCATCGGGATACTGGATATTTACCGCTGTCAACAACTCAATTCCTTACTGCTGAGGCTGCTGACAGAGAATTATTTACTGTAGCCGTTGGGATTATTTTTTTGCCAGTTCCATGAATCGCGGCACATATCTTCCAAAGTTCTTTCAGTTTTCCAGCCGAGTACTTTGAGAGCCTTGTCGGCGTTTGCATAGCATTCCGCCAAATCGCCCTCACGTCTTTTTCCGTATACATGATTTACTTTTACGCCGTTTACTTTCTCAAAAGTATCGACTATTTCAGTTACGCTGTAGGGGACTCCCGTGCCAAGATTGAAAATCTCCACACAGCGGTTCTTAAGAATAAAATCAACTGCTTTTACATGACCTATAGCAAGATCGGTAACATGAATGTAATCTCTGGTACACGTTCCGTCGGGCGTCGGATAATCATTTCCGAAAATCGTAAGACACTCGCGTTTACCGACAGCTACCTGCGATACATATGGCATAAGATTATTCGGAATACCCTGCGGATCTTCGCCGATCATTCCGCTTTCATGAGCGCCGATAGGATTAAAGTATCTGAGGAGAACTACCGAAAGCTCATTATCCGCTTTTGCCGCATCCTCAAAAATCTGTTCCATCATCGACTTAGTCCAGCCGTAAGGATTGGTGCATGCTCCCCTTTTCATTGTCTCGAAATAAGGGACAGGATTTTCCTCGCCGTAAACTGTTGCGCTTGATGAAAAGATAATATTTTTAACATTATATTTTTTCATACATTCGAGCAGAGACAACGTAGTATCAATATTGTTTCTATAGTACATTATCGGCTCACGAACCGATTCTCCCACCGCTTTTAAACCTGCGAAATGTATTACAGCGTCAATAGAGTTCGATGCAAAAATTTCGGCTAACCGTGACGTATCCTTTATATCAAGCTCATAGGACTTAACGGTTTTTCCTGTGATCTCCTCCACCCTTCTGACGGCTTCGGGCGAACTGTTGCTGTAGTTATCGGCAATAATGACGTCATAGCCTGCGTTTAAAAGTTCAACTGCCGTATGAGAGCCTATATATCCGGCTCCGCCTGCAAGAAATACTGTTGACATAAATATACCTCTTTTGTCGTTTTTGGACTTATTATACATACATTAATTATACTATTTGTTTGCTGAAATTGCAAGGGATATTTAATTGAGTTTAACTGCAAAGCAAGATTTCAGCGAAATAAACAATTTATTTTGTCATATCACTACGATTCACAGCAAATTTCACAAAAATACATAGTGAACTCAGGATCAAAACCGTCAAATAAACAATTTCAGGCTGCTGCATCAAAAGATACAACAGCCCCATTGCCTTTATTTACAACCCTGTTATCAGAATGCAATTTCTTCAGCGATATGATGAAGTTTTTCGTCATAAGGCTTCTTCATAGAGAGCGCTTCCTGAATATCATAGTCTACGATCTTGCTGTCCTTGATTCCGACAACACGATTTCCGACCCCCTGCTCCAAAAGCTCAACAGCATAGTAACCCATACGCGTTGCTTCTACTCTGTCTCTCAGAGTGGGGCTTCCTCCTCTCTGAACGTGACCGAGAATAGTCGCGCGAGCTTCGATGCCCGTCTTTTCCTGAAGCGTAGTAGCTATTTCCTGAGAGTGACCGATACCCTCCGCAACAATAACAACGAAATTCTGCTTGCCCTTTGATTTCTTTTCAAGCATTGTGTTTGCGATAGCGTCAAGATCGTAAGGAACTTCCTTTGTGATAATATCGGTAGCTCCGCAGGCAACGCCTGTATTTACAGCAATATGACCTGCGCCTCTGCCCATTACCTCAACAACGGAAATACGGTCGTGAGACTGAGAAGTATCGCGAAGCTTGTCCACAAGCTCCATAGCCGTATTCATAGCGGTGTCGAAACCGATAGTATAATCTGTGCATGAAATATCGTTATCAATAGTTCCGGGCAGACCTACGCAGAGCATACCCATAGCTGAAAGATCAGCAGCTCCTCTGAATGAGCCATCGCCGCCGATAACGACAAGTCCTTCGATTCCGAATTCATCGCATTTAGCCTTAGCCTTAGCAACGCCCTCCTGAGTTCTGAACTCGGGACATCTTGCGGTATAGAGAATCGTGCCTCCCTGATGAATAATATCGGAAACACTTCTTTCATCCATCTTGAAAATATCTCCGTTTATAAGACCATTGTAACCTCTGCGGACACCGTAAACTTCCATGCCCTTGCTGAGAGCCGCTCTTACAACGGCTCTTACAGCAGCGTTCATTCCGGGAGCATCGCCGCCGCTTGTAAGCACTCCGATTTTCTTGATCATAAACACTTCTCCATTCTGCAATATATTCAGCCATTAAAGGCTTAGCTTTCATACATATATATTTTACCTCTTTTGCCTTAAAAAGTCAATACTTTTTTCAGCTCATACATGTTTTCCGTGATTTTGTACAATAAATCATGTTGAATCATATCGTTTTCACCAAGCCACACTTAATATCTCCTCGGAAGACAATGCTTTGGATGTTTCCTAAAAGGTTTATTGACCGATTTCAGATAAGTCCAATATTTAACGGGTCGGTAATTTCCGAAAGCTTTCCGAATACTTCTTCCGTGATTCGCAGGGAAAGTTTATTTTTAGGACGCACCATTTTCTTTGTATCCGTAAGGTAAAAGCAGATCGGCGTATTTCCCCTGTAAATGCCGCAAAGCTCTGAAAGCTCCTTGACAGGCACGCTGTCAGACTTCGTTTTAATGCACAGCCGCATATTATCCGCCATACGCGGCAGTTCCTGTTCAGGAGCTATACTGCCGCATATAATAGTCACACTGTCGTCCTTAAGTGAAATTTTTCCGTTTATAAAGACGATCGTTTCTTCATTGAGCCTTGCGCCTGTCAAGGTATAAAGTTCAGGAAAAACAACGGCATCAAGCTCGCCCGTTTCGTCGCCAACGGTCAAAAAACACATATCGCTGCCTTTTTTGGTCGTATGCAGCTTCTTTTCCTGTATTATGCACAGCAGTTTTACATTATCATCGTCCTTAAGGCTGTCGCTGCCTATAATTTCCGCTGCTTTACGCACTTTCAGAAGCTCCGCAAGATAACTGTACTCGGAAAGAGGATTACCCGTGAAATAAATTCCGGCGGCTTCTTTTTCCATGGCAAGGATCCGCTTGCGGTCATACTCGGGTTTGTAAGGGAGCTTCATATTGACCGATTCGGTACTTGACAGTTCAAACAGATTCATCTGACCGTCTATAATTTCCCTGCTGAATTTTCCGCCGTTATCCATGAACATTTCATAGCTGTCCAACATCTGACGGCGATTAAACCCAAGTCCGTCAAACGCTCCGGCTTTTATCAGATTTTCAAGAGCTTTCTTGCTGAGTTCTCTGCCGGATACCCTTTCGCAGAAATCCTGAAGCCCAGTAAAGCTGCCGTTTTTTTCACGTTCCGAAATTATCCTGTCCGCAAGTCCTCCGCCTGCGTTTTTTACCGCTAAAAGTCCGAAGTACAGCCGTTCGCCGTCATAGGTAAAGCCTTTCATACTTTTATTTATATCAGGAGCGGCTACTTCAAGCCCCGAGCTTCGGCAATCGCTTATATAATCTGCCAAACGTCCTCCGCCTGTCATTACGCTCGACATAAGCGCCGCCATGTAGATACCCCTGTAATGACATTTCAGATATGCCGTCTGATAAGCAAGATAAGCATATGCGGCTGCATGAGATTTATTGAAGGCATAGGAAGCAAAGCTGACCATTTCATCAAATATTTTATTTGCCGTATCGGATGAAACGCCGTTTTTCTCTGCGCCCGAAACAAAGCTTTCACGTTCTCTGAGCATTGCTTCATGCTTCTTTTTTGCCATTGCACGGCGGACTATATCGGCGTGACCATAAGAATATCCTGCCAGTTTTCGGCATATCTCCATAACCTGCTCCTGATATACCATGATGCCGTAGGTCTCCTCAAGAACTTCCTTGAGAATAGGGTGCAGATATTCCGCTTTCTGCGGCTCTCTCTTATTTCTGATATACAAGGGGATAGACTTCATCGGTCCGGGACGGTAAAGAGAAATTATTACGATCAAGTCCTCCATGCGCTCGGGCTTCATTTCCGTGAGCCACTTTGTCATGCCGTCGCTCTCAAATTGAAATACTCCTGCCGTATCGCCTTTTGACAGCATTTTGTAGACCTGTCTATCGTTCTCGGGAATGCTGTTTATATCAAAATCAGGCTGAATACGTTTGATCTCATTGACAGTATCACGAATAACCGTAAGGTTGCGCAGACCGAGAAAATCCATTTTAAGCAGTCCGAGCGATTCGAGATATGTCATGGTATACTGGGTCACTATAGTATTGTCATTACGCTGCAAAGGCACAAGGTCGTCAAGCTTAACAGCTGAGATAACTACGCCTGCCGCATGAGTAGAGGTATGACGGGGCATTCCCTCGAGCTTCAAGGCAAGGTCTATAAGCCGCTTGACAGAACGGTCTGCCGAGTAAAGAGCGGCAAGCTCCTTGTTAGATTTCAATGAAAATGAAAGATCTTTTTTAGGGTCTATCATTTTGGCTATCTTGTCCCCCAGATTGTACGGAAGTCCCAGAACACGCGCAATGTCCCGAACAGCCGCCTTTGCTTTCAGGGTATCGAAGGCAATAATTTCCGAAACCTTATCTTCACCATATTTTCTGACAACGTAATCCTTCACCGACTGACGTCCCTCGATACAGAAATCAATATCGAAATCAGGCATACTTACGCGCTCGGGATTCAAAAAACGCTCAAACATCAGATTGTATTTCATCGGGTCGATTCCCGTAATGCCTATACAGTATGCGCAGAGACTTCCTGCTCCCGAGCCTCTGCCCGGTCCTACGGGAATATTGTTTTCTCTTGCATAACGCACGAAATCCCATACAATAAGAAAATAGTCGGTAAAATGCTTATCATTGATCACCGACAGTTCATATTCAAGACGATGTACTGTTTCAGCCGAGGGACTATTCCCGTAGCGGCAATAAAGCCCCTCAAAGCTCAGACGGCGAAGAAGCTCTTTATTATCGGAAGACCCCTCATATCTGAATTCCGGTATTTTTATACCGCTGTCAAAATTAAAATCCACGCTGCATCGTTCGGCGATTCTGGCGGTTGCAGAAACAGCCTCCTCATGTCCTTTGAAAAGTGCAGCCATTTCGTCTGCGGACTTCACATAATATTCGTCGGCGCCGAAATCAAGACCATTCGGCTCACCAAGAACAGTGCCTGTCTGAATGCAGATAAGAACTTTTTGAAGCTCAGAATCCTCGCGGTCGATATAATGGCAGTCGTTGGTTGCCGCAAGCGGTATGCCTGTTTCTTCGGAAAGTCTGTAAAGCTTCGGAAGAATTTGCAGTTCATCTCTGAGACCGTGATTCTGCACCTCTATAAAATAGTTTCCCTCGCCAAATATGTCAAGGTATTCCAAAGCCTTCTGCTTTGCGGCATCATATCGGTTATCGGAAAGAAGTCTCGGAATTTCTCCTGCAAGACAGGCTGAAAGGCATATAAGCCCCTTATGATACTTTCTCAGCAACTCGGTATCGACCCTCGGCTTATTGTAAAAGCCCTCTATGCTTGCCGCCGAAACAAGCTTTACAAGATTACTGTAGCCCTCATTGTTTTCACACAGCAGTATAAGATGATACGGACGGCTGTCAAGTTTGGATTCCTTATCAAAACGAGTTCTCGGAGCAACATAGACCTCGCATCCGATTATCGGCTTTATACCAGCCTTTAAAGCCGCCTGACTGAACTCCATAGCTCCGTACATATTGCCGTGATCCGTTATGGCGGCGGCTGTTTGTCCAAGCTCCTTAAGACGCTCCATAAGGCGGTTTATGATACATGCTCCGTCAAGCAGACTGTATTCGGTATGAACGTGCAGATTGACAAATTCATCTTTTCTCATATCCGCCTCCTGCCCTGATTTCATCAGCAATTTTTGCAATTCTTTTCAGACGGTGATTTACACCCGAACGGCTTATGGGTACGGAAAGGCTGTCTCCTATATCCTGTAGGCTCAGACCCGTGCTGCTGAGACGAAGCTCCGCCACCTCGCGAAGCTCCTCCGAAAGAATATCAAGTCCGGCTGTTGATGCTATCAGCCGTATATCCTCCACCTGTTTCATCGAAGCGTTTACAACTTTATTTATATTTGCATTATCACAGTTTGTAATGCGGTTTGCCTTATTGCGGACATCCTTGTAGATCTTCACGTTCATCAGTTCCAAAGTGCATTGCTGCGCGCCGATAAACGTCAAGGTATCCTCTATTGATTCGCTGCCTTTTATATAAACGATGTACTGTCCCCTGCGGACTGTCAGTCCGGCAGTTACGCCTATATCGGCAAGAAGCGCAGAAAGCTCATCGGCAAGAGCTTCTTCCGGCGATGTAAATTCAAGATGATACTCCTTTTCGGGATCGTTGACGCTTCCGCAGGCAAGAAAAACTCCCGCAGTAAAAACTCCGAGACTTCCCGTGGAAATTATTTCCGTATCCATATGACGCTCTCCTGCGGAAAATCGGTATTTCTCAAAAATTCTTCCGATAAGCTCGGTGTCCGTAATATCATATATATACATGACCCTGCCGTTCTTAGCTGCGGATTCCCTGCAATCGGGGCTGATCCCGAATACCTTTCCGAAAAGTTCCCCGAAGGTATCTGAGGCGGTTTTGCTTTTGCTCTGAAAGCATATCCTTTCCGACGATAATATCCTGCTGAAAAGGAGCATGCCGTAAAGACAAGCAAATCTTTTGTCCTTATCATTGATATAGGTGCAAAGTTCCTTTCTCACTTCATCGGAAAAACTCATTCTGACCAACTCTTTTCATAAAAATGCAATATATACGATACAAGAAATCGCTATCCACAACTTAAGTGGGGACTCTGTCCCCCACACCCCCTGCCAAAGGGGTGACCCCTTTGGAATCTCTGCGGTCGTGAATTGGACTGTGAAAATCCCCCAGTTAATTCAGTACTGTTAGTCTCCATGATTTTCACAGTCCAATTCACGAGAACAGACACCAAGAGTTACTTCTTTAACAGAAAGTAAAGGGTAACAAAACCCTCTTAAGTTGCAGACAGTGACAAGAAATTACCGCCGCAAAAGCAAACGCCGTTACCATTTTATATTATATCTTTTTATCCTTGGTAATATCACGGTGATATTTCTGTACCTTATAGCCGTTTTCCACAAGATATGCGGAAATAAGCTCCGCAAAGGTTATCGAGCGATGCTTTCCTCCCGTGCATCCGAAAGCTATTACAAGCTGACTCTTGCCCTCACGTATGTATAAAGGTATAAGAAAATCTATAAGCTCGGTAAGTTTACCGAAAAGCTCCTGCGACTGCTCCGAAGTCATAACATACTCCTGTACGCATTCCTCCAGACCCGTATGATTCCTGAGTTCATCCACATAATAGGGATTAGGCAGACAGCGCACGTCAAATACAAGGTCTGATTCAGTAGAAACACCGTATTTGAAACCGAAAGACATTACCTTTATTATAAGGGAATCCGAACTGTTGTCAAGGAATATCTGCTTGACCTGCTCTTTGAGCTGCGCAGCGGAATACTGGGAGGATTCAATGTAATAATCCGCTATTTCCCTGAGCTGCGAAAGCTGATTGCGTTCATATGCTATAGCGTCGTGCATATTTCCGTTGAATTTCTCATCAAGGGGATGCTTGCGTCGGGTCTCCTTATACCGTTTTATCAGAACTTCATCGTTAGCTTCGATAAACAGAACCTTTACCTCAACATTGGCATCGGATTTAAGCGCCTGCCATGAACGGAAAATTTCCGCAAACATATCCCCTGTGCGTATATCGACCGCTACCGCTATTTTGTCCAGTCCGCCCCCCGATTTACGGCACAGATCCATAAACTGAGGAATAAGATTCGGAGGGATATTATCTATACAATAATATCCAATATCCTCCATAACGTCCATAACGCTTGATTTTCCCGAGCCTGACATTCCCGTTACAATTAATACTTTCATAATCGACCTCTTATTTAAGTATGATCGGCTCAAGCTCAAGGCTGTAGCCTGTTTTTTCCATAACCGTATTTTTCACCTTTTCGCAAAGCTCCATAACGTCGGCGAAAGATGCGTTTCCTTTGTTTATGACGAATCCGCTGTGCTTTTCACTTACCTGCGCGCCGCCTACCGACTGCCCTTTAAGTCCGCACTGTTCTATCAGAAGCGACGCATAGCTGCCCTTGGGTCTCTTGAATGTGCTTCCTGCGCTCGGATATTCGAGAGGCTGCTTTGAAGTACGCTTTTTCAGACATTCGGTCATTGCTTCCTTTATTTTATCAGGTTCGCCCTTTGTAAGCTCAAATGTGACCGAAGTTACAATGCAGTTTCTGTCAGAAAATATGCTGCGGCGATAGGAGAGATTCATTTCATCAGCGGAAATTGTTCGCAGAGTGCCGTTTTCATCAATATATTCCGCTGAAACCACAACGTCCTTCATCTCCGTTCCGTAAGCGCCCGCGTTCATGAAAAGTCCACCTCCGACAGAACCGGGTATACCGTAGAGATTTTCCATGCCGCTGAGACCGTTTTGCTGCGCTTTGACGCATACGGCTGAAAGGGACGCTCCCGACTGAGCGGTAACCCTTGCTCCGTCTGCCGTTACCTCCGAAAAATCGCTGCCGAAGTGAAGTATAACGCCGTCGAAGCCCTCGTCGGAGGCAAGTATATTGCTTCCCCTGCCGAGAACGGTATATTTCACATCGTTTACTCGGAAATACTTCACAAACTCAGCTGCTGCCTCTGCCGAAACCGCGTCAACGACTGCGCGGCAGCTTCCGCCTATTTTAAAGGTAGTGTAATCCTTGAGAGAACAGTCCGTATGAAGCTTGCAGCCGAGTTTTCGGCAAAGCTCGGTCAAATCATTCATATTGATCATAATATAGCTCCGATTCGTTTAAAAGTTTTCATAATTACGTATCGTTTCCTTTGGGTCAGACGCCATTCCAAGCCTGTTCAAAAGCTCAGCGGCGGCATTGTACCCCATCTTTTTCTGTCTGTTGTTCATAGCAGCTACCTCTAAGATAACCGCAAGATTACGTCCCGGCTTTACAGGAATGGTAAGAGAGGGTATCTTTACGCCCAGAAGCGTTACATACTCAGTATCTACGCCCATTCTATCGTATATTTTTTCAGGATTCCACTGTTCCAGTTCAACGACCAGATCTATTTTTTCGGTCATTTTAACTGCTCCGATACCGAAAAGTCTGCGTGCATTTATGATTCCAATACCCCTAAGCTCCAGAAAATGGCGGATATTATCGGGAGAACTTCCCACAAGGCTGATATTTGATACCTTCCTTATTTCAACAGCATCGTCAGCCACAAGGCGATGACCTCTTTTTACAAGCTCTATGGCAGTTTCGCTCTTGCCGACGCCGCTTTCTCCCGTAATGAATACGCCCTCGCCGTAGATCTCGATAAGTACGCCGTGACGGGTAACTCTCGGCGCAAGATTAAGATTGAGGAACGCAATAAGTCCCGACATAAAATTGGACGTGCTTTCCTTGCTTCTGAGCAGAGGGATCTCGTATTCCTTGGCAAGCTCAAGCATCTCCGAAAAATACGGAAGCTCTCGGGTAATTATCAGCGCCGGAAGTCTCTGAGCGAAAAGCAACTGCAATCTTTCACGGCGTGTAGCCTCGTCAAGCGTTGAAAGATACGCAAACTCGACCTTGCCTATTATCTGGATCCTTTCAGCGTTGAAATACTCATAAAATCCCATAAGCTGCAAACCGGGTCTGTTGACCTCGGTCTCGTCAATAAGAATGTCCTCTGCGTCCTTTTGAATATAGATAACTTCAAGCTTGAATTCATCAATAACCTTTTGCAGAGATACTGTAAAATTTTGTGACATAACTTTCTCCGTTCCCCGATAGATCGGTATTTATTTATCCGATAACATATGCCTCGCAGCCGTAATCGGATATTGCCTCCTTAGCTTCAACGAGTTCCCCGTGATCAAGGGACGCTCCCGACAATCTTATAGCCGCATTGAAGTCTACAAGTCTGTCGTTCACTAAATCAAGGCATTTTTCAATATTTTCCACAGGTGTGCCGCTGAATTCATACACCGTATTTCCGTCGCTTACTCCGCTGCCGAGCTTATCAAGGTCGATATTAAGTATGATATTTCCCGAGGAAAGAAGCATCGGCTGAAGTACGTCCGCCTTTCCTTTAAGTATGTCCTCCGCCGAAACCTCGATCTGCATGGACGCTCCGCCCGAAAACGCCTTATCATAAAGAAGATTTGCCGCCGAAGTCAGGGCGATACATCTGTCGTTCTGTCCAAGCACGGGATCGAGCACCTCAAGATCGCTTTCAGTAAAGTCGGGGAAAATCAGATCGGAGCATATTATCTGCTCAATGCCTGCCGAAGTCAACTCGGCAACAAGATTTGCATTATAATCCAGCACACGCTGAGAATATGGCGTAGTCCATTGTTTTCCGCTGCTGTCCTTCCATTGTGAACTGCCGTCCGACAATACATATCCGCCCTCGGGGTAAGTCTCGGGCATAATGCTGTCATGAAAAACGCTTATGACAGCCGCAGGTTTAAAGCCGCTTTTTTCGACCTCTTTAACAATATCGGATAAGGTCAGCTCAGATCTTACCGCCGTCTGTGCCTCGAGTACCGATGAAGCATAATATACTCCGCCGCCGCTGACTTTCAATGGCAGCTCAATATATTCCGCCTCGTTTTTAGGGACGGACGCCAAAGCAGACCTAAGCGATTCAACAGACGCCATATCAGCCGTTTTAAGCGCCGCTGCCGTATAAAAGCTTTCCTTGACCGGTTCAGTGACCGTTTCCGAAGCCGCTTCGGTGGATACCTCTGAGGTTTCAGCCGCTTCAGTTGTCGGAGCTTCCGTTGCTTCAGGTTCGTCACCCTTATGCTGAGTGTAATTTACGATAGGTTCGGCTAAACTGTAGCCAAGAAACCCTATTCCGCCTATAAGAAGCACGGTCAAAGCTCCCGACAAAAATTTTCCCACAGGACTTTTCCCGTAGTAATTTTTTTCCTTTGTTTTGTAAATTTTTCTTCCTTTGTTCCTACGTTTCATTTATTATATTATCTCCCGAAAAAAATATGTCTGCACTGTATTTGTTTATTTATTTCTATAGCCGAAACTGCCGCGCAGTTCCGCTCAAACAAGCGCATACATTGCCATAGATATAATGCCAAGGTATACAAGCATTGCGGGGAATCCACGAAATGCCGCAGGCACATCCTTTGAATTAAGCATTTTAAAGGCTGCCATAAGAATAAAAGCGGAAAGTATAAATCCCGTTCCTGCCTCAGCTCCCCTTATAATAAAGGCAACGATATTATTCAGAGCCGGACGAGCCTCCGCATTTTCACTGATAGTAAAAAGCGTACCCATAACGGCGCAGTTGAAAGCAGAAACATGAACATATTTTCTTGTAGTTCCAAAGCTTTTTCCGTCCGCAAAGTAAAGGACTGAAAGCAAAGCAAAATATAAAACTCCTATGATAAGCACATACAGGAGAAGTCTCAGATCGGTAAAGTTCACGGGCAGCAGATCGTTTATTAAGTACGCCCCTGCCGAACCGACCGTTGTGAACGCGGTGATGGTTATAGCGATCCAGAGAAGATTTTTTCGGCTCCCTGCGGCTATAAAAAGAGTACTCGTTCCGAGCGCCTTTGTTAAGATGAGATTAGTCGTGAGAAGTACGACAAATTCAGATATCAGAAACATTCGCCGTCACCTCCCGATACATCGTCATCATGTCTCATCGCATCGCCAATTCCTCGATAAATTCCGCAGAATACTCCCAGCAGTATGAAACCTCCGAATGGCGCTCCAAGTCCGCTTATAAGTATATCCGCATCGACGATCCTGCCGCAGAACGTGCCGTATGCCAAAAGCTCCCTGACTGCCGCAATTATCAGCATAACCGCATCGAATCCGAGTATATGAAGTATAAGCGAAACAGTCATTTTTCCTCTCGACATGCGATAGAATTTTGCCTCCGTCTGAACGGTTATAAGAGAGTTTACGGCAATAAGCATAAAATATATTCCTATTCTCGGGATAATATCAGGAAAAAACTCCTCAGCCGCCGCCTTGACCGGAATATATATTATCGAAGCGATCACAGCATATATCACGATCTTCATACCATAGGGCAGTTTTTTCGGAATAAACGAGCCGATCATTACGGAAAGAAAGGTTATTGCCGAAAACGCATATATAAGAGCGAGCGCGTTCATGACCGTGTTGCCGCACACTATTACAGGCGATATTACCATAAGTCCCGAAAGCACCGTATTTCCACTGATAAGTCCCTCAAGCAGGGGGCGTTTTTTATTCGTCATTGTTCAACCTTTCTGCGGATCTGTATTTTTGTCTGCACTTTTCAAAATAAATTTCTAAATTCCTCCTGACCGCTGCCTCTTCTTCCGCCTCCAAACGCGCAATATACCTTTCAAGATTTTTAAAGCCGAGCGAAACGGGCGTAAAAAGTATCGACGCAATAACTATCGCATTTTCCGCAGCCGTTGTAATTATCAGTATATAGGAAAAAAGCGAAATGAAAATGCCGTAGAAAAACGAAAAATAATTTCGTTCGGGAGCTACCCGCTTATCCGAAACGATATACACAGCCGCAAATAGCACCATATTTGTGGAAAAAGTATATTTTACGGAATCCAGTAGGCCGCTGCACATGGGAACAGTAAATGAAAGCAGAGAAGTTCCCATAAGCATTCCTATAAACGCTCCGAAAGAAATATCTCGTCTGAGTATCAGCACCAGAGCCGCTACCGCAAGCAAAAGTATGCTGACAGCTCCCGTAGGTCCGCTGACGTTTCCCATGAGTATCTCAAAATCGGTATAGTTCATTCTTCCTGTAGTGTTGAAATTGTGACTTGCTGAGCTTACAAGTTCCGTTGCTTTTTCAAACAATCCTGTATGAACATGCGGTTCGGTAAACATAAGCACGCTGCTTTTCCATGAAGTCAACAGAAACACATATCCGGCAGCCGCAGGCGAAAATACAATGTTCTTCCTTCCGCCGAATATGTTTTTAACTGTTACCGCGAAACCGCAGGCTATTGCTGCGATCGTGTAATCCATTACCGCCGGAAGCATAAGCGATAATATCAGGGCGTCCGAAATACATGTAAGGTCATCGGCGGTGAACTTTCGCTTCATCAGGCGCAGCGAAATTATCTCCGCCGCAAGAGATGACGCAACGCATACGCCGCACAAAAATACTGCACGGATCCCATAATAAAAATACCCCATGATAATAAGCGCAATAAGAGTCAACATTATGTCTATCCATATAAAACGCTGTGATTTTACTTTATTCTGCATCAGTTCAAATATCTTCCTTTAACTTTCCGACAGCCTCCGCCATATTTTCCGCATTAAAAAGGTAGCTTCCCGAAACGAGAATATTTGCTCCAGCATTTTTAACAATAACGGCAGTTTTATCGTCTATTCCGCCGTCAACCTGTATATCGAGAGGACGGTCGCTTCTGTGTTCGTCCGCATACTTTCTTATAGCTGCGATCTTTTGGCTCATATCCATAAATTTTTGTCCGCCGAAGCCCGGCTCTACAGTCATGACAAGTACCATATCAACATCTTTGACGTATGGAAATACGGCTTCTGCGGAAGTTCCCGGCTTTATTGCAATTCCTGCCCTTGCCCCTGTCATGCGTATGGCGTTTACGGTTTCTTCCGTATCGCTTTCGCTTTCAAGATGAAAGGTTATAATATCCGCTCCGTTTTCCGCAAATTCCTTTACATATTTAAGCGGATCGGTTATCATAAGGTGGACGTCAAGAATTATGTCTGCTTTACGGCGCATCGCTTTAAGCAGCGGTATTCCGTAAGTAATATTATTGACAAAAATTCCGTCCATAACATCGAAATGGAGCATTTCCGCTCCTGATTTTTCGACTTTTTTCATCTCCGAACCGAAATCAAGCGGATCGGCGCTTAAAATAGAAGCCGATACTTCTGTAACCAAAATTACATCATTCCTTTTTAACAGCATTACATACTTATTATATAATATTTCAGGCTCAACGTCAATACGTTTTAATTGATTTTTTTATTTATCTTTTTTCATGCTTCCATATAATACGACAGATTTTTTGAAATATTTTGTGCTGCATGACATTAAAATTTTTTCGACCTATTCTTGCAACATTGATTTTTCTCAGAATTTAAGCTGTTTTTGAAGAACCATCAAGCAGAAACGTGTAACTTTTTTATTATTCCTTATCACGGCAAACAAACTTTGCTTCTTTATCTTCACATATTTTGCTACACGAAAAATAAATAGCGTCAAGTATAAACAAACACCGCACAATCCCTGTGCGGTGTTTTCGTTACAGCAAGCTGCGAATAATTTTCTTAGAAGCTGTTTTAGGAAATTCAGTATCTCTGATAACCAGTTTCGCAATACGTTTTGCAGGTGGAAATCCCATATTTACATCATCAATTTTCTGCTGAATATCAGCTTCAATATTCTCGGATACGTAATCGGGATTCGGATATACCTCCGCCGTAATCAGATTATCCTTTTCATAAACAACGATTTCCTTCACAGGCTTGCAGCAGGCAAATTGATTCTCAATTTCCTCTGGTGAAACATTTTCGCCATTGGATAAAATGATAAGATTCTTTTTCCTGCCTGTGATGTAGACATATCCGTCATCATCGACATAGCCCAGATCGCCTGTTTTCAGCCAACCGTCCTCAGTCATAGCCTTAGCTGTTTCTTCCGGATTTTTGTAATATCCCTGCATAACGGATCTGCTCTTCACGCAGATCTCCCCGTCCACAATGCGAATCTCACAGCCGGGAACTCGTCTGCCCACGGACGTGGGTTTAGGACAGCCCTTAACGCCTGTGCAGATACGCGGGGAACATTCCGTCATTCCATACCCCTGCGCAATGTCGATTCCAAATTCCTCGTAACCCTTGATGATCTCGGGACTCAGATATGCTCCGCCTGTATAGATAACGCTGAAATTCTCACCGAAAGTTTCTTTGCCAATTGCAATTTTATCGGGCTTCTTCTCCGCAGCAAGCTGCATTTTCGACAGAATAGAAGCCGCGATCATCGGCACAAATGTAGTATCGTCCGGCTGAAATATTTTAAGATTCTTAGGAATACGCATGAGAGAATCGTTCACACAAAGTATTCTGCCATACCACAATGCGCATAGAACATCACAGGTGAAGCAGAACACATGATGTATCGGCAGCACTGTCATACGCTTTTTACCGCGGTAATTCTGATCCGGCTCGCAGGTAGCGTTATCAATAAGATTTCCATTGCTGAGCATAACGCCCTTGCTTTGTCCCGTTGTTCCCGAGGTGAAAAGGATCGCCGCAAGATCATCTTCCTTCGGATCGCTGTCGGGCGTTTTACCGCTGTATTCGCTGATTATATCGGCAAGATAGAGCGTATTCTCCTGCTTTTCATGAAGATGAACGAAGTATTTCACCTGCGGACATAGCTTTCTGAATTGTTCAATATCGCCCTCGTGACGCTTATCCACAATGATGATCTCACTATCCGAACGATTGACTTCATCGGCGATCTTCTCCGCAGGATTGGCATTGTCCAGCGGTACGGTCACATTTCCGCTGCACTGAATACCAAACCACGCCGCAAGGTACTCATAGCTTGTAGAGCCTACAATGGCAGCGTGTACGCCGTCCGGGAAATGCGCCTGAATCCAGACAGCAAAGCAGTCGCAGTCCTGACGGAATGTGCGGAAGCTCTTATCACGCAGTTCACGATGAAGATACTCCCGTACAAAAGGCTCGTCACCGAATACTGTATCAGCACGGCAGACCAGTTCTTTCAATGTTGCGATTTCTGCCATTATTTCAGTCCTCCAAGATATGTCAGCAATGCTCCGACAGTCTTACTGCCTGCTGCCTCCGCCTCGTCGATCTCAACATCAAAAGCATCCTCGCAGTCGCCAAGCATACACATGAAGTCATAGGAATTAAAGCCTATATCCTCCATGATACGTGATTCTTCTTTTATCTCATCAGGCTCAATGTCTATATACTGTGTAATAAGTTCTATCAGTTTTTCAAGCATTTTTCTTACCTCCATCAAGTCATATCAATGATTTCTTGAATAGTCTTATTAGGGTTTTCGATGCTGCGGAACAGAACGCGTCCCGTAAAATAATACAGGAACTCAATTTCCTGAGGCGTAACAAGCTCGGATTGATACCCGAAGTGGAATGTCAGACCGCCGTCGCCGAAACGGTGCATGGCAGTAATATAAAGCGGCTGCGGCTGTCTGCCGCTGTTGTACCATCTGCTCTTTACGGGAATGTCCTTCAGATATGGAACAAGACTTTTAAGGGTTGCGTTCTGATATGTGAAGCTGACGCTCTGATAGCATCCTCCCTGCGGATAACCGAATATCTGACGCTGCTGACCGTAGAATCCCAACGTCGGATAATCGGCATGAAGAAACAGTTCCTGCTGAGCCTTGTTGATGATCTCCATAGATTCCAGCACCGTTTTGTCAAGATCAATAATTGTACGCAGGTCAAAACAGTGCATTCTGACGCCGCCGCTGCGTTTATTTTGCAACGTGGAACGCCGGCTTACGAAATCCTTGATCGTGACATCGGTTTCATTGTTGTTAAATTTTGAAAGCACTGTTCTGATCGCATGAAGTATCACAACGCTTACAGGAATATTATGTTCCTCGGAAAAACGCAGGATCTTGTTGGTGGAATCCACGCTTAAATCATAGGTTACGGTTCTTCCCGCGCCTGTTTTTGTGGAAAGCACGCCCCAGCGCTGATCGGGGTTCTCCTTACGCCACTGTATCATTCTTCCGGGACCGGTATAATCGGTATACATCGGTTCAGGCTGGTTCAGAACATTCTGCCAGAATTGAGCATCGCGAAGCTGCTTTTTGCTGCCGTTGTATTCAAGGTCCTTCTTTACCGATTCTATATAAGACGCCATTGGCTTTGGATACGGCAGATCGTACATGAGATGACAGTAGATGTCCATTACATCCTTTGTGAAAGTAATAACGGAGCATGAATCCATACAGCAATGATGAACGTTGAAATAATAGCCGTTGTACCCATTCGGCATTGACACGATAACGATTCGTGAGAGTTCGCCGCCAAAGGTATCGAACGGCTGAGAAGTCCAACGGTCAAGGATCGCATGGGCTTTCTCCTCTGTCAGTGCAGAGAAGTCGTAATACTCAAAATACTTGTTTTCATAGGGCATGATATACTGCAACAGCTCGCCCGTATCAGGATCCTTCCAGATACGCATACGCATAGACTCGCAACGTTCCACAGCACGATTAAGAGCCTCACGAAGAACTGAAATATTAAGTCCTGTTTTCAGGTATTGTCCTGTGCCGATATTCACGATCTCGTGGGTAGGGCTTAAAGAAAGCGTGTAGATATGCACCATTTGCGCTGCTGTGAGAGGATAGCATTCGCGCTTGATGCCGCCGATAATTTTTTCCATAGATACACCTCCGATTGCTCAGAACTTTTTTTAATTAAGAAAGGTTCCGAATGATTAAATTGATTTGATGTTATACTCGCTGTTATTTATAAAAGCGGATATATAACCGTATGCGATGTCCTGCGTTTCTTAAAAACTGTTTAGCATTTCAATGTGTGAAAACAGTTCCTTTATAAGTTTCAACTGCTTTAACTATATAATAACATAAATTCGCCAAAATGTCAATGAAATATTGCATAAAGCCCGGTTTTTGAACAAGTAAACAAATTGTGAACAACAGACATTCTCGGAAACTAATTCGGACTTGACAAAACACGTTCAAAATGATAGTATAAAATGGGGTGATTAAATGGGCTATTATGCAAAAGCAGGACATTGGGAGATAAAGATTTCAAACAGATCATAGAAGTTAAAAAACGACTTTTTATACAGGAAATACTAAAAGGACGGACTTCGTCCGTTAAACAGAGAGGAAGAAATTACATTATGAAACGAATTCTTACAGCCGTTACATCAGTATTGGCGCTTAGTACGTTCACTGTGGCTGTTACGCCGGTCAGCGCCGAAGGCAGCTATGACCTGAATGTAACAGTCGATACCGCAGGCTATCGCAGGTCGATCAGTCCGTATATCTACGGGATCAACAATTCCAGAAGCGGCGAGACCCCGCCGGTGACAACATTTTCCGCACGTCAGGGCGGTAACCGCTTTTCAGCTTATAACTGGGAGACTAACGCTTCTTCGGCAGGCAGAGACTATAAACACTATTCCGACGCCTATCTTGTCAATTTCAAAAAGGATAAGATGGCGATCCCCGGTTCTGTGGCGCTGGATTTTGCACGGGAAATGGCAGCGCAAAATACCGATTACAAGGTTACGACTCTGCAAATGGCAGGCTATGTTTCAGCTGATATGGACGGCGAAGTTACCGAGGAGGAGATCGCTCCGTCCGACCGCTGGATTCCGGTCAGGGCATCAAAGAACGCGCCTTTTTCACTTCTTCCTGATACAGAGGACAACTGCGTATATATGGATGAATATGTAAATTATCTAGTACAAACACTCGGCGATTCAGGTACTAAAACAGGCATTCAGGGCTATTGCCTTGATAATGAGCCGGGTATCTGGTCGGGAACCCACGCAAGAATGCATCCGGAGAAAACGACCTGCGAGGAGATCGTCAGCAAATCCATTGAATTTGCATCCGCTGTCAAATCCGTTGATCCCGGCGCAGAAATATACGGCGGTGTAATGTACGGATTCAATGCGTACAAATCCTTCAACAATGCCGTCGATTGGGAGACTGTGGGAAAAGGCTACAATTGGTTTATTTCCTATTATCTGGACGAAATGGCAAAGGCAGAGAAAGAAAACGGCAAACGTCTTATTGATGTGCTTGACCTGCACTATTATTCCGAAGCAAAAGGGCAGGAGAGAGTTACGTCCTGTCAGGATAGCACGCACACAGACTGCATTGAAGCGAGACTGCAAGCGCCTCGGTCGCTTTGGGACGCAACTTATACAGAGGATAGCTGGATAGGACAGTATAATGAAAAGTTTCTGCCGCTTATGCCGCTGATCAACAAGTCGATCGAGGAATATTATCCCGGCACTAAGCTCTCGTTTACGGAATATAGCTTCGGCGGAGGCAATCAGATTTCCGGTGCGATCGCAGAGGCGGATGCGCTTGGCATTTTCGCAGAATACGGCGTCTATATGGCGAATAGCTGGGCTGTTGCTGACGATGAAAGCTACACCCACGCCGCTATGAATCTGTATACAAACTACGACGGCAGCGGTGCGAAGTTCGGCGATACGCTTGTGCAGGCGGAACGCTCTGACATTGAAAAAAGTTCCGTATATGCTTCGATCAACGGAACGGACGAGTCAAAGATGAACATTGTACTCATGAACAAGAGTCAGACGGACACGCAGAATGCGAATATTCAGATCACATCCGGAGCAGACTATGATTCTGCTAAGATCTACGGAATCACATCGGATTCCAGCGAGATTCGGCTTCTGCAAACAATTACGGGAATTACGGACAACACGTTTACATTGGAGCTTCCTGCGCTTTCAGTCGTTCAGATCGAACTGACAGACGATGAATATTCTATGCCGGGCGATGTAAACATGGACGGAACAGTAAATATTCAAGACGTCCGTTTGTTGCAGGACTGGCTGCTTGCAAAGCCGGACGTGCAGCTGAAAAACTGGGAAGCCGCAGATCTGTGTAAAGATAATATGCTCGATGTGTATGATCTTTGTATGCTCAGGCGTATGATCACAAAATGGAGTACAGAGATAGTTATGCCGACTGAAATATCGTTTACAAAAACCAAAACTGCGCAATGGAAACTCCGCAACGGATGCGCCGAAAAAACGGTTAAATGTACTTTCAAGGGAACGCCCGGCAATACGCTCAACATGGCGTTCGGCTATTGGAATCCGACTATCGCCAATGAGGACGGAACGACCGGAAAATGGTTTAACAACGAGGATACGCGTCTCGGAGAATACACATTTGATGAGACAGGAACAGCTATCATTACCTTTACCGTGCCGAAAGACGCAATGAATGTTGAGCTGATCACGTTCAATCATACAGTCATGCAGGACGGTCACAAGGTACAGCTTGATAAAGACGGATTTACACTTGAACAGGTTGTGATCCTGAATTCGTGACTGACAGCGAATAGAACTCTAAAAATTTTTGAAAAATATTTTAAAACCCCTTTACAAATGTAAAATTTTGTGGTATAATAAAAACACCGTGTACTTGGAGACAGGCGTGTCCTCATATATCACCTGTTTCTATGTTATCGGAATTTATTTCATATGAGGTGCTTTCAATGTTACTGAAAGAAGAAAAAACAGCCGTTATCGAGGCTAACAGAACCAGCGCAAACGACACAGGATCTCCCGAGGTTCAGATCGCTATTCTCACAAGAAGGATCAACGACCTTAACGCTCACCTTAAGATCCACAAGAACGACCACCACTCCAGAAGAGGTCTGCTCAAGATGGTAGGTCACAGACGCAACCTCCTCTCTTACCTTAAGAAGAAGGACATCAACAGATACCGTGCTATCGTTGAAAAGCTCGGTCTCCGTAAGTAATTATCGTTTGCGAAGGCAGAGGGGTCTCCCCTTCTGCCTTTACGTCTATAAAGTATGATAAACCCAAACGGCTTTTAGCATTAAACTGTACGTCCTTATCAAGCTGCTGTTATCAGGGACGCAGAGTTTATTGCTAAAGCCGATGTAAATCAATTTCAGGAGGCAAAAATAATGTTTGAAAACTACAGAACCTTTGAAACAACTTACGCTGGCAGACCCGTTATTGTTGAAACGGGCAAGACCTGCGGACTTTCCAACGGCTCATGCTGGGTTCGCTACGGCGAGACCGTTGTTATGGCTAACGTTACCGCAAGCGCAAAGCCCAGAGAGGGCGTTGATTTCTTCCCGCTTTCCGTGGATTATGAGGAGAGACTTTACTCAGTAGGCAAGATCCCCGGCTCGTTTACCAAGAGAGAGGGCAAACCGAGCGAAAAAGCTATCCTTACGTCAAGGTGCGTTGACAGACCTATCCGTCCGCTTTTCCCAAAGGATATGCGCAATGATGTCTCTGTTGTTATGACGGTTCTTGCGGTCGAACCCGATAACTCCCCCGAAATAGCAGGCATGATAGCTACTTCTATTGCTATCTCGATATCCGATATTCCGTGGAACGGTCCTGTTGCAAGTATCAACGTAGGTCTTGTTGACGGCGAGATCGTTCTTAATCCTACTCTTGAACAGCGTGCCAAGACCGACCTCGTTCTTACTGTTGCAGGTTCAGCAGAGAAGATCGTTATGATAGAAGCAGGCGCTAACGAAGTTCCCGAGGATAAAATGCTTGAGTGCATTCTTGCAGGTCACGAGGAGATCAAAAAAATGGTCGCCTTTATAGACGGCATTCGCAAGGAAATAGGAAAGCCTAAGTTCGCTTTTGAATCTATGGAAGTAGATCACGACATGTTCGACGCTATCGAAGCTTTCGCTGCCGACCGTGTAAAGATCGCTCTCGATACGAACGACAAAACGGTTCGCGACGCAAGGCTTGCTCCGATAATTGACGATATTCATGCCGAATTTGACGAGAAGTATCCCGAAAATATCGCAATGATAGACGAATGTATATACAAGCTCCAGAAAAAAATCGTCCGCGCATGGCTTTACGAAGGCAAGCGTGTTGACGGCAGAGGAATTGATGAAATACGTCCTCTTGCAGCCGAAGCCGGCGTACTCCCCAGAGTTCACGGTTCAGGACTTTTCACAAGAGGTCAGACGCAGGTTCTTACAGTCTGCACGCTCGGCCCTGTAAGCGACGCTCAGCGTATTGACGGTCTTGACGAAGAAGATACTAAGAGATATATGCACCAGTACAATTTCCCGAGCTACTCCGTAGGCGAAACAAAACCTTCGAGAGGTCCCGGACGACGTGAGATCGGTCATGGCGCTCTCGCTGAAAGAGCTTTGGCTCCCGTTATCCCGTCGGTCGAGGAATTCCCATATGCTCTGAGACTTGTTTCCGAGGTCCTTTCCTCCAACGGTTCGACCTCGCAGGGTTCTATCTGCGGCTCTACGCTTGCTCTCATGGACGCTGGCGTACCGATAAAAGCTCCTGTTGCAGGTATCTCGTGCGGACTTATCACTATGCCCGACAGCGACGAATTTATGACAATGGTAGATATTCAGGGACTTGAGGACTTCTTCGGCGATATGGACTTCAAGGTAGGCGGTACTCATAAGGGTATCACTGCAATTCAGGTCGATATAAAGGTTGACGGTCTTACTCCTGCTATCATCAAGGAAGCATTCGAGAAAACAAGAAAGGCTCGTATCTATATCCTTGACGAAATTATGCTTAAAGCAATTCCTGCTCCCCGTTCAGAGGTAAATAAGTATGCGCCCAAGATGCTCCAGACAAAAGTTCCCGTTGATAAAATACGTGAAGTCATCGGTCAGGGCGGAAAGGTCATCCAGAAAATCTCGGCTGACTGCAATGTCAAGATCGACATCAATGACGAGGGTAATGTATTTATCAGCGGCATAAACGGAAACGACGCCAAAAAGGCTCTCCAGATCGTTGACACTATCGCAAACGGTCCTGAGGTAGGAGCTATCTACAGGGGCAAGGTAGTACGCATTATGGATTTCGGCGCATTTGTCGAAATAGTCCCCGGAATGGACGGACTTGTTCATATCTCCAAGCTCGATAAGTCAAGAGTTGAAAAGGTTGAGGATATTGTTTCGATCGGCGATGAGATCGTTGTTAAGGTAACGGAGATCGACCGTCAGGGCAGGATCAACCTTTCACGCAAAGAAGCTTTGGCTGAAATTGAAGCTAAACGAAATAACTAAGCTGTCAGATAAACAACGATATTCGCTTTTGAATATCGTTGTCTTTTTAAAAAAAGGTTGATGCACCAACAAGCATGATACATCAACCTTTTATAAATCAGGTTATTCGGTTTTATTTTTCAGTGAGCGTCTTATGAGCCGCTTACTTACTGCATCTTGTATGCGTTTACCATCTTCTGGACCATACGTCCGCCGATTGAACCTGCCTCACGAGAGGTAAGGTCACCGTTGTAACCCTGCTTAAGGTTTACGCCAAGCTCTGAAGCTGACTCCATCTTGAATCTTTCAAGCGCCTCTCTGCCCTTTTCTGTCATAACACCGCTGTTGTTGCTCTTGCTGCTCATTGTTTTGTTCTCCTTAAAATTGAATTTTTGATGCCGTGATAGTATTATATCTCATTGCCGTAAAAATATTTATGGAAATTTTTTTGTGATTTAGTTAAGCAAAAAATGATTCATGACTTTAAACAAGCTCCGTATCGTTACAAACGTATTATTTAATGTTTGATATATACTAAACGCTATAGCAAATCACGCAAATCTGACAAATTTTTATTATTGCCGAATGATAAATGCTATACAATGCGGAGTCCAAAAACTTAATATAAATAGAAAGGATTTATATGGGATTATTTAATTTTTTTAAAAAGAATAAGGCAAATAATACGCCTGAAATTTCCGATTACTCTGAAAAAAATATTTATGCAGACGAAAACTCTCCTTTAAATATGATCGCAGAAAAATTTCCGAACAGTAAAATAATCGGTAATTCTCTTTATTTCAGCGAATATAAACTTTCTGTAAAAGCAGAGATCGGTGAAACAAATAACTGCAACGGACGATGTTCCGTTCAAATTATCTTTATTATGACTCACCCATACTTTGACGAGGAACTTGTGGAATCGTGCGCCGGTATAGGCAGAAGCCGCAGCGAAGCTGTAAAAATGGGTACGGAAAACTTCTGTACAAGCGTTCTTACTTTTACTCTCGGAGCGTTAAAGTGCGATGGAGATCATGAAATATCATCGGATATAATGAACAGCAAAGCGGTATTCCGTGTTCCGTGTACCCTCGGAGTTCTCTGCATGGGAGAAAAATTCATTGATAACACCGATCTATGGGAGCTGTTAAAATCAGACATTTCAAGCTATCTTGGCAGAAAAAAAGCATATTGGGTTAAACTTTTCGCCGCATGGACAGGAAATGAACTAACGTGTGAAGCAAGAATAAACGGTATCGTTTATCCTGAATTAACACAAAAGCTTTCGAGCCTTATACCCAAACCGGATCATCAGATAAATTACGGAACATGCAAACAGTTCGTCCTTCTTATTCAAAAGGATGAAACATACAAACCATGTCCATATACAAAGGATCAAGTTCAAAAACTTACATACAACGCTATAGAAAAAATATTTTCTATTAATAGTCAGCAGAAATATGAGGAAGTTATGAGCGATATTGTATCGTCTTGTCCCGTAAAATCATTAGGCTTTGAGCTTAGCGCATTCATTCCTGAAATTTATTGTCAATTAATACTCGACATAAAAGACGGAGATTCCGTTGCCGCATATAATGCCGAAACAAAAACGTCCGTATGCCTGAAAAAATCTCAGCTGTGCAGCTACGTACATATTGAAAACGCTGTATACCGCTACATATCCGAAAAATCCCCCTCAAAAGAGCAGAACCTACGCGTATTATCCATAAGTTCAAGATTCAACGCCGTTAATGAAGCAGTCATGAACGGTTCTAAAATAGAAGACCTGAGATTTACAAGTTTGATCTATACGGTTGAAAATGATTATGAAGTATGGTAAGTATAAACTCCTAAAATAGTTCAAAGGCGTTAATGAGGTATGATATTATGGAAAATTACAAAGTCAAAGCAATTGAAATAAATTCATCAAAAGAAATAGAAATGGAAGATGTCTGCATCAGAAAAAATTTACTTGGTAACTCCCGGGCTTCAAGCCTCAATGAGCGATATTGCATGTACTTATGACTTTGCAGACATCAACATTTTTCCGAATACTGCCGAACAGACAGCTTTTTATAAAAATTGATATGTTCTATTCGATAACCGCTTATTCCTCGGAATTTTCATCAACAGTTTTATGCCGTTCAAGAGGAGATTCAGTCATAGCAGCCTTTATCTGAGCGTCCGAAACGTGGGTGTATATCTGAGTAGTACCGAGGCTTTCGTGTCCAAGTATCTGCTGTAAAGCACGAATATCCACTCCTCTGCGGTACATGACCGTTGCTGCTGTATGGCGCAGCTTGTGAGGACTGAGTTCTCGTCCGCCGAAGCCCGCAGCAATCATTCTTTTTTTCACTATCTCCTCTATCCAGCGGTTTGTAAGCCTTTTTCCGGAACGTCCGACAAAAATTGCATGATCGTCGCATGGCTTTCCCTCAAAGAATTTCTCCTTGAACACACGGTATTCCTCTATAGCTTCAAGGCAAGCGCTGTTGAAAACGATACGGCGTTCCTTGCTGCCCTTTCCTCGTATGGTAACGTTCCCCTGCTTATCAATGTCCGTATCGTTCAGACCGACAAGTTCGCTGAGACGTATGCCTGAGTTCAAAAACAACACGATAATACAGTAATCACGTTCGCTGTTTTTTCCGCTTATTGAATCAAGCAGGGTGATACACTCCGTTTCAAGCATGAACTTTGGAAGCTTTTTTTCAAGCTTCGGAGCGACTAATTTATCCGTAGGATTTCGTTCTATTATCTCCAGATTAAGCTGTAAATATTTAAAAAATCTTCTTAGCGAGACTACTCTCCGTCTACGCGTCGTAGTGCCGTTCTTACGTACCGATTTAAGATAAAGAAAATATCGCTGTAGATCCTCATAAGTAATATTTTTAAGAAATACCTCGTCAATATCTGTGATGTCAATATAATCTATTTTTATATCGGGTCGATATTTATGTTTCAAGAACTTCATATATTTAAAAAACAACAGCAGATCACGGTAATAATTGTAAACAGTCTGTTCCGAAGAATTTTTTATAGTCTCCTCATGTATAATAAATGATTGAAGCTCCTTAAAGCAAAACTCCATATTTATATTCACAACACGTCCTCCTCATCATATGCAGTCATTAGACCAAACTAACGCACACCGTCTGCCAAATCTTTTGCCATATAGCTGCGTTATCCTCCTCAGAGGAGGTCTATTGTTCCATTTAAATTATAACATATATATTTTTTTTATTCAAGCCGTGTTTTAAAATTTATTTTATGAGAATTTTCAAATAATGCTGAAATCACACTTAAAATATTCATTATACACAACTTAGGAGATTTTATTCCACTTCACTTCTTGTTAAAAACCATGTCATATATTTCTACCCCGTGCGGCGTTGCATACATTATCCATAAGGAGGTATTTTTTTGGATATTTTATTAATAATAATCGTTACTTTTTTCGCAGGAATGGGAGCAGGCTTGGGAACGGGCTTTGCCGGAATGAGTGCAGCAGCTGTTATAACGCCGATGCTCGTGACTTTTTTAGGAATCGAGCCGTATACGGCAGTCGGTATCGCTCTTTCTTCGGACGTACTGGCAAGCGCCGTATCTGCATATACATATGGCAAAAACAAAAACCTCGACATCAAAAACGGTATTATAATGATGTTCAGCGTACTTGCATTTACAATAGTCGGAAGCTACATATCAAGCCTTGTGCCGTCGTCTGCAATGGGAGGATTTTCGGTATTTATGACCTTTCTGCTCGGAATAAAATTTATTTTAAGACCTGTAATGACCACCAAAGAGGCGATGAAATCAGTCTCAGTGAAAAAACGTATTGTCCAGTCGATAATTAGCGGCGTGATGATCGGTTTTATATGCGGATTTGTTGGAGCAGGCGGCGGAATGATGATGCTCCTGATACTTACTTCCGTCCTTGGCTATGAACTGAAAACCGCTGTCGGCACAAGCGTATTTATAATGACGTTTACCGCGCTTACGGGAGCTGTATCACACTTCGCTATAGGCGATCTTCCCGATCCTCTCATTTGGATACTGTGTGTCGCTTTCACTTTGATATGGGCAAGAATTGCCGCAGTTTTTGCTAACAAAGCCGCTCCGAAAACGCTCAACCGTGCAACAGGAGTCGTACTCGTTGTACTTGGAGCTGTTATTATGACTTTTTCCCTTTTAAAATAACTATCCTTCCCTGCATGTGACAAGTTGATTAATATAATTATCAAATCGTATTGTAACAAACAGTATGCGCATTTAAGTAAGAAGTCGGCTAACCAATTAATGATTAGCCGACTTCTCGATTTATATACTCAGTTCGCAGAAGTAAAGCCTATTTCATGCTTCTTTTACTTCTGAGTTTCTTTCCGCATACATACATCAAAGGAACTGCCATAAACAGGATTCCTCCTATTGTGTATGGGGCTGTTCCGCCTCCGCCGGTTGCCGGAAGTACAAAGCTGGGATAGTTGTAAACCGTAACGGTGTAGGTAGGTGGGTCATCCCTGATTATTCCGCACTCCGGAAAACATCAATCCGCCGAAAGGAAAACAATGATACGCAGCAAGGAAAACACCAATACG